>JBKBKD010000010.1:0-94536 GCA_046294595.1 Novosphingobium sp.
ACAGGTGAAGCTGCTGGTCGAAGCTGGGGTTGGCCGTGCCCAGAAGCTCGGCGAAATAGCCGAGATACTGGATGCCCGGCTGCGCCAGTTCGGCACGCATCATGCCGGAAACCGCGCCGCCAACGACCCCCGCGAAGATCGCGAAGATCAGGTAGAGCGTGCCGATGTCCTTGTGGTTGGTGGACATGAACCAGCGGGCGAAGAAGCCCGGCTTGTGGTCATGATCGTGGTCGTGCGCATGATCGTGCGCATCGAAGCCTTCGGTTGCGGGAATGGAAGCCATTTCGTTCAAACCTTGTCCATGAACGTCGCGTCAGGCGGCGGGAGCGGCCGGGGCGGCAGCGGCGGTTTCCGCCGCACCGCCGACGGTGCCACCCGGCTGGGTCTTCACCCACGCCTCGAACTTGTCGCGCGGCAGCGCTTCGATGGCGATCGGCATGTAGCCATGACGGGCGCCGCACAGTTCGGAGCACTGGCCGTAATAGACGCCCGGCTCCTTGATGAAGAGCATCTTCTCGTTGATCCGGCCGGGCACGGCATCAAGCTTGAACCACAGCGAGGGAACCGCGAAGGCGTGGATGACGTCCGAACCGATCGTCTGGATGCGGATCGGCTCGCCGGCGGGCACGACCATGCGGTTATCCACCGCAAGCTGGCCGGGTTCGCCGCGCTTCACCGCCTCTTCGTCTGGCAGCATGTTCGAAATGACTTCGAAGCCGCCGTTGTCCGGATAGGTGTAGCCCCAATACCACTGGTAGCCCGTGACCTTCACCGTCAGCGCGCCCTTGGGCGCAGGCTCATACTGCTGGGCGAGCAGCCGGATCGAGGGCACCGCGATGACCACGAGGATCAGCACCGGGATCAGCGTCCAGACCACCTCGATCAGGGTGTTGTGGCTGGTCTTCGAGGCGACCGGGTTGGCGCGCTTGTTGAAGCGGGCCATGACGACGAGCAGCAGCACGAGCACGAAGATCGAGATCGCGACGATGATCGGCATCAGGATCACGTCATGCATCCACAGACCCTGTTCGCCAACCGGCGAATACTGGTCCTGGAAGGTCCAGCCCTTGTCGACCGGCATCCCCTTTCCGGGGGTCGGTGCCATCGGGGTGTAGGAGCCTGCATCGGCTGCCGGGGCCGCAGGAGCCGCCGCATCGGCCGCCAACGCCGCCGCAGCGGGCGCCGCCGAATCGGCCGCAGCCGGTGCAGCCGCCTGCGCGACGGGCGCCGCCGGGGCGGCCGCAAGGCTGGGCGCCCCCATCGTCAACGTGCCGAAAGCCATCGCACCAGCGACGCCAAGGGCCCGGATTACTTTGCCCGCATTGCGGGCGGTATCGGCAAGACTCATCGTCAAAGTTTCCGCTTTTTCCCTGTTTGCGCGCTTGTTGCGCTGCATCAGGAAAGCACTTTCGCGCTTCCCCTAAGTCCCTCGATCGCACCGGCCTATACGCGCAGCCGCCACAAGCCTCAACCCGCCCTTTGGATATTTTTCAGGCCGGATATGCCGCCCCTTGGGGCAAAGGGAAACGCTTCGCAACGTGCCTGTGCGAAAAGGGTTGCCCCGTGCGCTGGCAGGGGCCATTTGCGGGCGGATTACCGATCCTGTCAGGCAGAACCCATGCTCGAAGATGAAATCCTAGCCGAGTTCCGCGCCAGCCATGCCCTGCTTGAGGGCCATTTCCTGCTGTCGTCGGGGCGGCACAGCGCGCACTACCTGCAATGCGCGCGGGTGCTGATGGACCCGATGCGCGCATCGCGGCTGGCAATGGCGACGGCGCAGAAGATCCCGCGCGATCTGCGCCAGCAGATCCAGAAGGTTGTCTCGCCCGCCATGGGCGGCGTCATCATCGGGCACGAAATGGGCCGCGCGCTGGGCGTGGAGGCCATGTTCGTCGAACGCCCCGGCGGCACTTTCGAGCTTCGCCGCGGCTTTGCGCTGGCTCCCGGCGAAAAGGTGCTGATGGTCGAAGACGTGGTGACGACGGGCCTTTCCAGCCGCGAGGCGATCCGCGCGATCGAGGAGGCAGGCGGACAGGTCATAGCCGCGGCAGCGCTGGTCGACCGGTCCGCAGGCAGTGTCGATCTCGGCGTGCCGTTCTTCCCGCTCGTCGCGCTCAACTTCCCCACTTACGCCGCCGATGAACTGCCGCCGGAACTGGCCGCAACCCCTGCCGTGAAGCCCGGCAGCCGGGCGCAGCCCTGATGCCCGGCGCTTTTCCGATGAGCGTGCTGAGCCCCGGACGCCTTCGCCTCGGCGTCAACATCGATCATGTCGCCACCATCCGCAACGCGCGCGGCGGCGACCATCCCGATCCGGTCCGCGCGGCCGAGATCGTGGCGGCGGTGGGCGGCGATGGCATCACCGCACACCTGCGCGAGGACCGGCGCCATATCCGCGACGAAGACCTTGCCCGCATCCAGGCCGCGACGAACCTGCCGCTCAACCTGGAGATGGCCGCCACCGAGGAAATGCTGGAGATCGCGCTGCGCCACAGGCCCCACGCAGCCTGCATCGTGCCGGAGCGGCGCGAGGAACGCACCACCGAAGGCGGGCTGGATGCGGCGGGCCAGCACAACCGGCTTGCGCCCATCGTCGCGCGCCTGTCCGATGCGGGCATTCGCGTGAGCCTGTTCATCGCCCCCGAAGCGCGCCAGATCGAGGCGGCGATGAAACTCGGCGCACCGGTCGTCGAACTGCACACGGGCGAATATGCCCATGCCGAAGGCGAGGCCCGCGCGGTCGAACTGAAGCGCGTTGCCGACATGGCCGCACTTGCCGCCCGCAACGGCATAGAGCCGCATGCCGGGCACGGCCTCACCTACGCGAACGTGCAGCCCATCGCCGCCATTCCGCAGCTCGCCGAACTGAACATCGGGCACTACCTCATCGGAGAGGCGATCTTCGTGGGCCTTGATGCAGCCGTGCGCCGGATGCGCGAGCTGATGGACGACGCGCGGTGAGAGCGGCTTGCTGAGGGCACCGAGATGATCCTCGCCATCGGCTCCGACCTGTGCAACATCGAACGCATCCGCAATTCGGTGGAGCGGTTCGGGCAGCGCTTTCTCGACCGGGTGTTCACCGATGTCGAGCAGGCCAAGGCGGCGCGGCGTCCCCACACGATGGCCGGCACCCTGGCCAAGCGCTTTGCCGCCAAGGAAGCCTTTTCCAAGGCGGTGGGAACGGGTTTCCGGTCGGGCGTGTTCATGAAGGACATCGGCGTGGTCAATGCCCGTTCGGGTGCGCCCACGCTGGCGCTCACCGGCGGTGCGGCGGCCCGCCTTGCGGCGATCACGCCCGAAGGATACGAAGCCATCGTCCACCTCACGCTGACCGATGACCACCCCTGGGCGCAGGCGTTCGTGGTGATCGAGGCCCGACCGATGGCGGGCGTGCTTGCACACATATCGCCTTTTGCCGCACCTTCTCCCGACGGAGCGCTGCCCGCTTGACCGACCCTGCGACCCCCCCCGAAGATCCGGCCCAACCCCTCAGCCCCGCCCCGCCGCCGCCCGGCACTGGTGTTGACTGGTGGGGGGAAATCCGCGGCCTTGCGCTGATGCTGCTGGCGGTTGTCACCTTCCACAGCCTCATTGCCAAGCCGTTCTACATCCCCTCGATCTCGATGATGCCCAACCTGCTGGTGGGCGACCGGCTGATCGTGTCCAAGTATCCCTATGGCTGGTCGTGGGTCTCGGCATCGTTCCATGTCCTGCCGCGGTCGGAACGGCGGGTGCTGCCGCGAACGCCGGAATATGGCGACATCGTCATCGCGGTGCCGCCCGGCACCGACGAGGACTACATCAAGCGCGTGGTCGCCCTGCCCGGAGACCGCATCGCCGTGATCCACGGGCAGATCATCCTAAACGGCAGGCTGGTTCAGCAACAGGCTGAACCGCCCGTGCAGATCCCGGCCGACCCGTGGCTGTCGTGCGATGGCAACCCCTGCTACATGATGTTCGAGCGCTATCGCACGCGCCTTGCCGACGGGCGCGAAGTCTATGAACTGCCGGTGTTCCGCGAAACGCTGCCGAACGGTGCCAGCTATCTGGTGATCGACCATACCGATCAGCCGCTCGACAATTACCCGGAAACCGTGGTGCCCGCGGGCCATGTCTTCCTGATGGGCGACAACCGCGACCATTCCGCCGACAGCCGCGCCAGCATCGAGGAACGCGGGCTTGGCGGTCCGGTGCCGCTGGCCAATGTGGGCGGGCGGGCCGAATTCGTCACCTTCTCGCTCAACGGCAGCGAAAGCTGGAACCCGCTGTCCTGGTGGACAGCCTTGCGCGAAGGGCGCGGCTGGACCAGATTGCGCCCGGAAATCCGTCGTCCCGCGCGGATCGACGCCTCGCAACAGGAGCGGTGACGGCGCCTTCCGTGAAGACCGCCCCAAACCGCATGACCGAAATCCGACCCCAGACGGAAAAGTGACAATGGCCCGCAAGTTTCTCTACCTGATTGCCGTTCTGGCCGTGCTGGTGATCGCGGCGCTGTTCGTGCTGCGCATCTGGTCTGCCGAACTGACCCGCTTCGCCTTCGTTCCGCGCACGGCCTATACCCGCCTTGAGCCACTGGCGAAGGATGCCTACACCCACAAGGAAATGTGGTTCTCGCGTCCCGGCATGGGAGAAGGCGATCCTTCGCAATGGCGCCCGGCGAAGGTGCCCGGCGAAGAGACGGCGAAGCCGGGCGCTGCGGCGGTCTTCTTCATCCACCCCACCAGCTATCTTGCGCGCGCGCACTGGAACGGCCCGCTGGATGACACGGACTCCAACCGGCGCGCCAGCTATTTCCTGCGCGGCATGGCATCGGCCTTCAACGGCCAGGCGCAGGTCTGGGCGCCGCGCTACCGTCAGGCGGCCTTCGGCGCATTCCTGACCGACAGGGCTGAAGGACAGATGGCGCTCGATGCCGCCTATCTCGACGTGCGTCAGGCATTCGATACCTTCCTCCGGTCGATTCCGGCCGATCAGCCGATCGTGCTGGCGGGCCACAGTCAGGGCGCGCTGCACCTCATGCATCTGCTGAAGGAGCGCGTCGCCGGAACCCCGCTGGCCGCACGCATCGCCGCGGCCTATCCCGTCGGCTGGCCGATCTCGGTCGAACATGATCTTCCGGTCATGGGCCTTCCTGCCTGCACCGCACCCGACAGCGCGGGCTGCATCATGACTTGGTCCAGCTTTGCCGAACCGGCCGAACCGGAAATGGTCCTTGCCGCCTATCGCAGCCGTCCGGCGCTTGACGGGAAAGCCAAGGACACGCGCCCCGTGCTCTGCACCAATCCGCTGACGGGCGGGGTTGGCGGTGCGGCTCCTGCTTCGGCCAATCTCGGCACTCTCAAGCCCAGCGCCGAACTTGATGGCGGCGAGATGATCCCCGCGGCCGTGCCCGCGCGCTGCGATCCGGCAACCGGCCTGCTGCTCATCGGCGATCCGCCCGATCTTGGCCCCTATGTCCTGCCGGGCAACAATTACCATGTCTATGACGTGCCGCTGTTCTGGGCCAACCTGCGCGCCGATGTCGCACGCCGCGTCGCCGCCTGGCAGACCGCGCGCTCCGGCAGGCAGTAGGCCCTGATGATCACGCAGTCTGCGCTGGATATGCGCGATGCCCTGCCCGATGGCGGCGTGCTGCTCGGTCTGGATACCGGCACCAGGACCATCGGCGTTGCCTTGTGCGACCGGGACTGGCGCTTTGCCACCGCGGGCAAGACCATCCAGCGCGGCCGCTTCACCGACGACAAGGCAAAACTGGCCGCGCTGGTGGCCGAACGGCAGGTGCGCGGGCTGGTCATCGGCCTGCCGCTCAACATGGACGGATCGGAAAGTCCGCGCTCGCAGGGCGCGCGCGCCATGGCGCGCAACCTTGCCGACCTTGGCCTGCCGATCCTGCTGTGGGACGAGCGCTGGACCACGCAGGCCGCCGAACGCGCGATGATCGAACAGGATTTCAGCCGCGCCAAGCGCGCCACGCGCATCGATTCCCACGCGGCAGCGCTGATCCTGCAAGGCGCGATCGATGCTCTGGCGGGCAGCGCATTCTGAGCCGCCCCGATTTAATCGAGCG
Source organism: Novosphingobium sp. (assembly GCA_046294595.1). Taxonomy (GTDB): domain Bacteria; phylum Pseudomonadota; class Alphaproteobacteria; order Sphingomonadales; family Sphingomonadaceae; genus Novosphingobium. The sequence continues at coordinate 6,068 of JBKBKD010000010.1, forward strand.
CTTGAACCGCTTGTAATCCGGGCGCCGCTGCGGCAGGGATGACCCATGACCAAGACCCCGGAAAGCATGGGCGGCCGCCCGATCATCCCGCCGGACACGCCCTTCAACCCGGCACTTTTCAACCACTACATGCGCCAGTTCGGGCACACCGGCTTTCTGGGGATGGAGTATCGCAGCCACGGGGATAACTGGATCGAACTGGCCCTGCCCTGGCGCGAGGATCTGGTGGGCGATCCCGAAACTGGCGTTTTGGCCTCAGGCCCGATCGTCTCGATGCTCGACAATGCCACCTCGATGTCGGTCTGGGCGCTGCGCGGGCGCTTTCACCCGCAAGTCACACTCGATCTCAGGGTGGATTACGTGCGCGCCGCCACCCCCGGCAAGACCGTCTTCGCCTGGGCTGAGTGCTACCGCCTCAAACGCTCGATGGCCTTCGTCCGGGGGCTGGCCCACGATGGCGACATTGCCGATCCGGTAGCCCATGCCGCAGGCATCTTCATTCAGGTCGATCCTGAATCGTGGGCCACCTCAAAGGGAGAAGCGGCATGAGCGTGCTTTCAGACCGGCTGCCGCCCTATGCCCGCGCCATGGGCATGCGCATCGACGGCCAGCTCGATGGCGCTCCGCTGCTGGCGATGGACCAGTCCGACCGGGCCACGGGACGCCCCGGCTATCTCCATGGCGGGGCCATTGCGGGCCTTCTCGAAATCGCCGCGATCATGGCGCTTCATGCCGAACTTGCCGAGGAAGACGCGAAGGTTCGGATCAAGCCGGTAAACATCTCGGTGGAATACCTGCGCGGCGGATTGACGGTGGAAACCTTCGCGAGGGGAGAGGTGATTCGTGCCGGTCGCCGCATCGCCAACGTCCGCGCCGAAGCCTGGCAATCGGACCGGACGAAGCCGCTGGCCAGTTGCTGGATGAACTTTCTCATCCAGCCCAAGTCCTAATCGTCCACAACCTTCAAGAGCTTGCGCTCAAGCGGCGAAAGCACGCCTGCCAGGTCGTGTCCCCGCTTGAGCACCTGCCCGGCCTCGCCGAACAGCGCCCACATGCCCTGCCGCGCCCGCAGTGCCGGGCGCTTCTCGATACGCGCGGTGGGCCGTTCGGCCGTGCGGCGGAACGCGGCAAACACGGCGGCGTCCCTGCCGAAATCCATTGCATAGTCGCGCCACAGGCCGGCGGCGACCATGCGCCCGTACAGATCGAGAATCTTCAGCAGTTCACCGCGGTCAAAGCCCACCTGCACGCCCGTGCGCACATGAGGAAAGGGCACGACCGTGCCGGAAATCCCGGCATCTGGCCCGCCCACGCTCAGCGGCGTGTCCTCCTGCCGACCGTGCCGGGTCCGGGCGCGGGAGCCTCGGTTCCGGTCTGCGCCGCGATCAGCGCTGCAACCTGCGCCTTGAGGGCGGCAATCTCGGCTTCCAGTTCATCGATCCGCGTTCCGCCGTTCGGCTCGCACGGCTCCTTGCAGGGCGTGCCATAGGGGATGAACTCCTTGAGCCACGTCTCTGCCGGAACCAGCGTGGAACGCGCCTTGAGGCCGATCATCGTGGCCCCTTCCGGCACGTCGTCGGTCACGACCGCATTGGCCCCCACGCGCGCACGCGGCCCCACCGTGATCGGCCCGAGGATCTGCGCGCCCGATCCGATGATCGTGTTGTCGCACAGCGTGGGGTGGCGCTTGCCCGGCACACCGTTGGCCGGATTGGTCCCGCCCAGCGTCACGCACTGGTAGATCGTCACGTTGTCGCCGATCTCGGCCGTCTCGCCGATCACGGTAAAGCCGTGGTCGATGAACAGGTGCTTGCCGATCCTTGCACCCGGATGGATATCGATGGCGGTGACAAAGCGGGCAAAGTGATTGACGAGCCGCGCGAGAAAGAACAGCCGCGCCTCGAACAGCCAGTGCGCCACGCGGTGGAAGCCCACGGCCCACAATCCCGGATAGAGAAGGATTTCCCAGCGCGACCGGGGCGCCGGATCGCGCGCCCTGATCGAGTCGAGATAGGCAATCAGGCCCTTGAACATGCCGTGGGTTCTCTCTCTTTCCGCCAGTCAAAGCAAGCGCGGCTGGAACTGCCCCGTTCGCTCCTCCAGCGCATCCCGTATCAGCGATATGGTAACGGGCGCCTTACGCTCAAGAGAGAGGCGGTCAATAGTTTCGACAAGCAACTCGATTTCCGCATGGCTGCGCTCCACGCGGGGCAGCAGATAGGCAGTCACCGCATCGCCAAGGATCAGCCCGCGGCGCCTCGCATGTTCGGCGATCAGCCCGGCCACCAGATCATCGTCCGGCGCCCCGATCTCGATCAGCAGCGCCGATCCCAGCCGCGAGGCAAGATCGGGCAAGGCGATCCGCCATTGCCCCGGCACGCGGTTGCTGACGAGCAGCAGCGCGCGCCCTTCGGCCTGCGCCCGGTTCCAGCGATGGAACACTTCATCCTCTGGCAGGTCATCGGCATTGTCGATCACGTCGCCCGCACCGCTTTCGGCAAACCAGCGTGCCAGCAGGCTCTTGCCCGAACGCGGCGGACCGGCAAGCACCGCCGTGCGGAACGGCCAGCTGTCCGATGCCTGCAAGGCTTCGATCACCGGCACGAGGCATGGCCCCATGACGACCGTCTCGGCACCGCGCGCCGTCACCAGCGGAAGGGCGATCTGCGTGGACATGGCTGCCGTTATGGACCAGAAACCGCCGGAACGCGCCTATTTCCGGATCGAGAGCGCATCGGCGCCCACCGTCACGCGCCAGCCCTGCGCGCGCAGGGCCGCCGCCAGGGTTTCCAGATCCCCCGCATAGGTCACGCGCATCACCGATGTGCCGCCAATGGCGATCGATGTGGAAACGGCGCTCTTCACGCCCGCGATGCTGCGCATTCCGGCCATGCCCGCATCGACCGCGGCGGCATCGGCGGTGGCGAACTGGACGGTGAAGGTGCGCTCTGCCGGTGCCGTCGGGGTGCTTGCCGCGGCCGCAGGGCGGTTCTGCGCCGCATCCGTGCCGGGCAGGGCCGCGACCGGCCCCGCCTTGGCAAGGGTCTGCTCGATCAGGGCCGGGTCAACCTGCAAGGCCATGTTCAGCGTGGGGTCGGGCTTCAGCAGCCCGTCGGCCAGCGCCTGCGCATAGATCCGGTCGATCCGCGCGATCGCCTCTTCCAGCATCTTCGGCAGATCGGCTTCGCTTTTCGCGGTCAGCGTAAAGCTTCCCAGATAGCGGTTGTCGGGGCCGTAGCGGGCAGCAAAGCGCCCCGTGACCGGCCCGCCCGGAAAGCTGCGTTCCAGCCTCGCGATGGGCATGATGACATCGGACGCGCCGAACTCGTCAAGGATCATGCGCCACCAGTTGCGGCTGCGCCGGTCAAGCTGCCCCGCCGTCAAGAGCAGCGAATCCGATCCTGCACCGGCGGGCCGCACATAATCGATGACGCTGTTGCCGGTGCGAAACTCTGCCCATGCCTTCTGCCAGGGCGTGCGCGTTTCGAAGACCGTGGCCACGCCGCCCTGATAGAGCACCGGGATCACCAGCATCGGCGCCGAGCGCGCCCTCATGCCGGTCATCCCCAGTCGCTCCGCCGTGCGCGCACGGTCGAAGATCACCCCAAGCGTTGCGACATAGCGGCGCGGGCCGATCTGTTCGCGCTCCACCACCACGGCGGAAACCATGGAATCGATGGTGGCGTCATCCAGCGCTGGCGCATTTCCGCCGCCCCCGCTCTGCTCCCACAGCTTGACCCAGCCCTTGCGCTGCGCCTCGCGCCAGCCCCTGGTCCGGGCGTCCTCGGCATTGTCGCCGCTGACGTTGACCTCGATCCCGCGCACCTCGAAATCACCGTTGCTGGCAATCGGCGCGATACCGCGATCGCCCTCGATCTGCGCAAGCAGGGCAACACCGCCAAGACCGGCCAGCAGCGCCAGCCCGATGCCCATCGCCTTGCGGTTCTTCGCGCTTTCGAAAGACAGGCGCAGTGCGGCCAAGGGAACTCCGAGAAAACAGACCAGAAGCGGAAAACAGGAAACTTTGCTGTTGGCAAGGCAGGCTTGCGCGTGTGCTTTTGCCCAAACGCAAGTGGAAATCCAAGCAAGAAAGCGCTAGGCGCGCGAACCATGAGCGATCAGGATCAAAAGCCGCAAAGCTACAGCTATGCCCAGGCCGGGGTGAACATTGCCGCAGGCAATGCGCTGGTGAAGGCCATCGGCCCCCTTGCAAAGTCCACCGCGCGGCCGGGTGCCGATGCCGAACTGGGCGGCTTCGGCGGCTTCTTCGATCTCAAGGCAGCAGGTTACAAAGACCCGCTGCTGGTGGCAGGCAATGACGGCGTCGGCACCAAGGTCAAACTGGCGATCGATCATGACCGGCATGACCGCATCGGCATCGATCTGGTTGCCATGTGCGTCAACGACCTGATCGTGCAGGGTGCAGAGCCGCTGTTCTTCCTCGATTACTTTGCCACCGGCCGGCTCGACAACGGCGTGGCCGAGCGGGTCGTGGCAGGCATTGCCGAAGGCTGCCGCATGGCCGGCTGCGCGCTGATCGGAGGCGAAACCGCCGAAATGCCCGGCATGTATGCCGATGGCGATTACGACCTTGCCGGTTTCTGCGTGGGCGCAGTCGAACGCGGCGAACAGCTTACCGGCGACCGCGTGGCCGAAGGCAACGTGCTTCTGGGCCTCGCCTCTTCGGGCGTGCACTCCAACGGCTATTCGCTGGTCCGCCGCCTTGCCGCCGACAAGGGCTGGAAGCTGGAGCGGCCCGCCCTGTTCGACAACGAACGCCTGCTGATCGATTACCTGATCGAGCCGACCCGCATTTACGTGAAGAGCCTGCTGCCCTTCATCCGCGCGGGGCGGATCAATGCCCTGGCCCACATCACCGGCGGCGGCCTGCTGGAAAACGTGCCGCGCGTCCTGCCGCAGGGCCTGCACGCGCGCATCGATGCCGATCGCTGGGAGCAGAGCCGCCTCATGGCGTTCCTACAGGCGCAGGGCAATATCGAGCCTGAAGAAATGGCCCGCACCTTCAACTGCGGCATCGGCATGATCCTCGCCGTGGACGCGGACGGGGCCGATCAGCTTGCCGCCGATCTTGCCGCGGCTGGCGAATCCGTCTGGCGCGTGGGCGAGATCGTGCGCGGCGAAAAGGGCTGCACCGTTACCGGCAGCGCCGAAACATGGTCGGCACGCGCCGCATGGGAAGCCACCCACCTTGGCTGAGCGCGTTCCCGTCGCCGTCTTCATTTCGGGCAGCGGCACCAACATGGCCGCGCTGCTCTATGCCAGCCGCGCCGCCGACTGCCCCTACGAAATCGTGCTGGTGCTTTCCAACAATCCGGAAGCCTCCGGTCTGAAGCTGGCTGCGGCCGAAGGTGTTCCGACCTTCGCCCTGCCCCACAAGGGCATGACGCGCGCCGAGCATGACGCGCGGATGGAAGCCGAAGTCATCAGGGCGGGTGCGCGCTACATCGCGCTGGCGGGTTACATGCGCATCCTCAGCCCCGCCTTCGTCGCGCGGTGGGAAGGACGGATGCTCAACATCCATCCCTCGCTCCTGCCCAGATACAAGGGCCTGCACACGCATGAGCGGGCGATCGAGGCGGGCGATTCGCACGGCGGCTGCACGGTGCACCTCGTCACCGCCGAACTCGATGACGGGCCGATCCTTGGACAGACACCCGTGGCGATCGTTCCCGGCGATACCGGCGAAAGCCTTGCCGCGCGCGTGCTGTTTGCCGAACACCAGCTTTATTCGCGCACCCTTGCCGCCTGGGTCTCGCGCGAGCGGAGCGCCGAATGGCTGCTGGAACAGGTGCGCCGCCTTGCCAGCGCCCTGCCGGAAGCGGAAGAGCGCGAGAGCCATGGCTCTCCCGGATGGCGCGTGGGCGGGAAGTATTTCGCCTATTTCAACGATCAGCACCACGGCACGCCGCACATTGCGCTGCTGGTGAAGACCAGCGGGCAGGACGAACTGGCTGCCCTGATCGAGCAGGACAGCGATGTCTGGTTCCGTCCGGCCTATTACGGAGCCAGCGGCTGGGCGGGCCTCATTCTCAACCGCCCCGATGTCGACTGGGACCACGCCGCCGACTGGCTTCGCCGCAGCTGGGCGGCGGTGGCCCCCCGCCGCCTTGCGGCAATGATGGATTTCTGACGCACCATGACGCTCACCACCATTCGCCGGGTTTACGCGCACACGGCCTTGCAATCGTTTGTAGAAGCAAGCGGCGGCCTGTTCGTCGTCGGTTTTCTGGTCAGGCAGGGCCTCTCCCCTGCCGCCGCTCTGGCCAGCTTCGCGCTGATCCTGCTCTCGCGCTTCGGGCTGCGCGCGGCGGTCATGCCAATCGCGCGGGCGCAGGGCCTGCGCAACGTCGTGCTCATGGGCGTAGGCATCCGCGCGCTGAGCTTCCTGCTCCTGCCCTTCGTCGGTGGGCTGGGCGCGGTGCTGGTTGGCTATATTCTCGTCTCCGGGCTGGGCAGCGTGCTCTACTGGACCGGCTTTCATGCCTATGTCTCGGCCGCAGGTGACAACGCGGCGCTGGGGCGTCAGGTCTCGATCCAGCAGGCCACCAATGCCGCCGTCGGCATCGTCGCGCCGGTCGCGGGCGGCTTCCTGCTGGGTTGGGCCGGACCTCTTGCAGGGTTTGCGATCATCGCGCTGATACAGCTTCTGGCCGGAATGCCATTCCTTGGCGCGGCGAACCCGGCGATCGAGGCCGGCACCAGGGCCGATCCCGCCATGGTGCGCAGGGGCCGCCGGCTCTATTTCGCCGAAGGCTTGCAGACCGGCTGCGGGGTGGTGGTGTGGAACCTCGCGCTGTTCGTCACGCTGGGCCAAAGCTTCGAGCACTTCGGCGGTGCGCTTGCGCTGGCAGGTCTTGGTGCCGCCGCCGGAAGCCTCCTGATAGGCCGCCTGATCGATGGCGGGCGGGCACAACACTCGCTTTCCCTTGCCTATGGCCTTGGCGCGGCGGTGCTGATCGTAAAGGCTCTGGCATGGCAGGCGCCCCTGCCAGCGCTCATCGCCACGGCGCTGGGCGCGCTGGTCACGCCCATGCTGGCAACTGCCATGCTCTCGCCGCTCTATGCCATGGCGCAGCGTTCGCAATGCACCTTGCGCTTCAACATGGCGACGGAAGGCGGCTGGGATCTGGGCTGTTCGGCCGCCGCGCTGGGCGCTGCGGCCGTTCTGGCGGGCGGTCTGGGCTATACCCTGCCGATTCTCACGGGTCTTGCCGCGCTGGGCGCCATCTGGTGGGGCCTTGCCGCGTGGTATCGCCAGCCCCTTGCAGCCTGAACACGAGATAGCCAGAGAGCGTTGCTTGCGGCGGCAAACCTTCAGATCTGGCCAGCATCAACCTGCGGGCGGCTTTCGCGCGTTGCGCGGTAGCGCACCGCAGGATCGCCGGGATCGCCCGCGATCACCACGAAGTCGGCGTGCACTTCCACCAGTTCGCCCACGAAGGGCATGTCCTCGAACATGGGATTGCCGGTAATCCTGTAGCTGACCGTATCGCCAGCCTTGAAGGTTGCCGGATCAAAGTTGAAGGTGAAAGGACAATCGTCCCCGCCCATGCCCTGCATCGGTCAAATCTCCCGTAGTCCGGCACCCTGAATGGCAAAGCCTGAATGGCAAAGCCTGAATAGCAAAAGGGGCTGCCGGAATGAACCGGCAGCCCCCAAGGACTGGATCACATCGCCTGGGCGCCGATCAGAAATCGTAGCCCAGCGTGATGCCATAGGTGCGCGGCGGCATCAGCGTGCCACCGATTGCGCGGCTGGTCGAAACGGCGAAGCTGCCCGCATAGACCAGTTCGTTGGTCAGGTTGCGCACCCACAGGTTGGCCGAGAACTTGCGGCTGGGATCGCGATACATGATGTTGGCATCAAGCTGGATGTAATCATCCTGCGCCATGCGGTCATCGTTGAACTCGGTGTGATACTGCTTGGAGCGGAAGGCGAAGTTGGTGCCAAGGCGCACCGTGCCGCCATTGCTCGTGTCGATGTCGTAAGTCGGGTTGAGGTTGAGGCTCCACTTGGGCGACATGCGGGTGCGGTTGCCCGAAAGATCCTTCACCAGTTGCGATTCCACGGCCCCCGGCGCGAACAGGCGCGCGTCAAGCGGATCGGACGCGGAGAAGCGTGTGAACTTGGAATCGAGGTAGCCCACCGATGCCGAAACCGTGAAGGCAGGCGTTGCCCGCCACAGCAGGTCAAGCTCGGCACCATAGGCCTCGGAAACCGCGGCATTGGTCAGCGTGCTGGTGAAGAAGGGCGGCGCCGGAATCGGACGCGTCAGCGAGAACTGGCCGTTCTTCAGGCGCTGGAAGAACACGGCAAGGTTGGCGCTGAGGCCGCCCTGCGCATACTTGGCGCCCACTTCGAAGGCTTCGACCTTTTCCGGATCGACGAAGGGCAGCGGCTGCGTGGCCGAAAGACGGCGCGTGGAGCCGATCTCTGCCGTGCCGCTCTTGAAGCCGCGCGACCAGTTGCCATAGAGCATGAGGTCGGCATTCGGGCGATATTCGATGCCCAGCGAAGGCGCGAAGTCGTTCCAGCTCTTGGTGGCATCCCACTGCAACGGATCAAGCACGAGGCGGTTGAGCGCGGGCGAGCCAAGGCCGGTATTGTTGCGCAGGCGGCGTTCTTCCCAGCTGTAACGGGCGCCTGCCTTGACCGTGAACTGGTCCGAAAGCTCGTAGGCAAGGTTGGCAAAGCCCGCCCATGCCTTCACGTCGAGCCGTCCGTCGAACTGGATGCGCAGCGGATCGGTGTTGTTCAGCACATCGAGGCCGATGTGGTTTTCGATCTCGATCTGCTCATCCAGATAGAACAGCCCGAACACGCCGTGGAACCGGTCGGTATCGACGTTGGCCTGAAGCTCCTGGCTGAACTGGTGCTGGAACACCGGCTGCCAGTGATTGGCGCTGCTGCGCAGGGCGTTGGTCTGGGCCAGCGGATAGCCCAGATAGGTCGACATGTCGAAATCGTGGAAGAAGATCGAATCGAAGCTGCGGTAGCTGGTCAGCGACTTGAGCGAGATCGCGTCGCTCGCCTCGACCGTGACGATGCCGGTGAGCGCCCACTGTTCACGGTCGTTGATCGGATCGAAGTTGGTGGCAAGGTTGCGCGGATTGGTGGCGAAGCGCGCCTGGCTGCCATCGGCATTGAGACGCTGGCCCAGTGCGCTCAGTCCGTCGTTGCTGGCGATATTGTCGGTCAGCACGCCGGGGAACGAGACTTCGCGGAACTTGATCGCCAGCGAACGGTCATCCTCGCGGTGATACTCGCCGGTCAGCAGGATGTTGACCTTGTCGGAAGGCAGCAGTTCGAGGTGCGCACGCGCCGACCACTGGTTCATGTTGTCGATCTGGTTGCCGGTGAACTCGTTCACGCCGAACCCGTCGCGCTTGATGCGCTGGAACGCGAGGCGCCCGCGCACGCCCTCGGTGATCGGTCCGCTGATCGCGGCATCGGTCTGCACGAGGAAGGCATCCCCGCCAATGGTCTGGCGGACATAGCCATCGAAACGGTCCGTGGGCTTGGCAGTGATGAGGTTCACCGCGCCGCCCGTGGCGTTGCGGCCATAGAGCGTGCCCTGCGGCCCGCGCAGCACTTCGACGCGCTCAAGATCGAACATCGAGCCAAGCTGGGCCTGGGCGAGGCTGACCACCACCCCGTCGACGTGCAGCGCCACCGAAGGATCGACGCCCGGCAGCGAGCTGGACAGGCCGATGCCGCGGATGAACAGCTTGGCGAAGTTGAAATCGTTGCCGAAGCTGATCGAAGGCACCAGCGTCTGCAACGCCTCGATGGTGAAGGTGTTGTTGGCGGCAAGCTGATCGGCGCCCACCGCAGAAACGGAAAGCGACACATCGGACAAGGACTGCGCGCGCTTCTGCGCGGTCACGATGATCTCGTTGCCGCCGCTGTTCTCGGCAGCTTCCTGCGCAAGGGCAGGCTGGGCAAGCGCGATGGCGGTGCCGGCGATGAGGCTGGTGCGCGCGAGCAGGCGCGGCAAGGCGCGAATCTTGGTCATCAGGTTTCCCTCCCAGAAAGAGCCGACGGGTGCGGCCCTCAGCGTTCTCGTGCGGAACGCCCCCTGATTTAGCGTTGTATGCAGAACATACAATTTCTGTTCTGAACTATCACAATCAATTCAACAGAGCGTTGCACCTGGGCAACATTTCACTTTCGTTAGGCGTGGCTGGTGCGCGCATGAAAAAGGCCGGAACATCGCTGCCCCGGCCCTTTTTCCGGCTTCGGAAGACCCCGGAAGGTCAGCCGACGATCTCTTCCGGCTTGAAGAAGAAAGCGATCTCGATGGCCGCGTTCTCTTCCGAATCCGAGCCATGCACGGTGTTCTCGCCGATCGACAGCGCGAGTTCCTTGCGGATCGTGCCGGGTGCGGCATCGGCGGGGTTCGTCGCGCCCATCACTTCGCGGTTGCGGGCGACGGCATCTTCACCTTCCAGCACCTGCACCACCACCGGTTCGCTCATCATGAACTCGACCAGTTCGCCGAAGAAGGGGCGTTCCTTGTGCACGGCATAGAAGCCTTCGGCCTGTTCGCGGGTCATGCGGATGCGCTTCGAGGCCACGACGCGCAGACCGGCTTCTTCCAGCATCTTGGTGACAGCGCCGGTCAGGTTGCGGCGCGTGGCGTCGGGCTTGATGATCGAAAAGGTGCGGGTGACCGCCATGGGATGTTCCTTGCGATGTAGGGATTGCGATTGCGCGCGCCCCTAGCGGGCTTTGTGCAAAGGCGCAAGTTCGGCCACTCCCCGCGCATGGCGCAGGATCAAGGCCCTTCCTTCCACTTGCCGCCATCCTGACGCCAGTAGCGTCGCTCAACGCCTTCGCGCTGGCCCAGCATCCGCCAGCAGCCGCGCGCGTCATCGATCCGGGCGGGCGGGAGCAGCAGGAACACGCGGTCAAACGTGCCTTCGCGCCATACCCCGTCGGCCAGCGCCACGTAGCGCGCCCCATTCGCCGGGGCCGCCTGTCCGGAAAGCAGGATCGGCTGGCGGTCCTCGTGTGCGTCGCCTGCGCGCCCATGGGCAAGGAAGCTTTCGGCAATGCGCGTCCACAGGGCCTCGCTCACGCGTTGCAACTGCCGCTCGTCCTCGGAAACGACAAGGAGCCGCTCGCCCGCTGCCAGCGTGTTGCGCGCGATCAGCGGCAGGACGAGTTCGGCAGGATCACGGGTAAGCTGGTAGAAATCGACACGCATCAGCCGCTCCCTTCCCGCTTGCCGCCCTTCCCGCTGCGGCACCTGTCGGAACAGAACTTCACGTTGTCCCAGTCCCGCTCCCACTTCTTGCGCCACGTGAACGGCAGGCCGCAGGCGGCGCAGGTCTTCGTCGGAAGATCGGACTTGCGCCGCATTTTCGGCATGGAGGCCCCTTATGCCTCCAGCACGGTGCGGACATACCGGTCAAGCAGGCGCACCCCGTATCCGGTCGCGCCCTTGGCCCAGGTCTGGCCGGGCTTGTCGGCCCAGACCATGCCCGCAATGTCGAGATGCGCCCAGGCCACGCCCTTGTCGATGAAACGCTGGAGGAACTGGGCCGCGGTGATCGAGCCGCCATAGCGCGGCCCCACGTTCTTCATGTCGGCGATCGGGCTGTCGATCAGCTTGTCATAGGCCGGACCCAGCGGAAAACGCCACAGCTTGTCGCCGCTGGCCTTGCCTGCCGCATCAAGGTGACCGGCAAGGGCGTCGTCATTGCTGAACATGCCGCCGTATTCGTGGCCCAGCGAGATGATCATGGCGCCCGTGAGCGTCGCCAGGTCAACGATGGTCGCGGGCGCATATTCCTTCTGCACCCAGGTCAGCGCATCGCACAGCACGAGGCGGCCTTCGGCATCGGTATTGATGACTTCAACCGTCTGGCCCGACATCGATGTAACGACATCGCCGGGGCGCTGGGCATTGCCGTCGGGCATGTTCTCCACCAGCCCGCACACACCGATGACATCTGCCTGCGCCTTGCGCTTCGCCAGTGCCAGCATTGCCCCCGCAACGGCCGCCGCGCCGCCCATGTCCCACTTCATGTCTTCCATGCCCGCGGCAGGCTTGATCGAGATGCCGCCCGTGTCGAAGGTCACGCCCTTGCCGACAAAGGCCGTGGGCCTGGCCGCTTCGGCGCCTTTCCAGCGCATGGCGAGCAGCTTCGGCTCGCGCACCGAGCCTTGCGCCACGCCCAGCAGCGCGCCCATGCCAAGTGCGGTCATCTCCGCAAGGCCGAGCACGACCACTTCGACGCCCGTGCCCTCCAGCCGGGCCTTGCAGCGTTCGACGAAGCTTTCGGGATAGATCACGTTGGCCGGTTCGGTCACGAGTTCGCGGGCAAACTCCACGCCTTCCGCCAGCGCTGCGGCATCCTCCCACGCGGCCGCGGTGCCTTCGGGCGCGGCAACCGCCACGATTTCGCCAAGGGTCGGCTTCTGTTCCTCGGTCAGCCTGGTGCGGTAGGCATCGTGGCGCCAGCCGCGCAGGCGCGCACCCAGAAGCACCGCAGCCGCCTCTGGCCCGCTCAGCCCCGAACCGGCAAAATCGATGGCCAGCGCGGTTTCCCCCGAAGTCTGGTAGCGGGCGACCAGCGCGGCGCCTGCCTTTTCCAGATTGGCCGTGCGGTCATCGGCATCGGGTTTGCCGATCCCGGCCAGCGCCAGCCGGACAAGCCCGGCCGAACCTTCGACAAATGCCTCGAAGACCTGCCCGGCCTTGCCGCTGAAGCGGGCTGCCGCCGCGCCTTCGCGCACCACTGCATCGAGATTCGCCGGAAGCGCATCGAGCGCCACGAGGCGGGCGACAAGGCGGGGCTGAGGGGCATCACTGGTGCGAAAGACGACCTTCATCAAGAACTCCTGAGGGAAAACGTGCCACAGTTCGACGCAAGCGGGACCAACGCGGCAAATGTGCAATTGCAGTTAGGGTGCACTGGTGCGATAGGCAAGCGCATGCAACCCGCCCGGCGGCCGCAGCCGCAAGCCCCTTACCGTCGCTTGCGCGCCGCGCGCATGGCCACGCTGCTTTGCGCGGGCCTGTGCCCCCTCGCCGCTCATCCGGCACTGGCGCAGGATGCCCCCATGGCTGCGGCACCCGGCGACGAATCGGGCGCCGACGATGTGGTCCGCTTCGAGGCGGACAAGGTCCGCTATGACAGCAATGCCGAAATGGTCTTTGCCGAAGGCAATATCGTCCTGCGGCACGATACACAGACCGTGCGCGCCGATCTTCTCACGTGGAACCGGGAGAGCGGACAGATCGTCGCCACCGGCAATGTCCGGTTCGTCGATGATGACGGCAACGTCGTCTATACCGACAAGGTGGAGCTGACCGACGAGTTCAAGTCGGGCGCGATCGAGGATCTGCTGGTCGTGCTGCGCACCGGCGGCAGGCTGGCGGCAGAGCGTGGATCGCGCGATGCGCAAGGCAACATGACGCTGGAGAACGCGGTCTATTCGGGCTGCTCCGTCGAGTACGACAAGGGCTGCGCCAAACGGCCAAGCTGGGAGGTAACGGCGGCGCGCGTCTATTTCGATGCCAGGGAAAAGCGCGTCAAGTATCGCGGGGCCACGCTGCGCATGTTCGGCCTGCCGCTGCTGCCGCTGCCGGGGCTTGGCCATACATCGGATTTCCGCGCGGAAACCGGGCTGCTGATTCCCGATTTCCGGCTGGGTGCGGCCAATGGCGCGGAAGTGAGCCAGACCTGGTATTGGCGCATTGCCGACAACCGCGATCTGGCACTTACCGGCACGTTCTACACCGGATCGCTGCCGATGCTGACCGCGAAGTATCGCCACCTGACCGATCTCGGCGCCTTCCAGATCACGGGTTACGCCACCCGCAGTGCGCGCATCCCGCTGGGCGCGCCGATCAACACCGTGCCCACCGGCCAGCAGCGCTGGCGCGGCTATATCGAGGCGAACGGCAAGCTTCAGTTTTCCCAGCACTGGAGCATGACCGGCTATGGGAGGCTGGCCTCGGACCGCACCTTCCTGCGCCGCTACGACATCAGCCGCGACGACCGTCTGCGCTCATCGATCAACTTCGAGCGCATCGACGACACGAGCTACCTCTCGATCGCGGGATGGGCCACGCAGACCGCGCGGGTCAACGATCCGCAAGGGCTGGTGCCGCTGGCCCTGCCCGCCATCGATTATCGCCGCCGCCTGACCATCGACGGCCTGCCCGGCCGGTTCGAGCTTCAGGCCAACAGCCTTGCCATCCTGCGCACCGCCGGACAGGACAGCCAGCGCGCCTTTGCCCGCGCCCAGTGGGATCTGCGCACCATTACCGGCATGGGTCAGGAAGTGACGCTGACCGGCCTGTTGCGCGGCGATGTTTACCACAGCGACGAAAACGCGCTGACGACGACCGCGATCTACCGCGGCCTTGCCGGCTGGCAGACGCGCGGGATCGCCACGGCGGCAATCGACGTGAAATGGCCCTTCACGGGCAGCGCGTTCGGCGGCACGCAGGTCCTGACGCCGCGCTTCCAGATCGTGGCAACGCCCGGTGTGCGCAACTTCGAGATTCCCAACGAGGATTCCCGCTCGGTCGATCTTGAGGACGTGAACCTTTTCGCGCTCAACCGCTTTCCGGGGTATGACCGGATCGAGGACGGCGTGCGCTTCACCTACGGGGTTGACTGGACCTTCCAGCGCCCCGGCCTGAAGATCATGTCCAACATCGGGCAGAGCTACCGCCTGTCCAGCCAGAACGCGATCCTGCCCGATGGCACGGGCCTGACCAACCGCGCCTCGGACATCGTCGGGCGCACCACCGTGCGGTTTGCCGATATCGTCAAGTTCACGCACCGCTTCCGGCTCGACAAGGACAGCTTCGCCCTGCGGCGGCACGAGTTCGACGTGACCGTGGGCAACCACCGGCGCTATCTGGAAGCGGGCTATCTCAAGCTCAACCGCAACATCGCAAACGGCTTCGAGGATTTGCAGGACCGCGAGGAACTGCGCTTTGCCGTGCGCACCCCGATCACGCGGACGCTCTCGGCTTTCGGCTCGGCCATCGTCAACCTCACCGATCGCGAGGATGACCCGACGATGATGTCGGACGGCTATCAGATGCTGCGCCACCGGCTCGGCATTGCATGGACCGACGATTGCCTCGACCTGTCGTTCACCTGGCGGCGCGATTACGTGAACATCGGTGACGCGGTGCGCGGCAACTCGTTCCAGATCTCGCTGTCGCTCAAGAACCTCGGCGTGAAGTGACGCGTGGTCTCTTGCCCTTTTGTTTCCCTTGCGCCACTCAGCTTGGGTTAAGCCGCCTCTGCCCACAGGACCGGGTGGCCCGCTGAATCCGCAGGCGCGCCAGTTCGACAGGACCGATATTCAAGCATGATGTCCAAGCTGACCTTTTCCCGCAAGACCCTGATGCGTTCGCTCGGCAGTTCCGCGATGGCGTGTGCCGCAGCGGCCCTTTGCGCTTCGCCCGTGCTGGCGCAGGGCGCCAATGGCCAGCTCAACATCCCCGAAAACCCGGTGATGTTCGGCAAGAACGATCCCAACGTGCGCCGCGCCACCGCCATCATCAACGGCGAAATCGTCACCGGAACCGATGTCGAGCAGCGGCTCGCCCTGATCGTTTCCGCCAATGCCGGCAAGATCGACGACGAAGAAAAGGAGCGCCTGCGGATGCAGGTGCTGCGCAATCTCATCGACGAGACGCTGCAGATCCAGGAAGCCAAGGCCTCCGACGTGCCCGCCAGCGACGAGCAGGTCGAGGCAACCTACGAACGTGTCGCCACGCAGAACTTCGGACAATCGCCCGAAGCGCTGGAGAAGTATCTCGATCGCATCGGCTCGTCCGCCGCATCGCTCAAGCGCCAGATCCGCGGCGAACTGGCATGGCAGAACCTGCTGCGCCGCAACGTGCAGCCCTTCGTCAACGTGTCGGAAAGCGAAGTACAGGAGGTGATGCAGCGCCTTCAGGCGTCGAAGGGCACCGAGGAATACCGCATCGGCGAGATCTTCCTTGCCGCCACCGACATCAACAAGCCGCAGGTCTATGCCAACGCGCAGAAGATCGTGGAACAGTTGCAGGAAGGCGGCAGCTTCGTCGCCTATGCCCGCCAGTATTCCGAAGCCTCGACCGCCGCTGTGGGCGGTGATCTCGGCTGGATCAGGCTGGCCCAGCTTCCGCCCGAACTGGCCGCCACTGCCGGCACCATGGGCCCCGGCCAGCTCGCCGGCCCGATCGAGATTCGCGGCGGCTTCTCGATCATCTACCTGATCGACAAGCGCCAGGTTCTCACCGCCGATCCGCGCGATGCAATGCTGAGCCTCAAGCAGATCTCGATCGAGTTCGCCAAGGACACCACTCCGGCGCAGGCCACCGCCAGGGCGGCCGAGTTCGCCAATACGGTGAAGGCGATCAAGGGCTGCGGCGATGCCGATGCACAAGCCGCGAAGATCGGCGCCACCGTCGTGGCGAACGACCAGATCCGCGCCCGCGATCTGCCCGGCGCTTTGCAGGAAGTGCTGCTTGCCCTGCCCGTGGGCCAGACCACGCCGCCCTTCGGTTCGATCGAGGAAGGCGTCCGGGTGCTCATGCTGTGCGGACGCGACGACCCCAAGGTCGCCAGCGGTCCCAGCTTCGACGAGATGATGGCGCAGATCGAGGACGACCGCGTCAACAAGCGCGCGCAGACCTACCTGCGCGACCTGCGGCGCGATGCGGTGATCGAATACAACTGACCGGTCGGAAAGGGAGAGCGAAGCGATGTCGGCAGAATACGTGCCGCCAAAGGTCTGGACGTGGAACAAGGCCAACGGGGGCCAGTTCGCCAGCATCAACCGTCCCGTCTCCGGCGCGCTGACCGAGCGCGAACTGCCGGTCGGCAGACACCCCTTCCAGCTCTATTCGCTGGGCACGCCAAACGGGCAGAAGGCAACCATCCTGCTGGAGGAACTGCTTGAACTGGGGCATGCCGGGGCCGATTACGATGCCTGGCTGATCCGCATTGCCGAAGGCGATCAGTTCACGTCCGGCTTTGTGGGCATCAACCCCAATTCCAAGATCCCGGCGCTGGTGGACAGGTCAGGCCCCGAACCGGTCCGTGTGTTCGAATCCGGCGCCATCCTGATGCATCTGGCCGAAAAGTTCGGCGCCTTCCTTCCCGCCTCCGGGCCGGAACGGGCCGAATGCCTGTCATGGCTGTTCTGGCAGGTCGGTTCGGCCCCGTTCATCGGCGGCGGCTTCGGCCACTTCTATCATTATGCGCCCGTCAGGATCGAATACGCGATCGACCGCTATGCGATGGAAACCAAGCGCCTGTTCGATGTGGCCGACAAGCGCCTTGCCGAAAGCCGCTTCCTTGCAGGAGACGACTATACCATTGCCGACATGGCGGCCTTTCCGTGGCTTGCCAGCCTTTACCTCGGCAGCGCCTATGGTGATGCGGCAGCGTTTCTTGCGCTGCACGAATACGGCCACGTGGGCCGCTGGGTGAACGAGATTGCCGCCCGCCCGGCGGTGCAGCGCGGCCGCCTCGTCAATGCCGCCAGGGGCATTGCCGAGCGCCACGAGGCGAGCGATTTCGCGGCAGCCGGGCTTGCCGGTCACGACTGAGCGGGGTTCGCCCGAACCTCCCGAAAGTTCGGCGCAGACCTCTGCACATCCCCCTTTCAATACCCGCCGCGCACGCTATAAGCGCGCCCTCTGCTGGGGCGTCGCCAAGCGGTAAGGCACCGGTTTTTGGTACCGGCATTCGCAGGTTCGAATCCTGCCGCCCCAGCCAGCAGAAATGCTTCTGTTAAAGCGATTCGCGCACTTTATTGTCGCCCGCGTTCCGCAGGCCCTTCCGCACCGGACAGCCGCCCAATCCGCTGCGAAAGGCACGGCTCTGTCTTGCAGGAGCAAGGACCAGACCGCTAACGCTATTGGGCTGCTTTTTCTTGTAAACCTGAAGCCGCAGCCATATCACTTTGCCCCGACACCGGATTACAGGGGCAGGTAATGCAGGTGCTGATATGCGATGACCATCCCATCGTCGCCTCGGCAATGGGCATGACGGTCGAAGCCGCGTTCGACGCGCAGGTCCACATCGCCCATTCCTGTGCCGATGCGCTGGATCGGGTGCGCCAGCTTGGCACGGTGGATCTGCTGCTGCTGGACCTTCACATTCCCGGCGAAGACCCGCGCGAGAATCTTCGGTCTGCGCGTGCGGCCTGCCCGCAAACGCCGGTGGTCGTCTTTTCCGGCAGTGAGGATCCGCATCACCTGCGCATGGCGCTCGAAATGGACGTGCATGGCTTTCTGCCCAAGTCTTCGCACCCCGAAGTGGTCGAGGCGGCGCTGCGGCTGGTTCTGGCTGGCGGGCGTTACCTGCCCGATGCCGTGCGCCATCTGGCGCTGGAGACGGCAGCCCATGTGCCTGTTTCGCCGCCCATCGAAAGCTGCCTGACGGGTCGCCAGTTGCAGGTCCTGCACCTTCTGGCCAATGGCAGCGCGAACAAGCTGATCGCAAGGGAACTTGGTATTTCCCCCTTCACCGCAAAGGCCCATGTGGCGCAGGTCCTTTCGGCATTGGGTGCGGCCAACCGGACCGAAGCGGTGGCCATAGCGCGCGGGCGCGGTCTGCTTTGACCCCGGACGACAACCGCATCCATCGCGAAGTCCGCGCTGCTGAATCGCGCATGGAGTTTGCGCTGACGGGACTGCTGACACTGCTGGTGGTCGGCACGCTGGCCTATGTCCATTCGCTGTTTGCCCCGCTGGTGCCGCCGCACGTCTTATGGTCGTGGACGGGTTCCATGGGCGTTGTCACGGTGATCATGCTGATCGTGCCGCTGCTGATCTATATCCGCAAACCCGATGCCGAAGAGATCGAACGCTTCTGGTCGCCTCTGGGCAAGGTCGTGGCCGTGCTGTTCGATGTGGTCGTGGCGGCCAGTGTCTGGATGCTGCTGCCCTATGCATCCGAACCGCTGCAACTGCTGATGGTCATATTCTATTCAGCCGCCATCAGCGGACAGGTGGTGGCCACGGCCGAAGCGATTGGCAACATCACCTTTGGCGTGATCGCCATCTTCGGATCGGCGGCGCTGTTCTTCTTTCGCAGCGAAACGCTCTATGCCGATTCCCTCGCCATCTTCCTGCTGGCCTTCGGTGCGCTCATGATCGGCACGGCTCTGGTGCTCAAGCACGCGATCCGCACCGCCATTGCCCAGCAGCTGAGGGCAGAGGCCATGTCGGCCGATCTCGCCGCCGCGCTTGCCGCAACCCATGCCGAGCGCGACGCGCGCACGCGCTTCATTGCCGCAGCCTCGCATGATCTGCGCCAGCCTTTGCAGGCGGCCATGCTGTTCTTCCGCCAGGTGCTGCGCGCTCCCGACGCCGAGCGGCAGGACCGCGCCGCCCAGGGCGTGCAGCGGGGGCTTGAGGAAGCCATGGTCATGCTGGAAGGCATGGCCGAACATCTGCGCCTGGAAAGCGGGCGCATGGAAGCCCGCAGTGAAGCCGTGCCGCTTGCCGGGATTCTGGCAGCGCTTGAGCAGGAACTTGCCCCGGCCGCGCGCCGCGCAGGCATGGCTCTGCGCATCGGCCGCAGCAGGCGGGTCGTGCAGGCCGACCCTGCGCTGCTTACCCGCATCCTGCGCAATCTCCTGACCAACGCCGTGCTTCATTCCGACGGCAGACAGGTTCGGGTGCTGGTGCGATGCCGCCAGAAGAACGTGCAGATTGCCGTTGTGGATGACGGCAACGGCATCCCGGCGGCAGAAGCCGAAGCCCTGTTCCTGCCTTATGCGCAAGGGTCAGGAACGCGGCGGCTGGGACATGGATCGGGGCTGGGTCTGGCGATAGCGCGGGAAATGGCCACGCTGATGAATGGCACACTGCTGCATGATCCGCGCTGGACAGGCGGCTGTGCCTTCGTTCTCACCCTGCCCGAAGGCATCTTGCCCGAAGCCGCAGCGCCAGGCCATGAAGCTGCCGATCCCGATCGCACGCTCGACGGACAGATCGTGCTGCTCGTGGAAGACCGGCCCGACACGCGTGAAGCGGTGGCCGGTGCACTGCGCCTGCACGGTGCCACGGTCTGGACTTTCGCCAGCTCCGCCGAGGTGGCCGATGCCCTTGCGCAGGGCCTGCGCCCCTCGGCCGTGATTACCGACTGGCATCTGGGACGCGAGGACAGCGGCGCACAGGTCATCGCTCTGGTCCACGCGATCTGCCCGCACGCGCGCGCCCTGGTGATGAGCGGTGACGCTACCGGGGAAACCGCGCGGCAGGTGGCCGCGGCCGGGTGCCCCCTTCTGGTGAAGCCAGTGCCGGAACCGGTCCTGCTCGCCGCGCTGACAGCGACCTAGGGTCCAAACCCGATCAGGGCGCCTTCGAGGCGTCCAGATGGCGAAGAGATCGGGCGATGCGGCCCGCCGCGAAGGCGGGTTGCCTTTGCAAGGGCCGGTTTGGCCGAGATCGAAGCCATCTGGACGCCCCGAAGGGGTTCGCCCAGAATGGCCCAGCGCTGCGTCGGCAGGACTTGAAATATCGGCATATTCCTGCGCCCTGCCTTCTTGCGCTGAGCCATTCTGCCTCGAACCTCGAATGCGCCCTGATCGGGTTTGGACCCTAGCGGCCGCCGGGCGCCAGCATTTCTGTTATCATCTGTTCGGCCGCAGGCCGCGCTTCCGGAAAGGTGGTGGACACGTCACCGCGCTGCATCCGGGTGAACAGCCGCATCCGGCCGAGGGCAGCCGCGGTCTGTTCGGCATTGCTCATCGGATCGACCACTTCAGTCCACAGACGGGCCAGATTGGCAGCGCCCTGACTGCGCGCCCAGGCCCGGCCCGGTGCCACCACGGGCCGCGCCGGAGTGACGAGCACCATGACCGAATCGCGTCTGCGCAGGGCGTTGCGTTCGTTGAAGGCATTGCCTACCAGGGGGATACCGCCCAGGATTGGGGTTCGGGAAAAGGTCTTGTCCTCCACTGCCTCGTTCAGGCCCGACAGCAGCAGGGTTTCGCCAAAACCGATTTCGGCAGTGGCCACGACCCGCTGGCGAAAGGTGGTCAGCGCTTCGGCAAACGAGCCTGCGGGATCAGCGGTGAGGAAGCTTCGCCCGGCCTCGATCCGCACGCGTGTGCCTGTCGGC
The DNA here is from genome assembly GCA_046294595.1 of Novosphingobium sp. Taxonomy (GTDB): domain Bacteria; phylum Pseudomonadota; class Alphaproteobacteria; order Sphingomonadales; family Sphingomonadaceae; genus Novosphingobium. Next base: position 27,193 of record JBKBKD010000010.1, read on the forward strand.
GTGATCTCGATGGGCGTGACCTTCAGGTCGATGCCCACGTCCACCTGTTCCAAGCTTGTCACATTCACACCGCCCACTGCAACGCGCAGCGTGCGCCCGACGAAGAATTCGCTCTGCTCGCCGCGGAAGGCGGTCAGCTGCGGCCGGGCGACAACCGAGTAGAATTGTCCGCCCCGGTTGAACAGGTTGAGGTTGTAGTTGATCTGCGGGATCGAGATCGAGGCGGTCAGCACGCGCTGGTAGCTGTTGCCCACCTCCACGCCGTCATTGCGGCTGATCGTGCGGGTGGAATTGCGCGATCCGCCATATTGCAGGCTCAAACCGTCGAGCAGGTTGAAGCCGGACCGTTCGCGCTGGGTGTTCTGCGAAAGGATGATGGCGACATCGAGCGATATCTGATCGGGCGCGGCGGCGAGGATGACGCCCTCGTCGGCATCGCCTCCAGCGGGCATGTCCAGCGCGCCGGTCTGCAACAGGGTATCGACCCGTGCTGCGGTTTCTGCCGCCACGGCCGGGAACTGCGCCGCCAGTTTCCCAAGGCGCTGGCGAGCAAGATCGGCCTCGCCATTGGCCGCCGCAGCAAGCGCGCCAAGACGCAGGTTCTCTCCGTTCGGGCCTGGCTGGATCGCCGCCGCCCGCCCCGCGGCAAGGCTGGCCAGCGCCGCATCGCCGTTCATGTAGGCCGCCGCCGCCACGGCAGAGAGGGTCGGCCCATCGTTCGGACGCAGCAGGGCCGCGCGCGAGAAGAATGCGAGCGCTTCCTCATACTTTCCCTGGTCGAAGGCACCGCGCCCGGCCATGGCGGCGGGCCAGTAGAGACCCGGTTCGCTGCGGAGGGCGATGTCGTAACCGGCAAGGGCAAGGTCCATGGCCTGCGGATCGCGTTCTGCCGAGAGCTGGTAGGACAGGCCGAGCAACGCCTGAGCCTTGCCGTTGCGCGGCTGGCGCGAGGCGAGTTCGGACAGGGCCTGAACCGCCAGCGCCGGATCGCCACCCCGCAGACCGGCGACACCGCGTTCCAGGAGGCTTTCGGCCGCCACCTGCGCAAGGTCGGCCGCGGCATCCGCCTTGTTGCGCCGCGCAGCAAAGGCCGCGTCCGGCAGCGCGAGACAAAGGGCAATCGCGCCTCCCAGTGCGATGCGGGATACGGTCGGCATGGATCAGTTCTCCGGTTGGATGGGCACGAGGCAGCGGTCGGCCAGCCCGATCGCATCGATGCGATAAACCTGGCCAGACTGCGGACACGCCGTGGGCAGAAACCCGGCTGCCGTCGGCCTGCCGCTGGTGCTGAGCGTCGGGCCGCAGATGTCCCGTCCGGCACGCATCAGCAGCCGTTCGTGGCTGGCCGTGGCGCAGACCGGTGCCACGCTGGCAACGGCTTTGGGCGGGGTGGCTGCGGCTTCGGAAAGGACTGGCAGCCATGCTGCAAGGACCAGGACCAGAACCGGAGCTAGCGCCAGAGAGAGGCGTTCCCCCATGATCAATTGTCCCGCACGGCAGAGCCTTTGAGCGTTGTCCGCCCCGACTCCTTCATGTGGATCTGCTGTCCGTCGATCGAAATCGCCGGGGCCTTCATCGTGAGCGTCCGGCTTGCCGTGATGGAAACATCATCACCGCTCAGGACGATGCGCTGAAAGCGCAGGGTCGCGTCGTTGCGGCCCAGCAGCAGACTGGCCGCTCCGGCATTTCCCGGCCGCAACAAGATCGTGTCGGCCTGCGGGGTGCCGGAGATTTCAAGCACGCGGTTGGACATGCGCATCGATCCCTCGACCGCTTCGATCCGGCCGACAAGCGTCATGGTCGCCGTCCTGAGCGCTGCGATTTCGGCGCGAAGGGCCTGGATCTGCGCTTCGGCGGGATCAGTCTGCGCACTGGCTTCCAACCGGCTGGATGCCAGTGCGCTGGCAGCGATCACGCCCGCAATGGAAAGGCTGCAAAGCGCAAGGCGAACTGCGGGCATGATTCATCTTCCCATCGTCATCAATTGAGAGTGACGGCAGTGGTCCGGGTGTAAAGTATCGTCCCGCTGCGCGTGGCCGGGGCCACTTGGACGCTCAGCAGCTTGCCGACACAGGTCGTCGGTGAAGAGCGTTCGAGGGTGAGCGAAACCCGATTTACGCCAGGTGCGGGATTTATCGTTCCCGTTGTCGCCGTGAAGCACCGCGCGAGATCAGGGTCGACCCGTCCCTGATGATCACGCAGTTCCCAGCGAAGCAGACGCGCGGTGGCGTCTGATGGTGCCAGATCGATGTTGAAAGCCAGGGTTGCGGCACTTGGCGCCGGCGCGGTGTCAAAGCGGCTCGCTCCGATCGAACCGGTGTTCGCCAGCATCGTTGCCGGGGCAATCTGGGTCACACCATAAGGGACTACCGATTGCACCCGGATGTCGAAGCCGACACTGCGTCCGACAAAATTGGTGGCGGTGATCCGAAAGTTCCGCACGCCAACCATGTTCAAGGCAAAATCGCGGGCGAGCGTAAATCGCACTCGATCACGTATGTAAAATGCTGATTGGCTTCGGACGCTAGATGCCGAAAGGAAAGCGTCGGAACCGGCATTCAGCGAATATCGGATTGGCGGAGATTGTGATTCCGTTTGCCAAAGGTCAGGGCGTTCATATTCCTGACTGATTTCGAGAAAGGACGGCCACGTAATGCAGTTACGCGCGTCGGCGCGATCATCCGGCAGCGTGATTTCCAGCCGCCCGTCGACTTGGCGGACATCTCCACCGCGCCCCAGAATGCAGGCGGCAAGCGAATCAAGCGGCTCGACGTCGGCGGGGCTGGAGTTGGTGCTGCCAAAGGACTGGCCCAGAAACACGACCCCGGTGCCAGATCCGCACGTCTGCGTTTCCTGACAGCTCGGACCTGAACTGGTGGTCATGCGCGATTGCGGCAGTCCCCCGGAACCGCCACCGCTGCTGGTGCCCTGCCGAGCCGGTTCCTGGCGGATGCTGGCTGGATGCCAGCCCTTGGCTTCCAGACGGACAGGCAGGATGACGGTAACGGGGATCGTCTGGTTGCCGATGCGCAAAGGGAAATTGCGTTCCGCGGCAGCGGCGGTCGGCGGGTTGACGGTCGGAACATTGAGCTGCAGCTTGACCGAGCCGATGGCGCCGCAATCGCGTTTAATGTTCGCAACCCCTCCATAGCTGCGCCTCCAATTCACCGTGCCGCCATCGAACGCGAAGTCGCGGGTCAGATCGATGCCGTGGCCCAAGACCTCTATTTCATAGGAAGAACCGGCAGCCACGCGAAGCGGGCGATTCTCCGTTGCTCGAAGTACGGGCGCGATGCATCCGTCGACATAGTTCGAGGGCAGAACAGGGTGGATGGATTGCCACTGGGCCAGTGCCTGTGCGGGCAGTCCAAGAACCGCCACGGCCAGAACGTGGGCGCTGGCGCGCAAGAGCCAAGGGGATGTCGAGTGGTGACGTTGACGGATCATGGCAGAACTCCTCGCTGGATGTCTGCCAGTGTGCCCCAACGTCATAAGGGCGCCATTGCCCGCACGGCCGAGCCGATGGACTAGCCCGTTTGGCCGATGGCAGCGGTCACGGGCCGCAATGCGAACAAGCCGGCAGCAGCGAAGCGCGCCACGACCAGGACGCAGTGCGCTGCGTCCAAAGCAGGGTTAGACCACGGTGCCGAAAAGCCGTCCGATCAGGGCTGTCAGTGCCATGGCCAGCGCGCCCCAGAAGACCACGCGCATCACCGGGCGCAGCAGCGCGGCCCCGCCCGCTTTCGCCCCTACCCCGCCAAGCAGGGCGAGAAACAGGATGGATCCTGCCGCTTCGCCCGGAACCATCCAGGCCATCGGCAGCAGGGCCGCCAGCAGCAGGGGCAAGAGGGCGCCAGCGGTAAAGGTTCCTGCCGAGGCGAAAGCGGCGACAACCGGCCGGGCGGCGGTTGTTTCGGTAATGTGAAGTTCGTCGCGCGCATGCGCACCAAGGGCATCGTGCGCCATCATCTGGCTGGCGACCTTTTCCGCCGTTTCAGGATCGACGCCCCGCGCGACATAGATGCCTGCCAGTTCGGCATGTTCAAGATCGGGGCTTGCAGCCAGTTCGGCGCGCTCTCTTTCAAGATCCGCACGCTCGGTATCGGCCTGCGAGCTGACCGAAACATATTCGCCCGCCGCCATCGACATCGCACCGGCCACCAGACCGGCAACACCCGCCACCAGAAGCGCCTGACGATCAGCCCCGGAAGCGGCAACCCCGATGATGAGGCTGGCAGTCGAGACGATACCGTCGTTTGCCCCCAGCACGGCCGCGCGCAGCCAGCCGATGCGGGAGACGAGATGGGCTTCGCGATGAGGCTTCATGGACAGAACCTAGGGGCAGAAGGGCTGGCGCGCAATCCAGCCCATGCAGCCCCGTGATCGTGCCGACTAGTCGGCAATCCACAGGTTGTGGCTGTCGATCAGCAGGCAGTTGATGGCCCGGTGCGCCTCTGCCCGCGCCATGGCTTCGGCGCGGAAGGCTGCATGGGCCAGACGTTCGGCCAGGAGCACGTCGGCAAGGTCGATCGCGCCAAGCTGATGCCCGCGCCGGGTCTTGGCGAGGGCTGCGACCTGCGCATTGAGCGCATCGCGCGCCATCTGCCATGTCTGCATCGCCGATCGGGCGCGCGTCACGTCACGCATGGCGATTTCCTGCACGTCGATCCGCACTGCGGCGCGTTCCGCATCGGCAGCCTGCCCTTCCGATGCCATACGATCGGCCTCGGCGCGGCGCCCTGCTCCGCCGAACGGCATCGACAGCACCAGACCGGCCCCGCGCTCAAGCCCGCCGAACTCGCTGAACAGGCGAACGCCAAGGCTGGGATCGGCCAGCCGGTCCTTGCGGGCGCGTTCGGCCATGACAGCCGCGCGTTCCGCATCGGCATTGGCTGCAGCAATCTCGTGGCTGCGCTCGATCACCTGCGCAGCGAGCGTATCGAGCGCCTCTCCCGGAAGCTGCGGCACGGGCGCTTCGGGGGCTTCGGCAGGCAGTGGAAGCGTGGGGAAGCGGGTTGCAAGGCGCATGCGCGCCAGTTCCGCCCGCCCCTGCGACTGCGCGGCCTGCGTGCGCGCTTCGCCCAGCGCGGCCTCGGTCTGGTCGGCATCCAGCGCGGCCATGTCGCGCAGGCTCACGCGGCGGCGGATCGCGGCCAGCGATGCCTCGTAATTGGCCACGCTCTGCGCATCGACCCGCGCTTCGGCGCTGGCACCCAGCCAGTCCCACCACAGATCGTTGAGCAAGGTCGCAGCCTGATGGCGGGCATCCTCGGCCCGGTTCTCGGCCGAGGTGATGCCCAGTTCGCCCGCATCGCGGTCAAGCCTGCCCTTGCCCGGCAGACGCACCGGACGGGTGATCTGCACGTCGAACTCGGCCATGGCGTTCTGCCCCAGCCCCTGCGCCCAGCGCCGCGAATGGGTGCCCTGAAAGTTGAAACTGGATGCACTTCCCCGCAACGTGCGCGCTTCAGCGCGCGCGGCCTCAAGCCGGGCATCGGCAGCAAGGACAGAGGGGTGCTGATCGATCGCCTCGATAACGGCAGCTTCGGGGGGCAGCGCGTTCTGCGCGGCGAGAGGCGATGCCGCCGTTCCCAGCAGCAACGCGAAAAGCGAGAATCGGCGGATCATGCTGCACCTCCTGCCGGATGGAGCCGGTCGCCAGCTTCGCGCTCCTCGGCGCTTTCGCCGAAGCGTTCATAGAGGATTGGCAGCAGGATCAGCGTCAGCAGGGTTGCCGTGACCAGCCCGCCGATGACGACGATGGCCAGCGGCTTCTGGATTTCCGAACCCGGCCCTGTGGCAAAGAGCAGCGGCACAAGCCCGAAGGCGGCAATGCTGGCGGTCATCAGCACGGGCCGCAGCCGGCGCGCCGCGCCGACACGCACCGCTTCGCCCAGCGGCATGCCGTTCTGCCGGAGCTGGCGGAAATAACTGACCATGACAAGCCCGTTGAGCACGGCAATGCCGAGCAGCGCGATGAACCCGACCGAGGCCGGAACCGAGAGATATTCCCCCGAAACCGCCAGCGCGATCATGCCGCCAACCGCCGCGAAGGGTATGTTGACAAGGATGAGCACCGATGCCCGCACCGAGCGCAGCGTGAGGTAGAGCACGACAAAGATGAGCAGGACGGCAAAGGGCAGCACGATCATCAGCCGGGCCGAGGCGCGCTGCTGGTTCTCGAACTGGCCACCCCACACGATCCGGTAGCCCTGCGGCAGCTTCACGTTGGCGGCAATGTCGGCCTTGGCCTCTTCCACATAGCCAACCAGATCGCGCCCCGAAACGAAGGCCTGAACCATGGCAAAGCGCGAACCGTTCTCGTGCTCGACCTTGACCGGGCCTTCCACGCGGTTGACGCGCGCCACATCGCTGGCCCGCACAAGCTGGCCCGACGGGCTGCGATAGACCTGATCGGCAAAGGCTTCGGGCGCCATCCCCGCGCCCCCGTTGCCACGGATCACCACCGGCACGCGGCGCACGCCCTCCGCGACGACCCCGGCGCGCACGCCTTCCACGTTGGCGCGCATCATGTCCTGAAGCATGTCGACCGGCATACCTGCCCGGCCCGCGGCCACGCGGTCGATGTCGATCTCCAGATAGTCCACGCTGTCATTGGCGACCGTGATCGCCTCGCTGGTGCCCCTGATCTTTTCGAGCCGCTGCTGGATCTGCCCGGCAAGGCGCGAAAGTTCGCCAAGGTCGGGGCCGAAGAGCTTGATCGCCAGATCGCCGCGCGCGCCCGTCAGCATTTCGGAAACGCGCATTTCGATGGGCTGGGTGAAGCTCGGCTCGATGCCGGGAATGGCGTGAAGTGCCTCGCGGATCTGTTCGACCAGCCAGTCCTTGTCCTGCCTGCGCCATTCATCGCGCGGCTTGAGCCGGACGAAACTGTCCGTCTCGTTGAGGCTCATCGGATCAAGCCCCAGTTCGTCGCTGCCCACGCGGGCAATCACGTCGGTGATTTCGGGCACTTTCTCCATCAGCAGGCGCTGCACGCGCATGTCGCCCGCCACGCTGTGTTCAAGGTTCACGCTGGGCAGCTTGGTAAGCTGAACCAGCGTTGCGCCTTCGTCCATGGTGGGCAGGAAGGTCTTGCCGGTGGCGGTATAGGCAAGGCCCGCAAGCAGCAGCGAGCCGCCCGCGATCAGGCCTACCGTGCGGCGGTTGGCAAAGGCCCATTCCAGCGCGCGGGCATGGCGCGGTGCAACTTGGCGCATCAGCCAGGGTTCGCCATGCGCCTCGTGCTGGCGCAGCACGAAGAAGGCCAGCACCGGCACGAGCGTGAGCGAGAGCACCAGCGCCGAGAGCAGTGCAAGCACGATGGTGAGCGCAACCGGCGAGAAGAGCTTGCCCTCAAGCCCTTCAAGCGTGAGCAGCGGCATGAACACCAGCGCGATGATGAGCAGGCCCGATGCCACCGGAACCGCCACTTCCGAAGCGGCAACGAAGACCGCGTGCAGCTTTCCGCTGGAACGGTGCTTCGGATCGGAAAGCCGCTCCACCACGTTTTCCACCACCACCACCGCGCCATCGACGAGAATGCCCACCGCGATCGCCAGCCCGCCAAGGCTCATGAGATTGGCGGTAAGCCCGATGGAACGCATGAAGATGAAGGTGAGCAGCGCCGCCATCGGCAAGGCAACCGCCACGATCACCGATGCGCGCACGTCTCCCAGAAACAGCAGCAGCAGCACGACCACCAGGATCGTTGCCTCGATCAGCGCCTTCTCCACCGTGCCGACGGCGCTTTCGATCAGATCGGTGCGATCATAGAAGATGTCCACGCTCATGCCCGCGGGCAGGCTCGGCTTGATTTCCTCAAGCCGGGCTTTGACGCCGTCCACCACTTTCGATGCATCCGCACCGCGAAGCGCGATGACAAGGCCCTGAACCGCCTCGCCCTTGCCGTTCTTCGTGACCGCGCCATAGCGCGTGAGGCTGCCCATGCCGACGCTGGCCACATCGCCCACCCGCAGCACGGTGCCTTCCTGCGAACGGACCACTACCGACGAGAGATCGTCCAGCGTCCGGATCGCGCCGACTGCACGCACGATCAGCGCTTCCTCGCCCTGCTTGAGGCGACCCGCACCATCGTTGCGGTTGCTGCTTTCGATGGCGGTGCGCAGGTCCTCCACCATCAGCCCGGCGGCGGCGAGAGCGGCATTGTCGGGGCGCACCTCGAAGGTTTCGGCAAAGCCGCCCAAGGCGTTCACGTCAGCCACGCCCGGCACCGTGCGCAAGGCAGGACGCACGATCCAGTCAAGCACGCGGCGCTTTTCCGAAAGGCTCTGCGGGCCTTCCAGCGTGAACATGATCATGTCCGAAAGCGGCGTGGAAATGGGCGCCATGCCGCCATCGACCGTGGCCGGAAGATCGCCGGTCACATTGGAAAGCCGTTCAGCCACCTGGCTGCGCGCCCAGTAGATGTCGGTGCCGTCCCTGAAATCGATGGTGATGTCGGCAATCGCGTATTTGGCCACCGAACGCAGGTTGGTCTGGTTCGGAATGCCGAGCATTTCCATCTCGATCGGCGTGATGACCCGGCTCTCGACCTCTTCCGGGGTCATCCCCGGCGCCTTGAGGATGATCTTGACCTGGGTAGAGCTGATATCGGGGAAGGCATCGATCGGCAGGTTCATGAACGACCAGCCGCCCCACGCCGCCAGAGCCAGCGCCAGACCCAGCACGGCAAAGCGCGCCGCGAGCGCCTTCTCTACAAGTCTCGCCAGCATCTTATTCGCCGCCCAGCAGGACTTTGAGTTCGGCCAGACCGGAAGTGGCCACACGCTCGCCCGCCTTCAGCCCCGATGCGAGCGTCACCGTCTCGCTGCCGCGCCCGGCAACCACCACCTCGCGGCGGGCAAAGCCCTTGGGCACGGCAACGAAGACCACATCCTTGCCGCCCATCTGGGAGACCGCAGCGGCAGGCACGCTGACGGCCCGGACCGCGCTTTTGCCCTTGAGGATGACCGAGACACCCTTGCCGCTGACCAGCAGCGGCGATGATCCGATCCGCGCCCTGGCCACCAGCGCGCGGGTTTCCTGATCGATCGAGTTTCCGACCGAAATGATCTGCCCTTCGGCGGCCTCGGAACCGCCATCGGCAAGCGCGATGGCCATGCCGGGGCGCACCTGCCCGGCGAGCCGCTCAGGGATCTGGAGATCGAGCATGAAGCTCGCCGTATTTTCGATGACAAAGGGCGCGGTCAGTCCGTCAACCGGGCCGCCCGTCTGCACCGCAACCGCCGCGATCTTGCCGGTGATGGGGGCGCGCAGGGTCACTTCGCCGCCCGCGCTTGCACCGGACTGGGCCAGGATGCGCCGGTTCTCGGAAACCGCAACCTCGGCTTCGCGCAGGGCCGCGCGGGCCTCGTCGGCGCGGGCGCCCGCAATGATGCCTTCGCGGGCAAGCTGGCTGGCGCGTTCGGCATTGGCCCGCGCCACGGCCAGTTGCGCTTCGCCGCGGGCCATCGCCGCGCCATACTGCACCGGCTCGATCGAGCGGACCACGGCCAGCGCCTGCCCCTTCGTGACCGCCTGTCCGTTGACCACGAAGAGCCGCGTCACGGTGCCGCCGAAGGGGGCGGTAACGGCCACGCGCGATTCCGGGGGCAAGGTCACGACCGCGGGAACCACGCCAAGCTGCGTCGCATCGCTTTCGCTGGCGACGGCTGTCGTTATGCCCATTCGGCTGATCTGTTCGGGGGTGAGTTGACCGCCGCCAGCCTCGGCGCCAGCCTCGGCCGCACCCTCCTGCGCGGGCGGCGCATCTGATCCGCCCTGCGCGGCCCACCAGCCCAGTCCGCCCAGCACCACGGCGGCCAAGGCCGCACCCCCGATGATCGTCTTGCGTTCCATGCGCCGCCCCATCGCAGGCGAAGCTGACACAAGCCTGACAATCTGTCAGGGTGGCGTCAGATTGACGCGGTATCTGCAATGCCGTTGGCCGAGAACCTTAACCCGATGCGACTGCTCCTTGTGGAAGACGATGCCGAACTGGGCCGACGCCTGTCGGAGCGGCTTGGCGCGGCGGGCATGGCGGTTGACTGGGTGCGCAGCGCCGAAGCGGCGCGCGACTGGCCCGATCTGGCCGAGATAGCGGCGGTCATCCTTGACCTCGGCCTGCCTGACGGAGACGGGCTTGATCTCCTGCGCTTCTGGCGCGCGCAGGCGGAAACCGTGCCCGTGCTCATCCTCACCGCAAGGGGCAACTGGCGCGACAAGGTCGAGGGGCTGAACAGCGGGGCCGACGACTTTCTGGTGAAGCCGGTGCGCTTCGAGGAACTGATGGCCCGGCTCCATGCCCTGTGGCGCAGGGGACGGGGGCAGAGCGAGAGCATCGTGCGCGCAGGCAGCATCGCGCTCGATCCGGTGGCGCGCAGCGCGACGCTGGAGGGCGCGCCGCTCGATCTCAGCCGCAAGGAGTTTGCCCTGCTCCACCTGTTCCTGCGGCGTCCCGGCCACATCATCTCGCAGGATGCGATCCTCGAACAGCTCTATGCGCTGGAAGCCGAACGCGACCGCAATGCCGTGGAAGCGCACATCAGCCGCCTGCGCCGCAAGATCGGGCGCGATGCCATCCGCACCGTTCGCGGGCTTGGCTACCGGCTGGAGGTCTGAAAGGTGCGGCCTGGCTCGCTTCGCGGACGGTTCCTGCTCGCGATCCTGCTTTGGGTCATGCTCGGCATCGGCGGCATCTGGTTTTCCTCGGTCAGGCTGTTCACCGGCCATGTCGAATCGCAGTATCACGAGGAACTGGAAGTCCACGTGCGCGAACTGGGCGGGCTGACCACGCTGGATGCGCAGGGGCGACCGCACCTTGCCCGGCCGCTGTCGGATCCCCGCTATGCCGAACCGCTGTCGGGCTTCTACTGGCAGATCACCCGGCCCGGCTTCGGCACCCTGAAATCACCATCGATGACACAGGGCGAACTGGATTACGATATCGCCCATTCGCCCAGCATCCTGCACCGCGTTGCCAGCGGGCCGACAGGGCCGACGATCGTCTATGGCTTCATCCGCGAGGCGCCCGGCGGCCCGCCGCTGCACTTCGTGATCGCCACCGACGAACGTCACCTGCAACGCATCATCAGCGCCTTCACCCGCGAGCTGACCGTGTGGCTGACCTTGCTGGCGCTGGCGTTGCTGGCCAGCGGCCTTGCCATCATCACCTTCGGCCTGCGCCCGTTCAACCGGCTGTCGCGCGCCATCGATGCCCTGCGCAGGGGCGAAAGGCGCCGCATCGACGGGCGCTATCCCGACGAGATCGAAGCCGTCGTTTCCGATCTCAACGCCTATATCGATCGCAATGCCGAAATCGTCGAACGCGGACGGGTGGAGGCCAGTTCGCTCGCCCATTCGCTGCGCACGCCGCTGGCGGTCATCACCGACGAGGCCGAACGCCTGCTCGAACGCGGGCAGAGCGATGCGGCGAAGGTATTTCTCGACCAGTCCGGACGGATGCAGCGCCAGATCGACTATCATCTGGCGCGCGTCCGTTCAGGCGGGTCGAAGGCGGGAATGCGCCCTCAGGCACGGCTTGCCGAAGTTCTGCCGCCGCTGATCGATGCCATGCGCCGGTGTCATCCGGGCAAGCGCTTTCTGGCCATGCATGCAGCCGACGCGACCCTGCCGATGGACGAGGATGACCTCAGCGAGATCCTGTCGAACCTGCTCGACAATGCCGGGAAATGGGCGGCCAGCGAAGTGCGCGTCACCTTTGCGCCAGCGGGATCGGGAAAGCGCCTCGTGATCGAGGATGACGGCCCCGGCATTGCGCCCGATGCCCGCGAGGCGGTTTTCGGCGTGGGCCAAACCGGCTCGGACGGGAACGGCGGTTCGGGCCTTGGGCTGGCCATTTCCCGCGCGATTGCCCGCGATTATGGCGGCGACGTGCAGATCGGTTCAGCCGCTTCGGGGAGCGGCGCCTGCCTGGTGCTGCTGCTCCCCTGATCGCACCGGCTCGCCTGCCATGCCTTCGTGCGGTGCCGTCCCTAGCGCCCTTGCCGCCCTTCGATCCAGTCGTTCAGCACTTCGTGGAAGAAGCGGATGCGGGTTTCCTGATCGGAAAGATAGGCATCGCCATAGCCGCGCGAATGCATTCCGGCCTGCATCGCCTCGGCCAGTTCCATGTCCTGATAGACGATCTGCCCGGCCAGTTCCGGCACGCCGCGCCCGCCATCGAACACGCGGTGCTCGCATTCGGGTGCTTCCTTCAGGGGGCGGATGCCGGCCATGATCGATTCCACCTCGGTCTTGCCTTCCACCGGAAAGGCCATGCACCACAGATCGAAATAGCACTTTTCCGGGTCCTTCGGATGCGGTTCGCTGCGGAACAGGATCAGGTTGTCGGGCAGGAAGCTGATCGTCACGTTCGGGAACATCACCGTGTGCGGGCTGTCGGTGATTTCCTCCTCGTCCATGTGCTCGTAGTGGAGATAGCCCTTCTCGCGCCAGAGCTTCCGCTTGGCCGCCTTGAGATCGCGCCAGCCCTGCATGGCGAACTCTTCATAGGTGGCATAGCGGGCGGGATCGATGTCCCACTTGGCCAGTTCGGCCTCGAACATGGCATTGCCGCCCCCTTCGGGCCGGTCGGTCAGCGAGGGGCGCATCGGCTGCACCGTGCGGCCGTGGCCCTTGGGCCACATTTCGTGCCGGGCGGAATCGACATCCTGATCGATCCACGGCGGCACCTGCGGATGCGCGGTGCGGGTGTGGTAGCTCTCCGAAAAATTGTCGGTCACGAACTTCCAGTTGGCATTCAGCTCGATCCGGTACCACGCCACGCGCACCGCCGTTTCCATCGGGTAGTTGCGGTACAGTTCGGGCATCGGCTCAAGGAAATCATGCAGCGAGGGGCTGTCGTCGGACATGGAATACCAGACGAAACCACCCCAGGTATCGCAGCGCAGTTCCTTCAGTTTCAGCTTGCCGCAGGGGTTGCCCCGGCTGAAATCGACATCGGCATCCTGCGCGTGCTTCAGCACGCCATCGATCCCCCACTTCCAGCCATGATAGGGGCAGTGAAACGCCTCCACCGAGCTGGAGCCGTGCACCATGCGCATCCCGCGATGGCCGCAGGAGTTGTAGAACGCGCGGATCGAGCCATCATCCTGCCGGACCGCGATGACCGATTCCTTCATGAAGTTGTGGACAAGGAAATCGCCCGGCTCCGGGATTTCGGCGGTGCGCCCGGCAATGTGCCAGATGCGCGTCCACATGTGGTCCCATTCCTTCTGCGCGAATTCGGCCGAATAGTAGCGATCCCCCGTGATCGCATCGCCGCGCAGGTGCGACGGGTCGCGCCCGTCCATCGGCGGCGGAACATGTCCTCGCAGGCTCATGGCAAAATCCTCTCCGGTCGCCGGAACCTTTCAGTCCCGGTCCGCACATTGCGGGTTGCACTTCGTGGACAAGCCTAACCCGTGCCGGCAACATCGCTAACTGCTCAAAACGGCAGGAAAGATCACGCCAGTTGCCGCAACGCGTGGCCAGCGGATATGCCCGGCATGCCGGGGCGGGCGCTTTCACCTCGGCTTGTTTCGCCTTGACTTGGCCGGCCATCCGCCACTAGGGCGCCCACCGAAATCTGGAGCGCTTGGCTCCTACCATCCCGTCCAATCCGCCGAGTCCTGTCGAAGGGCGTTTCTGGATCCACCCTGGCAGGGTGGAGGAGTGTATCCATGGCCAATGTAACCGTGATCGGCGCCCAGTGGGGCGATGAAGGCAAGGGCAAGATCGTCGACTGGCTGGCCAGCCGCGCCGACGCCGTGGTGCGCTTTCAGGGCGGGCACAATGCCGGACACACGCTGGTGGTGGGCGATCAGACCTACAAGCTCTCGCTGCTGCCTTCGGGCATTGTCACCGGCACGCTCTCGATCATCGGCAACGGCGTGGTGCTCGATCCGTGGGCGCTCAAGGCCGAGATCGAGAAGCTGAGCGGCCAGGGCGTGGAGATCAATCCCGAAAACTTCGCCATTGCCGACAATTGCCCCCTGATCCTGCCCCTGCACCGCGATCTTGACGGGCTGCGCGAGCAGGCCGCAGGGGCGGGCAAGATCGGCACCACCGGACGCGGCATCGGCCCTGCCTACGAAGACAAGGTCGGCCGCCGCGCCATCCGCGTCTGCGATCTGGCGCACCTTGATTCGCTGGATTCGCAGCTTGACCGGCTCTGCGCCCATCACGATGCGCTGCGCGCCGGTTTCGGCCAGCCGCCGGTCGATCGTGCCGCGCTGATCGCGCAGCTCAAGGAAATCGCACCGTTCGTGCTGCAATTTGCGCAGCCTGTGTGGAAGCGCCTCAAGAAGGTGCGCAAGGCTGGCGCGCGCATCCTGTTCGAAGGTGCGCAAGGCGTGCTGCTCGATGTCGATCACGGCACCTACCCCTTCGTCACCTCGTCGAACACGGTATCGGGCACGGCCGCATCGGGTTCCGGGCTTGGCCCCAATTCCACCGGTTTCGTGCTGGGCATCGTCAAGGCCTATACCACCCGCGTCGGCTCAGGCCCCTTCCCGACCGAGCTTGAAGACGAGATCGGCCAGCGTCTGGGCGAGCGCGGACACGAGTTCGGCACGGTCACGGGACGCAAGCGGCGCTGCGGCTGGTTCGATGCCGTGCTGGTGCGCCAGTCCTGCGCCATCTCCGGCGTGACCGGCATTGCGCTGACCAAGCTTGATGTGCTCGACGGCTTCGAGAAGGTGAAGATCTGCACCGGATACCGCCTGCGCGGCAAGGTGCTGGACTATTTCCCCAGCCATGCCGCCGATCAGGCCGAGGTGGAGCCGATCTACGAAGAGATGGACGGCTGGAGCGGCACCACCGCCGGGGCGCGTTCATGGGCCGATCTGCCCGCGCAGGCGATCAAGTATATCCAGCGCGTGCAGGAACTTATCGAAACCCCGGTAGCGCTCGTCAGCACCTCGCCCGAACGCGAGGATACCATTCTGGTGCGCGATCCCTTCATCGATTGATCCGAAATCGCAGAAACTGGGCTTGACCTGATCCTTTTTTGTTCCACACATGTTCGCATAAGTGGAACTGCTTAGGAACAGGATCATGGCTCAGGGGCTGGCGCGGTTCGATTTTGCACCGGAAGCGGATGTGGCCCTGCTGCGGCCTTGCGCTCCGCTGGCCGTCTCGATCTTTGCCGATCGGGCGTGGCTGCGCAGCGAAATGGCCGAAGATGCCGCCGCCGCAGGCCTGCGCGTGGCCCGCAGCGCCGATCTGGCAACCCTTGCCGGCAAAGAGCCTGATGGCACGCTGGGCGATCTTGTTCTGGTCGATTGCCCGATGCCCGAAGGCGCAGACCTTGCCGCCCTCGCCCGGCTGGATCAGCAGGCAGCACGCACGCAGGCGCACCTTGTGGTTTCGACCAGCATGGGCGCGCTCGATGATGTGTTCGGCTGCCTCGATCAGTCTGCCGCGCAGATCCTTGTCAGCCCCAGCCGTGCGGACAGGGTCGTGGCGCTCGGCCATCTGCTGGGACAGATCGCCACGCAAGGCGGTGCGCGCGTGCGCGAACTTTCCGAAAATGATCGCATGTCCCTCCTGCGCTTGACTCAGCAGGTTTCGGAAATCGCGCACAAGCTTGAGGCAATTTCGGGCGCGCCGCTTGCGCCCTCGCAGCAGGGCGATCTTTCCGCCTTCACGTTCGATCGTCCAGGCGCAGAGGATGGCGCGACGCAGCGGCTCGTGCGCCAGCAGCGGCCCGCGCTGCCCGATCCGCGCCTTGTGCGCAGGATCATCCGCATGCGGCAGATGCGTTCACGCTTCTTCGAAGGGGAACTGTTTGCCGATCCGGCATGGGACATGCTGCTGGATCTTGCCGCCGCGCGTGCAGAGCACACCCGCGTTTCGGTCACGTCGCTGTGCATCGCATCGGGCGTTCCGCCCACAACCGCGCTGCGCTGGATCAGCCAGATGACGCAGGCGGGTCTCCTGCGCCGCACCGAGGACACCGCCGACCGCCGCCGCGCCTTCATCACCCTTTCCGATCAGGCCGCCGATGCCATGGCCCGCTATTTCGGCGAACTGGGCAGTGATCCTTGCGTGATCTGACGCGGCACTTGTCATCCTCGCCGATGCAGGGGCGAGAAACTGCTGGAATGGGCGCCGCCAATGCCGCAGCGCCGCGAGGTGCAGGTCAAGGCGCAGGGTCAGTCAGGCGATAGACCAGCGTGCGCTCCTCCCCCGCGGGGATCGTGGTCGTCCAGATGTCGCGCCCATCCTTGCGCGTCAGCCTTGCCCCTTGCGCGCGCAGGGCCGCACCGGGCTGATGATTGATCCGTGCCTCGAACCGCACCGGAGCCGGCCGCGCGTTGCGGGCCGTCAGCCGGATGGTGGCGGTGCGGCCCTGCCGGTTGAGCATGATGGCATCGGCCGTTACCTGCGTGGCATCGTCCAGCAGGATTTCCACGTCCTCGCCCACCGCACGGTCCTCAAGCCCGCCTTCGCCCACAAGCAGCATGGTCTGGCCGAAAGGCTCGAACACCGCCACCGGGCCGCCCGGCAGGGCCAGTCCCAGCCCGTCCTCCCGCCGGTTGCGCGTGCGCAGCATCTGGCGCACCGACTGCACCTGATCGCCCCAGACTTCGGCCCGGTAGAGCGCTTCCATCTTCACGCCGGGTTTCTCGGCCAGCGCCACCTGCTTCTGCGCACGGGCCGAAACCGTGACGGGCACCGGCACACGGTAAAGCTTGAGATCGCCCAGCCCTTCCTGCTGCACCGTCACGGGTGCATCCATGCCCTTGGCCCGCATTCCGGTCACGACGACTTCGGCCATTTCCATCATGGGCGCCGCCATGGCAACGGGTGGCGGAGGCGGCGCGGGCACCGCATCATAGACCGGCGCCATCTGCTGCAAGCCGCATTCCAGCACCAGATCGCCCCCGGTAGGAACCGCTCCGCGCGTGGCATCCTCGCGGTTCACCCTGCCCGCGATCACGGCGGCATCGGCATTGGCAAAGCTGGTGGAATCGCTGCTTGCCAGCGTGACCCATGCCGCAAGATCGGCGGTGCGGCCATCGGGGTTCATGCGGATCACGTAGTTCGATTGCCAATCGAACCCCCAGGCCAGATAGGAAAGCGAAAGCGTGACGCGCCTCGCCGCCGCGCTCTCGGTCTCGATCGAGAGCGTGGGCCGCGCGGAAAGATCGGCAGGCCGTTCGGAATAGAGCAATTCATCGCTCAGGCCGCCGCAGCTTGCCACTTCGAACCCCGTGGCGGTTTGCAGGATCGCCGCGCCATCGGGGCCGGAACGGATAATCGCGCGCTCCTCTCGCACACCGCCCTTGCCCGGCAAGGTGCGCCGCACCACGACCGGCCGCCCGAACATGCGGGCATAAAGGCTGCGGGGGCTGAGCAGATCGGCGTCGAGGTTCTTCTCGCGCACGCCGGATGGCAGGCCGGTGATGATCGCGCTTTCCGGGAACAGCCCGGCGGCCACGCCTTCAAACCGGATCGTGGCCTTGCCCGCCGGGATTTCCACTTCGCGGCGTTCGGTGACAAGGGCGTAGCCTTGAAGCCAGTCGAGGTCCATCGCCCTGTCGCTAGCCCGGTCAGGCGCGCGATAGACGCTTACCGAAACACTGGCGGGCGCGGCAGACGTGACCACGGTCTCGGCCAGAACCGGCGGCGAGAGCATGAAGAACAGCGCTGGTAACAGCGCCCGGCGCAGGGCCATGGTCAATACCGCGTGTCGAACTGGACGGTCAGGACAGTCTCGCCATTGGCGGGCACGGGCACGCGCCAGATCCGCTCGTCCGCCGAAAGCTGCTCACCCTTGATGCTCTCGCTCGGCACACGGGTGTCATGCCACCAGTTGTCCAGCCCGGCCTGCACCACCTCGACCGTTACCGGCGTCGGCTTGGCGTTCGTCACCTTGTAGGCCATCGTGGTGCGCCAGAAGACCTTTTCCTGATCCACCGTCACTTCGGCTGGCGCCTTGCCCGGCGTGGTGACGCGGTAGCGCGCGGTGCGCTCCCATTCGCCGCTGTCGATGCGTTCGCGCTTTTCGAGCGTTGGCTGCACCTTCACGTCGAAGGCTTCACCCGTCTTGAGCGCAAGGCTTGATCCCATGGGGGTGTGGCCAATGCCGTTCTCGCCGATGAACTGGGGCTGCCCTCGTGCATCGCGCATGTAGACGCGCACCGTTCCGGCCGGAAGCGCATCGCCCAGGCCAGCCTCGCGCGCGGTGGAAAAGCGCAGCACCGTATCGGCGCTTTGCGGCTGGGACTGGTTGGTCAGCCAATTGTTGCGATAAAGATAGGCCTTGGTTGCAGGCGTTCCCGCCACATCCAGAAAGCTTACCTGCTTCTGCTGGGCATTGGCCACGGTGGTGCGCCCGGCAATGGGATAGACATAGAAATCGCCCAGACCTTCGCGGTTCGCGCTTTGCGTGCCGGGGCGGTTGCCGGGAATGACCGGCCGCTGGGGCCGGTAGGAATCATATCCCCCGTTGGCACTGCCGACCGCCCCTGCCACCAGCAGCACTTTCGCCTTGTCGAACGTGGTGCCGCTGTTGTTGGTGAGCGTGATCCAGCCCTGGACATCGATCTTGCTCGCCGCCTCGTCGAACAGGGCAACGTAATCCGCCTTCCAGCCGAACCCGCGCGAGAGATAGCTGAGCGAAACCGGCCGCGTGCCCGGCGTGCTGGTGTCAAGTGTCACGGAGAGGGTCGGCCGGGCGCGAAGACCGGCGGGCAGGCTGGGAAAGATCACGCGCGAACCATAGGTGTTCAGCACCTCGATCCGGTCGCCCACGCGCACGATGGTGCCATCGTTGTTGGCAAGGATCGTGGCGCTTTCGCGGGTTTCGGCGCCGGTAGCGGGATTGGTGCGGACCAGCGTCACGGTCTGCCCCACGGCCTTGTCCATCAGCTTGCCGGGGGTCAGCAGGTCATAGTCGAAGTTCTGTTCGACTATGCCGGTGCCGCCCGCGTTGAGCGTGACCGTTTCGGGCCGGATAGCGGCGGAAACGTCGGGAAACTCCTGCCGGGTGCGCCCCTGGGGCAGGTTCATCTGGCGCACATCCTGCACCAGCGCGAGATCGTTGTTGTAGATCGTCAGCGATACATCGCCCTGCGCCGACTGAACCGGCTGGGCAAAGGCCGCGACAGGAAATGCTGCCCCCAGTAACAGAACCTTGCGCATTCACCCCTCCACTTCAGGCCGTCAACGCTAGTCTTTCGGCAAGTGCAGATCAACGCAAGCTGAACGGCGGTTGCGGCAAAATGCCGCCGGGCTAAACAGGGACGATGGCCGAACATTCTTCCCTGCTGCGCGACGGGTTCATCCTTCTGGGCTTCGCGCTCGTCTTCGTGCTGCTGTTCCGCAAGCTGGGGCTTGGTGCAACGCTGGGATATCTTGTGGCAGGCGCGGTCGTCGGCCCGCAGGCGCTGGGGCTGGTGGGCGATGCGGAAGCCAAGCTGGGCATCGCCGAACTGGGCATCACGCTGCTGCTTTTCCTCGTCGGCCTTGAACTCAATCCGGCGCGGCTGTGGCGCATGAAGCGCGACATCTTCGGCCTCGGCCTCGTGCAGGTGGCCCTGTGCGGACTGGCGGTGGCAGGAGTCATCGGGCTTACCACAGGCTTCAGCCGGGGCGCGGCGCTGGCGCTGGGCCTGCCGCTGGCGCTTTCGTCCACCGCGCAGGTTCTGCCGATGCTGCAATCCTCCGGCCGCCTGCGCACCCCCTTTGGCGAGCGCGCCTTTGCCATTCTGCTGTTTCAGGATCTCTCGATCATTCCGCTCATCACCATCATCAGCGCGATGAGCCGCAATCCGGCCGATGCGGGCGGGCCGCCGGGATGGCTGCTGGCGCTCTACACCGCCGGGGCGCTGGTCGGACTGGTTGCGGCCGGTCGCTTCGTCATCCGCCCGATGTTCCGCCTGATCGGCAACATGGGCGAGCGCGAGATGTTCGTGGCGGCCGCGCTGTTCACAGTCATGGCGGCAGCGGCCGTCATGGAACTGCTGGGCCTTTCCACCGCGCTTGGCGCATTCGTGGCAGGCGTGATGCTGGCCGACAGTCCCTACCGGCACGAACTGGAGGCCGATGTCGAGCCGTTCCGTTCGATCCTGCTCGGCCTGTTCTTCCTTGCCGTGGGCATGATGCTGAACCTTCATGCCATCGCCGAACGGCCACTGTTCGTGGCCGGAATGGCGCTGGCGCTGATCGCGGTGAAGGCCGGTGTCATCTTCGCCATCGGCCGCGCGTTCGGCATGGCGTGGCGCGGTGCGCTGGCGCTCGGTCTGCTGCTGAGCCAGGGCGGCGAGTTCGGCTTCGTGCTGTTCGCGCAGGCCCAGAACGCGCTGCTGATCGCCCCCGAAGCGGCAAGCCTGTTCGGCGCCGTGGTCACGCTGTCGATGGCCACAACGCCGTTCCTGATGATGGCAACGGCCCGCTTCCGGCGCGAGGCCGACAGCCCCAAAGGCGAGCGTGACGGCCCCCAGCCCGACGGTGCGAACGCCCTTGTGGTCGGATTCGGCCGGTTCGGACAGGGCGTCACGCAGATGCTGCTCGCCAGCAACATCCCCGTGACGATGATCGATACCGACATCGAAATGATCGACGTTGCGGCAAGTTTCGGGGCCAAGGTCTATTTCGGCGACGGAACCCGGCTTGACGTGCTGCGGCAGGCAGGCGCGGCCGATGCCGAGATGATCCTGTTCTGCATGGACAGGGATCAGGTTTCGCCCGATCTCGTGGCGGCGGTGCATGCGGCTTTCCCGCGCGCGGCGCTTTACGTTCGCGCCTTCGACCGGCGCTCGCTCATCCAGTTGCGCGATGCACCCGTCAACGCCGTCGTGCGCGAGGTGATGGAATCGGCGGTGAAGATGGCAAAGCTTGCGCTCGCCGATGCCGGGCTTTCAGCCGAAGCCATCAGCCGCGCGGAAGACGCGTTCCGCGCGAACGACCGCGAGCGTCTGGCGCTGCAATTCGAATCAGGCGATATCCGTGCCGCGCGCGACCGGATCATCACGAAGCCGCAGCTTGCGGGCGGACCTGCCGATCAGGCCAGCAGCGACAGCGCCTGATCGCGGATGCGCCGGGCCAGAGCGCGGTAATCGGCGGCGCTGGCGGATTTGGCGCGCCACGCCGCCACGACATCGCGCCTGCATTGCCAGTTGTCGATCGGCAGGCGCACGACCAGCGCATCACCGCCCACTTCGGAGCGCAGGTAGAGTTCCGGCAGGATCGCCAGCCCCACGCCGCTGCCCACCATCTGATGGATGCTGTCAAGGCTGGTCCCTTCGTAGTCGAGCAGCATTTCCGCCCCCAGTTCGGCACAGACGGACTGGACGAGCTGGTGATAGTGATGCCGCTGGTCGAGCGTGAGAAAGCGCTCTCCGGCCAGATCCCGCCGGTCGATGCGGCGCACATCGGCCAGCCGGTGCTGGCGCGGGGCAACCACGCTCATCGGCTCGGAGAAGAGGGGCAGGACTTCCAGATCCTCGCCGATCACGGGCGCCGGGCCGACCATCATGTCGAGCCTTCCCGAAACCAGATCGCGCGCCTGTTCGGCCGGAATGCCGTCGCGGATGTAAAGGCGCAGATCGGGTTGCTCGGCATGGAGCGCCCCGATGATTGCCGGCATGAGATAGGGGCCAAGGGTGGGCGTGACGCCGAACCGGACAATCCCCGACAGTTGCTTGCGCGAACGAGCCGCCACCGCCCGGATATCGCGAATCTCCAGCATCACGCGCTTGGCACGCTCGGCAATTTCGCGCCCGACGGGTGTCAATTCCACGCTTTGTGCCGCCCGGTCGATGAGAATCGTGCCAAGACGCTGCTCAAGCGCGCGCAACTGATGGCTTAGCGTTGGTTGCGAAACATTGCAGGATTGGGCCGCGCGGCCGAAATGACGCAGTTCGGCAACGGCCAGGAAATACTCAAGCTGGCGAACCGTGGGCACAGGCACCTCGATAGAAGAAATCTATCAGATTATCGCTGTTCTTTCGATTGGACGCAATGGAAAGGCTGCGTCATCAAGGTGGGGCAAGGAACAAAGAGGATGCCCCGAAATGGTCGATCTCCAGCAGTGCCCTTGGCGACCCCCCTTGAGGGCGCTGCCTGACCAGACCTTCTGACCTTGCAAGGGGGCGGCGACCCGCCATTCAGCGCCGCCCCCACCCCGGTTTCAAACGCGCCGCAGGCCATACCCCCACCCCTTCCGACGGGTCTGCGGCACGCCATGGCCACGCAGCCGCCTGTTTGCGCATGGGCAAAGGCTGCCGGCCATGGGGCACTGGCGGTGCGCGGCCTTGACGCAATGGCGGCCGGAAAGCCCGTTCCCGGCTCCGGCAAGCCACGGCCCGGCGCGCCGCCAGACTAATCCGCAAGCGCGAATGCCCCGCCGGGCAGCCGCGCGCATCCGGGGCGGCTATCCTGCCGCTGCGGCAACGCCCCCGGCCCGCAAGGCCGCCGGGCACTGCGTGAAAGGCAATGTGCGATGATGATGATCCTTGCCTCGGCCGCCATGGCATTTGCCGGTTCCGCTACCGGTGCCGATCCGCACCACGCCTTTCGGCTGCCCCCTGAAACACCCCAGGTGGAAGCCGTCCGCACGCTGCACCACCAGCGCAGCCGCAACCGCGCAGGCTGCACGCCCTCCGGTGCCGTGACCGTCTGCGCCAACCGTGCCGACGAACAGTCCCGCTGGCGCATATCGGCAGAAGACGATGACACGGCTGCAAGGCCCGGACAGCACTTGCGGGCCTTGCGCGTGCAGCATTCGCGCTGTGCCAACCCGGTGGAAGACGCCCTGCGCTGCGTGAAGCCCCTGCCGCTTGCCCGGATGGGACAGCCCGGCGGCGCGATCACGCTCCCCGTTCCAGCGCCGCGATGATGTGCTGCGCCAGAAGGTGCGCGGTGTCTGAAAGGCCCGGCGCCTCGATCAGCGCGATCTCGGTATCGTAAAGCGGCGGAAGGCCCGCATCCTCGCCCACGGCCGCCAGACTGGCAGGCACCATTTCCAGCGGCAGGACGGTGATGCCAAGCCCTGCCCGCACGGCCGAAAGGCTCCCGGCAAGACTGGTGGAGGTATAGGCAACGCGCCAGGGCCTGCCGATGGCATCAAGCGCTTCGGTCGCGCGCTTGCGATAGACGCAGGGTTCTGGCGAGACGACCAGCGGCACCCGCAGGAAATCGGCAGCGGATTGACGGTCGCGCGCCACCCAGACGAGTGGCTCGCGCCACACGCGCACGCCTTCCTGCCGTTCCTGCGTTGGCTGGCGCTTGACCAGCACCAGATCGAAGTGGCCGGAATGAAACCGCTCGACGAGGTTGAGCGTGAGATCGCAGGTCACTTCCAGTTCCACCAGCGGGTGCGCCTCGGTGAAGGCTGAGAGCACCGCCGGCAAATGTGCGGTTGCGAAATCTTCGGGCACCCCGATACGCACCGATCCGGCAATCTCCGGTTCGAACATTTCCGCCACAGTGGCATCGTGCAAGCGCAGAATCTGCCGCGCCGGGCCGATCAGACGCTCTCCGTCAGGGGTGATGACAAGCTTGCGGGGACTGCGTTCGAACAGCGTGCGGGAGAGCTGTTCTTCCAGCCTTTTCAATTGCAAGGATATGGCAGACTGGGTGCGCCCCAGCCGCTCTCCGGCGCGGGTGAAGCTGCCGGTATCGGCGATCGTCACGAAGCAACGAAGCAGGTCGATGTCGAGATTGCGCAGGGCCATGCGGCAGCCTGTATCATTTCAAATCTCAATCTTCAATATTTCAACAATTCGTTTCCATTATCAGACGGCCTGCTGCACCTGCACAGTCAATCATCCCTCCTGACGGACAAGAAGGTGCAACCATGAACCAGATGACACTCTCTGCGGGCCATGCCGCACCGATGCCGCACCGGCCTGCCCGCCCCATCCTTTCCGCCGCCGATCTGCCGGTGGCTGCGCTTGGCCTCCTGCTGGCTGGCGCAATCGCCACGGGCCATGCGGTCGTTTCCGCCCCCGGCGTGGCGCTGAGCAGCCTGAGCGTGCTGGTCACGGGCGTCGTTCTGGTCTTCTCCCGCCGCCAGCTTCGCGCCGATCCGCGCGCCCGTTCCTTCACGCGCCTCGCACTCGGCCTTGCCATTGCCACGATCCTGATGGCGCTGGCGGCTGACATCCTGCTACTGGTGGCCGCGTGGATCGTGGGCGGACGGCTGATGGCCGGGCTGATCGGCCACGTCGGTGACTGGCGCGAAGCCCGGCTCGCGGCGCGCCGCGCCAACCTCTCCTTCGCGGCGGGCGATCTTGCCCTGGTGGCGGCTGCGCTCCTGCTGGCGCTTGGCGCGGGAAGCAGCAATCTTGCGGCCATCGCCGCCGCGGCGCCCTCGCTCAACCCGACGATGATGACTGCGGCAGCGGCGCTGATGGTCATCGCCGCCATGGCGCGCTGCGCTCTGCCCCCGTTCTCGGCCTGGCTCATGCGCTCGCTCGCGGCGCCAACGCCGGTTTCCGCCCTGCTCCATGCAGGCTTCGTCAACGCAGGCGGGTTCCTCCTCATCAGCCTTGCGCCGGTGCTCGAAGCCGCGCCGATCGCGCGCGCCATGCTTTTCACCGTGGGTGTCATCGCGGCACTGTTCGGCAGTGCGATCATGCTGGTGCGGGCTGATGTGAAGGGTTCGCTCGCAGCCTCCACGGTCGCCCAGATGGGGTTCATGCTGCTGACGGTCGGCCTTGGCGCCTATGCCGCCGGGCTGTGGCACATGGTGGCCCACGGCGTTTTCAAGGCATGGCTCTTCCTGGGTTCGGCCGGCACCATCGTGCCCGCTGCCGCCCCCGGCAACAGCGCCGCCAAGATGCTTGCCAAGCCCTGGCCCGCCCTGGTTGCGCTGGTCACGATCATCGCCGCCCTCGCCCTGATGGAGGCTGACCGGAACGCGGCTGTCCTGCCGCTGGGCCTCGCCTTTGCCGCCATGCTGGCCGCGCTTGGTGTGGCCCTGAAGGGCGCGCGTCGCAGCCCGCTCGGCCTGCTGGTGTTCGCTGCCCCGTTCCTGCTGATCGGGTTCAATATCGCCGCGCTCGCGCTCGTGTCGGTCTATCAGGCCAATGCCGCCGTCCCGCTGATCCCGGACTATGCCCAGTTCGGCCTGCTTTCGCTGCTGCTTGCCGGTTGGGTCTGGCAGCAGGGCATCGCCAGCGGCGAGATGACCCTGCCGCCCGCGCTGTTCGCCCGGCTTTTCCACGCAGGCCACCCCGCGCCCTGATCGGCGCCAGCCTTGCACTGCCCATTCTTCCAAGGATCCACGCCATGAACATCGCCACCGGAAACCTTGCCGCGCAGATCCCCGCCAGCCTTGCTGACGAACGCGCCGCGCTGACCGCGCAGATCGCCCTTGCCGCCCAGACGGTGGCACCGCTCTGGCCGCTGAACAGCGCCATCGCCGTGAACCCGCTTTCAGGCTTCGAGGATCTCGCTTTCGAGGATGCCGTGCCGCAAGCTGCCGCGCTGTTCGGCGCGCGCGCTTCCCTGTCGCTCGTGCAGTGGCGGCAACTGATGAACGAAGGCCGCATCGACTATGTCGCCATGCGCAAGGCCGTGGTCGACGCGCTGGGCGGGCTGGATGAGGCATTCGCCTCGCTGGGGCCAGATCTCAACGCCTACAATCTGCTTGTCGCCCGCCTCACCGAACTGCCCGCTGACGACACACCGGCCGTGCGGCGCGAGCTTTCTCCGGGCCATGCCGTGCTGGCACGCTGGCTTGCCGCCTTCTTCGATCGCAAGGCCACGCTCCAGGTGCCGGGACGCGAGCGCGGCCTGTATGCGTGCCTTTCGCAGGTTCTGCGGTTCGATCCGGCAATGCAGAAGCTGGCCGATCCCACGGGCGCGGCATGGCTGGCCAAGGCGCCTTCCGATCCTGTCGAGATGCTGCTCTTTGCCGCCCGGCGCGACGGCGTGACGCCCGATGCCCGCCTTGCCTGGCTGCGGCGGCTGGTGGCTGCCCTGCCGGGCTGGGCTGCGCACCTGCGCTGGCGCGAAGACCATGCCGGGCCGGAAGCAAGCCTTGGCGCTCCTGCCAGCATGGCCGAACTCATGGCCCTGGTGGCGCTGGTCGAAGGTGCGGTCCGCACCGGTCCGCGGGCGGTTGAAATGGCGCAGAACGACGCTGCGGCGGTCGAGGCGGCGCTGCTCGCGCACTTCGGACTACCTGCCAATGCGGCCACGACCTGGGATGCCAGGGCACAGGCCAGGCTGCGCCAGATTGCCGCCCTCGATGATGCCCGGCTGGGCCTGATCTTTCAGGAGGCAGCCGAAGCCAGCTTCCTTTCGGTGCTGGCCCCGCAGCTTGAGGGTGCTTCCGCACGCCTCACGGCGCCGCAAGCGGCCCTGCGGCCCGATGCGCAGCTTGTCTTCTGCATCGATGTGCGTTCGGAACCGATGCGCCGGGCGCTGGAACGGCAGGGCCGCATCGAGACGTTCGGTTACGCCGGCTTCTTCGGCCTGCCGATCGCGCTTGATCCCGCCTGCTCGGCACCGCAGCGCAACCAGTTGCCCGTGCTGCTCTCCCCGGCCCACGTCGTGACCGAACGCCCGGCCAGGGGCCGCGAGGCCGAAGCCGATGCGGTGCTGGCGCGGCAGGCAGCGCTTTCGGATGCGCAGGCCATGCTTGATGCCACCAAGGGCGGCGCAACCGGCTTTGCCACGGCAGAGGCGGCAGGGCCTCTCGCTGCCGTGGCCATGCTGGCCCGCACGCTTGCCCCCCGGCTGACCGACGCGCTGCACCAGCGCCTTGTCGGTGCGCGCAAGCAGGTGCTGGCGCCAGTTGCCTGCAACGACCACGATGATGCCGCCCATGCGGATGGCGGCTCAGCCATCCCGCTCGACCAGCGCGTCGCCTATGCCCGCGGCATGTTCACGCTCACCGGACTTTCACCGGAAACCGGGCGGCTGGTGGCACTGGTCGGCCATGGCGGCTGCACCACCAACAACGCCTTCGCGGCCAGCCTCGATTGCGGCGCCTGCGGCGGCCATCCCGGCGGCCCCAATGCGCGGCTGATGGCCTCCATCCTCAATGACCCCGCGGTGCGCGATGGTCTGGCAAAGCAGGGTGTGACGCTGCCTGCCGATACGTGGTTCATCGCAGCCCAGCACGATACCACGCGCGATGCCGTCGAGATCTTCGACCGGCACCTCGTTCCGGCAAGCCATGCCGCCGACCTTGCGCGGCTGGAAGAAGCGCTGGAGCGCGCCGGGCAGATCGCGCGGGAAGAACGTGCGGCAAGGCTGGGGCGCAGCGCCGAAGACCTTCTCACCGGCGCTGCCCACTGGGCCGAAGTGCGCCCCGAATGGGGGCTTTCGGGCAATGCCGCCTTCATCGTCGGGCCGCGCGCGCTCACCCGCGAGATCGACCTAGGCGGACAGGCGTTCCTGCACAGCTATGACTGGAAGAAGGACGAGGACGGCAGCGCGCTGACGGGGATCATGACCGCGCCGATGATCGTGGCGCAATGGATCAACTGCCAATACCTGTTCTCGACGATCGACAACGAGGTGTTCGGTGCAGGCGACAAGACCACGCAGAATGTCATTGGCGGCTTTGGCGTGGTGCAGGGCAGCGGCGGCGATCTGTGCGTCGGTCTGCCGCGCCAGTCGCTGTTCCGTGATGATGGCGTGCCCTATCACACGCCGCGCCGCCTTGCGGTCATCATCGAGGCGCCCCTTCAGCGGGTCCAGGATATCGTGCTGCGCCACGACGCGGTTGGCCGTCTGGTGGAAAACGGATGGATCAACCTGATCGTGATCGACCCGTGGAAGCACAAGGCCCATCACTGGGTGCGCGGCGAATGGACTGCCCGCCCCTGCTGAAGGGCCTGCGCCACGCGCGCTGCCGATATTGTCGGAAACAGCGATTGACTGCCCCCGGCTTTGTGCGCATTAGCGCACCAGCCGGGGGCGGTTAGCTCAGTTGGTAGAGCATCTCGTTTACACCGAGAGGGTCGGCGGTTCGAGCCCGTCACCGCCCACCAGATACCCGGCCTTCCAGACCTTTTCCTTTTGGCGACGCTCCAAGCATCACGGCTGCTCGCGATGCAGCCCGCCAGCGCGCGCCTTTGCGAATGCATGACCAAGGCCGGCGCAAGCGGCTTTGCGGTGGACGGAAGGACGTGTTAACCTTCTGAAAACCATGAAGTGCAATGCTTCGATCATGATGAAGCGCGGCTTGATCCTGCTTTGCTGGACCGCTCTGGTCACAGGCTGCGTGGGCAGTCCCGAACAGCCCCGCAATGAACCCATGCGCGCGACCGGATCAACCCTGTCGACCTCGCCGCAGGCACGGGCGTGCTATGCCAGTCTGGGCGCCACGCAGGCCAGCTTCACGCCCCTGCCGGACCAGTATCATTCCGCCGGATGCGCAACGCTCGGCACGGTGAGGCTCAACTCGCTCAGCAGCGATGGCGGCCGCCTTGAAGTGTCGAACCTCGGCCCGGTTGCCTGCCCGCTGGCAAGTGCGCTTCAGGGATGGGCGCGGTTCGGCGTGGACCGGGCGGCGCGCCAGATCCTGGGCAGCGAACTCGTCCGCATCGAAACCATGGGCAGCTTCTCCTGCCGCAATGTCGCGGGGACCAACCGGCTTTCCGCCCATGCCACCGCCAACGCGGTTGACATATCCGCATTCCGGCTGGCCGACGGACGCCGGATCAGCGTGCTGAATGACTGGAACAGCCCGTCCCCGCAAATCAGGGCCTTTCTGCGCACCGTGCGCGACAGCGCGTGCAAGCGGTTCGGCACGGTGCTCAGCCCCGATTACAACGCGGCGCACCGCGACCATTTCCATTTCGAAACCGGCGAACTCAAAGCCTTCTGTCGATAGGCTCAGGGGCGACCGGGTCGCCTGTTTCAGGCCCCGCACTCATCGCAGGCCCTGCCGCAGGGCGCCTTGGTCCGATCAACCAGGCTCAGGCCGCAACATCATCCAGCCCGGCCGCTTCCAGCCGCAGGCGCACCGCTTCGGCTGCGTGCCGCGCGCCGAGTTTGCCCATCATCTTCATGCGGTGGATTTCCACGGTGCGCGGGCTGATGTCGAGATCGCGGGCAATGGCCTTGTTGCTGCACCCTTCTGCCAGCCGGTCCAGCACTTCGCGTTCACGCAGCGAGAGGCGCGCGATGCGCTGGCGGGCTTCGGCCGCGCGGGCGCGCTGCGCACGATAGGCTTCGGCTTCTCTGGCGGCATGGGCCACGGCCTCGTTCAGCGGGCCGATCTGGGTGGGCATGGCCAGATAATCGAGTGCGCCCGCCTTGATCGCCCGCACGACCGCGCCCGTTTGCGGCGTTTCGGCAATGGCGATGACCGGCAGCCATTGTCCTGCGCGCATCATCGCCGAGATGAGCTGGGCAATGCCCTCGCCCACCGGTTCATCCTGCGCAAGCACCAGCCCCGATGATGGCGCGTGGGCCAGCAGTTCATCAGCGCCGGAATAGATTTCCGCATGATGGCCCGCAGCAAAGGCAAGCCTTGCCAGTTGAGCACGCCGGGCAGTGTCGCCATCGAGGATGTGAAGGGTTACGCGTTCAGCCATGAACGCCATTAAGGCGCGTGACGTGACGTTTAGCCAGAAAGGTTAGTTTCGGAATGAACCGAAAGAGACGCCATTTTTGCGCAATATACACGTTTTTCCTTAGGAAGATAACTTCGGGAACGGATGCAATAGCCATGCGTTCTGTCACAGTTCGCCGCGCAATTGCCCCGATCCAACCGGCAGGATTCTGATCGGCGGGATTCTGGCCGGCAGGATGAGGCCAGACGGCCAATCGAGGACCGAGCGATTATCAGGACTTGGCGCGCCTTGACGCTGCCGGCACATCCTGCGCGCGCCGGGTGCGCCGATCCGTCAGGCAGGATCGTCGAACGAATAGTCCGGCAGGGAGTGGAACGCCTGCCGCAGCGCTTCGCTCCAGCTTGAGGAGATCGACTTGAAATAGGGATCGCTTGCCAGAATGCGCCGCTGGTGAAGCGGCGTGAACCGGTCCCGCTCCATCACCATCAGATCGAACGGCAGGCCGACCGAAAGATTGGCCGCAAGGGTCGAATCGAACGAGACCATGAGCAGCTTGACCGCATCCTCGAACGACATCGTGCGATCATAACCGCGCAGCAGGATCGGCCTGCCATACTTGGTCTCGCCGATCTGGAAGAAGGGCGTATCGAAGCTCGCCTCGATGAAGTTTCCTTCCGGATAGATGAGGAAAAGGCGCGGCTCCATGTCCCGGATCTGTCCGGCGACGATCATCGATGCGGTAAATCGCGGCCCTTCGCCGGTCATGCCGGCGTCCTGCCGCCGTTCGATCACATCGCTGAGCAGATTGCCCACCAGCGTTGCCACCTGAAACATGGTGGGCGCTTCAAGGATCGAGGGCCGACGCTCTCCCGGCGCCTTGTTGCGCTCCTCAAGCTGCGAGATCACGGCCTGCGTGGTGGCAAGATTGCCCGCGGTCATGATGGTGATGATGCGTTCGCCAGGCACCGACCAGTGAAACATCTTGCGGAAGGTGGAGATATTGTCGACGCCGGAATTGGTGCGGGTATCGCTCATCAGGACCAGTCCCTGATCGAGCACCATGCCAACGCAATAGGTCATTCTTCCGCCCCGAATATTGCCGATCAGAGGCAGGAACCGGAACCCGCCTCGTCCCGAATCCCCGCCGTCACCGGGCTGTCTTATTGCTCCACGCGCTGCTGTTCAACGGCAAGCCTGACATGCATCGTCTCGTCACGCGCGCCATAGCGGATGCCGGTGATCGGTGCCGCATCGCGATAGTCGCGCCCCGTGGCCACGCGGACATAGCGGCAATCCGGGCTGATGCCGTTGGATACATCGAAGCCGACCCAGCCCAGCCCCTCGACGTGGGCTTCGGTCCAGGCGTGGCCGGCATCCTGATCCACCCGGTCGTTCATCATCAGATAGCCGCTGACGTAGCGCGCCGGAATGCCAAGCGCCCGCGCTGCGGCAATGAAGACATGGGCATGGTCCTGGCAGACCCCGCGCCCGGCCGCGATGGCGGCTTCGGCCGGGGTCGCCGCATCGGTATGGCCGGGCGCATATTCGATACGTGCGCGCACCAGCGCGGAAAGCGAATGCAGCAGGGCAAGCGAATTGCTCTCCTGCGCCAGTGCCGAAACCAGCGAGCGCACGCGCGCACCTGCCCTTGTCAGTTCGGTCGGCTCCAGAAACTGCCACATCGGCATGAAGCCCGCATGCTTGCCGATGATTCCCGCTTCATCGTTGGTATCGACAACGCCTTTGCAGCGGATCGTCACTTCGCTCACGCCCTGATCGAACGAGATCAGCGTGACGTGGTTGTGATTGGCATCGTCATATTCGACCTGCATGTGCGCGCCGTCGAAGTGCATGTTCCATTCAAGCACCCGCTGCCCCGACGAGCACTTGGGCTTCAGGCGCAGGCGCTGAAGACCGTGGCTGACCGGCTCCGAAAAGACGTAATGGGTGGTGTGGTCAATGGCGAGGCGCATGAACGGGGTGGCCTAGTCGATGAAGCGGTAATCGCGCTGGATCTGGAGCGCGAGGGCCGTGTTGTTGCGGATGAACCTGCCGATGAACTCGTGCAGGCCCTGTTCGAAGATCGCCTCGATCGTGGCCTGGTGGAACTGGCAATCGGCGTCGCGCAGGATCTCGTGGCAGTGCATCTCGCTGCCATATTCGCGCGCGAGGCTGGCGAGGTTGGAGCGCAGCTTGGAATAGCAGAAAGCGAGGCTGCGCGGAAACCGCCCGTCAAGGATCAGGAACTCGGCAATCCCGCGCGGGTCCATGCGTCCGGCGTTGAGCCAGCGATAGGCGCGTTCGCCCGCGACCGAGCGCAGCACGTTCTCCCACTGCACGTTGTCGAGGCTGGAGCCGACATAGGAGATCGAGGGCAGGAGCACGTAATACTTCACATCAAGGATGCGCGCGGTGTTGTCGGCGCGTTCGATGAAGCTGCCCAGCCGCGCGAAATTGTAGATCTCGTTGCGCAGCATGGTGCCTTCCATCGCGCCGCGCACCTGCGTGGACTGGCGGCGGACCAGATCGAGCACATCGCCAAGCCGGGTCTCGGTGACAGGCCGCGCCAGCGCTTCCTTGAGCCGCATCCACCCGTCGTTGACCGATTCCCACACCTCGCGGGTGATCCCGGCGCGGACCATGCGCGCATTGGTGCGCGCCATCTCGGTCATGGCAAGGACGCTGCCGGTATTGTCCCGGTCGCGCAGGATGTAGTTGAACACGTGCGGGCCGGTATATTCAGGCCCGTAGCGCGCCTCGTAGCCCGGCTGGAGGCCAAGCGTGACGATGAGCGAACGCCATTCATCCGAAGCGTCCGAAACATCGCGCGTCAGCGCCATGCGGAAGCCAGCCTCGATCAGGCGCGAGATGTTCTCCGCCCGCTCAAGATAGCGGAAGAGCCAGAAGATGCCGTTTGCCGAACGTCCTAGCACGGGAAATCCTCCGCCATATCAGTCGTCCAGCACCCAGCTGTCCTTGGTGCCACCTCCTTGCGACGAATTGACCACGAGCGATCCCTTCTTCAGCGCGACGCGGGTCAATCCGCCCGGCGTGATGTCGATGCCGTTGGGACTGACCAGCACGAAGGGCCTCAGGTCCACATGGCGGGGGGCAAGGCCGGCCTTGGTCAGGATCGGCACGGTCGAGAGCGCCAGTGTCGGCTGGGCGATGTAGTTTTCCGGCTTGGCCCGTAGCTTGGCCTCGAAGGCGGCGATTTCCTTCTTCGAGGAAGTCGGCCCGATCAGCATGCCATAGCCGCCCGATCCGTGGACTTCCTTCACCACCAGCTCGGCCAGATTGTCGAGCACGTATTTCAGCGCTTCCGGTTCGGCGCAGCGCCATGTCGGCACGTTCTGAAGGATCGGCTTCTCGCCGGTGTAGAACTCGACGATTTCGGGCATGAAGGAATAGATCGCCTTGTCGTCGGCAATGCCCGTGCCGGGCGCATTGGCAATGGTGATGCCGCCGCTGCGATAGACATCCATGATCCCCGAAACCCCCAGAACGCTGGCGGGGTTGAAGGTCAGCGGATCGAGATATTCGTCATCCACCCGGCGGTAGAGCACATCGATCGGCTGGTAGCCGCGCGTGGTGCGCATGGCGATGCGCCCGTTCTCGACACGCAGATCGCTGCCTTCCACCAGTTCCGCGCCCATCTGGTCGGCAAGGAAGGCGTGTTCGAAATAGGCGGAGTTATAGACCCCCGGTGTCAGCACCGCGACCACCGGCTTCTTCCCGCTGAACGCGGGCGGTGCACAGGCCGCAAGACTGCGCGCAAGACGGCGCGGATAGTCCGAAACCTCGCGCACGCGCACGCGCGTGAACAGTTCGGGGAACATCGCCATCATCGTCTCGCGGTTCTCCAGCATGTAGGAGACGCCGCTGGGCGTGCGGGCGTTGTCCTCAAGCACCATGAACTCGTCCTCGCTCGTGCGGACAAGATCGATGCCGACGATGTGGGTATAGACCCCGCCCGGCGGGGTGAAGCCGACCATCTCTGAAAGGAAGGCGTCGTTGCCCTTGAGCAGACGCGCGGGCAAACGCCCGGAGCGCACGATTTCCTGACGGTGATAGAGATCGTGCAGAAAGGCGTTCAGCGCCCTTACCCGCTGTTCGATCCCGCGCGACAGCTTACGCCACTGCTGCGAAGTGATGATGCGCGGCACCATGTCAAAGGGGATCAGCCGCTCTTCCGCGTCCTCGCTCCCATAGACATTGAAGGTGATCCCGGTGCGTCGGAAGAATGCCTCGGCCTCGCTGCCCTTGCGCCGCAACAGGTCGGGGGGCTGCTCCTTGTACCACTCGCAGTAACCTGCGTAGGCAGAGCGCACCGACCCATCGGCATTGAGCATCTCGTCATACGACGAGGGCGAGGTTGTTTTCATAGGCACATCCCGTTCGCCTGCGAAGCTTGCACAATGAAACGGCTTTGCCAAGCGCGCGAATGCTGCACCTGCGAATTAAGATGGACCGGACCGGCAGCCAGCCTCAGAAGGCCGCGACAAGCCGGTTGAGCATCATCGCCACATCAGGATGGGCCGCAAAGCCCAGATGGGTGCAGCGCAGGGGGATGGCCAGATCCCGCTCGCCCTTGCGCCCGCACGAGGATCGCGGCGAAACGATGCCATCGCGCGCGCTCCACAGCGCAATCGTGGGAACCGGCGGCTTGGCCGACATGTCCTGCCCGATCGGCGGTTCATCCACCGAATGCCCGGCGATGAGCTGATAGGCACGCCAGGCGTTGTTGGCGCGCCGGTCGCCGGAAAAAGGGGTGCCCATGGTGATGACCAGACGCACCGCTTCGGGATGGGCCTTGGCTACCTCGCGCGCGAAAATGCCGCCAAGGCTCCAGCCAACCAGCACGAGCGGCTCGCCCTCCTTGCGCGCCATGGTGACAACCCGCTCGCACAATCGCCCGAACCTTTCCTCGCTCGGCCCGAAGTTGAAACCGAGGCCCCAGTCGCTCACCCTGTGGCCCGCAGCCTCAAGCGCGCGGCCCAGCGGCTTCATGCGCGCCGGATGCGTGCCGAAACCGGGCAGAAGCATGACCGGGCGCGATGGCGCCTGCGGCGGCATGGCATCCGCGCAGGGACGGCGGCGGGCCTGCCAATGCTCCACCGGCGTGCGCAGTTCGCCCAGCAGCGCCTGCCATCTGGGGCCGCGCACGCCTTCGGGCCGCGGCTGGAAGGCAAGGGCCACGCGCCGCGCCACTTCATCGCGCAGCCGGGAAAGCCGGGCAGCAGCCTGCCCCGCCTCGCGGGAAACGGAATCGTGATGCGCAATCATGGTCATGGCGTGCACCCTATCGGTCTAACCGCCGATGAACGCCAGACTTGCGCAAATGTTTCAAGAATGCGTCAAGAATGCAGAATCATGACGTTTCATCGCCCTTGCAGGCGCCAGCGTGCCTTGAAGCCATCGCCATCCTGATCGACATGGCCTTCCCGTTGGGAGCTTTGCCGTCCATGTCCATCGTCATGTCATAGCTGTCGGCGCTGTAGGTGCCTGCCAGCTTCATCCTGGCCGAGGAACCCGTATCCTCGCCCTTGCCCTTGCAGGTCATCACGGCATCGATCCTGCCACCGCCCATGGTGAAGCTGTCATAGCGGCAATCCTCACCCTGCTGGCCGAAGAAGCTGCCATCGGGCTTGTCCGCCTCTTCCGGGGTCAGGCATGAGGCGAACTTGCGGCCTTGCCCCATCATCTGCTGCATGGCCTGCCTGGCTTCGGTCGGCATGCCCTCCACCTCCAGCCGGTCGAACGTCATCGTCATTTCCCAGCGGCCGGGCTTCAGCTTCATGCCCGCATCGGCAACCGACTGGGCCACCTCGGCGGTGCTGGCGTTCTTCCTGTCCACGGATGGCCCGTCGCCGCACGCGGCCAGCAGCGTCAGCGGGATCAGCGGAATCAACGGAATCAACGGAATCAACGACTGGGCGGCGCGCATCGGCATCTCCATTTCTCGTTCCGGGTCTGAGGCTATCACCTTTCGGGCAATGCGCCAGTGCGCGCCGTCACGCCGGTTGCATGGGTCTGCGCGGTTCTCCATATCGCAGCCATGGCCGAACTCATCATCCGCAGAGGACTTGAAGAACCCGATACGTCCGGCGCCTTCGTGCCGCATCGCCCGCCGCGGCCGGAAAAGGTGGAAGGGGGCATCCCGTTCCGCATCGTTTCGGACTACAAGCCCGCAGGCGATCAGCCCACCGCCATCGCCGAGCTGGTCGAGGGCATCCGCGCGAACGAGAAGACGCAGGTGCTGCTGGGCGTCACCGGATCGGGCAAGACCTTCACCA
Organism: Novosphingobium sp.; assembly: GCA_046294595.1. Lineage (GTDB taxonomy): Bacteria > Pseudomonadota > Alphaproteobacteria > Sphingomonadales > Sphingomonadaceae > Novosphingobium. The sequence continues at coordinate 62,984 of JBKBKD010000010.1, forward strand.
TGGCGCAAGTGATCGAGGCCACGCAGCGCCCCGCGCTCATCCTTGCCCCGAACAAGATCCTTGCCGCGCAGCTCTATGGCGAAATGAAGAGCTTCTTTCCCGAAAACGCGGTGGAATACTTCGTCTCCTACTACGACTACTATCAGCCCGAAGCCTACGTTCCCCGTTCGGACACCTACATCGAGAAGGAAAGCTCGGTGAACGAGGCGATCGACCGGATGCGCCATTCGGCCACGCGCGCCCTGCTCGAACGCGATGACGTTATCATCGTGGCCTCGGTTTCCTGCCTTTACGGCATTGGTTCGGTCGAAACCTATTCGGCCATGATCTTCGATCTCAAGACGGGCACCTCGGCCGACAGCCGCGAGATCATCCGCAAGCTGGTGGCCCTGCAATACAAGCGCAACGATGCGGCCTTCAGCCGGGGCAATTTCCGCGTGCGCGGCGACAATCTGGAAATCTTCCCCTCGCACTACGAAGACACCGCGTGGCGCATCTCCTTCTTCGGCGACGAGATCGAGGAGATCGTCGAGTTCGATCCGCTGACCGGGAAGGCCGGAACGAAGCTCAATTCGGTGCGGGTCTATGCCAACTCGCACTATGTCACCCCCGGCCCCACCATGAAGCAGGCGGCCGATGCCATCCGCTTCGAACTGGCCGAGCGGCTCAAGGAACTGGTGGCCGAAGGAAAGCTGCTGGAAGCGCAGCGGCTGGAGCAGCGCACCAACTTCGATCTGGAGATGATCGCCGCCACCGGGTCATGCGCGGGGATCGAAAACTACAGTCGCTTCCTGACCGGCCGCCTGCCCGGCGAACCGCCGCCCACCCTGTTCGAATATCTGCCCGACAATGCCCTGCTGTTCGTGGATGAAAGCCACCAGACGATCCCGCAGATCGGCGCCATGGCGCGCGGCGACCATCGCCGCAAGCTGACGCTCGCCGAATACGGCTTCCGCCTGCCAAGCTGCATCGACAACCGCCCCTTGCGCTTCAACGAATGGGACGCGATGCGCCCGCAGACCATCGCGGTATCGGCCACGCCGGGAAGCTGGGAGATGGAGCAGTCGGGCGGGGTCTTTGCCGAACAGGTCATCCGCCCCACCGGCCTGATCGATCCGCCGGTCATCATCCGTCCGGTCGAGGACCAGGTGCAGGACTGCATCAACGAATGCCGCGAAACCGCCGCCATGGGCTATCGCACGCTTGTCACCACGCTGACCAAGCGCATGGCCGAAGACCTGACCGAGTTCATGCACGAGGCGGGCCTGCGCGTGCGCTACATGCATTCCGACGTGGAGACGCTGGAGCGCATCGAACTGATCCGGGATCTTCGCCTTGGCGTCTATGACGTGCTGGTGGGCATCAACCTGCTGCGCGAAGGGCTGGACATTCCCGAATGCGGCCTCGTGTGCATTCTCGATGCCGACAAGGAAGGCTTCCTGCGCTCGGAAACGTCATTGATCCAGACAATCGGCCGCGCCGCGCGCAACGTGGATGGCCGCGTGATCCTCTATGCCGACCGGATGACCGGCAGCATGGAACGCGCCATCGCCGAAACCGACCGCCGCCGCGCCAAGCAGCAGGCCTACAACGAAGCGCATGGCATCACGCCGCAGACCATCAAGCGCAACATCCACGATATAGTGGCCGATGCCGCCAGCCGCGACGGCGTGGTGATCGACACCGGCGATGATGAACGCAACAACCTCGTCGGGCACAACCTGCGCGCCTACATCGAGGATCTGGAAAAGCGCATGCGCGCCGCCGCCGCCGATCTGGAGTTCGAGGAAGCCGGCCGCCTGCGCGACGAGATCCGCCGCCTCGAAGCCACCGAACTCGGCCTGCCGGAAGGCGAACGCAAAGCTCCCGTGGTCGGCCGCAGCAACGAAGGCAAGCCGGGCACCCGCAAGACCCGGTTCGGCAAGAGCCAGAAGACCAGGTGGGGAAGTCGGTGAAGTCACCAAGGATAATTGCGGCAACGACCGCCCTCACCCTCGCCCTTGCCGCCTGCTCGCGTGCGCCGGAGCCGCAGTCTGCGACGGATTCGCCAGCCGATGCCGTGCGCATGGCCATGCCGGATGAGGAGGATGCTTCGGCAGCCGTGCCGGGGGTGGCCGAAGCACCGGCATGGTCGGCATCGCTCGATGGCCGGACGGCGTCCTTCGGTGCGCGCGAGGAACAGCCGCTGCTGTCCGTCACCTGCCGGGAAGGGGTGCTCATCATCACCCGCCATGCCGCGGCCCCGGTTGGCGCGCAGGCCCTGTTCGCGCTGGTGGGCAGCGACGGGATCATGCGCCTGCCGGTTGATGCCACTTCGGTTCCGGGCCAGCGCGGCTATCTCTGGCAGGGGATCATCGCCGCCGACGATCCGCGCACGAAGGTGCTGGCCGGGGCCTATACGGGCACGCTGCCCGGCGCCGGAATGATCAAGGTTCCGGCGGGAAACCCGGTGCGCGAGGTTCTGGCGCGCTGCCGCTCCGCCGGGCATTCCGCCGCGCCCCAGCCGGCAGGATCGGACAGCGCCGCCGAATGAGGCCGGCGCTTCAGATCTTGCCGAAGCGAGCCTCGTAGGCTGCCGTATCGCCAGCGGCAAGGAGCCTTGCCTGCTCCACCCAGTTGTCGCGCCGTGCCCGCCCGGCAAAGGCGCCAAGCTGCGCATCGATCCGGGCGATATCCTCGTCGGTCCATGCGGCGATCTGGGCAAAGCTGGTGACGCCAAGCGAGGCAAGAACCGCCTTCAGCTTCGGCCCGATGCCCTTGATCCGGCCCAGATCATCGACCGGGCCAGCCGCAGGCTGGGCTGCGGTGGTTGCGGCAGCCACCGGCTCAGCCTCGGTTGCCGGAGCTTGTGCCGCTTCGGCCGGGATGGGCACCGCCGGTGCGGCCGCCATCGTCGCCGCGCTTGGCGCATCGATCAGCGCGGTATTGCGCGCTGCCTTTTCCGCGCCTTCGGAAAGGACATCGGTATATTCGCGCGGCTGGGGCTTTGGCCTAGTCCTGCCCCAGAACCACCACGCAAGAAACACCACCACAAGCACGATGCCCGCCAGCAAGGCCTGGTTGGCTTCGAACTGCTCAAGCATGAAGATACCCCCTGAAAATGCCCACACCCGAAATCAGGCGCATGACCTGAAACCGGGCTGAAGAAGATCAGTTCGCCCGCTGCTTGCGAAACAGCACGCGATCATCAGGCCCGAACGAGCGGACCCACAGCATGTAACAGTAAATAGCGAGAATCGCCGGGATTCCAAATGCCAGTTCGGCCCATTCGGGAAGCCATTTCACCGCTATGCCCAAGGCCACGGCTGGCACCACTGCCCAGCCCAGCGCCCAGCGCCAGTTGCTGATGCGATGGCCAAGGATGCGCCCCAGCAGCCGCGCCTTGACCGAGGATGCAAGCGCCAGCGAAAGCGCCAGCGCCAGCGATGCGGCCGCTGCCACATACATCGGACCCCACCCCGCGCGGCGGGCAAGCAGGATCAGCCCGAAGGTCAGCACGGCCTGAACGGTGATCGTGGCAAGGCTCATCCACAGGTTGCGCATTCTGGCAAGGTAAACCAGCGCCGCCTCGCTCACCACCGCCTTGGATGCCACGACCTCGGCCATGAGCAGGAACACCAGTGCCGCCGTGCCCGATACGAAGGCGGGCCCGCCAAGGCCCATCAGCCCCTCGCCGGGGATGCCCAGCGCCAGCGCAATGCCGATCTGCGCCGCGCCGATCCAGAAGCCCACCTGGCAGACCTGCTTGGCAATCGCGGCATAGTCCTTTTCCTTGATGCTGCGGGTTATCACCGGCCCCAGCACCGGCTCGAAGCTGGTTTTCAGCTTCTGCGGCAAGGAAGCGATCTGCTGGGCGAAGTAATAGATGCCCACGGTCGCCTCGCCCACGAAGAAGCGCAGGATGAACACATCCAGCTTGCGCGTTCCCCATTCCACCGCATCGGCTCCGGCCAACGGAATGTTGCGCCGAGCAATCTGCCACAAGAGAACCGGATGCGGCTTCCACCCGCGCGGCAGACCATAGGTGCGCACCAGCACGAACAGGGCAACGCCCGTCGCCGCCCAGACCGAAGCGAGATAGGCAAGGCTCAGGCCCGATGCCGGCCACAGGAAGAAGAACGCGCCTGCCGCTATGGAAATCGTCCACGGTTCCACCACCGAACGGGCGCGCACGGTTGTTGCCACATCGAAGCGATAGGCCAGCGCCGCCAGCGCCAGATCGCCCAGCGCCAGTCCCGGTATTGCCAGAACCAGCAGCAGATCGGCAAAGGTATAGTTGCCCGCCGGATACATCGACTGCGGGAAGGCATAGATGAGCGCGGCCATGCCCAGCGCCAGCCCCAGCGCCAGCAGCACGGCATCGCCCACCACGTTGGCGGGATGCTCTTCGCCTTCGGCCAGACGCTGCGCCAGCCCGCGCTTCTGGCCAAGCGTTGCCAGCATCCCGGCAAACTCGACCATGACCAGCGCCGAGGCAAAGCGGCCCATGGCCGCCGCACCGTAAAGACGGCTGGCGATGAACAGGAACGGGATGCGCGCCATAAGGCGCAGGATGAAGCCAAGGAAATTGGTGCGCCCGCCCTTGGCCAGCGCCGCAATGTCCTTTTGCGAGGTGCGCTGACTGTCAGGCAAGCGCGCCGTCCATCTGCGCCTCGGCCCTCAGCGGACGCGCAAGCAGGCCCGCCACCACTTCGCGTGCGGGCGCCGAACCTTCGAGCAGCGCCACCACCGCCTCGACAATCGGCATCGAAATCCCGCGCGAGCGCGCTATTCCGGCCAGAACCGGCGCGGTAAAGGCACCTTCGGCCACCGAGTTGCGTGCGCCCAGCACATCGTCTGCCCGTGCGCCTTCGCCCAGGGCCTTGCCCAGCGAGAAGTTGCGGCTCGAGGTGGACGAGCACGTCAGCACCAGATCGCCCAGCCCGGAAAGGCCGGCCAGCGTCTCTGCCCGCGCGCCAAGCGCCAGACCGAAGCGCTGCATCTCGGCAAACCCCCGGCTAATCAGCGCTGCCCGTGCGTTCTGCCCCAGCCGCAGCCCGTCAACCACGCCGCAGGCAATGGCGAGCACGTTCTTCACTGCGCCGCCGATTTCGGCTCCGGTCAGATCGTCCGAAAAATAGGGGCGGAAGGTGGGCCGCGCGATCGCGGCCGAAAGCCGCTGCCACTGCGCCTCGCCGCCTTCGCAGGCCAGCGTCACCGCCGTGGGCAGACCGGCGGCCACCTCGTGCGCGAAGGTCGGCCCCGAAAGCACGGCAAGGCTCGCGCGCGGGGCGGCATCACGCGCCACCTCGGCCATGAGGCGACCGCTGCCTGCCTCGATTCCCTTCGAACAGAGCACGACATCGCCTTGAACCGAGCCGATTTCTCCCAGCACCCGCGCCAGAAACTGTGCCGGCGTCACCAGCAGGAGGACCGGCAGCCCGGCCATGGCGGCAAGGTCGTCCGTGGCCCGGATGCTGTGTGCAAGCTGTGCGGCTGGCAGGAACAGGCTGTTGGTGCGGCGGGCGTTGATTTCCTCCGCCACCTCGGCCTCGCGCGCCCACAGGCGCACCTCGCGGCCATCGCTTGCCAGCATTTGCGCCAGCGCCGTGCCCCACGCGCCTGCACCGATCACGCCTATTTCAGCGCTCATGCCTTCACTCCCGCACCGCGCACCGGCGCGGCATTGGCATCAAGCGGCCAGCGCGGCCGCGCCGCCACATCCAGCGGATCGGTGTATCCCAGAGCAAAGCGCTCAGCGCCAGCCCATCCGATCATTGCGGCATTGTCTGTGCACAGTTTCGGCGGCGGTGCAATCAGCGGCAGGCCATGCGCGGCGGCCAGTGCCTCAAGCGCGCCGCGCAGCGCCGCATTGGCCGCAACGCCCCCCGCCACGACCAGCGCGGTCATCTGCGGAGCCGCAGCCGCCAGCGCCACCCGCGTGCGATCCACCACGCAATCGAGCGCGGCCTGCTGGAACGAGGCGGCGATATCGGCATCGGCATGAATGCCCGCCTGCCTTGCGCGCATCACCGCGCTTTTCAGCCCGGCAAAGGAGAAGTGGGGTTCGGCGCTGCCCGCCAGCGGCCGCGGCAGGGGCACAGCGCGGGGATCGCCCTCGCGCGCAAGGCGCTCGACCGCAGGCCCGCCCGGATAGCCAAGGCCGAGAATCTTGGCGGTCTTGTCGAAAGCCTCGCCAAGGGCATCGTCGATGGTCGTGGCAAGGCGGCGATACTGGCCGACGCCTGCCACCTCAAGGATCTGGCAGTGCCCGCCCGAAACCAGCAGCAGGAGATAGGGATAGCGAAGCGACGGGTCGGCAAGACGCGGCGACAGCGCGTGGCCTTCAAGGTGGTTGACTGCCACCAGCGGCTTGTCCGCCGCCATGGCCAGCGCCTTGGCCGTGACGAGTCCGACCATGACTCCACCGATCAGGCCCGGCCCGGCGGTTGCGGCGATGGCGTCAACATCGCCCAGCCCAAGGCCCGCATCGGAAAGAACGCCCCCGATCATCGGCGCCAGCACTTCGACATGGGCGCGCGCTGCAATTTCCGGCACAACGCCGCCATAGGGCCGGTGCGCATCATCCTGCGAGGCGATGCGCTGCGCCACGATTCGCGCGGCAAGGTCTGCGCCATTGCCGTCGATCACCGCGGCTGCGGTTTCATCACAACTGGATTCTATGCCAAGGATCAGCGCCATCTGGCGCTTCCCTCTAGTGATAATCCCGGTTACGGCAAGCAGAGCATGAACAACGCCTTGTCCGAAAGCCGCCCGGCGGCCCGTCCAGACCGTCCCCTTCGCCTCGGCACGCGCAATTCCCCGCTGGCCATGGCGCAGGCTCTGGAAACGCGCGCGCGCCTGTGCGCGGCACACGGCTGGGACGAGGCGATGATCGAACTGGTCCCCGTCACCGCCAGTGGCGACAAGGTGCTTGACCGTCCGCTTGCCGAAATCGGCGGCAAGGCGCTCTGGACCAAGGAACTGGACGCCTGGCTTGCCGGAGGCGAGATCGATTTCGCCGTCCATTCGATGAAGGACGTGGAAACCCTGCGTCCCGATCCGTTCTGCATTGCCGCCGTCCTGCCCCGCGCCGACGTGCGCGATGTGCTGGTGGGGGCCGCCTCGATTGCGGCCATTCCCTCCGGCGCGCGGGTCGGCACCAGCGCGCCGCGCCGCGCCGCACAGATGCTCCACATGCGGCCCGATCTTCGCATCGTGGGATTTCGCGGCAATGTTGCCACGCGACTGGGCAAGCTGGCCGCGGGCGAGGCTGACGTGACGCTGCTGGCCGCCGCCGGGCTGGAACGGCTCGATCAGAGCGCGGTCGGAACGCCGCTGGCGGCTGACCAATGGCTGCCGGCCCCGGCGCAGGGCGCCATCGGTGTGGAATGCCTTGCCGCCAATGACGCGGTGCGCGCATGGCTCGCCGCAATCGACCATGCCGGAACGCGCCATGCCGTGATGGCCGAACGCGCCCTGCTCAAGGCGCTGGGGGGCAATTGCCACAGCCCGATTGCCGCACTGACCACGCATGACGCCGGCCTCCTGACCCTGCGCGCCGCCATCTTCAGCCCGGATGGGGCAGAGCGTGTCGAAGCCGCCGAAACCTTTGCTCCGGCGGATGAACATGGCCCCCGCCGCCTTGCCGCACATCTGCTGGCGCAGGCCGGCGAGGCAATCCGCGTCCACTTTTCCGGCGAATGAGCAAGCCCGGCAGCAATCTGCCCGTCCTTGTCATCCGCCCGGAACCGGGCAATGCGGCAACCTGCCGCGCCGCGCGCGAGCGAGGGCTTGATGCCCGCAGCTTCCCCCTGTTCCGCGTCGCACCGCTGGCATGGGATGCACCCGCAGCCCGCTTTGACGGCATTCTGGCAGGAAGCGCCAATGTCTTCCGGCATGGCGGCGCATCGCTCGCGCCCCTCGCCCATGTCCCGGTGATCGCCGTGGGCGCGGCAACGGCGCAGGCCGCGCACGAGGCAGGCTTTGCCGTTGCCCGCACCGGCGAGGGCGGATTGCAGCCCGTTGTCGCCACGCTGCCGCCCGGCGATTACCTCCGAATCGCAGGTGCCGATCATGTCGCGCTTCATCCGCCTGCCGGGGTGCGAATCACCACGGTGATTGCCTATGCCGCGCAGCGAAGGCCGCTTCCCGATGCGGCCAGTGCCCTGCTTGAACGGGGTGCCGTGGTCCTCCTGCATTCGGGCGAAGCCGCGCGGCACTTTGCCGAAGAGTGTGAAAGATTCTGTATTTCAAGGCAGAATGTGCAGCTTGCCTGCCTCGCCCCGCGCATTGCCGAAATGGCCGGAGCAGGCTGGAGAGCCGTTGGCATCGCGCGGGCAAGAACGGACGCCGAATTGCTGGAACTGGCAGCGCGAATGTGCCAGACAGTGTGACTTCGGGGCGACAGGACAAGCGAAAACGGATGCAGGATCTCGGCTACAGTCCGCGAATGGCACCAGAGCGGAGCGGCCTTGGCGGTCGGACAGTTGCGGCACTCATTGCAGGATGCCTGCTGCTTGGCGCCACGGGCGCAGCATGGCTTGGCTGGCGCAACGGCATGTTCGAGATCGAAATGGGCACTTCGGGCGTGCCCCATCTCGTCACCTCGCCCGTGACGCCGCCATCGCCAAGCGCGTCTGCCGCGCAGGCCTTGGCCGACAAGGCGCAGGTCGATGCGCAGATCACCGCGGCCACCGCGCGTCTTGCCGCGCTTGAGCAGCGTCTGGCCGAACTCAACCAGCAGGCGCTTGCCGCATCGGGCAATGCCACCCATGCCGAAGCGCTGCTGCTCGCGTTTGCCGCACGCCGCGCAGTGGAACGCGGCCAGCCGCTTGGCTGGATCGAAGCGCAGTTGCGGGCGCGGTTTGGCGATCTGCAAGGTGCAGCGGTGGATCGTGTCATTGCTGCCGGTGCCAATCCGGTGACTTTGCCGCAACTCTCCGAGGAGTTCGAAGCCCTTGCCCCCGCTCTGGTGAGCGGCGGCGATGATGAAGGCATCTGGTCATCGCTCAAGCGCGAGATTTCCGACCTTTTCGTGATCCGCCATACCGGATCGCCTTCCCCCGCGAAGGAAAGCCGCCTTGCGCGCGCGCGCGCATTCCTGGCTGGCGGCAAGATCGAAGCAACGATTGCCGAAGTCGAGAAGATGCCGGGCAGCGCCCAGGCCGGCGCATGGATGGCACGCGCGCGCGACTATCTGGCTGCGCAGCGCGCGCTCGATCAGCTTGAGGCCGCAGCATTGATGGGCGCACGCCCCGTGACCGCGCCAAAGGCCGAAGACCCGGTGCAGCCGACACCCGGCGGCCTTTCGCCCGGCGCTGCTGAAAGCTTCTGAACCCCGTCTGTCCGGCAAAGTCTGCGCGCTTGCATCGCTGAGGACCACATAATATCCGGGGCTTGCACACCTTAACGGATCGGTTAAACGCCTGGGCCTCCCGGAGGCGCAAGCCGCAAGCCGGGTGGCAAGGGAGAAGATCATGGACAAGCCGCGCTATTCGCTGGAAGGCCGCATCGCACTCATCACCGGGGCGTCTTCGGGCCTCGGTGCGCGCTTTGCCCGGCTCTATGCCGCCGCCGGGGCTGCGGTCGTCGTCGGTGCGCGCCGGGTCGAACGCATTGCTGCGCTGGCCGAAGAGATCAATGCCGCAGGAGGCAGGGCGCTGGCCGTGCCGCTCGACGTGACCGACGAAGGATCGATCATTCGCGCTTTCGACGCTGCCGAAGCGGCAATCGGGGTGCCGGATATCGTGGTGGCCAATGCGGGCATTGTCGAACCGGGCCGCTCGATCGATCTGCCCGCCGATGCCATGCGGCGCGTGGTCGATACCAATTTCAACGGTGTCTATCTGACCGCACGCGAAGGGGCGCGGCGCATGATCGCAGCCGGTTCGAAGCAGACCGAGCGGGGCCGGATCATCCTGACCGGTTCGATCACCGCGCAGATGACCGCCACGGGGGATGCCGCCTATGCGGCCACGAAGCTTGCCGTGCAGCACCTGGGGCGGCAATTTGCGCGCGAATGGGCGCGGCAGGGGATCAACGTCAACGTGATCCAGCCCGGCTACATCCGCACCGAAATCGACGGCGAATGGTTCGATACCGAAGGCGGCAAGGCGCAGATCGCCTCATGGCCCAGAAAGCGCCTGACCGAGATAGACGCGCTTGACGACATGATGCTGTTCTTTGCCTCCGACGCCTCGCGTCAGGTGACAGGAACCTTCATCTCCATCGACGACGGGCAATCGCTCTAGGGCGGCTTACCGGCCGGGCAGCGCCGCCAGCATGTCCGGCGTCAGCACTTGCGGCAACTGGCGCGGCTGCCCGCCGCCCGCCGGATACCACAGATAAAGCGGCACCCCGGCAACGCCCTGTTCGGTGAGGAACGCCGTGATCGCCGGATCGCGCCGGGTCCAGTCACCCACCAGAACCACCACGCCTGCCTTCTCGAACGCAGCCCGCGTGGTTTCGCGCTCGATCGATGTGCTTTCATTGACCTTGCACGAAAGGCACCAGTCAGCCGTGAAATAGGCGAAGACGGGCCTTCCGCCGGCGCGTGCCTCGGCCAGACGGGCCTCAGAGAATGGCTGGGCGGCAAGCAGCCCGCGCTGTTCGGCGGCTGGTTCGCGAACAAGCCGCGGCGCTGCCACGAAGGCCGCAGCGCCAAGCGCCAGCAGGGCGGGCAGTGTCCACCCCATGACGGCGCGGCCCTCCCGCTGCGCCCTGCCCGCATAGGCCAGCACAACCAGCACCGCTGCGGCAAGGGCGATGGCAGCGGCGGCATAGTCAGCCCCGCCAACCCGCCATGCCAGCCAGCCCAGCGCGAGTGCTGTCAGCCCCATCGGCAACGTCATCCAGCGGCGGAACCGTTCCATCCATGCGCCGGGCCTTGGCAGCAGCCGCCTGAGCGCGGGAACGAAGCCCAGCAGCAGGAACGGCAGGGCAAGCCCCAGCCCCAGCGCGGCAAACACGCCCAGCGCCGCCCATACCGGCAGAACCAGCGCTGCGCCCATGGCAGCAGCCATGAACGGCCCGGTGCAGGGCGTTGCCACGAAGGCCGCCAGCAGCCCGGTTCCGAAAGCGCCTGAATGGCCCGCTCCGCGCTCCACCGAAAGGCCGGGCATTTCATAGATCCCGGCAAAGTTTGCGGTGATCGCCACAGCTAGCAGCAGCAGCAGTGCCACCACGCCCGGTTCCTGCAACTGGAATGCCCAGCCAACCTGCTCGCCGCCAGCCCGCAAGGCCAGCATCACCCCGCCCAGCGCAAGGCACGCCAGCACGACGCCGGCGGTATAGGCCAGCCCTTCCCCGCGGGCATTGCCGGAATTGCCCCGCGCCAGCGCCATGGCCTTGAGGCTGAGTATGGGAAAGACGCAAGGCATCACGTTGAGGATCAGTCCGCCCGCGAAGGCGCCCAGCAAGGCCAGCGCCAGCGTTGCCGCCGAAAAGGCCGGTGCATTGCCTGCGCCTGTCCGGGCAAGTTCCTCGCCGCCCTCCGGAACCGTGCCGGGAGCCGCCGCAAAGCTGATGCCGCCTGCATCGCGGCCCATGGCCAGCACGCCTTCGATCCGCTCGACGCCCCCTGCCGAGGCGGCCAGCGGCACCTCGATGACAAGCGTGTCGCCATTGCGCAGGAAGCGCTGCGGCGCGGCATAATCCACCACCTGCTCGGTGGAGACGAACAGATGCGGCGCAGCCAGCGGCGCGGAAGCCGGGAACGGCAGCGCCAGCCTGAGCGCCTTGCCCTGCACCGCAAAGCTCCCCGCCCGGTCAAGCGGAGCGGGCAGCGCCGCGCGCCAGGCGGCAAAGCGCGGATCGGCCGGGCCGCTGCCGATGGTGACGGTGCCCGAAAGCTCGGCCTGTTCGGGCACGCAGATCATGTCGGTGCAGGCCAGCCACTGCGCCCTGACGCGGATGGGCAGGCGATCGCCCTGCCTTGCTCCAGCAGGTGCGGTGAAAGGCACGAGCACGGCATAATCATGCTCGTAAACGTGGTTCATCAGCCCCTGTATCAGCAGCGTCTGCGGCACCGGGAACTGCATTGCCCCCACCCCTGCACCGCCGGGCATATCCCACTTCAGGGTCAGTCCGTAACCGGCATCGCCGGGGTTGGACCAATAGCCATGCCACCCCTTTTCGGGCTGCATCAGCAGCGCCAGCGTCACCGTTCCGCCGGGCTGGACCGGCCCCTCGGCCACGAGGCTGGCCCTGACATGGTTCGGTTCGGCGCGCAGCGAGGGCGCAAATGCGAGCACCAGCAACAGTGCCGTCACAAACTTCGCTATGCTGCGCAAGCTGTTGATCCGGGCCGGTTCGGGTCGTGCCATAAAGCCAAGCAGGTTCCTTGGGGCGAAAGTCGATCTGGCCCCTTGAACGCGGGCACGAGCGGGGCCATGCACGTCGCGCATGGGCGTCCTAAGCCTGGCCCGCATCCGAGTCCAGCGCGCTTGCCCATAGGAGTATGTTTGCCGTGATGCGCCTTTCCCGTTTTGCCGCCCCGCTCCTTGCCGCAACCGTGATGACGGGCGCCTTGCCCCTGGCATCGCTGCATGCCGAACCCGTGGACGCAAGCCAGCCCGTGACACAGGCCGTGCCGCAGGGCGCGCCGCGCCTGATCGTCGCCCTCTCGATCGACCAGTTCTCGTCCGATCTTTTCGCGCAGTATCGCCAGCGCTTCACCGGAGGCATCGCGCGCCTGACGCAGGGCGCGGTGTTCCCGGCCGGATACCAGAGCCACGCCGCAACCGAGACCTGCCCCGGCCATTCCACGATTCTCACCGGCAATCGCCCGGCGCACACCGGGATCATCGCCAATTCATGGATCGACCAGTCCGTCACGGTCGGACCGAATGTGGTCTATTGCGCCGAGGATGTCAGCCAGCGCAGCCCCGCATCGCGCGATTACGTGGCATCGCCCGTGCACCTGCTGGTGCCGACGCTGGGCGACTGGATGAAGCGCGCGAACCCCGCCGCGCGCAACGTGGCCGTTTCGGGCAAGGATCGCGGGGCGCTGATGATGGGCGGACACGACATCGATCAGGTCTATTGGTGGAAGGGCAAGGGCTTTGTCACGCTGGCCGGGCGCGAACCCGGCGCCAGCGCCAAGGCTCAGAACGCCGAGATCGCCAAGGTGCTCGACAAGGGCGCACCGGCGCTGGCGCTGCCGGATGGCTGCCGCCGGGCGGACCGTCCGATCAGGGCGGGTGAACTGACCGTCGGCACGGGGCGCTTCGCGCTCAAGGCCGGGGATGGCAATGGCTTTCGCAATTCGCCGCGGCTTGATCGCGCCACGCTCGACCTCGCGATGAGGCTGGTGGACGAGGAAAAGCTGGGCCGGGACGATGTGCCCGATGTCCTGTCCGTCAGCCTTTCGGCCACGGACTATATCGGCCACGGCACCGGCACCGAAGGCACGGAAATGTGCATCCAGATGGCGCAACTCGATGCCGCGCTGGCCGATTTCTTCGCCAGTCTCGACAAGCGCGGGCTGGATTATGTGGTGGTCCTCACCGCCGACCATGGCGGCTTCGACCTTCCCGAACGCCTGCAGGAACAGGCGCTGGATCGCGCGGCGCGGGTGACGCCGACCGTTTCTGCCGCCGCCCTTTCGGCAAAGCTGGCCGAACGCCACGGCCTTCCGGCCAGGGATCTGGTCCTGTCCGACGGGCCTTCGGGCGACTACTGGCTGCGCCGCGATCTGGCGCCCGGCCTCAAGGGACGCCTGCTGACCGATGCCAAGGCCCTGCTTGAAGCCGATCCGCAAGTGGAGGTCGTGCTGACCGCGGCGGAAATCGCGGCCACGCCGATGCCGAAGGGATCGCCTGAAACATGGACCCTGGCCGAACGCGCGCGCGCGTCCTACAACCCCCTGCATTCGGGGGATTTCGTCGTGTTCCTCAAGCGCGGCGTGGTGCCCATCCCCACGCCGGCGCCCGGTTACGTTGCAACCCATGGCAGCCCGTGGGACTACGACCGGCGCGTGCCGATGCTGTTCTGGCGCAAGGGCATGACCGGTTTCGAACAGCCCAGCGCGGTGGAAACGGTGGACATTGCCCCGACGCTTGCGGCATTGATCGGGCTCAAGATCCCCCAAGGTGCATTTGACGGGCGCTGCCTCGATCTGGATGCTGGCCCCGGCGACACGTGTGGAGCGATCAGGTGAACGAATCAGGACAAGGCGCGGACCAGGCAGACGTGGTCATCCTCGGCGGGGGCCTCGTCGGGATGACGCTGGCCATCGGCCTTGCGAAAGCCGGGATCACCAGCCACGTGGTCGACAATTCCGATCCCGCGGCGCAAACCGCCGAAGGTTTCGACGGGCGGGCATCGGCCATCTCCACGGCAAGCTGGAACCTCTACACCAACCTCGGCATGGCCGATGAGCTGGCCGACAAGGGCTGCCCGATCGATGCGATTGCCGTCACCGATGGCATGAAGCCGGGGCGGATCGATTTCAGGCCCGCGGAAGGCGAAGGCTCGCTTGGCCGCATGTATGCCAACCGCGATCTGCGCATTGCCATGTATGCCGCCGCCGCGCGCGAAGAGGCCATACGCTTCCACCCCAACAGCCGGGTCGTTGCGCGCGAACGCGGTCAGCACGGCGTTTCGGTCACGCTCGGCAATGGCCGCGTGCTCATGGGCCGGCTGCTGGTGGCCGCAGAAGGCCGCAAGTCTCCCACCCGCGACGAGGCCGGTTTCACCCCGGCCAAGTGGGATTATGGCCACCGCGCGATCATCACCGGCCTGCGCCATGAAAAGCCGCATGAGAACGTGGCCTGGGAAGTCTTCTATCCCGCAGGCCCCTTCGCGCTGCTGCCCCTGCTCGATGATGCCGATGGCGGGCACCGTTCGGCGCTGGTCTGGACCGTGGCCGAAAAGGATGCCGCGGCCGTTCTTGCCATGCCCGATGCCATGTTCCTTGGCGAAGTGGCGCGCCGGATGCACGGCATCTTCGGCAGGATCGAACTCAACAGTCCGCGTTCGTCCTATCCGCTCAGCTTCCATCACACCGTGCGCGTGGTGGAGGACCGGCTGGCGCTGGTCGGGGATGCCGCCCACGGGATGCACCCCATCGCGGGGCAGGGCCTGAACCTTGGCCTGCGCGATGTGGCGGCACTGGTCGAAGTGCTGGCCGATGGCGTGCGGCTCGGCATGGACGTGGGCGATGCCCAGCTTCTGGCACGCTACGAACGCTGGCGCGCGGCCGATACCTTCATGGTCGCCACCGCCACCGATGTGCTGACGCGCCTGTTCGGCATTCCCGGCAGGCTGCCTTCGGCAGTGCGCCGCATCGGCATGGCCGGGGTGCAGCGCTTCTCGCCGCTGAAGCGCTGGTTCATGGACGAAGCGCGCGGGATGAGCGGAAACCTGCCCAGGCTGCTGCGCGCGGCCTGAAGCAGGAGAACCTCAGAACCGGTTGTCGCGCGGAAAACCATTGGGGGGCAGACGCCCGGCCGCGCCGCGCGCCACCTTCCACGGCAGCAGGTCCTTCTCCACCCTTGTGCGTCCGCTCTCGCCGCCCATGGTCCACGAAAGACCGTCTTCCAGCCGCAGCGTGATCGCGTCCGAAAGCTCGCCGTCCTTGTAGCGCTGCAAGGTCACGCCTTGCCCCTTGGCAAGGATCGGCACTTCGGAGAGCGCGAAGATCACCAGCTTGCGATTCTCGCCGATCACGGCCACGTGGTCGTGTTCGGGGGCAATCTCGCGCACCACTGCCAGCTTCACCCCCGGCTTGGTCGAGACCACGCCGCGCCCTTTCCGGGTTTCGGCAAGCAGTTCGTCCATCTCGGCGGCAAACCCGCGCCCCGTATTGGCCGCCAGCAGCAATTGCCCCTTGGGCTTGTAGATGGTCACGCCCACGATCTGCGCTTCGGGATCGATGTCCACCATGGTGCGGATCGGCTCGCCAAAGCCGCGTGCGCCGGGCAGCTTGTCGGCACCCAGCGTATAGAAGCGGCCGTTGTCCACCGCCACCAGCAGCTTGTCGGTGGTCTGGCAGTGCAGCGCGAAGGCCGGACCATCGCCTTCCTTGAACTTGAAATCGCCGCCTTTTTCATCCTGGCCAAGGGGAACATGCCCCTTGGCCGCCCTGATCCAGCCGCGCGCCGAAAGGATCACCGTGACCGGCTCCTTCTCGATCATCGCGTCCATGCTGAACTCGCGCACCGGCGCGGCTTCGGCAATGGTCGTGCGGCGGCGGCCCAGCGGGGTGTCCTCGGCATAGTCCTTGCGCAGGGCCGCCAGATCGCGCTTCAGCCGGGTGCGCTGGCGGGCCGGGCTATCGAGCAGCTTCTGCAATTCCTCCTGCTCGGCCAGAAGTTCGTCGCGTTCGCGGCGCAGTTCCATCTCCTCCAGCTTGCGCAGACTGCGCAGCCGCATGTTGAGAATGGCCTCGGCCTGCCGGTCGGTCAGTGCGAACTCGGTCATCATCACCGGCTTGGGTTCATCCTCGTTGCGGATGATCTCGATGATCCGGTCAAGGTTGAGATAGGCAATGATATAGCCTTCGAGCAGCTCCAGCCGCGCGGCGATCTTCTCCAGCCGGTGCCGCGAACGGCGCAGCAGGATGTCGATCTGCGAGATGATCCATTCCTGAAGCACCAGCTTCAGCCCCAGCACGCCTGGCGTGCGCCGTGAGTCGAGCACGTTGAGGTTGAGACCGAAGCGCGTCTCAAGGTCGGTCAGCCGGTAGAGCGATTCCTTGAGCAATTCGGGATCGACGTTGCGGCTCTTGGGCACGAGCACCAGCCGGATCTGCTCGTCGCTTTCGTCGCGCACGTCTTCAAGGATCGGCAGCTTCTTGTCGGCGATGAGCTGCGCGATCTGTTCGATCAGCTTGCCCTTCTGCACCATGTAGGGGATTTCGGAGACGACGAGCTGCCACTGCCCGCCGCCCAGCTTCTCGATTCCCGTCTCTTCCCAGTTGCCTGCCTCATCGCGGCCGGTGGAAAAGCGGGCGCGCACCCGGATGGAGCCCTTGCCGCTTTCATAGGCTGCGGAAATCACCGCGGGACTGTCGACGATGAGGCCGCCGGTGGGCAGGTCAGGCCCGTGGAACACCTCCATCAACTGGCTGTGTTCGGCATGGGGATTGTCGATCAGCAGCAGCGCGGCATCGATGATCTCGGCCACGTTGTGGCTGGGAATGTTGGTGGCCATGCCCACCGCGATCCCGCTGGAACCATTGGCCAGGAGGTTGGGGAACAGGCCGGGAAAGATTTCCGGCTCCTCGTCCTCGCCGTTGTAGGTCGGCACGAAGTTGACCGTGCCTTCGTCCAGCCCGGCCATGAGCTGCATTGCGGTGCGGGTCAGACGCGCTTCGGTATAGCGGTAGGCCGCGGCATTGTCGCCATCGACATTGCCGAAGTTGCCCTGCCCTTCGACCAGCGGGTAACGCAGCGACCAGTCCTGCGCGAGCCGCACCATCGCATCATAGACCGAAGCATCGCCATGCGGGTGATACTTGCCGATGACATCGCCCACCACGCGCGCCGACTTCTTGAAGGCATCGTTGGGGTTGAGCTTCAACTGCCGCATCGCCCAGAGCAGCCGCCGGTGAACCGGCTTCAGGCCATCGCGCAGGTCCGGCAGCGAACGCGCGGTGATCGTCGACAGCGCATAGACGAGGTAGCGCTCCGACAGCGCGGAATCGAACGGGGCATCGACGATTGCGTCAAACGGATCGGGTTCTGTCGTTTCGGTCGCCATGGCCCCAGCGTGCTAGCAACCCCGCCAGCATAACGAAAGCCGCCGATGGACTGCATCCCCGGCAATCTGCGCGCGGTATCCCTTCAGCCATAGACCTCGGCATAGAGCTGCTCGATCTCGGCCGCGGCGGGCACGCGCGGGTTGTTGGCAGGCGATCCCGATGCGATGGCCTGCCGCGCCATTTCCGGCACGGCGGCAAACCAGCGTTCGCGCTCTATGCCGTGGCTGCGCGGCGTGGGCACGCAAAGATCGCGGTTCAGCGCGGCGAGTTCGTCTAGCAGGCGCGCAACCGCGGCCTGATCGCCCTCGCCCTCTGCCGCAACGCCCATGGCGCGGGCGCAATCGGCATAGCGCGCAAGCGCCGAAGGCGCGGAAAAAGCGGTGATGGCGGGCAGGAGCATGGCATTGGAAAGGCCGTGCGGAACGTGGAAAAAGGCCCCCACCGGCCGGCTCATGCCATGCACCAGCGCCACGCTCGCGTTGGAAAAGGCAATGCCGGCATGATGCGCGCCTACCATCATGGCCTCGCGCGCATGGCGGTTGCCCGGCTCGGCACAGGCGGTGCGGATATTTGGCGCAATCAGCTTCATCGCCGATATGGCCATCGCATCGGAAAACAGATTGGCCTTTACCGAGACATAGGCCTCGATCGCATGTGTCAGGGAATCGATGCCCGTATCGGCGGTGAGGCGCGCGGGCTTGGCCATGGTCAGTTCGAAATCGACGATGGCGATGGTGGGCAGGAAGGCAAGCCCCGCGCAGAGCATCTTCTCGCTGGTGGCCTCGTCGGTGATGATGGTGAAGCGCGTTGCCTCCGATCCCGTGCCCGCCGTGGTAGGCACCGCTATGATCGGCAGGCCCGGCTCGTCGGTCAGGGCGGGCGCCTTCATCGTCTGGACTGGCCGCACATCCAGCGCAAGCGCGGCAATCGCCTTGGCCGTGTCCATCGGGCTGCCCCCGCCAAAGCCGATCACGCAATCGCTGCCGCTCCAGCACAGGGCCTCCAGCGCCTGTTCCACCACAGTCACGGTGGGATCGGGCACGGTATCCGCAAAGACGGAGATCGTCATGCCCGCCTCGGCCAGGGGACCGGTCAGGCGGTCGATCATCCCGCAATCGGCCAGAAAGCGGTCCGTCACCACGAACGGGCGCGAAAGCCCGCACTGGGCCATGGCCTGCGGCAGTTCAGCCAGCGTTCCGCCGCCAACCCGGATGATGCGGGGAAGATTGATTGCTGCCATGGCCTGCCTCTCTGCTTGTGCGGCCGGAACTTTCACCGCAACGGCAGCGCTTGCGCAACCCTGCAAAGATCGAGGCCCGCAAAGAGCGCGGACGCGAACCTTCAGAGCGCGAACCTTCAGAGGTTCTGCATGTCGTAGGCTTCGGCAGGGATGTGCACCACGAGGCCGTCCAGCGCCTCGCTCAGTTCGATCTGGCAGGAAAGACGGCTGGTGCGCGTGACCCCGGCGGCAAGGTCGAGCATGTCTTCCTCGTCATCGACCGCGCCGGGCAGACGCTCGAACCACTCCGGCGCCACGATGACATGACAGGTGGAGCACGCCATCTGCCCCTCGCAGGTGCCTTCAAGCGGCATTCCCGCATTCTGGCCCACTTCCAGCAGGCGCTGCCCCGGTTCTCCGCTCGCGGAAATCTTCTCGCCCCTGGCGGTGATGAAGGTGACGCTGACCATCCTCAAATGACTCCCTGCGCGCGCGCCGCAGCGTTGATCGCCGCCGCCGCCTGTTCCAGTTCATCATCCCCCGTATAGCGTCCGAAACCGATGCGGATCGCGGTTCTGCTATCCCTGTCGGAAAGTCCGATGGCGCGCAAGACATGGCTTGGCCTGCCAGACCCGCTGGCGCAGGCCGATCCGGCAGAAAATGCCACACTGCGGCATTCCGACAACACACGCGCCACATCCAGCCCCGGCAGGCGCAGGTTCATGTTGCCGCGCCAGCGCGCCGCCTCGCTGCCGTTGAGCATCCAGCCCGCAAAGAGCTGGCGCGCCTTTTGCCACAGGTTTTCCACATGCCGCCGGTCGGTTTCCCGCAGCCTTGTGCACAGGGCCGCCGCCGCGCCGAACCCCGCGCAGAGCGCAGGCGAAAGCGTTCCCGAACGCAGGCCCCCTTCCTGTCCGCCGCCGTGGATCAGCGCTTCGAGCTTCACCCCGTCGCGCACCCACAGCGCGCCGATGCCCTTGGGGCCGTAAAGCTTGTGCGCCGAAACCGCGATGAGATCGGCACCCTCCGGCGCGGCCAGCTTGCCCGCCCCCTGCACCGCATCGCACACGAACAGCGCCCCGATGGCCTTTGCGCGTGCCGCCAGCGCCGAAACCGGCTGGACCGTGCCGATCTCGTTGTTGACCTGCATCACCGCGACAAGCCCCGTTCCATCAGGGATCGCAACATCCGCGCAAACCAGTCCTTCCCCATTGACCGGCAGCACCGCCACCGCCGGATCGATGAAGCGCGCCGTATCGAGCACGGCGGCATGTTCTATGGCTGAAACCGCCAGCCTGCGGCGTCCCGAACCGATCAGCGCCAGATTGATCGCCTCGGTCGCCCCTGAGGTGAAGACCACGCGCCCGCCCGGCGGCAGCAGCGCCGCCACCTGCTCGCGCGCCACTTCGACAGCGGCGGCGGCGGCCCGGCCATAGCGGTGCGGGCTGTGCGGATTGGCAAAGCCTGCGGCTTCCGGGCCGGAAAGCCATGGCAGCATGGCCTCGCGCGCTTCGGGGGCAAGCGGCGTGGTCGCCTGATAATCAAGGTAGATCACCCGCGAATCTCCTTCCACACCTCGACGAAGCGGGCAATCTCGGCCTCGGTCGTCTCGCGCCCGATGGACACGCGGATCACTTCGCCGGGATGGGGATAGCCCATCGCCATCAGCACGTGGCTGGCCTTGAGCGATCCCGATGAACAGGCGCTGCCTGCCGAAACGGCAATGCCCGCACCGTCGAAACGGATGAGCTGCGCCGCGCTTGAGCGGCCCGGCATCCGGTAGGCCGCGATCGTGGGGCTGCGCGGCGATGCGGCCGCCACCAATTCCGCGCCCCGATCTTCAAGAGCCTGCGTCAACCCCTCGCGCAGGTGCGCCGCGCGCTCCATCCATGCGTTTCCGGCTTCCAGTGCCGCCACCATGCCCAGCACCAGCGGCAGGGCCTCGGTCCCGCCGCGATAGCCCCGCTCCTGCCCGCCGCCTGGGGCGAGCATGGCGTAATCGCGCACCAGCAAGGCCCCCACCCCCACCGGCCCGCCGAACTTGTGCGCCGCCAGAACCACCATGTCGGCATCTGGCAGGCCGAGCTTGCCCGCGCCCTGCGCCGCATCGCACAGCAAAAGGCCGCCCGCCGCGCGCACCATTGCTGCAATCGCTGGCACATCCTGCACCACGCCGGTTTCGCTGTTGACCTGCTGGACAACCACCAGTGCCGGACCGCCATCACGCAACCGGCAGGCCAGTTCTTCAGCATCGACCAGACCGCCCTCGCCCACCTGCAAGCGCGGCACATCACCCGCCACGCGCAGGGCCGCATCGTGCTCGACCGCCGAAGCCAGAACCTGCGCGACCTTCGCCCTGCCGATGGCCAGCGCCAGCGCCTCGCTTGCCCCGCTGGTGAAGATCACCTCTCCCTGCCAGCCCAGCACGGCCTTGATGCGCGCTCGTGCCGTTTCCAGTGCGCTGCGCGCCGCACGGCCCGGTGCGTGCGGGCTGGAAGGGTTTGCCCACACATGCCAGCCCTCCTGCATCGCCGCCAGTGCCTGAGGCAGAAGGGGCGTGGTTGCTGCATGATCAAGGTAGATCGGATGATGTGATGGCAAGGGGCTGGTCCGGTTCGTCTGCAAAGATTGCTTTCGCGTGGCTCGTTTCTATATAGCGGGCACGCAATTCCCAAGCCCCGGCAGCCCTTGCCGTGCGGCCAGCACACAGGATAACCGGACAGGCAATGCCCGCAGTCATCTTTCCCGGCCCCGAAGGCCGTCTCGAAGGCCGTTTCCAGCCCGCCACCCGCCCGCGCGCGCCGGTCGCCATGATCCTGCACCCCCACCCGCAGGCGGGGGGCACCATGAACGACCGCATCACGCAGGCCCTCTACAAGACCTTCGTCGCCCGCGGCTTTGCCACCCTGCGCTTCAACTTCCGTGGGGTCGGCCGCAGTCAGGGTTCGTTCGACAACGGCATCGGCGAGCTTTCGGATGCCGCCGCCGCGCTCGACTGGGTGCAGTCGATCCACCCCGAAGCCAGCACCACCTGGATCGCAGGCTATTCGTTCGGCGCACTCATCGGGATGCAGCTCCTGATGCGTCGTCCCGAAATCCGCGGCTTCATCTCGGTCTCGCCGCCTGCCAACATGTATGATTTCAGCTTCCTTGCGCCGTGTCCCGCATCGGGCATCATCGTGCAGGGCGCAGCCGATACGGTGGTCACGCCCAATTCGGTGCAGAAGCTGGTCGACAAGCTGCGCACCCAGAAGCACATCACCATCCACCACGATGAAGTGCCGCGCGCCAACCACTTCTTCGAGAACGAACTCGATGATCTGATGCGCTCGGTCGACAATTATCTCGACATGCGCCTTTCGCCGGATTGCCCGATCCGCTGATCGGGGCACGATGCGGCAAGACAGCTTGTCTTGCCGCGCCAGCCCGTTAGGCTCGCGGCCCTTGCCCTGGAAGGAGCGCCGCGATCCCATGTGCGATGAACTGACCGAAACCGAAGCCGCCGCATGGCTGCTCAGCCGCCGTGTCTTCACCGTGCTGGGTGCAGGCGCGGCAACGCTTGGCGCGCTGCCGGGCTGCGCGGCCGCGCTCGACACGCCGCTTGCCAGCCGCAGCGTGGTGATCGAAACCGCCGATGGCAAGGCCGATGCCTTCTTCGTCCATCCGGCAGCGGGCAGGCATCCCGCCGTCATCATGTGGCCTGACATTGCGGGCCTGCGCGATGCCTACAAGGCCATGGCCAGCAGGCTTGCGGCTGCGGGTTATGCAGTGCTGGCGGTCAACCAGTATTACCGCTCCGCTGCCGCACCGATCCTCGGCTCGCTGATGGAATGGCGCACGCCTGCCGGGCAGGAAAAGCTGAAGCCGATGATTGCCGCCATCACGCCCGCAGGCACGGTCGCCGATGCAGCCGCCTTCGTCACCTGGCTCGACCAGCAGGCAGAGGTCGAACCTGCGCGGCGCATCGGATCATGCGGTTACTGCATGGGCGGGCCGTTCGCCGTGCGCACCACCTTTGCCAATCCTGCGCGCGTGGGCGCGGCTGCATCCTTCCACGGCGCAGGGCTGGCAGGCGATTCTCCCGACAGCCCGATCAACCTGCTGCCGCGCACCAATGCCGCCTATCTCATCGCCATTGCCGAAAACGACGATGCACGCGCGCCCGACGAGAAGACGAAGCTGCGCGCCGCAGCCGATGCCGCAGGCCGCCCGGCCGAGATCGAAGTCTATCCCGCCCAGCACGGCTGGTGCACGATCGATGCACCCGTGCATGACAAGGCGCAGGCAGACCGCGCATGGGACCGGATGCTGGCGCTCTATCAGGCCAACCTGTAAGCCGGGATCAGGCTCTGCCGGGCATCTTGCGGTCGGCAGAGCGAACCCAGCCGATCGCAGCCGCCCAAGTGAGAGCGCCGCCCAGCAGATCGATGACGTAATGTCCGCCGATCACGATGGACGACACCGTGACCAGAGCCGCCCAGACAAGTGCCGCCATCGACGCAATGCCAGCGCCGCGCATGGCATAGGGTGCCATGAGCGCCATGACCATGTGAAACGAGGGGAAGGTGACTATCCCTTCCACCTTCGCAAGGTCGAAGACTGCGGTGGGATGGTTCCGGTAATATTCCACTGTCGCCATGTGGAAGTTCCCGGCTGACTTCGGCAAACCGGCAATGCCTTCGATGCCGTGATGGACGGTGCTCCCCAGCGCCGGAAAGCCGATGGATACCGTCGCCGCCAGCACGATGCAGAACGTGAAGGAGAAGGCGAGTTCCGAGGCCCGCGCCCGCCGCCCGCCTGCCGCCAGAACCAGCGCCAGAATCATGCAGACCGGCATCGCGGTGCTATAGATCACGCCGAGCAGTCGGGCGAAGGCAGGATATGCGGCAAAGGCGGCAACAATGTTGGGCGCACGGATGCCAAGCGCAAGATCCGCCCCGCTCAGGGCAGCATCGACATTGGGAGCGCCCAACCTCAGGCTCGCGTGGCTGATGAATGCAGCCAGCAGGGCCGCCACGATCAAGGTGGCCAGTGTCCCGCAGGTGGCGGCGATCCGTTCGTCGGCGCGATAGGCCGTGTAATAGAACTCCACGCCCACGAGCGCCATCGCCAGGCCGACCAATGGCCCGACGCTCGTCACGGAAATGCCTATGCCGCTGGCCACCAGAATCAAAAGGGCGATCAGGAACCCGCAGGCAATGACAAGCCAGCTTGCCTGATGGGACGGCAAACGGGCGCAGTGCTGCACATCCAGCGTCTTCGGGGCAATGACTGGTGCATCGTGAAGGGCAAGCGGCGGCATGCCAACGGCCTAGGCCATCATGATTAAAAAGTGCTTTCCTGGCACACTTCGACGCGCAGCCCCACTCATGCCCCGATCGGAAAAAGCCCACCGTTTCGGGCGGGCCTCCTCGTGTCAATCAGTCCGCGGCGAGCTGCTGTTCGAGTTCGCCCAGCACCCGGTAGCAGTCGAGCACCTTGGCGACCGAGCTGTTCGGCTCGCGGCCTTCGCGGATCGCGGCGATGAACTCGCGGTCCTGCAATTCGATGCCGTTCATCGAAACATCCACCTTGGAAACGTCGATCGGCTCTTCCTTGCCGTTCACCAGATCGTCGTAGCGCGCGATATAGGTTGCGGTATCGCCGATGTAGCGGAAGAAAGTGCCCAGCGGGCCATCATTGTTGAACGAGAGCGACAGGGTGCAGATCGCGCCGGTCTCGCTCTTGAGCTGGATCGACATGTCCATGGCAATGCCCAGTTCGGGATGGATCGGGCCCTGCATGGCGTTCGCCTTCACGATCTTGCCGGTCTGATAGGCAAACAGGTCAACCGTGTGCGCAGCGTGATGCCACAGCAGGTGATCGGTCCACGAACGCGGCTCGCCCTTGGCGTTCATGTTCTTGCGGCGGAAGAAGTAGGTCTGCACGTCCATCTGCTGGACGTTGAACTCGCCCGCCTTGATCCGGTTGTGCACGAACTGGTGAGAAGGATTGAAGCGGCGGGTGTGGCCGACCATGCAGACCTTGCCGGTTTCCTCCTGCACGCGCAGCACTTCCTGCGAATCCGCCCAGCTATCAGCCAGCGGGATTTCCACCTGAACGTGCTTGCCCGCCTTCATGCAGGCGATGGCCTGCGCAGCGTGCATCTGCGTGGGCGTGCACAGGATGACGGCGTCCACGTCGTCGCGCGCCAGGGCTTCATCCAGTTCGGTGCCGGAATGCCGCGCACCATACTTCTCGGCCACGGCCGCGGCCTGTTCGGCGCGGCGGCTGATGATCGAGACGATCTCGACGCCATCGATGTTCTTCAGGCCATCGAGATGCTTTTCACCGAAGGCGCCTGCGCCTGCCAGAGCAATCCGCATGTCTTTTCCCTTTCTTGAAAAAGGACCGGGCAGCCGGTGAAGGCCGCCCGGCGAGGGTGGATGGGGTTGAAACTCAGTCGGCCGGTTCGAGCACGATATGCCCGATCGCGGTGTTGCTGCACGGAATGTGGTAGTGGCGGTTCAGGCGCTTCACCTTCTTGCCCAGCGCACCGCGCATGATCAGCCACATGACCATCTCGATGCCTTCCGAGCCGGTCTCGCGCAGGTATTCGATGTGCGGGATGTGGCGCACTTCATCGTTGTCCGCTTCCAGCATGTCGAGGAAGCGGTTGTCCCATTCGCGGTTCAGCAGGCCCGCGCGCGGTCCCTGAAGCTGGTGGCTCATGCCGCCGGTGCCCCAGATCTGCACGTCGAGGTCTTCGGGGAAGCTTTCCACCGCGCGGGCGATTGCCTCGCCCAGCGCCCAGCAGCGGTTGCCCGAAGGCACCGGATAGGTAACGACATTGACCGCCAGCGGCACGACCTTGCACGGCCACTTTTCCGGCTGGCCGAACATCATCGAAAGCGGCACGGTAAGCCCGTGGTCCACGTCCATCTCGTTGATGATGGTCATGTCGAAATCTTCGAGGATCAGGCTCTGCGCGATGTGCCAGGCAAGGTCGGCGTGGCCTTCCACGTCGGGCACGGGGCGCGGCCCCCAGCCTTCGTCGGCGGGCTTGTAGCGCTCGCCGCAACCGATGGCGAACGTGGGGATGATGTTGGCATCGAAAGCCGAGGCGTGATCGTTATAGACAAGGATCACCACATCGGGCTTCTCGCGCTTTTCCCATTCGCGCGTCCATTCATAGCCCTTGAAGATCGGGCCGAAATAGTCGTCCTGCCACTTGCCCTGATCGACAGCGACACCCAGCAGCGGAACATGGCTGGACCCGACGCCAGCAGTAATTCTGGCCATCAGTAGCCTCCCTTGATCGAACGGTTGCCTTCGGGCGAGCGGCCGCCATCCAGCATCATCTGGCGATATTCCGGCCAGGTCATGTCGGTCATCGTGCTGACCGCCTCGGCAAACGGCAGGCCGTCGGTCGAAAACAGCTTGGACAGGAAATAGACGTTGCCGCCAAGGTCCAGCAGGGTGTTGTAATCGCGCGCGAGGATCGCCTGCTTGGCTTCTTCGGAAATGTTCCATTCATCGAGATAGGCGCGCTCGTCGGCCTTGAAGCGCTCGCGGTTCTCCGGCTTCATCAGGCTCATCGCGAACTGGTTGATCCAGTAGCCCTTGCGCGCGCGGGCAGCGGTGAAGACGCGGGTGCCGGGAATGTCCTCGAACTCGGCAAGGTATTCGTGAATGTTCTGTCTGGGCGTTGTTTCCGTCACAGGCCCCTCTCCTTCAGCTTGGCGTCGAGGCGCGGGAACACGCGGCGCGCGTTGCCCTCGAAGATCGCGTGGCGTTCCGCGTCCGAGATGTCGAGCGCGTCGATGTAGCGTTTGGTGTCGTCGAAATAGTGGCCCGTGGTGGGATCGATCCCGCGCACCGCCCCCACCATTTCCGAACCGAACAGGATGTTCTTGCTCTCGATCACGTCGGCCAGCAGGTTGATCCCCGGCTGATGATAGACGCATGTGTCGAAGTAGATGTTGTTCATCAGGTGGGTGTCGAGCGACGGCTTCTTGAGCATGTCGGCCAGCCCGCGATAGCGTCCCCAGTGATAGGGCACCGCGCCGCCGCCATGCGGGATGATGAAGCGCAGGGTCGGGAACCGGCTGAACAGGTCGCCTTCCAGAAGCTGCATGAAGGCGATGGTATCGGCCGCAATGTAGTATCCGCCCGTTGCGTGCATGGCCGGGTTGCATGATCCCGAAACGTGGATCATCGCGGGCACGTCCAGTTCCACCATCTTTTCGTAGAACGGGAACCAGTATTCGTCGGTCAGCGGCGGATGCCTGAAGTGCCCGCCGCCCGGATCGGGATTGAGGTTGCAGCCGATGAAGCCCAGCTCGTTGACGCAGCGTTCAAGCTCGGCAATCGAACTGGTCATGTCGGCTTCGGGCGATTGCGGCAGCATGCACACGCCCGCGAAGGTTTCAGGATAAAGCCCGACCACGCGCGCAATCAGATCGTTGCAGACCTGCGCCCATTTCACCGCGACGGACTGATCGCCCACGTGCGGCGCCATGGCCGATGCGCGGGGCGAAAAGATGGTCATGTCCGCGCCGCGCTCCTTCAGCAGGCGCAACTGGTTGGATTCGATCGTCTCGCGGATCTCGTCGTCCGAGATTTCGGGATAGGGCGGGCACTCGGTCCCGGCCTTGAATGCCGCCTTCTGCTTCTCGCGCCACTCGTCGTGCGCCTTTGGCAGCACGGTGTAATGGCCGTGGCAGTCGATAATCATGGTCATGCCACTTCGGTCCTCTCTGCGGTAAATGGGAATGTCCTGCCTGCCAGTTCGCGCTGGCGCTTCACCGTCCCGCGGGTCATCACCGGTTCCACTCCCAGCGATTCCAGCGTCTTTGCGCTTTCCTCCATTTCGGCGGCGCGACGCAGCCCATGCGTGGTCATGCGTTCGATGTTGTATTCGGCGCGGGCGAACCAGCTCTGCGCCTTCTCGCTGGCGTCGAGCGAGGACAGCACCTCGTCCGCCACGCCTGCCTTCGTTGCTGCCAGCATCATTTCGGCCGTCAGCGCCTCGATGCCTTTCACCATGACCGAACGGATCATCTTGATCGCGCTGGCCCGGCCGATCTCCTCGCCCACGACCCGCACACTGGCAAAGCCAGCCGCCCGCAGCCGCCCCGCGGCCTCGGCGCCATGGGGGCCGGAGACGAGCAGGGGCACATTCATCCTTGCTGGGTTGACCGGCGCCAGCACCGCCACATCGACATAGCGCCCGCCCGCAGCATCGATCACCCTGGCCGCAGCCCGCTTGGTACCGGGCGCCACCGAGTTCATGTCGCACCACAGCGCGCCCGGCTTGAGCATCCCGGCATAATCCTGCGCGGCGGGCAGCGCCGCATCGGCCGTGACCAGCGAAAGCACCAGATCGGCATCTCCCAGAGCGTCCTGCGCCCCGGCGCAGACCACCACGCCTGCTGCTTCCATCGCCTTGCGCCGCGCCGGATCGATATCGAACGCCAGCGCCGCGGCTTCCCAGCCTGCCGCCTTGGCAAAGGTCGCCCCGGCTTCACCGAAGCCGATCAGGGCAATTGTGAAATCGGGGGTGCTGTCCATGGCGCCGGTCCTGCGTCGGACCCGGCACGCAAACAAATGCAAAGATCGCCGCAGGTATAAGTTTATGCGAACCCTTCACTCGCCACTTCGCGCAGCAGGGCCACGAAGGCTGCCTGCGGACCGGTCGGCCGCCAGCCTTCGCGGGTGGTGATGCCGATGGTGCGCGCCACGGGCACCGGCGGGGGCAGCGTGGCCAGCACGCCCGCATCCAGTTCCACCGCCAGTTGCGCCGGAGACAGCAGCGTCAGCGCATCGGACCCCAGCAGCAACTGGCGCACGGTCAGCACCGATCCGCATTCGATTCCCACACGCGGCGGCTCGGCCCCGGCGGCGCGCATCATGCCTTCCCAGTAATGCCTGAGCGGCGTGTCGCTGGCAGGCAGGATCCACGGAAACGCGGCCAGCGCCGGCCCGTCGATCACGCCTGAAAGGAGGGGATGCCCGCTGCGCATGACCAGCGCGGGCCGGTCCTCGAACACGGCTTCCTGCCGCAGATCATCGACCGATGCCGCATCGCGCAGCGCGCCGAGCATCAGGTCCACTTCCCCGTCGCGCAGCGGCCCGGCAAGCTCGGCATGGCTGCCTTCCACCACCGCCACATCCACCCCCGGATGGATCGCGGCAAAGCGCAGGATCGTCTCCGGCAGCCACCGCGCCCGGCTGAGCGGCATGGCCCCCACCACGATGCGCCCAGCCGCCTTGCCCTGCCACGCAGCCACTTCGGCAAGGCCGCTGCGCAGTTCCGCCATCGCCAGACCGAAGCCGCGCGCGCGCCGCTCTCCGGCCGGTGTCAGCATTACCGAACGCCCGCGCCGGTCCACCAGCCGCTGCCCCAGCGCCACCGAAAGGTCAGCCACTGCCCGGTGCAGCGATGCAGAGGAAAGGCCCGTGGCCTCTGCCGCCACGGCATAGGAACCGGCCCGCGCCAGCGCCAGGAACGCGCGCAACTGCGCGCCCGTCACGCGCGGGCTGCCCACATGGGCAATTGCCGCCTCGGCACGCGGGGCCAGCAGCAGCGCCGGTTCGGTCGGCGTCATGCCCGCAGGCCCGCGCTCGAACAGCGCGCACCCAAGTTCCGCCTCAAGCCGCGCGATCGCCTGCGTCAGCGCGGGCTGCGTCAGGTTCACGGCCCGCGCCGCGCGTGTCACGCTGCCGTGGCGGACCGTGGCGGCAAAGGCTGCCCAGTGCCGCATGTTGAAGGTGTGCCGGATATTCATGTCCGGTTATTCATGGCCGGACATTGATGGATCGATAGGACATTTCCATTGGCTTAGCATTTCCTTATGCCTCATGCCAAGAATTGCATTGGTTCCCCGCGCCCCGCAGACGCATGGAACGCCCGATCCGTTTTTGCATGGGAGCCGCCAAATGCCGGGAATCGTCGTCCAGAACATCGAACGTGCCGATCCAGCCGTCATCGATGGCCTTGCCGCCTGCGGCGTCGCCACGGTCCACGAAGCGCAGGGGCGCACCGGCCTGCTCGCCTCCTACATGCGCCCGATCTATCCCGGCGCGCGCATCGCGGGCAGCGCCGTCACCATAAGCGCACCTCCGGGCGACAACTGGATGGTGCATGTCGCCATTGAACAGCTCAAGGCCGGGGACATCCTCCTGCTCGCCCCGACAAGCCCTTGCGAAGACGGCTATTTCGGCGACCTTCTGGCCACGAGCGCGCAGGCGCGCGGCTGCCGCGGTCTGGTGATCGATGCCGGGGTGCGCGACGTGCGCGATCTCACCGAAATGCAGTTCCCGGTCTGGTCCAAGGCGATTTACGCACAAGGCACGGTCAAGAACACGCTTGGCTCGGTCAACGTCCCCGTCGTCTGCGCCAATGCGCTGGTGAACCCCGGTGACGTGATCGTGGCCGACGATGACGGCGTGTGCGTTGTCCCGCGCGAGAAGGCAGCCGAAGTGCTTCAGGCCGCAAGGCAGCGCGAAGCCAACGAAGGCGAAAAGCGCGAGAAGCTGGCCGCAGGCGTCCTTGGACTCGACATGTACAAGATGCGTGAACGGCTGGAGAAGGAAGGTCTCCGGTATGTCTGATGGCACCCGTGGCGTGCCGTGCATGTGGATGCGCGGGGGTACGTCGAAAGGCGGCTATTTCCTGAAGGACGATCTCCCGCAAGATACCGCCGCGCGCGATGCTTTCCTGCTGGCCGTGATGGGCAGCCCCGATCCCCGGCAGATCGACGGCATGGGCGGCGCCGATCCGCTGACCAGCAAGGTCGCGGTCGTCTCGAAGTCCGGCCGCGAAGGCATCGATGTCGATTACCTCTTCCTTCAGGTCTTCGTCGATCAGGCCATCGTCACCGACGCGCAGAACTGCGGCAACATCCTTGCAGGCGTCGGCCCCTTCGCCATCGAACGCGGTCTGGTTGCGCCCACGGGCGATGAAACCCGCGTGGCCATCTACATGGAAAACACCGGGCAGGTCGCGGTGGCCACGGTCTGCACGCCGGGCGGCCGCGTATCCTACGCCGGCGATGCGCGGATCGACGGGGTGCCCGGCTGCCACGCGCCGGTCCCGCTTGAGTTTCGCAATACCGCCGGTTCATCGTGCGGCGCGCTGCTGCCCAGCGGCAACGCGGTGGACGAGATCAACGGCGTGCCCGTGACCCTGATCGACAACGGCATGCCCTGCGTGGTGATGAAGGCCGCAGACCTTGGCGTGACCGGCTACGAGGATCGCGACCGGCTCGACAATGCGGCCGATCTGAAGGCCAGAATCGAGGCCATCCGCCTGATCGCCGGGCCGATGATGAACCTTGGCGACGTGAAGGAAAAGTCGGTCCCCAAGATGATGCTCGTGGCCCCGCCAAGGCATGGCGGCGCGGTCACGGTGCGCAGCTTCATCCCTCACCGGGCGCACGCCACCATCGGCGTCCTTGGCGCGGTCAGCGTGGCCACGGCCTGCCTCATCCCCGGTTCACCCGCGGCCGAAGTGGCCGCGATCCCCGAAGGCAGCCGCAAGCTGCTGTCGGTCGAACACCCCACCGGCGAGATGAGCTGCGTTCTCGAAGTGGACGAGAGCGGCGAGGTCCGCACCGCCGCCCTGCTGCGCACGGCGCGCAAGCTGATGGATGGAGTAGTATTCGC
>JBKBKD010000011.1:0-94169 GCA_046294595.1 Novosphingobium sp.
CGGTGCTTTACAACACGCTGGGCCACTGCCGCGGCCATTACGACCTGCAACCCATGCTCGACTGGTGGCCGACGGTGGACCGCTGCGCGTGGGAGCTGCCGGTGTTCTACGACCTGTTGCGGCGCGGGATCGGCTGGCTCAAGCAGCGCCCGGCAAAGGGCTAGGCCATCAAGGGGGGATAGTCCGGCAAGGACCAAAGACCGGCGAACATCAGGGGGCGGCCGCGCCCCCTGCAACCTCGACCGGCCGGGCGCTGACCAGCGGGCGGCCTGCTTCGTGCCAGCCTTCGATGCCTTCGGCCAGCCAGTGGACATTGCCGAAGCCATCGCGCGCAAGGCGGCGCGCGGCGTTCCACGCCATCCAGCAATCGGTCCGGCAGAACAGGACCACGGGCTTTGCCGGACTGGCCCCGCGCACCGCCGCAACCCTTTCGCGCAGGGCATTCCACAGCGCCACATCGGGATGCCCGCGCCCGGTTTCGGGATGCCATTCCGCGCCGGGAATCGTCTCGTGCGGCTGGGCAAGCTGCCAGCGCCCGCTGGCCGCATCGCGCACGCCGCCTTCGGCGGGAAGCACATCGATGAACAGCGCGTTGACGCCGGGCCGCAGCCGCAGGGCGTCGTCAAGGTCGATCCGCGTGGCGGGAACGGGTTCGCGGTCAACCGGGGCGCGATAGCGCGAGACGCGGTAGCCGTGCTTGTCGAACGCACTGTCGGGCATGACCCCGAAAGCGGCATCGAGCGTCATGTCGATGAAGCTGCCCGCCTTGCCGGGAGGGGTTGCGGCCGGTGCGGAGAGGCCGTCGTTCGCGCAGGCTGGCCCGTGCCAGAGCGCCAGCGATACGGCCAGCATCAGCGCAGGGGTGCATGCCTTGCCCATCATCTTCCCGCTCCCTCCGGCGCGCGGGCCAGCTGCCGGGCCGTCCGGCAGCCTGCCCATGCGGGCCGGGGCATTGTCATTGTGCCAAGGTCCAATATGCCCCGGCGCCGCGCAGTATCACACTTGCTGCCGGGAGATGGCAAGCATGGTGCGACGAATTGCAGCTGGTCTGGCCGGGAAAGGCGCCCTTGCGGTGCTTTGCGCGCTGTGCCTTGGGAGTGTTCCGGCGGCAGCGCAAAGCCCGCCAGCGCAAAGTCCGGCACGGATTCCCGCCGATCCGCTCGGCTCGCCGATGTGGGAGCATCATGCCGCAGGACTCCTCATGAGCGGGCGAGTGGTGTTCGATCCGCGCGTGGCGGTGCGGCTGCCGCTGCTGGCCGAAAACCAGCATGTCTTTCCCGTGACCGTGGACGCCCGCGCGCTGGAGGCGGATGGCGGGCCGGAAGTGCGGCGCATCGTGCTGCTGGCGGATCTCAATCCCATACCCGTTGCGGTCGATTTCACCCTGCACCGCGCGGCGCCGTTTCTGGCCACGCGCATCAAGCTGGACCAGCGCACCCCGGTGCGCGCGCTGGTGCAGACCGGGGACGGCACGTGGCACGTGGGCGGGCAATGGATCGATGCGGCGGGCGGGGGCTGTTCGGCCCCGCCGGTCAGCCGCGCGCGGGGCGACTGGGCCGATCATCTGGGCGAGGCACGCGGGGCCATGTGGCGCGCTGCCGAAGGGCCGCAGCTTGATGGACCGGTTCTGCCCGGCGGGATGGCGCGGCTGCGGCTGGCCTTCCGGCATCCGATGGACACCGGGCTGGTGGAGAACATCCCGCCCTATTTCATCGAGAGCCTGAAGCTGCGCGATGCGGGCGGCGCGGTTCTGGCCGAAATGGCCATTGCCGCATCGGTGGCCGAAGATCCCGCCTTTACCGTGATCGTGCCCGCCACCGGCCCGGTGCGGTTCGAGGCGGTGGATACCGGCGGGCTGGTCTTTGCCGGAACGGTGCAGCCATGAGCGCGCAACCGGGCCGCCGCGCCCTGCTGCGCGCGCTGGTGGCGGGCGCGCTGGCCCCCGCCCTGCCCGGCGCCGCGCTGGCCGAACGCTTTGCCGGAGCCTATGACCCGCAGGCCGAGGCGATCGGCGATGGCCTGTGGCTGGTGCGCGGGGCCGACGCGCCGATCAGCTTTGCCAATGGCGGGGCGATTGCCAATTGCGCGATCCTTGCCAGCGATGATGGCGCGATCCTGTTCGATCCGGGGGCATCGCGCGGCGAAGGGCGCGCGCTCGATGTGCTGGCAAAGCGGCTGACGGGCAAGGCCGTGGCGCGCGTCTACATCAGCCACCTGCACCCCGATCATGCGCTGGGCGCGGCCGCCTTTGCGCCCGCCATGGTCCACGCCCTGCCCGCCACGCGCGCCGGGCTTGAGCGCGAAGGCGAGGCCCTGGCCGATGGCATGTACCGGCTGCTGGCCGACTGGATGAAAGGCACCGATCTGGTGCTGCCGCGCCCCGATGTGCAGGCCGGGCCGCTGATGTTCGGCGGGCGCCGCATCGAACTGGTGGCGCTGGACGGGCACAGCAGCGGCGATCTGGCCCTGATCGACCATGCCACCGGCACGCTGCTGGCGGGCGATCTGGTGTTTCACGACCGCGCACCCGCCACCCCCCATGCCGATCTGGCCGCGTGGCGGGCCGCGCTCGACCGGCTGGAGGCCCTGCCGCACCGCCTGCTGGTGCCCGGCCATGGCCCGCCCGATGCCACCGGCACACACCGCGCCATTGCGCAGACGCGCGACTGGCTGGGCTGGCTGGAGCAGACCCTGCGCGATTGCGTGAAACGCGGGCTGGACATGGGCGAAGCGGGCGAAGTGCCCATCCCCGCGCGCTTTGCCGGGATGAAGGCCGCGCGCTACGAATTGCAGCGCAGCGTATCGCACTTCTATCCGGCGATGGAGGCAAGCCTCCTGCCGCGGCTCTGACGAGCGGCCCCGGTCAGGCTACCTGCGCGAAGCGGTCCAGCGCGGCCGCGCCATCATCGGGCCAGCGCGACAGCGCCAGCAGCCGCTTGTGCCCGTGGCCGATGAACAGTTCATCGGTCACGCCCATGCCGCCGTGGAACTGGATCATCTCGTGGCCCAGTTCGACCGAAGCCGGGGCGATGAAGGCGCGCAGGCCATCGACCGCGCGGGCAAAGCCGGCATCATGCTGGCTGACGATGGCCAGGTTGAGCAGGGCGCGGGCCTGTTCGATCGCGGCATATTGCGCCGCCATGCGGTGCTGGATGGCCTGGAACGAACCGAGCGGCGCGCCGAACTGCTGGCGGGTGCGCAGATAATCGAGCGTGCCTTCGAACAGGGCCTGCATGATGCCCAGCGCTTCGGCAGAGCGGGCGAGCGAGGCCAGGACGCCCACTTCGGCCATGTCCGCCACGCCCCCGCCCAGACGCAGGGCCGGAACGCCCGCCAGATCGAGCGAGACCGCGAGCGAGCCATCGACCATGCGCCATGCCGTGCGCAAAAGGCCGGGGGCATCGGCGGCGACGAGGAACAGCCCCACGCCCGCCGCATCGCCCGGCGCGCCGCTTTCGCGCGCGGTGACGATATAGCCGTCCACCCCCGCCCCTGCCGGGACGCACGCCTTGGCACCGGA
Organism: Novosphingobium sp.; assembly: GCA_046294595.1. Taxonomy (GTDB): domain Bacteria; phylum Pseudomonadota; class Alphaproteobacteria; order Sphingomonadales; family Sphingomonadaceae; genus Novosphingobium. The sequence goes on from JBKBKD010000011.1 coordinate 3,521, forward strand.
CAGCGTGCCATCGGCGCCAACGCGGGTTTCGACCCAGAGGCTGCCGCCGCGCGATCCGCGTTCGGCATGGGCCAGCGCCAGACGGCGGCCGCCCATGGCAAGGGCTTCCATCCATTGCGCCCTGAGATCATCCGGGGCGACCCGTTCGAACAGGCGCGCGGCGACCATTACGTTCTCGATCAGGGGTTCGACCACCAGACCCCGGCCCAGCGCCTCGAACACGGTGGCAATGGCCGTGGCATCTAGCGCCAGCCCGCCGCTTTCCTCCGAGAGAGGTGCGGCCACGAGGCCCAGTTCCGCCAGCATGGCCCACATTTCGGGCGAAAAGCCGTTGGCCCCCGCCAGATAGGTGCGGCGGCGGTCGAGATCATAGTGGTCGGCAACGAAACGCTCGGCCAGGGCCTTGAGCATTTCCTCGTCTTCGGTCAGGTCGAAGTTCACATCCCTCTCCTCAATGCCCATCCTCTACCAAAGTCGGGTTGGACGCCACGCTGCGCAAATGACTAGGCGCCAAATGACTAGGTGATTTGGGCAAGACCATCGTTGTTTCCAAAGCACTTGGCGGCTAAGGACATGTCCATAAGGACAGGGGAAAGGCCTTGCGGGCACGGATGCGCCGGCCCGCAAGGCCGCGCAACGACCGCGTGCAGGAGAGGCCGGTGCCGGAAAAGTCCGTTCAGTTGACCGTGGAATCGATCGATTCGGTGCGCATCAGCGGGCCGCAGGACGTGCGGCGCGCCGCCGAGGCGCTCCACGCCATTGCCATGGCGGCCGGAATGCGCGCCGCCCCCGCCCACGACATTGCCGACAAGCGCACGCCGGTGGATGCCGACGGCAATATCCTCGCGCGCGATGTCTTCGGGTGGAACGATGAAAAGGTGTGGTGGCGCAACTCGCGCATCGCGCTCGATTCCCCGCTGACATCGGCCTGCCGGTTCGAGAGCGAACCCTTCTGGGTGAATGCCAACGGCTTTCACACGCGCCAGCCCAACCACTATCTGACGGCCATCGACCTCACGAACTTCGAGGCGCGCGCCATGACCCGCGCGGCCATCGTGGTGCCGGTGCACCTGCCCTTCGGCCAGATTGGCGCGGTCAGCTTCAACCCGCTCGATCCGGACCTGACCGAGCTGGACGACGTGTTCCTCGAACATGGCGATGCCTTCGGTATCTATGCGCGCACGTTCATTGCCAGCTATGTCCACGCGATGGGTTCGGTGCAGGCCCTGCCGCCCGGATCGCGCCTGTCCAAGCGCGAGGTGGAATGCCTGCGCTGGGCCGCGATCGGCAAGACCGACCTGGAAATCAGCATGATCATGGGCCGCAGCCGCGCCACGGTGCGGTTCCACATCCACAACGCATCGATGAAGCTCAATGCCGTGAACCGCAGCCAGACCGTGTTCAAGGCGGCGCAGCTCGGCTATATCTCGCTGGCGACCTGAAGGCGCGGGCGACCGCGCTATTCGTCCCAGATCTGCTGTTCGCCCTTGGCCACTTCGGTGGAATTGACCAGCAGGAAACCGCCCAGCACATCGACGCTTTGCGGGAACGCCTTGCGCACGCGCGCGGCCATGTCCTTTGCATCCTTCGAGGCGGCCACCAGCCCCGGCCATGCGGCGATGTAGCGCCGCGTATAGTCAAGCGCGGTGGCATCGTTGGCGGTGCCGGGCTTGCCATGGCCGGGCACGACCAGTTCCGGCCCCAGCGCGGCAAGGCTTTCCACCGACCTGCCCCACGCGGCAATCGCGGCAGGATCGGATTCGCCGAACCACAGGAACACCTCGTTGTGCACCATGTCGCCGGGGAACAGCGCCTTGATCGAGGGCACCCACAGCGCGGTGGAATGCTTGTGATCGCCCTGGATCGGGCCGACGACCTTGAGCTCGCGCCCTTCGAGCAGGATCGTGTCGCCCTCCATCGCCATGGGCGCGGTGGGGGTGCGCGGGGCGTTCTGCCCCATGACCGGGAACCAGCGCTTCACCTTGGCGGGCAGCGATTTCCAGATGTCGGCGGCAACCGCGGGATGCGCCACCACCCTGGCATCGGGAAAGGCGTTCATGATGACGTCCATCGCGAAGAAATGATCGGGATGGTCATGTGTGATATAGACGGTTTCCAGCTCCTTGCCGCTGTCCAGGATCATGCCGACCACCCGGTGCGCATCGGCGCGGGTGAAGGGCGCATCGACCAGCACGGCCTTCCTCTCGCCCTTGATGAGCGCGATGTTGGCATAGAGCGATGCCTCGCTGGTGCGCAGCACTTCCACTTCAAGCGGCTTTTGCGCGGCAGGCCGGGAATCGGTGGGTTGGACCGCGACGGACTGGGCGGCAGCGGATTGGACCGCAGCGGATTGGGCCGCAGCGGATTGAGCAAGCGCCTGATGCGCCAGCAGGGCAAGGGCAAGACCGGAAAGGGCAGACAGTCTCTTCATGGTCGATCGCTCGCTCAATGGGCGGTCTGGCCGCCGTCGATGGTGGAAGTGGCCCCGTTGATGAAGCTGGCGCCATCGCTGCACAGGTGGAGCACGGTGGGCGCGATTTCCTCTGGCCGGGCGGCGCGGCCCGAAACGTTCTGGGCAAAGAACATCTCGGTGAAGGCATTGCTGTCGGCCCAGTGCTGGGTCATGGGCGTGACGACGAAGCCCGGCGCGATGGCGTTCACGCGGATGCCCATCTGCGCATATTCCACCGCCGCCGCCTTGGTCAGGCCCGAAACGGCGTGCTTCATCGCGCAATAGGCGCTCATGTTCGGGTCGGCGATCAGCGCGCCGACGCTGGCAGTATTGACGATGGCCCCGCCCCCCACGCTCAGGAAATGGCGGATTTCGGCCTGCATGGCAAAGAACACGCCCTTGAAATCGACATCGATGGCAAGATCCAGTTCGTCTTCGGGGATTTCGTGGATCGGGCGCTGCGGGGGCAGGACACCGGCATTGTTGAAGGCGGCGTCCATCCGCCCGAAGCGATCGACACAGGCCGCCACCAGCAGATCGAGATCGGCCGCGCGCCGCACGTCGCACTGGCGGAAGACCGCGCGAGCGCCCTCGGCCAGAATGAGGTCCACCGTTTCGGCCGCGCGCGGATCGATATCGCCGATCATCACATCGGCCCCCTCGCGCGCGAAAGCCAGCGCCGTGGCCCGCCCGATGCCCGTGGCCGCGCCCGTGACGAGAACCGCCTTGCCCTGGAAACGCATCATCCCGTGATCCCCGATTTGCCCGGTGCCAGAATGCCGTTCGGATCGACGGCGCGCTTGATCTTCGCGTTGAACTCGCGGTTCACCGCGCCGTATTGCTGCGCCACGAGGTCCATCGAATTGACCCCGGTGCGATAGCTGGCCCAGCCCTGTTCGCCAAAGCGCGTGACGAGTTCGCGATAGCAGGCATCGGCCTTCCTTTCCTGTTCCGCATCCGACTTGTCGAACAGGAGCGCGATGATGTGGTGCAGATCGCGCCAGCCGATGGCATAGGCGGCAGTGTAGTCGAAGCCGTGGCGTTCCAGGATTTCGCGGGCCAGCGCGGTCTGCCGTTCGGCCTCCACCCCGCGCGCGGCGGCAACGGGCGCGAACCACGCCAGCCCCCCGCCCGCCCCGCGCCAGCGCAGCAGGCCGATCTCGTCGAGGTTCAGCCCGCCTTCCATCAGCGTGGCATGGTGATGGAACCACGGGTTGTCGCCCATTTCGGCAGCGGTCAGCACTTCGCCGCCGCTGGCCGTCAGGCTCGCGCGGATGATCGGCTCGACCGCCGCCACCGTCTGTTCGGTGCCGTAGAGCGCGAAATAGGTGTTCCACATGCCAAGGCCGTTGGCCTTCGCGGCCTTCTTGAGCGAGGCTTCATCCAGCGCCGCGCCATCGGGCACGATCTCGTGGCGGCGCCTGAACATGGCGAGCTGGTAGGACGCGCTCATCATCAGGTTGCAGTTGGCGACGAGGTTGGACACGCGTAAGGGGCGCATGGCCTCGATGATGCGCGGCACATCGGCCATTTCGCCGTGGCGCACCATGAAGGGCTTGTAGACCGGGGGTTTCGGCATGAGCCACAGGCCCATCTTCGTGACCACGCCGAAGTTCGACTGGGTGAACAGGCCATCGAGATAAGGCCCGTAGCCCCACTTGAACGCCTGCCACGCGGTGCTGCCCTTGATCGATCCCATGCCGGTGCGCATCACCTGCCCGTCGGCCAGCACCACTTCCATGCCGCACTGGAACAGGAAATGTTCGCCATAGGGCGTATAGCCCACCCCGCGATCGAGCGTGTTGCCCACCGGCGAGGCAATGGGGCCGACGGTGGGCACATCGATCCACAGCGGGATGTCGTTCCCGACCAGATAGTCCTTGAGCTGCTGGTAGGTGACGCCCGGCTCCAGCAGGCAGGTGCCCAGATCCGCGTCCACTTCAAGGATGCGGTTCATCCGCTTGAGATCAAGCACCACCTGCCCCGGCGTTGCGGGCGCGGTCATGCCATAGCCCATGTTCTTGCCGGTGGAGACGGGCCAGAGCGGCTGGCGATAGGTGTTGGCGATGCGCACGATCTCCTGCACCTGTTCCACGTTTTCCGGGCAGACCGCGCCCACGGGAACGTGCCGGCCCAGCGGATCGGGCACATAGACCTTGGCATAGGGGGCCACGGCCTCTTCATCGCCGAAGACCCATTCGGCGCCGACGACAGCGCGGAATGCCTTCATCGCCCCGGCAAAATCGGCCTTGGACATGTGCGGGGCAAGCGGGGCCGGGTTCTGCGCGCTGGCCCCGGTGCCAAGGCCAAGGCTGGCCGCGCCGACAAGTCCGGCCCCCAGCAGCCCGCGGCGATCAAGATTGAGTTCGTTCATGGCCGCGTCCTTCAGTAGCCGTGCTCGTCCTTGCGGGCCTTGCTCTTTTCCACCCATTTCGCCAGCGCATCGAGTTCGGCCGGGGTCACTTCGGTGGGGCGGAAGGCGGGCATTCCGTTCTGGCCGTGGCGGACGATGTATTTCACCGTTTCCGCTGGCAGCTTGCGCCCCAGAATGATCGGCCCGACATTGCGCCCGTGGCAATAGCCGCAGGTCTTTGCATAGATTTCATCGGGTGCGCGCCGGGCCTGCACTTCGCCCAGTTTCTGCCCGGCCAGCGCGGGGACGGCCAGAAGGGGGGCGGCCAGAACGGCCAGGGCAAGCGCCGCATGGCGGATTGCGGCAAGGGCGCGCCCGCGCTGGTGGCGGGGGCGCAATCGGGGTTCCGGCATCGTTCCTCTCCGGTGCGCGCGGGCGGCCTTGGCTGGCGGCCCTGTCACGCCTGGAAAGGGAAGCTATCGCCGCAGGCCTTGCCCGGCCACAGGATGCCATGCCATTTGTTCCACCGGGTGAAACCTGCGCCCATTGCCTGCCGTCAGGCGGCAGCAAGCGCCAGGGTGAGCAGGCCCAGCCCCGATGCCATCCACACCCTGAGCCGCAGCCAGCCATCGGGCAGCGGCAGATGGGCCGGCATGGCACGCGCCAGCCTGCGATCCACCAGCGGGCTGGCCAGCAGCAGCAGGCCCAGCGCCACCAGCGAAGGGCCGGGCCAGTGCCAGCCTTCGGTCCATGGCAGCAGCGCGGCCCATGCGGCCAGACTGGGCAGCACCGCCACGCCATAAAGCCCGGCCGATTGCACCTTGGCCAGCAGCCCCGCCATCCACCACAGCCCGCCAAGGAAAGACAGGATCAGCGCGGCATAGAAGCAGCCCGCCGCCTTCGCGCTCCACTGCCAGTCGCCGCCGTGAACCACCAGCGCAAGGCACAATGCCTGCGGCAGCCATCCGGCAAGACCGAGCACGACCACGGGTGCGGGCAGGTTGAAGCGGATCATGTGCGGCGCGATTCCCCTCTTGCGCCTCGTGCGGCGCAGCGGTGCCGATCTTGCAACCGGCCGTGCCATGCGCAACACGGCCCTGTTGCCACGTCGAGCCTGCGCGGATGCGGCGCTATGGCCCTGTCATGGCAGCTTTTCCCCTGACGCGCGCCGCCGCGCTCGAACGGCTTGATGCCTTCCTGCCCAGGGCTGGCAGCGCCTATGCCGCGCGGCGCAATCTGGTGGATGCGGGGGGCGATCACCGCAATGTGTCACGCCTTTCGGCCGCGCTGCGCCGCCGCCTGATCGGCGAGGACGAAGTGGTGCGCAAGGTGCTGGAGCAGCACCGGCCCGACAAGGCGGAGAAGTTCATCGCCGAAGTGTTCTGGCGCACCTACTGGAAGGGCTGGCTGGAACAGCGCCCCGGCCTGTGGGCAGGCTGGCTGGCCGAGGTCGAGGCGCTTGAAGCCGCACCTGATGGCGCGGCCGCGCGCCGCCTTGAGGCCGCGATTGCCGGGCGCACGGGGATCGATGCCTTCGATCACTGGGCGCGCGAACTGGAGGAGACGGGATACCTGCACAACTGGGCGCGGATGCAGGTGGCCTCGATCTGGACCTTCACGCTGGGCCTGCCGTGGCAGCTTGGCGCGAAGTGGACCTGGGACCGGCTGATCGATGCGGACCCGGCATCGAACACGCTGTCATGGCGCTGGGTGGCGGGCCTGCACACGGCGGGCAAGGCCTATCTCGCCTCGGCCGACCGCATTGCCGCGATGACCGGCGGGCGGCTTCATGCCGAGGGCCTGGCGCAGAGCCCACGCATTCCCGAAGCGCCCGCCCATCCCCCGCGCGCTCCCTTGCGCCAGCCGATGCCGCCCGATCCGGCGCAGCCCGCGCTGGTGCTGATAACGCCTGAGGACTGTTCGCTGGAAACGGTGCTGCCCGCGCTGGAAGTGCGCGCGGTGGTGGCGGCGCGCGGCCTTGCGCGCGGCCCTGCCGATCGCACCGCGCTCGACGATGCGGCCCTGCGCGCCGCCGCGCACTGGGGCTGCGCGGCAAGCGCGCTCAACCGCCTTGCGCCCGCCGATCTCGCCGCGCTGGCCGGAGCGCATGGCTGCACGCAGATCGTCACCGGCTTTGCACCGGTGGGTCCGGTGGCCACCGCGCTGGCCGCGCTGCGCCCGGCCCTCGCGGCACAGGGCATTGCCCTTGCCGAACACCAGCGCGCGTGGGACCGGCTGTGCTGGCCCCACTGCGGCAAGGGCTTCTTCAACCTGAAGGCGCGCATTCCCGACCTGCTGCCCGATCTGATCGGACAACCCGCCCCGGATCAGGCGGCATCGGCAAGGATCATGGCCCCCGCGCGGTAGCCCAGCGCCATGGCGGGCGCATTGGTATTGCCCGTGACGTGCCCCGGCATGACCGAGCAATCGACCACCCGCAGGCCGCGGACCCCGCGCACCCGCAAGCGCGGGTCGACTACCGCACGATCATCGCTGCCCATGCGGCAGGAACCGATGGCGTGCAGCCCGCAACTGGCAAGGCGGCGGAAGGCATCGAGGATCGCCTCGTCGCTTTCCACCCCCGCGCCGGGGATCATCTCTTCGGCCACGACACCGGCAAGCGGCGCGGCCCGCACGAAGCGGCGCATCAGGCGCACCATGGCAATGGCCGAGCGCCGGTCGTGTTCGGTGGCCAGCCAGTTGGGAATGACCGTGGGCGGCGTTGCCGCATCCGGCCCGGCAACGCGCACCGATGCCTCGCTGGTCAGGCGCAGGAGCTGGCCGTAGATCGTCATGCCGGGGCGGCTGGAGATCTTGTCGAGCGGGACGGGGTTGCCATCATCGGCCACCTCGAAGGTATAGCCGCCAAGATAGAGCTGCGCATCGACCCGGCCATCGGGATGGGCCACGTTGCAGAATGCGCCCACTTCGAAAGGGCCGGTTGCCATGATCCCGCCGCGCGTGAGCAGATAGCGCGCCATGGCCGCGATCAGGCCGGGGCCGCGCAGCAACCCGCCCGTGCCGCGTTCGCCCTTGAGCCGGTGCGGCATAGAGAAGCCGAGGTGTTCGATCATGCGCTCGCCCACATCGGGCGACTGGACCTGCGGCACGATGCCCGCCTCGCGCAGCCTTGCGCCATCGCCGATGCCCGAACGCTGGAGCAGGAGCGGGCTTTCCATCGCACCGCCGCACACGATCACCTCGCCTGCGCAGTCGAAGCGGCGCAGGCTGCCGTTGACCAGCGCCTCGACCCCGGTTGCGCGCCCTTCCGACAGGATCACCCGCTGTGCCAGTGCGCCGGTGACAACCTTCACGTTGGCGCGCCTGCGCGCGGCGGCAAGGAAGGTGCGGCCCGCGCTTTGCCGCTGCCCGCGGCGGATGTTGTGGCTGTAGAGGCCGACGCGCGCCCCGCCGCAGGCGTTGAGATCATCCACCCGCGCCATGCCCAGCGCCTCGCCCGCGGCGATCATGCGCTCTGCCAGCGGATAGGTGAAGATCGCCGGATCGACATGGACCAGCCCGCCGCTGCCACGCATCGGCCCAGGCCCTGCGGCATGGTCCTCGATCGCAAGGAACGCCTCGGTCATGGCCGCGCCGTTCCAGCCGGTCGCGCCTGCCGCTTCCCATGCGTCGTAGTCGGCAGGCTCGCCCCGGCTCCAGATCATGCCGTTGACGGCCGATGATCCGCCCAGCCCCTTGCCCCTGATCCAGACTTCGCTGGCGGGCAGACCTTCGGCGCGCGGCTGGCTGACCGGATAGGCCCAGACGTGATCGGGGTTGGTGACAAGCTTGGCCACCCCCTTGGGCAGCGTGACCCAGAAGCTGTCGTTCTCGCCGCCCGCTTCGAGCACCAGCACACTGTGCCTGCCGCTGGCGCTCAGCCGTTCGGCCACGACGCAGCCGGAAGAGCCTGCGCCCAGCACGATGTAGTCCCAGATTTCCGTCATGCCTGATCCGTCCTCTCTCCGCCCGCATCAGTGCCACACTGTCCAAAGGGACAACCCTAGCGTTTTGCAGAGTCGGCAAATGGCGTTTGGCGGCGTCTAGTGCGACGAACTGGAATCGCACGGAACGGGAGAGACATGCGCCTGATTGCCGAAGGGCTTGTGACCGACGATACGCCCCCCTGCCTGATCGGCGGGCGCGAGCGCGAGAGCGGGCGCGTGGTGTTTCCCTGTCCGCCCGGCGAACGCCATGAACCGGTCGCGCTATCGCGCACCGGCACGCTGTGGTCGTGGACGATCCAGCGCTACCGCCCCAAATCGCCCCCCTATGCCGGGCCGGAAGCCTTCCGCCCGTGGGCGGTCGGCTATGTCGAGCTGCCCGGTCAGGTGATCGTCGAGGCGCGGCTTACGGACGTGGCCTTCGAGGACATCCGTATCGGCATGGCGCTGGAGCTGACGATGATCCCGCTTGACCCCGAAGCCGCGGACCCGGTGATGATCCCCGCCTTCCGCCCCGCAGGAGCAGCAGCATGAGCGGCGATGTCTGCATTGTCGGTATCGGCATCCACCCCTTCGGCCGCACCGATGGGCTTTCCGGCCTCGATCAGGGCGTTTACGCGGTGCGCCAGGCCCTGGCCGATGCCGGGATCGACTGGCCGCAGATCCAGTTTGCCTATGGCAGTTCGGATGCGGCGGGCAATCCCGATACCATGGTGGAGCGCCTTGGCCTCACGGGCGTGCAGTTCATCAACGTGCGCAATGGCTGCGCGGCGGGCGGATCGGCGCTGTTTTCGGCGCAGATGGCGATCAAGAGCGGCGAGTTCGACATCGGCCTTGCCGTGGGCTTCGACAAGCACCCGCGCGGCGCGTTCAACGCCATGCCCGCCGAATACAACCTGCCCGACTGGTATGGCGAAGCGGGCTACATGATTACCACCCAGTTCTTTGCCGCCAAGATCATGCGCTACATGCACCTGCACGGCATCAGCCAGACCACGCTGGCGCGCGTGGCCAACAAGGCTTTCCGCAACGCGGTGCACGCCCCCCACGCCTGGCGGCGCGAGCCGGTGGACATGGAAACCATCCTTGAAGCGCCGCTGGTTTCCGATCCCTATACCAAATACATGTTCTGCTCTCCGGCAGAAGGCGGCGTGGCGCTGATCCTTGCCAGCGAGAAGAAGGCGCGCGAACTGGGCAAGCCGCTGATCCGGCTGAAGGCGGCCACCATGCGCACGCGCCCGCCAAGGTCGTTCGAGGTCTTCGCCCCCTCGATCGACATTGGCGGCGGCACCGACACGGCCACCCGGATCGCCAGCGCGGACGCTTTCCGCATGGCCGGGATCGGGCCGGAGGACATCGCGCTGGCCCAGCTTCAGGATACCGAATGCGGCGCCGAGATCATGCACATGGCCGAAAACGGCTTCTGCCGCGATGGCGAGCAGGAGGCATGGCTGGCCGAAGGCCGCACCGAGATCGGCGGGCGCCTGCCGGTCAACACCGATGGCGGCTGCCTTGCCTGCGGCGAACCCATCGGCGCATCGGGCCTGCGGCAGGTCTATGAGAACGTCGTCCAGCTTCGCGGGGACGGCGGCGGGCGGCAGGTGCCCGGCAATCCGAAGACTGCCTACAGCCATGTCTATGGCGCGCCCGGCGTTTCCGCCGTCACCATTCTTGAGCGTTGACACACCTTTATGGACATTGATCTTTCTCCCGAAGAACTGGCCTTCCGCGACGAAGTGCGCGCCTTTCTGGCAGAGAACCTGCCCGACGAGGTGAAGCATGGCGCGGCGGCATCGCCCACGGTGTTCGTGGAACCGGACATCGGCCAGCGCTGGAACGCGGTGCTGCACAGGAAAGGCTGGCTGGCCTACCAGTGGCCGAAGGAGGTGGGCGGCACCGGCTGGACGCCGACGCAGCGCTACATCTTCGAGAAGGAATGCGCGCTGGCGGGCGCGCCGAACCTCACCGTGCTGGGCCTCAAGCTGGTGGCGCCGGTGATCTACACCTTCGGCACGGACGAACAGAAGGCGAAGTATCTGCCCCGCATCCTTTCGGGCGAGGATTACTGGTGCCAGGGCTTTTCCGAACCCGGTTCGGGATCGGACCTCGCCTCGCTCCAGACGCGCGCGGTGCTTTCCGAGGACGGCACGCATTACAGGCTCAACGGATCGAAGATCTGGACCACCCACGCGCACTGGGCCAACAGGATGTTCGCGCTGGTGCGCACCGATGCCACGGTGAAGAAGCAGGCGGGCATCTCGTTCCTGCTGGTCGACATGAACCAGCCCGGCGTTTCGGTGCGGCCGCTGCTGACGCTGGCAGGCGACCATGAAGTGAACCAGGTGTTCCTCGAAGATGCCATCGTGCCGGTGGAAGACCGCGTGGGCGAAGAGGGCGACGGCTGGAAGCTGGCCAAGTTCCTGCTGGAGAACGAGCGCGGCGGATCGTGCCATTCGCCCAAGCTGGAATATGACCTTGCCCAGATCGAGCAGGCCGCGCTTTCCGAGCCTGATGGGCGCGGCGGGGTTCTGGCCGACGATGCCGACTGGAAGCGCCGCGTGGCCAGGGTGCGGCTGGAAATCCAGAGCCTTGAGATGATCGAGCTGAAGATCCTTTCGGAAGTGGCCAAGGGCCGCAGCCCCGGTCCGCAAACCTCGCTGTGCAAGCTGCTGGCATCGAACCTGCGGCAGGACGTGGATCTCCTCGCGGTCGATCTCTATGGCGCGGCGGGCCTTCAGCTTGATTTCGCCCGGCCCTTCTATGGCGACAATGCGCCCGCGCCGATCCATTCGCGCGATGCGCAGGTGGCGGCGGCGCGCTATCTCAACAGCCGGGCATGGACGATCTTCGGCGGCACCAACGAAGTGCAGGCGGGCATCATCGCGCGCACGGTGCTGGGTCTTTGACATACTGCGATAACAAGAGGGAACAAGAAGGATGCAACTGAGCCGTGACGCGCTGTTGCGCGCCTATCGCCAGATGAAGGTGATCCGCGAGTTCGAGGAACGCCTCCACGTCGATATCCAGACCGGCGAGATCGCCGGGTTCACGCACCTCTACTGCGGGCAGGAAGCCGTGGCGGTGGGCGTGTGCGAACATCTTTCGGTGGAGGACAAGATCGTCTCCACGCACCGCGGCCACGGGCACTGCCTTGCCAAGGGCTGCGACGTGAACGGCATGATGAAGGAAATCTGGGGCAGCCGCGAGGGCCTGTGCAAGGGCAAGGGCGGTTCGATGCACATTGCCGATGTGGACAAGGGCATGCTGGGCGCCAACGGCATCGTCGGCGCGGGCGCGCCGATTGCGGTGGGCGCGGGCATCGCCGCCAAGATCGACGGCAAGGGCCACGTTGCCATCACCTTCTCCGGCGACGGCGCGTGCAACCAGGGCACCACCTTCGAGGCCATGAACATGGCCGTCGTCACCAAGGCAGCCACGATCTTCGTGTTCGAGAACAACCACTATTCCGAACACACCGGCTACCAGTATGCCGTGGGCACCAATGGCGACATCGCCAGCCGGGCCGAAGCCTTCGGGATGAAGGTGTGGCGCGGCGATGGCACCGATTTCTTCTCGGTCCATGAAACCATGCGCGAAGTGCTGGAATATGTGCGCGTGCCCGGCAATGGCCCGGCGGCGGTGGAGTTCGATACCGAACGCTTCTTCGGCCACTTCGAAGGCGATCCGCAGCGCTATCGCGGCCCCGGCGAGATCGAGCGCATTCGCGCCGAGCGCGACTGCATCAGGAAGTTCCGCGAGAGCGTGACGCAGGCCAAGCTGCTTTCGGGTGCCGATCTGGACGCGATCGACGCCGAAGTGCTTGAAACGATCGAGGAATCGGTGCGCCAGGCCAAGGCGGCAGACCGACCCACCGCCGAAGACGTCCTGACCGACGTCTACATTTCGTACTGAGACGGCAGGGAGCGAGACCAATGGCAAAGATGATGTATCGCGACGCCGTCCTGACGACGATCGCGGAGGAAATGGAGCGCGACGAGAACGTGGTCATGCTGGGCGAGGATATCGTCGGCGGCATGGGCACGGCGGGCGGACCGGAAGCGATCGGCGGGATCTGGTCGACCTCGACCGGCCTGTTCGGCAAGTTCGGCGCGGACCGCGTGATCGACACCCCGATTTCGGAAAGCGCCATCATGGGCGCGGCGGCGGGCCTTGCGCTTTCGGGCAAGCGCCCGATTGCCGAACTGATGTTCGCCGACTTCATCGGCGTCAGCCTCGACCAGATCTGGAACCAGATCGCCAAGTTCCGCTACATGTTCGGCGGCAAGACCAAGTGCCCCGCCGTGCTGCGCATGGCCTATGGCGCGGGCTACAACGCGGCCGCCCAGCACAGCCAGGCGGTGCACCAGATCCTCACCGGAATGCCCGGCCTGAAGGTGGTGATGCCCAGCACGCCGGCCGACGTGAAGGGCCTCTTGCGCACCGCCATCCGCGACGATGATCCGGTCGTGTTCCTTGAGCACAAGGCGCTTTACGGGATGAAGGGCGAAGTGCCCGACGATCCCGATTACATGATCCCCTTCGGCCATGCCCGCCTTTCGCGCGCAGGCCAGGACGTGACCATCGTATCGACCGGGCTGCTGCTGGGCTTCTGCGAAAGCGTGGCCGACAAGCTGGCCGCCGAAGGCATTGGCTGCGACGTGATCGACCTGCGCACGACCAGCCCGCTCGACGAGGAAGCGATCCTCGATTCGGTGGAAGTGACGGGCCGCCTCGTGGTGGTCGACGAAGCGCCGCCGCGGTGCAGCCTCGGCGCGGACATCTGCGCGCTCGTGGCCGAAAAGGCCTTTGCCAGCCTCAAGGCGCCGCCGCTTTCGGTGAACCCGCCGCACACCCCCATCCCGTTCGCGCGCGAGCTGGAATCTGCCTACCTCCCCTCGGCCGACAAGATCGAGGCGGCGGTGCGCAAGGTTCTCTCTTACCGCTGAGGAGCCGCGACAATGGCCAATATCCGCCCGTTCTGCATGCCCAAATGGGGCATCGAAATGACCGAGGGCACCATCGCCGAATGGATGGTCAAGGAAGGGGAAGCCTTTTCCAAGGGCCAGCTCCTGTGCCTGATCGAAACCGACAAGATCACCAACGAGGTAGAGGCCGAATATGACGCGGTGCTCAAGCGCCTGCTGACCCCTGCCAGCGATCAGCCGCATCCGGTGGGTGCGCTGCTGGCGGTCTTTGCCGATGCCGATACCCCCGACGCCGAGGTTGACGCCTTCATCGCCGCCTTCAAGCCTGCCGAAACCTCGGTTGCGGCCAAGGGCGGCGCGGGCACCCCTGCTCCGGCAGCGACGGCTCCGGCGGCAGCGGCGCCTGCCGAAGCACCGGCCCGCGCACCGAAGAAGATCGTGACCAACCGCGCGATCAGCCCGGAAGCGCTGAAACTGGCCGAAGCCGAAGGCGTGGACATCGAACCGATCGAGGGATCGGGGCGCAATGGCCGCATCACCTATCAGGATGTGGTCCAGGCCCTGCGGCCCGAACGCGCCGCATCGTTCAGGGGCACGGCCACGCTGGTGGAAGATACGCCCGAAGCCTTTGCCTCGCCGCTCGCCCGGCGCATTGCCGCGCAGCACGGCATTGCCCTCGCCGGGATCAGGGGCACCGGGCCGCGCGGCCGCATTTCCAAGGCCGATGTGCTGGCACTGGTGAAGCCTGCCGCCGCCGCGCCCGCGGTTGCCTTCGGCGCGCCGTTCGAACCGGTGGCGAACGCACCGCAGGTCCATCCCTTCGACAAGGTGCGCAAGGTCGTGGCCCGCCGCCTGACCGAGGCCAAGCAGACCATCCCGCACTTCTACCTGCGCGTTTCGGCCAGCGTGGATGCGCTGATGGAACTGCGCCGCACGGCCAACATCGTGCTGGGCACCAAGGCATCGATCAACGACTATATCGTCAAGGCCGTGGCCATGGCGCTGGTCAGGCACCCCGACGTGAACGTGCAGGTGCATGGCGATGCGGTGCATTCCTTCCCGCACGCCGACGTGGCCATCGCGGTGGCCAGCCCCAAGGGCCTTGTCACCCCGATCGTGCGACAGGCCGACCGGATGCACATTGCCCAGATCGCCGCCACCACCCGCGCCCTGATCGACAAGGCGCAGGCCGGCAAGCTGGGCTACGAGGACATGGACGGCGGCACCTTCTCCGTCTCCAACCTCGGCATGTTCGGGATCGAGCAGTTCGATGCGATCATCAATCCGCCGCAAGGGGCAATCCTTGCCGTGGGCGGAGTGAGCCGCGTGGCGGTGGAAGCGGCAAACGGCGACATCGCCTTCGAAAGCCGCATCCAGCTTACCATGTCGGTCGATCACCGCGCGATCGACGGGGCGGCGGGCGCACAGTTCCTCCAGACGCTGAAAGGGCTGCTCGAAGCACCCGAAGGACTGTTCGCATGACCCGCAAGATCACGCAGCTCGGCCCTGTCGGCCAGCTTGCCTATCTGCCGCAGGATTTCGATGCGGCGGTCCGCTACTGGACCGAAACGATGGGCGTGGGGCCGTTCTACCTCATGGAGAACGTCGCGCTGGGCGATTGCAGATACAAGGGCGTGCCGACGGGCGCGGTCTTTTCCATCGCCATCGCCTATTGGGGCGATGTGCAGATCGAACTGATCCGCCCGGAAAACCGGGAACCTTCGATCTATACCGGCGAATATGCCGTGACCGACGGGCTGCACCACATCTGCATCTTCGTGGATTCGATCGAGGAAGCGCGCGCGGCCTGCGCCGAAGCGGGTGCGGAAATCCTGGTGGAAGGCACGGTGGGCGCGGATGGCGCGGTGATCTATGTCGATCCCGGAAAGGGACCGGGGCACGTGATCGAACTGCTCCAGAACATGACCGGCGCCGATGCCATCTTCCGGATGATCAAGGACGCCGCGCGCGACTGGGACGGGACCGAGCCGCTGCGCAAGCTGGGATAAGCGGGCCGGGATAAAGTGGCCGGGACAAGCGCCCTTGCCAGCCATGGCCCGGTGCGCAATGCTTGCAGCGATGCAAATGCCGACCAGACGCATGAACGCAGGCACTGCCGCCGCATGGCGCGCAGCAGCGCTTGCCTCTGGCGCCCTGTGGCTTGCCGCGCTGGCGCCTGCGGCCATGGCCCAGCCTGCCGCCGGGCCGACAGCGGCGCAGCGCGCCCGGCTCGATGCCATGTTCGCCGCCGCCGATGCGCTTGACGAAGGGGCCGATCCGGCCGCCTATCGCCGCGCCTTCGAAGGGGTGCTGGCCTATGGCCGCACGCTCTATCCGCCCGGTCATCCCGAACTGGCCTGGCTCGAATCCGAACAGGCCACCGCCGACTATCTGCAAGGCGACATCAAGGGCGCCGAAGCGCGGCTGGCGCGCATTGCGCCCGTGCTGGAACGCGCGATCGCCGAACGCGCGGACGAGCCGCAATGGCGCGAGCGGCGGATGCGCGTCGCCAATGCGCAGGTCGTGATCTACCTGACGCTGAGCCAGTTCGACAAGGCGACCGAACTGGGCGAACAGGTGCTGGCATGGCGGCTGGAACAGGCCCGCCGCCAGCCCGAAAGCGCGCGCGCCAGCACCGAGCTTTCGGCCGCATGGTCAAACCTTGCCAATGCCCAGATCCGCAACGGCGAAACCGCGCGCGCCATTGCCAGCGTGCGCGAGGCCATTGCCATCGACCGCAGCCTGAAGCCGATCCCGGTGAACGCCGCGCCGCACTTCGGCAATCTGGTGACGTTCCTCTATGCCGCGGGCAGGCTGGAGGAAGCGGCCGAGGAAGGGCGGCGCACGCAGGCCATGCTGGAAAGCTTCCTGCCCGAACGCCACCCTTTCCTTGCCGTCAATCTCAACACGCTGGCGCGGGTTCTGGCCGATCTGGGCAGGCTCGACGAGGCCGAGGCCGTGGCGCGCAAGGGGCTGGACATGGCCTATGCCAGCTTTGGCGAAAGCCAGCAGACCCTGAGCTATCTGGCAACGCTGGCCCATGTCCTGACGCTGAACGGCAAGGCCGCCGAGGCCGAAGTGCTGGCCCGCGCCGCCACCGAGAAGATGGCCCGCGATCTGGGCGCGGAGGCTGACCGGGCGCTGATGGCGCGCGAGGCGCTGGCGGGGGCCTTGCTGGCGGGCGGCAAGGCCGAGGATGCCTATGACCAGTTCAGCGTGGTTTCCGCGATCCGGGCGCAGCGCTATCCGCCCCACCACCGCGAACGCATCGAAGGCGAGGACCGGCTGGCGCTGGCGGCGCTTGAGGCGGGAGACGTGGCCACCGCGCGCGAGGTGCAGCAGCGCGCCCAGGGACTGCGCCTCAACAGCGGCGCGGCAGATGATACCGCAGCATTGGTGGGCGAAGCGCGGCTGGCGGCGCTGGCGGCGCTGGCCGGGGACAGCGCGGCGGGGCTGGATCAGGCAAGGGCGGTGGCCGCCCGGCTCGATGCGCGGCTGGCCGAACTGGAGGCGGGCGGCGCGCGCCGGTCCGGGCTGGACCGGCAATTGCGCAGCGGTTTCGGCTGGGCGATGGAAGCAGCCGCGCTGGCAGATGACGCGGCCCAGGCCTTCGTGCTGGCGCAGCCCGTGGTGGAAGGGGCCGCCGGGATCACCGCGCGCGCCGCTGCCCGGCGCATGGCCGCGCTCGATCCCGAACAGGCCGCGCTGCTGCGCGAACGGCAGGATGCGGCGCTCATGCTGCAAACCCTGCTCGACCGGCAGTTGCGCCTTGCCGGGCTGGGCGCATCGGCCGACCGGCTCGCCGCGCTGGAGGCCGAGCGCACGGCCGCCACGCAGCGCTTTGCCGCAGCCGATGCCGCGCTGGCCGCGCGCGCGCCCGAACTGGCCCGCAGCGAAGCGGCCGAGCGCCTGACGCTGGCCGAGGCGCAGGCGCTGCTGGGCCGGGACGAGGCCCTGCTGATCGTTGCGCCGGGGCCGCAGGGGCTGGTCGTGATTGCCGCCACGGGCAAGGACGCGGCGGTTGTGCGCCACGGCAGCAGTCGCCGCGCCGCCGCGCTGGTGCGCCAGCTTCGCGCCGGGCTGGAACGGCCGGGCGGTTTCGATCATGCCGCCAGCGCCGAACTGCGCGCGCTGGTCCTGCCCGATGCCGTTGCCCGCGTGATCGGCAAGCGCCGCCGCGTGCTGGTATCGGCGGGCGGCGCGTTCTCGTCGCTGCCGCTTGCCGTGCTGGCCGCAGGAACGGCGGAGCGCCCGCGCTGGCTGATCGAGGATCACGCGCTGGTGACGCTGCCCTCGCTGGGGCTGCTGCGGCAAGCTCCAGCGGCCAAGGCTGCTGCCCGCCCGCGCGCCTTCCTGGCGCTGGGTGCGCCGCAGTTGCAGGCAGCGGAACCGGTGGGCGAACCGGCGGGCGCAGGCGTGCAGCTTGCCGCGGCCGAAGCGCCGCCGCCCTTCCGCACGGCCGAAAATGCCCGCAGGCTTGCCGATCTGCCGCCCCTGCCGGCCGCCGCCGATGAACTGGCCGCGCTGGGCAGGGCGCTGGGCGCGCGCCGCTCGCTCGTGCTGACGGGGGCGCAAGCCACCGAAGCGGCACTGCGCGGTGCGGACCTTGCCGAGGTGGACGTGCTTGCGCTTTCCACGCACGGGCTGGTCGCCGGCGAGCTTGACGGGCTGGACGAGCCTGCGCTCGTGCTCACCCCGGCAGGCGAGGAAGGCGATGGCCTGCTGACCATGGACGAGATCATGGACCTGCGGCTTGGCGGGGCCTGGGTGGTGCTTTCGGCCTGCAACAGCGCGGCAGGATCGGGCGCGGACGGCAGCGGGCTGGCGGGCCTTGCGCGCGCGTTCCTGCATGCAGGCGCGGGCAACCTCCTCGTCTCGCACTGGGCGGTGCGCGATGATCTGGCGGCGCGCCTCTCGACCGCGACGCTGGCCCGCTATGCGCGCGGCGCCGATCCGGCGGCGGCCTTGCAGGCCGCCATGCTGGCCATGGCGGGCGGCAAGGATGCCGCGCTGCGCGATCCGGCGCTGTGGGCGCCCTTCGTCTTCGTGGGGCGCTGAAGTCCCGAACGAGAAAGGCGGACCTTGCGGCCCGCCTTCCCCGAAATCAGTGCCTGCGCTTCGATCAGAAATCGAAGGCAACCCGCACGCCATAGGTGCGCGGCGCGCCGAACTGCCAGTTGTAGATGTCGTCCGGCCCGGCCACGGTGAACCCGGCATAGGACAGCGGGCGGTTGTTCTCGATGTTGCGCACGAAGCCCTGCACGCTGAAGCGCCGGTTTTCCGGCCGGTAGGTCAGCGAGAAGTCGGTCTGGGTGAAGGCCGTCTGCTTCGAATCGCGGTAGTTGAACACGTCGCCGAAATAGGCGCTCTTGAAGGTGGAGAACACGCTTGCGGTAAGGCTGCCCATCTCGCCCAGCGGGATGACCTTGTCATAGGCCAGCGTGATCGTCCATTCAGGCGTCATCGGCGGCGTATTGCCCGCAAGATTGGGCTGGGTGACGACGCCCGGCGTGGTTTCGAGGTTGCCCACGGTCAGCTCGCCGTTGCCGCCACCGGGGCGGCAGCCGGTGCCTGCTACGCAGAACACGGGAATGGCCGTGAGAAGCTGCTTGTATTCCGCGTTCACGTAGTTGGCGGTCATGCTGAAGGTATCATTGTCCGAAAGCTTGATGACCGCTTCGGCTTCCACGCCCCAGATCGTGGCCTTGCCCGCATTGAAGATCTGGCTGCCCTTGGTGGTATCGAGCAGCACGGCGACCTGCAAATCCTTGTAGTCGTAATAGAACCCGGCGAGGTTGAAGATGTGCTGCCCGTTGGCGCCGAAGTTCTTCTTCAGGCCCGCTTCGTAAGCGGTGTTGGTTTCCGGCGCATACTGGCCGACCGAATCGAAGCCGCCCGCCTTGAAGCCGGTGGAAACCTTGCCGTAGATCAGGGTATCGGGATCGGGCTTGTAGTTGATGCCGGCCAGCCAGGTCAGCTTGTCGGCTTCCGAACCCAGCGTCAGGTTGCGCAGCGGCGTGCCGGGGTTGGCGGGGCGCACCGATCCGGTGTTGAACAGCGGGTTGGATGGATTGGCGATGGCGCCGCCATGATCGCGGTAGCGCGCGGAACGCTTGTCGTCGGTATAGCGCAGGCCGCCCACCAGCGTGATCTGGTCGCTCACCTTGAAATCGGCCTGGCCGAACACGGCCCAGCTGCGCGATTCCACATTGCGGAAGAAGTAGTTCACGTAACCGCCATTGGCGCCCAGCAGGAATGGCGGCGGCGGGGCGCGATAGAGGCCGCGTTCCACATCCAGCTTTTCGTTGAAATAGAACGCGCCGGTCTGCCACACAAGCCGGTCGGTCTCGCCGTTGAGGCGCAGCTCGTGGCTGTGGGTCTTGGTGTTGTTGACGAAGGTATTGAAGCGGTAGGCAGGCGAAAGCGCCAGCGCGGAAATCGCGTCGGTTTCGCGGAAGCCCCCGGTATAGGTCAGGCTTGCCCCGCCGAAATCATAGGACAGGCTGCCGCGCACGGCGGTGGACTTGAGATCGTTGCTGCCCACGCCCGTTGCCGGGGAATCATAGCGCGAACGATCGACCTTCGAGAGATTGTCGGTGCGCGCAGGGATGCACTGCGTGCCCGGAACGGCGGGCGCGATCTCGACCCAGCCCGGATTGGCTGCGCAGCCGGCGCCTGGCGAATTGCCCGGTGCGTTGAAGTTCACGAAAGCCTGCGCGGGGACGACGATATCCTGTTCGACCCGCTCGCCCGCGATGTTGATCTTCAGCCCCGAAACCGGTTCGAGCGCGAGGCTGATGCGGCCGCCCCAGGTGTTGTCATCGCCGCTGCGCAGGTTGGTGTTGGGGTGGAAGTTGTAGCCATCGCGCTTGGAATAGATCCCCGCCGCGCGGATGCCGCCGATATCGCCCAGCGGCACGGTGATCCCGCCTTCTGCGATGACGTGATCGTAGTTGCCGTAGCTGATGCTGCCATTGGCTTCGAACTTGTTGCCGGGCTTGCGCGTGATGAAGTTGATCGCGCCGCCCGTGGCATTGCGGCCATAGAGCGTGCCCTGCGGCCCGCGCAGCACTTCGACGCGGTCAAGATCGAACAGCGCCGCGTTCAGCACGACCGGGCGGTTGATGTATTCGCCATCGATGTTGACGGCGATGGCCTGGTCCTGCGCTTCGTCGTTGCTGTTGGAGCCCACGCCGCGCACGGTGATGCGGGTAAGCACGGTATCGTTCACGATCTGCACCACCGGGGCGACTCGCTGGATCGAGAAGATGTCGGTCACACCCGCGGCCGAAAGCGCTTCGCCGCTGACGACGTTGATGGCGATGGGCACGTCCTGCACGTTCTGCGCGCGGTTCTGCGCGGTCACGATGATGACGTTGGAATCCACCTCTTCGGGTGCTTCCTGCGGCGCTGCGTCCTGTGCGAAGCCCGGCACGGCCAGGGCCATGCTGCACACGCTGCCAAGCAGCAAGGTGTGGAAATTGATCGGTTTCATCGCGGTTTCCCTCCCATGTTGAGCGCGAATCTTTCGCTGCTGCGAATTGTGATATTGATACTGATATAAGCATTCTATTTTTGGCGCAAGTCCGGATTTCCGTTTCGAAGCATGGCTGGCGGTTGAGCGCATGGCTGTGGCAAGACTGCACCAGGCACGTCAGACGAGGGCCGTCGCTTGACGCCGCCGCCGCAGTATGCGAATTATCATTCCAATAAAATAGCAGGCGCACCTCGTGCCTGCCAGGCAAACGGCTGCGACGATGCGCGCGCAGGCCGTGGCCGCCGATTGGGAGACCGACGACGTGCCTGTTGCTGCCGAAACCCCGCTTGCTGCTGATATCGGGCGCGCCACACTGGCCAGCCTGCCCGCCCACACCCTTTCCGCCTGCATCGAATGGCAGTTTGCCGAAGCGGGCGATCTGGCGCAGCGCATCCATGCCGCCAGGGACGCGGGATTTTCGGCGGTGGAGTTCCACCTCTGGCGCGACAAGCCCATGGCGCAAGTTGCCGCCGCACTTGCCGAAACCGGCATCGTGCTGACGGGCATGTGCGTCGATCCGCGCCGGTCGATCGTCGATCCGGCCGAGCGTGCCGAAATGGTCAAGGCCGTTGCCGAATCGATTGCCGCCACGGCCTGCCTCGGCAAGCCGCCGCTGATCGTCGCATCGGGCTTCCGCGTGGAAGGGATGAGCGAGGAAGCGCACTTCGCCAATGCCGTGGCCGCACTGAAGGAAGCCGCCGCCCTTGCCGAACAGGCGGGCGTCATGCTCCTGCTCGAACCGCTCAACACCCGGCTCTTCGCGCAGATGTATCTCGTCAGCACCACGCTGGGCCTCGATCTTGTCGAAGCGGTGGCCAGCCCCAACCTGCGCCTGCTTTACGATGTGTGGCACAGCGCGGTGATGGGCGAGGACATTGCCCACGTGCTGGAAGGGCGCATCCATCTGGTCGCCCATGTGCAGGTGGCCGACATGGACGCGCGCAACGAACCCGGCACCGGCAGCGTTGACTGGGCGCACGTGATGACCACGCTGCGCCGCATGGGCTATGCCGGCAGCATCGGGATGGAATACTTCCCCACCCTGCCGATGGACCGTTCGCTGGAACTGACCCGCACGACGCTGGGTCTTTGAACTTCTGGCCCCTGAACTTCGCGCCGCTGCGCGCGCAATTCACGCTGCGATCCGGGAGAGGGATGTGGCAGACAATCGACTGAGCCTGACCGAACGCCTCAGCTATGGCCTCGGCGACATGGGCACCAGCCTTGCCTACAACATGGCAAGCGGTTTCCTGCTGTTCTTCTATACCAATGTCGTCGGCCTGCCGGCGGCGGGGGTCGGCACCGTGTTCCTGGTGGCACGGCTGCTGGATGCGGTGATCGATCCCATGGTCGGCATAGCGGTGGACAAGACCCGCAGCCGCTGGGGGCGCACGCGCGGCTATTTCCTGCTGACGGCGCTCCCCTATGCGCTGGTCACCGTTGCGCTCTACCACATCCCGGCGTGGAGCGAAGGGGCGCAGCTCGTCTATGCCTTTGCCACGTTCAAGGCGCTGGGCCTGCTCATGTCCTTGCAGTCGATCCCCTACACCGCGCTCATGCCGATGATGACCCTCGACAAGGCCGAGCGGCTGAAGCTGTCGGGCATGCGCTCGGTGGGAACCTCGATCTCGGTGGTGCTGGGAACGGCGGCGGTCATGCCGCTGGCGGGGCTGCTGGGCGGCGATGACCAGCGGCGCGGTTTCCAGCTGGTGGCGCTGCTGTTTGCGGCCATCGCCCTTGCCTGCACGCTGGCGCTGTTCCGCAATTGCCGCGAACGCTTCGAGGACAATGCCCCGCAGGATTTCGCGGTGCTGCCCGCCGTGCGCGAAATGCTGCGCAACCGGGCGTGGCTGATCGTCTTTGCCGCATGCCTCCTCTACTTCATCCGCTTCGGCGTGATGATGAGCGCGACCGCCTATTTCGCCATCGACGTGCTGGGCAAGCCGTGGCTGATCTCGGTCATGCTGCCTGCGGTATCGGGAATGCTCCTCCTGTCCTCGTTCGTTGCCCCGCCGGTCCTTGCGCGCACCGGCATCCGGCGCGGCTGCGTGGCGGTGCTGGCGCTTGCGGCGGTGCTGTTCGGCGTGCTCCCGCTGGCAGAGGGCAATACCGCGGTGTTCCTCGCGCTCTACATCGCCGCCTGCCTTGCCACGTCGATCACGATCACGGCCGCCTTTGCCATGATTGCCGAGACGGTGGACTATCACGAATGGCGGTTCGGCAGCCGCCGGGAAGGGATGCTTTCGGCCGGGATCAGCCTTTCGACCAAGCTGGGCATGGCCATCGGCACGGCGGGCTTTGCCTATATGCTGGGCGCGGCAGGCTATGCCGGCGATGCCGTGACGGACGCCGCGCGCGAGGCCATCCGCTGGGCCTACTACGGCAGCGCGGTGGTGCTGCTGGCGCTTCAGACCGGGGTCATGCTGCTCTGGCCGATGGACGACCTGCGCGAAACCATCCGCCGCGACATTGCTGCACGAGCGTATCCCGCAGAGTGAACACCGACCGACTGGCGCAGGGCCTCGCCATGGACGAGACCCTGCCGTCCGGTCTCAATACTCGAACGTCTCGCTGAAGGTGCGGTAGGGCACCGGCGGGCGGGCCTCAAGGCGCTGCGCGGTATCGGTGCGGTAGGTGTTGGACAGGATCGTGGCCGGGCCATCGGGCTGGGGCATGAAGACGGGCTTGCCGTCCTCGCCCACATACATCAGATCGACGTTGAAGGCATCGTCCTGCGCGGCGGCGGCGAAGGGAATCCAGCCCATGCCATAGGGTGCGCGGGCCACCTCGAAGCAGTGGAAGTGCCAGATCTTCCACTCCCCGTCCTGCCTGATGAAATCGACGCCGTATTTGAGATAGACGTTGTGCATCCACACCTTCTTGCCCTGCACAAGCTCCTTCTCGAACATCCATGCGGGCATGTTCTTCGCCTGCTCCACATCCACCAGACCGGATTCAAGCCCGTTGACGATCCACAGGCCCTTGGCGGTCTGCCCGTCGCCGGCAACCTCGATCACCGGCGTTGTGACATAGTGGAACACCAGCTTGCTGACCGGCGCGGGGCGGCCCTGATGGTAGGAGATGATCTTGTCCCAATCGGTATAGACGCCGATGTTGCTGTACTGCGCGCGCACGCCGGGGGTGCCCTTCTTCGCCCAAAGCGGGATGATGTCCTCGTCGCGGAAGGCGTTGTGCAGATACATGTAGGTGGAAAAGAGGTTCTCCACCGCCGCCCGGTCGCGGGTGGAGCGGACCTCGGCCGAAAGCGCCTGAACCTGCGCCTTGAGCGCGGCCAGATCATCGCCGGACGCGGGCTTTGCCTGCACCGGCGCGGAAAATGCGGTGGCGGCGCACAGCGCCAGAAACGCTGCACGGGATGGCCTTTTCAACATCGCTGTCTCCCATTCTCAGGCCGGATCGCGAGGCGGTTCCCGCTGCCCTTTGCCTGTAATTGAATTAATATGCTTATTCGATTATAGGGTCAACCGCGGGGCTGTCGGCGCCAGCGGCGGCGCGTTAGTCACTTGACGCCGCCCGATAGATAGTAGAATATTGGTTCCAATAGGAGGGCGCCAGACCCCAGGAGAGAGCGAAAGGCCCGCGCGCGCCAGCGTGCTCCCTTCCGCCCTGTCCGAACCGCAAACTCGGCACTGAACCGAACCGCAAGCCTGTGCCCGGCTATCCCAGAAGCAACCCCGGCAGGAGAAAACCTGTGTCCAAGATCAAGAGGGGCGTCAGCCTCTATTCCTACCAGAACGAGACCTTTCAGGGCAAAATGAACCTTGAGGACTGCATTCGCACCAGCGCGGAACTGGGCGCGAAGGGCATCGAGATCATCGGCGAGCAGACCTTCTGGGGCTGGCCCGAATGCGGCGTGGCCGATGCCGACATCGACAACTGGCACCGCCTCATCAGGCAGTATGACTGCACGCCGGTCAGCCATGACTTCATGCTCGACTACAAGCGCTACAAGGGCCGCACCATGCCCTTCGACGAGCAGGTGGCGAGCGTGAAGAAGGACATCGCGTTCGGCGCGCGCCTTGGCATGAAGTATATCCGCGCGCTCGTCTCGATCGCGCCCGAAGTGCTGGTTGCCGCCGCGCCCTATGCCGAAGAGCAGGGCATCAAGATCCTGATAGAGGTCCACGCCCCGCTGCACTTCGACCACCCGTGGATCATCCGTCATGCCGAAGCCTTTGAAAAGTCCGGCTCGGATGCGCTCGGCTTTCTGCCCGACATGGGCATGTTCCTGCACGCCTTCCCCCCGGTGTGGAAGGAGAGGTTCCTGCGCCTCGGCGTGCCGCAGAACATCGCGGACTATATCGAGAAGGCATACGAGGACCGCGTCCTTTCCGAATATGTCATCCTTGAGGTTCAGCAGATGGGCGGCACCGGCCCCGCCATCGCCATGGCCGAAACGCTGCGCCACAATGCCGCGTTCGAGCCGAAGCGGATGCTCGACTACATGCACCGCATCCACAACATCCACGGCAAGTTCTACCAGATGACCATCGATGCCAATGGGGACTGCGTGGAGCCTTCGATCCCCTACGACAGGATCGTGGAGGTGCTCCGGCAGGGCGGCTACGAAGGCTACATCTGCTCGGAATACGAAGGCAACCGCTGGATCGAGGATGCCGAAGAGCCGGATTCGGTGGAACAGGTGCGCCGCCAGCAGGTCATGCTTGCCAGGCTGCTGGGCGAAACCGAAGTGCCCGCCATCAAGACCTCGCCCACCGCTTCGGCCGATGCCGAAGCCGCATCACTGGCCCAGGCCGCAGAATAAGGAAAACCCTGCCATGATGGACAACAAGATGATCGTCGAAGGCAGCCTCAAGGCCGTCGAGGGCGGCTTCAGCTTTCTGGGGCGCCTGCCCTATTACCGCGGCCTTGGCCTTTCCATGATCGAAGACATCCAGGTCACGGTCGACGGTGTGGTGCAGCCGCGCGAGGCGGTGCGCTTTGCGGTGCGCGGCAAGACCTATACGCTCGACGAGATGGAAACGGTCTATGACGATCGCTGGAACTTCGGCGAGAAGGCGCAGATCATCGTGCTGAACGGCGGCCTTGCGCCGGGCAGCCACACGATCACCTTCGCGGTGCGCAACCGCGTTTCCTACCTGCCCTTCGTGCCCACAACGAAGGACACCAAGGAACTGGCGCTCGCCGCCTGATTGCGCGCAATGATGCAGCGCCCCCGCACGGGCGGGGCGCTGCATCGGCTATCAATCCGCAGAAGCGGCGCCCTGGCCGAAGGGCGCATTCAGCCGCACGATTGCCAGATTGAGGCAGGCGGCAAAGCTGACCCACGCGAGATAGGGCACCACCAGCCAGCTTGCGAGCACCGAATATTCGCGCAGGCCCACCGCCAGCGCCAGCACCGAAGCCCACAGCAAGGGCACTTCCGCCAGCGCCCAGTCGGGCCGCCTGCGCGCGAAGAACAGCGGCGACCACAGGAAGTGGAAGACGAAGTTCGCCGCGAACAGGGCAATCACCGTCATCCGCCCGGCTTCATCGGCAGCCCCGTTCCAGCCCAGCACCGCGGCCCAGGCCGCCAGCCCCAGAATGACCGTCCACGCCGGGCCGAACAGCCAGTCGGGCGGCTGCCACGCGGGCTTTTTCAGCTTGCGATACCATGGACCGATCTCGGTCAGGATGCCCCCGGCAAAACCGAGGATCACCGCCCACAGGACGGCCGCGATGACATGGGGTTGCAGCATGCGCCCCATATGGGGGCCGGGCAGGGGCTAGACAATGCGCGAAGGGCCGCATCCCTACGGAATGCAGCCCCTCCCCCGTCAGCCGGGGATTATGCCCGGATCGGCTGCGGCGCTATTGCCCGCAAAGTTGCCGGAAATAGCTGAAAGCTTCCGCCGAAGGCATGGTCGGCTGGAGTTCCAGCCCGATCGTGCCGCGATAGCCCACCCGCTCGAACATGGCGAGCGCGGCGGGCCAGTCGATATTGCCCGATCCCGGCTCGCCCCGCCCCGGCGCATCGGCCACCTGCACATGCACCACCTGATGCATCGCCGCCTTTAGCGCGGTTTCAGGATCCTCGCCTTCGACCACCGAGTGATAGAGATCGTAAAGCACCTTGACCCGCGGATGATCGACCATGTCGGCGACCGCCACGCTGTCGGCCGTGGTGGAGCACAGGACACCCGGATGATCGAAGCGGGTATTGGCCGATTCCAGCAGGATGGTCACGTCCAGCTCCTCGGCGATGGGCACGATCCGGCGCAGGGCATCGGCAAAGATCGCAAGCTGCACCGGCCGCTTGAGCCAGGGCACGCCGCGCCCCGATGTGACGACGACGTTGGAGCAGCCCAGAGACTTCGCTGCCGCGGCGGCCTCGCGGAACACGTCGCAGAAGCCATCGTGCGTTGCCGGATCGACAAGCTGCGTCACGTAATCGGCCACCGTGCTGACGAGGGACACGCCATGCCGGTCGAGCGCGGCCTTGATCGAATCAAGATCGCGCCCCTTGAGCAGGAACAGCTCCACCTTGCGGAAACCGGCGGCGGCGGCGGCCGCGATGCGGTCCTCGATCCGCTCGCCCGCTTCGGTGAAGCCATATTCGAGATTGACCGAAAGTTCGAAAGCCATGGCGATCAGCTCCCCCAGATGCGGCGGGCCATGGCCTGATGGCGGCGCACCTGTTCGAAGGCATCGCGCATGTCATAGGCATGGCCTTCCCACTCGCTCACCATGGTGCCGGTGAAGCCCCCGTCCTTGAACAGCGGCAGGATCGTGTCGTAATCGATCGCTTCCTCGACGAGGTCCTCGGACACGCCATAGAACTTGCCGTGGATGTGGATGGTGCGGTCCACCAGTGCCGCCCAGCTTCTGGGATCGTGGTTGGACAGGATGAAGAAGGCAAGGCACGCGGCCTGGATGTGCAGCGGCGCGTGTCCGTGGGCAAGGCCCCATTCGCGCAAGGCTGCGGCCTTCTCGTGGCTCATCCCGTCTTCCAGCCAGACCTCCTTCAGCTTGTCGAGCAGGTCTTCGCTCGCGCCCTTGGCGCGCGCGGCATCGAGCATCGATTCCGGAATGCGGCTGGCGGTGCCGCCGAAATCGGGAATCCAGCCAAGGCAGGGCGTATCCAGCTTGTCATACATCTCGCCATAGGCCTGCACAGCAGGGTGGCCCGCCCACATCGGCGCGTGGACTTCAACCCCCATGCGAATGTCCAGCTCTTCGGCATAGGGGGCGATTTCGGGCAGAAGATGCACCGGCAGCGCGAACTGATAGCGCACCAGGCTGAAACCCAGCTTCTTCGCGCTGCGAAGCTGGCGCTTGTGGTATTCGACCAGCGCCGCATCCTCGATCGGCTGCTGGCCGGGCTTGAGGAAACGGTCCGAATTGATCGCGCAGGAAACGGGGTTGAGACCGGTTTCGGCGATCATCTCGCGGAAGCGTTCGGCAAAGGCATCCGAAACGTCGGGAAACTCGCGGAAGTTCTGGAAGCCGATGATCTCGATGTTCGGACCAAGCCCGCGCCTCGCCACTTCGGCCAGCAAGGTATCAAGGTCGAACTGGCGGGTCAGGAACTCGTTGGTGAAGGAATAGAGCGTGACGCCGGTCTGCGGACCGGATGCGGTGTCGCTTGCATTCGTGGCCATGGTGCGCATCCTCTCTCAGGCGGCCTGGACGACAAGGGTGCAGGTCTGCGGATTGGTCCGCTTCATGCCGGGAATGTAGGGCGGGCTGACGAAGAGGTTCAGCGAGACGTCATGGCTGGAGCCGACCTCGGCGCTTTGCGAAGGCAGCAGCAGAAAGGCCGAATCGCGGATGAACCAGAACGTGTCCACCTTCTCGCCGTTTTCGCGCAGCGGCCAGCGTGCGCCGTCGTATTCGATCAGCGCATCGCCAAGGTCGATCTCGGTGCCATCGATCGAGAGCGGGCCGACTTCCACCACCGAGAACGGCAGCGAACGATACCACGGGAGGCGCATCGCGAGCCTGAGGCCCTGAGCCTGGCCCTGAGCCTGGCCCTGCCCTTTGCCCTGCCTGCACACGGCAAGCCCCTCTTCCCCGATAACCCGTTCCACTGGCAGCACGACCGCTCTCCCGTTGCGTTCAATTAGAACCAAACTTCTAATCGTGCCTTGACAGAGGGTCAAGGCCCGTGCAGATAAAAAACGAACTTTGGTTCTATTTTAATTCCGGGTAGCTCCGGGAGCGAGTTGCACAAGAAGGCTGAGCGGGCGGGGCATGGCGGATTTCGATTACATCATCGTCGGGGCAGGCTCGGCGGGCTGCGTTCTGGCCAACCGCCTGAGCGCCGATCCGCGCACCCGCGTGCTGCTGATCGAGGACGGGGGCGACAACCAGCACCCCTTCATCAGGATGGCGGGCGGCTTCATCAAGATCATGGGCAACCCCGCCTATTTCCGCGTGTTTCCCACGGTGGCGCGGCCCGGAATGCGCAGCGGCATCCACACCTACGGGCGCGGGCTGGGCGGATCATCGGCCATCAACGGCACCTGGTATCTGACCGGTGCACCCAAAGATTTCGACGGCTGGGCCGCGCAGGGCCTGGCCGGCTGGGGCTGGGACGAGATCGCGCGCTGCTATCGCCGGATCGAAAGCTACCGCGAACCGGGCGCCCATGCCGGCCGCGGGCGCGACGGCGAAGTGCAGATCACGGCATCGACCTATCGTTCGCCGGTGTTCGATGCGCTGGCGGCAGGCTTTGCATCGCAAGGAATGGGCTGGCTCGACGATATCACCACGCCCGGCGCGCAAGGTGCGGGCCGCAGCCAGTATACGGTCGATCGCAAGGGCGTGCGCGAGAGCGCCTACAAGGCGTTCGTCATGCCCGTGCTGGGCCGCCGCAATCTGACCATTGCCACCCACACCGCGGTCAAGCGGGTGCTGATCGAGCAGGGCCGCGCCACGGGCGTCATCACCGAAGCCCGCGGGCAAGAGCGCATCCACCGCGCGGCGGGCGAAGTGATCCTTGCCGCGGGCGTCTATGGTTCGCCGCAGCTGCTCCAGCTTTCGGGCGTGGGTCCGGGCGCGGCGCTTCAGGCGCTGGGCCTCGCGGTGGTGAAGGATCTGCCCATGGTGGGCCAGCAACTGGCCGATCACACCAAGTTCGGCGTCTCGTTCGATCTGGTCGGCCATCCGGGCACCAACCGCGAGTTCTTCGGCTGGCGGCTGGTGCGCAACGCGCTGCAATACTTCCTCACCGGCACCGGGCACCTTGCGCGGGTAGGCATGCCGCTGACCGGGCTTTACGCGGGCGAAGGCACCGATGCGGACTGGCCCGACCTTCAGGTGGCCGCCGCACCCTTTGCCATGCGCACGGTGAACGAGATGGCCGCGCGCCCCGGCAGCCCGCTCACGCCCAATCCGGGGCTGACCTTCTCAGGCTATCACCTGCGCCCGAAAAGCCGAGGTTCGATCACTCTCACCTCGCCCGATTTCCGGGTGCCGCCACTGGTGGACGCAGCGATCTGGGCCGATCCCCATGACAGGGCGAAGAGCCTTGAGCTGTTCCGCCTGTTCCGCGCCATTGCCGCGTCCGAACCGCTCAGGCCCTTCATCGGCACGGAGCGGATGCCCGGCCCCGACGTGCAGGACGAGGAGGCGATCCTTGCAGAACTGGCGAAGATGGTCGAAGTCGGGCTGCACGGCACCGGCACATGCGCCATGGGCACCGATCCGGCCACTTCCGTCACCGATGCACGCGCGCGAGTTCACGGGATTGAGCGTCTGCGCGTGGTCGACTGCTCGATCATGCCCACCCCGGTTTCGGGCAATACCAATGGTCCTGCCATGGCCCTTGCCGAACGCGCCAGCGAACTGATCCTCGAAGACGCCCGCTGAACTTGAAGCAAAGGGTGTGGCAGGACGCCGCCCATAGCCCCTTGCGCGCGGTTCGCCCGTGCGCAAGGGGCGCGGCATTGCCGGATCTTTTGTCGAGAGCGTCCGCGCAGCCCCTGCCCCCCGCGTTCCGCACAACCGCGCCGTGCACAGGCAAAAAAGGGGGCCAGCTTGCGCCAGCCCCTTTTGAAGTTTGGGAGAGGATGCCTGAAAGGCCCTTGCCATATGGGTCATGATACCGCTAACTGCAAGTGCGAAGCACGCGATTGGAATTGCAATTCACGCAACTGTCGCGCGCCTGGCCGCCAGAACCGTATTGCTGAGCAGGCAGGCAATGGTCATCGGCCCCACCCCGCCCGGCACCGGCGTGACCGCCTTGGCATGGTCAAGCTCGTGCGTGGCGCAATCGCCCACGATGCGGCTGTTGCCGTCATGGTCGGTCACGCGGTTGATGCCCACGTCGATCACCACCGCGCCCGGCTTCACCCAGTAGCCGCGCACCAGATGCGGCGCCCCGGCGGCGGCCACGATGACATCGGCCTTGCGCGCCACATCGGGCAGATCGCGCGTCTCGATGTGGGTGACGGTCACGGTCGCCTCGCGTTCCAGCAGCAGCATGGAAACCGGCTTGCCCACGATGTTGGACTTGCCGATCACCACCACGTTCAGCCCGCGGTAGTCCTCGATCACGCTGTCGAGCAGCAGCATCACGCCCAGCGGCGTGCATGGCACCAGCCCGCCCCCGCCCGCCGAAGTGCCGGTGGACAGGCGCCCCACGTTTACCGGGTGGAACCCGTCCACGTCCTTGGCCGGATCGATCCGGTCGAGCACGAGCGCCGCATTGATATGGCGCGGCAGCGGCAACTGCACGAGAATGCCATGCACCTGCGGATCGGCGTTGAGCGCATCGATCAGGCCCAGCACCTCTTCCTGCGGCGTATCGGCGGGCAGGCGGTGTTCGATCGAGCGGATGCCCGCCTTGCGGCACTGGGCAATCTTGCGCCCGACATAGACCTCGCTGGCCGGATCGTTGCCCACCAGTATCACCGCAAGGCCCGGTGCGATGCCGCCCTGCGCCACCATTTCGGCCACCTCTGCGGCCGCGCGCGCCACTACCTCGGCCGCCAGCGCCTTGCCGTCGATCACTTGTGCCATTGCTTTCCTCAACCCTTCGGACAGGTCATGCCTTCCGGGTGATATTGTATGTGTTGCATACAATATAATCAACCTGCCGATGCAGCGCCTGCATCCGTGGCCAGCGCTTCCGGCAGGATCTTCGCCGTGACCTCGGCCAGCGCCCGCGCATTCAGGTCGTGCGCCGCCGCCGCGCTGGCCGCTTCGGTATAGCAGCGCAGTTCGGGCGCATTGCCCGATGCACGCAGGTGAATCACCGCGCCAGAGGCAAAGCCGATGCGGTAGCCGTCGGTCCGGTCGATCGCCACGGGCAGCCCGGCAATGCCTCCGAACAGGCGGGCAAGGCGGGCAAACTGCTCCGCCTCGGTGCCCCGGCCGAGCAGGTCCATCAGCGCCGCGCTGTGCGCCGGGGCGAAGTCGGCCAGACGGTCGCTGAAGGTGAAGCGCGGCGGCAGGGCGGCCACGACATCGGCCAGCGGGCGGTCCCTCGCCGCGATCAGCGCGGCAAGGATCGGCAGCACCGCATCGCGCGTGGGCAGCGGATCGAGATCGCCCGCGCGGCTGCCCAGCAGGAAGCCGCCATTGGCTTCATAGCCGCAGACGCAAAGCCCCGGTTCGGCCGCGGCCGCCTCGATCATCGCCGCGATGACATAGGGCGATCCGATGCGCGTGCGCACCACCTTGCGCACCGCACCGCTCAGTTCCAGAACGCTGTTCGAGCTGACCGGCGTGACCACCACATCGGCCCCCACCGCCTGCGCGCAGATGAGGCCCAGAACATCGCCGCGCAGCCACGCGCCTTGCGCATCGGCCACCAGCGGGCGGTCCGAATCGCCATCGGTGGAAATGATCGCGTCGACTGCATTGGCCCGCGCCCATTCGGCGGCCAGGGCCACGTCCTCGGCGCGGATCGCCTCGGTATCGACCGGCACGAACCATTCCGACCGGCCGAACGGCAGGGCCGTGCCGCCCAGCGCCTCGACCACGCGCACCAGGAGATCGCGTCCCACGGCCGAATGCTGATAGATGCCGACCTTCAGTCCCGAAAGCGCATCGGCCCCGAAATGGCGGACATAGCGTGCGACATAGCCCGTCTCCACATCGACCGGGGCGCCAAGGGCGGCGTCAAAAGCGGCGGGCGCGGGCCGCACCGCCTGCGCCAGAATGCCCGCCTCGTCGGTCTTGAGCACTTCGCCATGCGGGCGATAGAACTTGATCCCGTTGCGGTCTGCCGGAATGTGGCTGCCCGTGACCATGATCGATGGCATCGCATCGCGGGCATCACCGGCGGCATTCATCGCATGAAATGCCAGCGCGGGCGTGGGCACATGGCCGCAGAACACCACCTCGCCGCCGCAGGTGCGCACCGCCTGCGCGCAGGCGGCAAGGATGCGCGGGGTGCTTTCGCGCAGGTCTCCCGCCAGCGCCACGCGCCCGCCATCGGCAAACTCTCCGATCTGGCGCAAATAATCGAGAAAGGCGCAGGCATAGGCATGGCACAGCGCGTCGCTCATCGCATCGGCAAGGCCGCGCACCCCGCTGGTGCCGAAGGGAACCCCGCTGCGGGTCATGAGTTCCGCCACCGTGCCCGCCCCTGCGCTGGCCGATACTTCGCTGCCGCCTGGATTTTCCTCGTTCGCCACCATCTGCACACTCCCGCAAGGATCACCGTCTGCACGCGCCACTTTCACGCCCGCCCCGGCGCGCCATAGCGCCTTGGCCGACGCGATGCCATCCGTGGGCGCGGCGGCCACGAGGCGCCTGCCCTCATGCCCCTCATGTCCTTGCCATGATCCTGCCCCCGAACGCGTATAGGCGTGCTGCGAAGCCTGTGGCATGTAGCGGCGCAACCGTTCGCGCTTCAGCAAAGAAAGTTCACAAACCCGTCCTACAAAGACAACGAACCCGCCCCATTTGTGCTGCACCTGCGAAGATGGATTCACGATAACCGATGGCTGCTCCCCAAGCCGACAGTTCCCATGGCGCCGCCCCGGCCCACACCCCGCGCTTTCGCGATTTCGTTCGCTGGGCCGCGCAGGTGCTCGGCCCGGATGCAGGCTTCATCCGGCTGGCGCTGCTTTATGGCGCGGCCATTTCGCTGCTTTCGCTTGCCACGCCAATCTCGGTGCAGCTTCTCATCAATTCGGTGGCCAATATCGCGCTGCCCGCCCCGCTGTTCACGCTGGCGGCGATCCTGTTCGTGCTGCTGCTGCTGTCAGGGATGCTCAGCGCCTTTCGCGTGCACCTCCTCGCGCAGTTCGAGCGGCGCTTCTACGCGCGCGTGGTGGGCGAGATCACCCTGCGCGCCGTCCACGCGCAGAACCCCTTCTTCGTCGATGCGCGCGGCGGTGATCTGTTCAACCGCTATTTCGATATCGGCATCGTCCAGAAATCGCTGACCAGCCTGCTGATCGCGGGATTCACCGTGGTGCTGCAAAGCATCGTCGGGCTGGTCGTGACGAGCTTCTACCACCCCTTCTTCCTCGCCTTCAACATCGTGCTGACGCTGGTGATCCTGGTGATCTGGCGTGTCTGGGTGAACCCCTCGATCGCCAGCGCCGTGGCCAAGAGCCACGCCAAGCACAATGCCGCACACTGGCTGGGCACGGTCGGCAGTTCCAACGGCATCTACAAGTCCAGCCGCCACATGAGCTATGCCATCCGCCGCTCGGATGAAGTGACGGCTAATTACGTCGACGCGCATCGCCGCCATTTCCGCTACACCTTCGGGCAGAACATCGCCTTCCTGCTGCTCTATGCCTTGGCCAGTTCGGGCCTCCTGGCCATGGGCGGCTGGCTGATCCTCCAGGGCGAACTTTCGATCGGGCAGCTTGTGGCCGCCGAACTGATCCTTTCCGGGGTGTTCTACGGCGTGGCGCAGCTCGGCTACTACCTCGAAATGTTCTACGAGATGAGCGCGAGCCTCGAAGAGCTGCACCTGTTCTGGGAAGTGCCGCAGGAAAAGCCGGTCGTGGCCGAAGCGCCCTGCCCGCCCGATGGCGCGATCCGCCTGCGCGACGTGCGCCATGGCGGTTTCCGCTTCGATTTTGCGGTGCCCAGCGGGGCGCAGGTCGGCGTGATCGCCGCGCCGGGGGTGGAGCGCTGCCTCGTCACCCTGCTCAAGCGGCTTCAGGTGCCCGCCTCCGGCTTCGTTTCGGTGGGGGGCGCAGACCTCGGCACGTTCGACATGTATCGCCTGCGCTCGGACGTGATCGTGCTCGACCGGCCGACCATCGTCGAAATGTCGGTGCGCGAGTATCTGGGCCTGAGCGCGCCGGGCCGGCCCGAAGCCATGATCGAGGCGCTCGAACTGGTCGGGCTGGACCGGCGCGTGGGCACCTTGCCGGGCGGGCTGGATGCGGTCCTGTCCAGCTCCGGCTGGCCGCTTTCGGTGGGCGAGACCATGGCGCTCAAGCTGGCGGGCGCGGTACTGGCCCGCCCGCGCGTGCTGATGCTTTCCCCGCTTTACGACATGCTCCCGCCCGAACGGCTTGACCATGTGCTCGCCGCGCTGCGCGCCAGCGGCACCACGGTGCTGCAATTCACCACGCGCCCCGATGGCTTGCAGCGCGATAGCTGGCTGTGGATCGGCCAGCAGCAGCAGGTGGAAGCGCCCGATCTGGCCACGATCCTGCCGCTGGCCCGGCAGGAACTGCTGGTCGATGCCGATGGTTCTGCTGGCGCCGGCGCAAACAGCACCGGTTCAGACAGCGCCGGTTCAGGCAATCCGGGCAAGGAGGGCTGAGCCATGGCGATCGATACCAGTCCCGCAAGCCACGATCTTTCCGCCTTCACCACGCTGGCCCGGATCAAGGTGCCGCGCACCACGCGCACGCTGGGCCGCATGATCGGCGTGACCATCCCGCTGCTGCTGATCCTGCTGTTCGCGGTTGACTGGGTGCAGACCGCGCCCGGCCGGGGCGAGGTGATCGCGCTCAACCCCGAAGACCGCGTCCAGCAGGTCACGGCGCTGGTGCCGGGCCGGGTGGAAAAGTGGTTCGTGGTCGATGGCCAGCAGGTGAAGAAGGGCGATCCCATCGCCCGCATCATCGACAATGATCCCAACCTGCTCCAGCGGCTTGCCGCCGAACGCGATCAGGTCGTGGCCGAAATCGCCGCGTCCGAACAGGCCATGGCCACCGCGCGGCTCGATGTGAACCGCTTTTCGCAGCTCTACCGCGAGGGCCTTGCCGCACGGCGCGATTATGAAGCCGCGCAGATCAAGGTGGCCGAACTCAACGCCAAGCTGGCCGAAACCCGCGCCAAGCTGAACAAGGTGGACGTGGCGCTTGGCCGCCAGTCGGCCCAGCTCGTGCGCGCGCCGCATGACGGGCGCATCCAGTCGCTCAACACCGCGGCAGGCGCCACGCTCGTCAGCGCGGGCGACATGCTGGCAACGCTTGCGCCCGACAATGCCACGCGCGTGGTCGAACTCATGGTCGACGGGCGCGACGTGGCGCTGGTGCGAAAGGGGCAACCGGTGCGCCTCCACTTCGAAGGCTGGCCCGCCATCCAGTTCAGCGGCTGGCCCTCGATCGCGCAGGGCATGTTCGATGGCCGGGTCTTGACGATCGACCGTTCGGCGCAGGCCAGCGGCCTGTTCCGCGTGCTGGTGGAACCCATGCCCGGCAAGCCTGCCTGGCCGGACGAGAACTACGTGCTGCTCGGTTCCAAGGTGCGCGGCTGGATCCAGATGGAAACCGTCTCGATCGGCTACGAACTGTGGCGCCAGCTCAACGACTTCCCGCTGGAGTTCCCGACCCCGGTCGATCCCGGCCCGCGCAAGGGCACTGCCGCCAAGGCACTGGCCGACAAGCAGGCCGGAAAGGCCAAGAACGGCAACGGCAACGGCTATGACAGCGGTTACGGGGACGGCAAATGAGCCTGCGTCCCTTTGGCCGCGCGCTCGGCCGGGGGCTGGCGGCGGCGCTGCTCATCACCGGCCCCGCGCAGGCGCAGGATGACCGGCCTGCCCAGCCTGCTGCCGCAGCGTCCGCCGCGCGCGAGCTGACGCTTGCCGATGTGCTGATATCGTCGGCCACGCACGCCCCGCAGATTCTTGAGGCCATGGCCCGCCAGCGGCAGGCCGATGCCCGCGCGCTGACAGCCGAAGGGCAGTTCGACCTCGTGTTCAATGCCGAGGCGGATGTCCAGCCGCTTGGCTTCTACGATGGCTCCACCGCCAGCGTTTCGGCCACGCGCCCGTTCCAGAACAACGGGGGCAACCTCTATGGCGGCTACCGCGTGTCGAGCGGCAGCTTTCCCGGCTATGAGGGCAAGCTCATCACCAACCAGCTTGGCGAGTTCAAGGTGGGCGCGGTGTTCTCGCTCCTGCGCGACCGGGTGATCGACGAACGGCGCGGGCGGCGCGAACTGGCGCTGGCCGATATCGAACTGGCCAGCCTTGACCGTGATTTCGTGGCCATCGGGGTGCAGCGCCGCGCGATCGAGGCCTATCAGCTCTGGGTGGCGGCGGGCCTGCGCGTGAAAATCTTCCGCGAGCTTTACGAACTGGCCGAGGCCCGGCAGGAATCGATCGAAGGCCAGATCAGGCTGGGCGCGCGGCCCGCCATTCTGGGGATCGAGAACCGCCAGAACATCGTGCGCCGTCAGGCCCTGCTGGTGCAGGCAGAGCAGGCGCTGCAACTTCAGGCCTATGCGCTCTCGCTGTTCCTGCGCGACGGGCTGGGCCAGCCTGTGGTTCCCACGCCCGACCGGCTGCCGCCGCGCCTGACCGATGGCGTGGTCCCGCGGCTCGTCGATCAGAGCACGGCCATTGCCGGACGGCCCGATCTTCAGGCCCTGCTGACGCGGATCGAACAGGCGGGCGTGCGCGCACGTCTGGCGGAAAACGAACTCAAGCCCCGGCTTGACCTGCGGGTCGAGGCATCGAAGGATCTGGGCCGCGGATCGCCCACGCGCGAACCGGCCGAGGGCATGTTCGGCCTGCGCTTTTCCGTGCCGCTCGAACAGCGCGCCGCCAAGGGCCGCATTGCCGAAGT
This sequence comes from Novosphingobium sp., assembly GCA_046294595.1. Lineage (GTDB taxonomy): Bacteria > Pseudomonadota > Alphaproteobacteria > Sphingomonadales > Sphingomonadaceae > Novosphingobium. Next base: position 41,699 of record JBKBKD010000011.1, read on the forward strand.
GGCCGCCGAACAGGATGCATTGCAGGTGCGCCTGCGCTTTCTGGAAGAGCAGATCGGGGTGGAGATCGCCAACCTTCGCACGCAGGTGGCCGCAGCCGAAAAGCTGGCGGGCCTTGCCACGGCCGAGGCCGCGCTGGCCCGGCGCATGGCCGAGGCGGAGCGGCGGCGCTTTGCCCTAGGCGCGAGCGACTTCCTGCTGGTCAACCTGCGCGAGGAAGCGCTGGCCGATGCCACGGTGCGCGAAATCGACGCCAATTACCGCCACGCCGCCGCGCAGGCCGAACTGGTGGCCGCACTGGCCGACCGGGAACAGCTGAGGCTCTAGCGGGGTTTTCGATCCAGGTGATCAGCCCGCCGTGCGGCACTTCTCCATCGCTTCGCGGGCAAGCGCTGCAAGGCGCGGCAGTGCCTCGGCGCGTTCCCTTGCCTGCGCGTTCGATGCCGTGCCGCGCAGCACCCGGCCCTTGATCCCGTGGAAGATCGCCGCCAGACGGAAGAAGTTGAAGGCAAGGTAGAAGTCCCAGTTGGGGATGCCTTCCCGCCCCGTTCGCCGGCAATAGGCGGCGATGTATTCGCTTTCCGTCGGCAGGCCCAGCGGCACGGGGTCGGCCCCGCCCAGCCCGGCCACGATATCGCCCGGCATCCGGTACATCATGGCGTGATAGGCAAAGTCCGCCAGCGGGTGGCCCAGCGTGGAAAGCTCCCAGTCCAGCACCGCCAGCACGCGCGGCTCGGCGGGATGGAAGATCATGTTGTCGCAGCGGAAATCGCCGTGGACGATGGTGGTTTCATCGCCTTCGGGGATGGCCGCGGGCAGCCATTCCACCAGCGCGTCCATATCGGGCAGGCGGCCCGCCAGCTCGTCTTCCAGATACTGCTTCGACCAGCGCCCGATCTGGCGCGCGAAGTAGTTGCCGGGGCGGCCATAGTCCCCCAGCCCCACGGCCACGTGATCGATCGAATGGAGCGCGGCGATCACCCGGTTCATCTCGTCGAAACAGGCGGCGCGCTGGTCCTTCGGCACTTGCGAGAAGGCCGCGTCCCAGAACACCCGGCCTTCCACCATGTCCATCACGTAGAACGCGCTGCCGATGACGCTTTCATCCTCGCACACCGCGAAGATCCGCGCCACGGGCACGTCGGTGGGATGGAGCGCCTGCTGCACGCGGGCCTCGCGCAGGACATCGTGCGCACCCTTGAGCAGCGGCCCCGGCGGCTTGCGCCGCAGCACATAGCGCGCCGCGGGCGTCGTCAGCCGGTAGGTGGGGTTGGATTGCCCGCCGTTGAACTGCTCCACCACCATCGGCCCGGCAAAGCCTTCGACATGGGCGGCCATCCACCGTGCCAGCGCGGCCTCGTCAACGGCCACGCGCACCTTGCCCGCGCCGGTATTGGCCGCGGCCAGATCAGCCCCGGCCGCGCTCATTGCGCATTCCTCCAGTCGCGGCGCAGCTTCTTGGCAAGGCTCCACTTGTGGACTTCGGTGGGGCCGTCATAGATGCGGAAGGCGCGCACTTCGCGGAAGATCGTCTCGACGATGGTCTTGTCGGTCACGCCGGTGCCGCCCATCACCTGCACGCACTTGTCGGCAATGCGCATCAGCGCCTCCGAGACGGCAACCTTGGTCATCGAGCTTTCGACCGTGCCGAGCGATCCGGTATCGAGCACGCCGGCGCACCAGTCGATCATCAGTTCGCATTGCTTGATGTCGATCATGTTCTCGGCCAGCATGAAGCCCACGCCTTCGTGGTCGATCAGGTGCTTGCCGAAGGCCATGCGCCGGTTGACATAATCAACCGCGATTTCCTGCGCGCGGATGCACCCGCCCAGCCAGCGCATGCAGTGCGAAAGCCGCGCCGGGGAAAGGCGGATCTGCGCATACTTGAAGCCCTCGCCCGCATCGCCCAGCATCTGGTCGGCCGGGACGCGCAGGTTGTCGATGGTCACTTCGGCGTGGCAGCCCGGCATCGAACTGTCGATCGTGTTGGGCACCGCAGTGATGCGGATGGCCGGATCGGGCAGGTCCACCAGGAACATGCAGGCCCCGCCCGCGCTGTCGGGGTCTTCCGACCTCGCCATGACAATGCCCACCCTCGCGCCTTCGGCCCCGGTGATGAAGGCCTTCCTGCCATTGACGATCCAGTGATTGCCGTCCTTGCGGCAGGTGGTGATCATCATCGAAGGGTCCGCGCCCGCGCCGTTGAGTTCGGCCGGTTCGGTCATGAAGAAGGCCGAACGCGCGCGCCCTTCGACCAGTGGCTTCAGGAAGCGCTCCTTGAGGTCCGGGCTGCCCACCTTGCCGATGAGATACATGTTGCCTTCATCGGGCGCCTGCGTGTTGCAGGCGAGCATGCCCAGCGGGGTCAGGCCCGACCGGATCAGGATCACCGCCGTCTCGCGCTGGTTGAAGTGGCTGCCATCGGGGCGGATATGCGGGGTGAGCACGCCTGCGCTGCGCGCCAGTTCGCGCAGTTCCATCACCAGTTCGTCGGTCGGCGCGCCGTGATGATCGCGGCGGGGATCCTGTTCATAGGGAAAGACCTTCTCGCGCACGAAAGCCTCGACGCGCGCGGCCATTTCCAGTGCTTCGGTGCTGATCGTCATGTCCTGTCCCCTTGTTCTGCCCCTGCTCGGCCGCAGGGTGTTGCAGGCTGACGGGCAGCCGCGCACCTGTTCAAAGGGCGGGGTGGGGCCAGAGCAAGTGCAAGTGCAAGGGAAAACGCAGGCACAAACAAAAAAGCGGGACGGCAGTTGCCCGCCGCCCCGCAAGGAAAGGAACTCTGACCATGCAGAGCCCTTCGGGTCGCAGGCAAATGCTTAGCGGGCCTATACCATCAGGAATGTGCGGCACTTCACATTCGTTGGAAAAAATCGCGCTCTGCAAACGATTTGCGGAGGCTGCGGCCGGCCTTGCGGGGACGAATCAGCCTGCCACGCGCAGCGAGGGCTGACCGCCAGCGGCAAGGCTGGAAGGACCAGCACGGCGGCACCGCGCCACCAGATCATCCAGCGGCATCGGGCGGCCGAAGTGGTAGCCCTGCAATTCGTGGCAGCCCGCCGCGCGCAGGAGATTGGCCTGAATCTCGTTTTCCACGCCCTCGGCAATGACCTGAAGGTCCAGCCCGCAGGCCAGGGTGATCGCCCCCGTCACCAGCAGCGCGGCCTTGCTGTCGGGCGCCAGACCATCGATCAGAGACTTGTCGAGCTTGATATGGCTGAAACCGTAGGAGCGCAGATAGTGGATGCTGGTGAAGCCGGTGCCGAAATCGTCCAGCGCCACCGCCATGCCCTGCGCCTTGAACGCTTCCACCGCGCGCACTACGCGTTCGGGATTGCTGAGCAGATAGCCTTCGGTGATCTCGAACTGAAGCCGCTCAGGGGCAAAGCCGGTCTGCTTCAGAACCTGCGCCACCTGCCGTTCGAAGGCCGGGTCGCGGAACTGCGCGGGCGAGACATTGACGCTGAGCTTGAGGTCGCCCAGCGGGCCGATCTCGCGGCAGGCCCTTTCCAGCACGAACAGGCCCAGCGGATGGATCTGCCCCGTCGCCTCGGCAATGTCGATGAACTGATCGGGCGAAAGCGGCCCCTCCGGGCGGCCCGGCCAGCGCAGCAGCGCCTCGGCCGAAACGATCCGGCCGGTGCGCGCCTCGACGATGGGCTGGTAATGGACTGCAAACTCGCCCCGGTTCAGCCCGCTGCCGATCTCCGCCTCGATGGCAAGGCGCCGCAGGCGGCCTTCGTCGAAGCCGGGATCATAGATCGCGACCTGCCCCTTGCCCGCGGTCTTGGCGTGATACATCGCCGTATCGGCGCGGCGCAGCAGTTCGCGCGGGCGCGCGGCCGGATCGGCATTGGCGGCAAGCCCAATGCTGCCCCCCACTTGCAGCACGTGCCGCTCCACCATGACGGGAAGCGCGATTTCCTCCAGCAGGCGCTGGGCCAGCGCCTGGGCCTGCGCGCCCGCGTCGCCGCCGGGCGCTTCGAGGAGCACGGCAAACTCGTCGCCGCCCACGCGCGCCAGCACGGCATGGGCCGGGCAATGCTGGCGCAGGCGCAGACAGACATTGCGGATCAGCGCATCGCCCGCCTGATGGCCATGTTCATCGTTCACCGCCTTGAACCCGTCCAGATCGATGAACAGCACGGCCAGGCTGTCAGGCGCAAGCTGCGCGCCCGCCTCCAGCCGGTCCAGCCGCGAAAGCAGCTCGCGCCGGTTGGGCAGGCCGCTCAGCGGATCGGAAAAGGCGATGCGGCGGTTTTCCTCGCTCAGCTTCTCGGTTTCGCGCTGGCGCAGGCGCAGGATGCGCTGCGACTGGATGAGTTCGGCAAACGCGCGGTTGTAGTTGATCGTCACCACCATCATGCCAAGGCTCACGCAGCAAAGCACGAAGGTCTGCGCGAGCATCCGCCCGCCATCGGCCCACGAGAAATAGAACGCGAAGGAAAAGGTGCTGACCAGCGCCACCCTGAGCGCGGCGGCACGGAAGGTCATGAGGCAGAACACCGTGCTCACCTCGGTCAGGCCGAGGAAGAACGTGAGGTTGCTGCGCATGAAGGTGTCGGCCTCCTGATAGAGCCAGACACACCAGCCCTCATACATCAGCGTCATCACCACCGCGAGCGTGCAGGTGCGGCGCAGGTAATAGGCCACCTCGGCATCGGAAAGCTGCGCATCGTCGCGTTGCCGCCACCACCAGATGCCGCGCGTGACCGCGATCGCGCACAGCAGCAGCGGGGTGAGGACCGTCATCACGATCCGGCCGGAATCGAACGCGGTGATGACGATGGCCACCGCGTTCGATACCAGGATGCCGTAAAGCAGCGGCATGTGCCGCGAGAACGAACGGAACTTCGCGCGGTTCAGCTCCGCATCGCTGATGTCCAGCCGGAACAGGTCAAGAAACGCGCGCATCGCCAGTCCCCCAGGCCGCATGGCAGCCAGAATGGGGCACAGGCATGGCCCATGGTTCGTGAAGATTTGGTTCCTGCCGCGCCTAGGTATGCGCCCCTATCGGGCGTTCACCCCCGGACGGCGGCAAGGCTCAGACCGCGGTCGCCCCGCCATCGATCACCATGGCATGACCCGTCACGAAGCTGGCCGCGGACGAGCACAGCCACACCACCGCTTCGGCGATCTCGGCGGCCTGTCCCATGCGGCCCATCGGGGTCATGCCGTCGATCACGGCCTTCATTTCGGCGTTGGCCACCAGCGGCGCGGTCATCGGGGTTTCGATCACGCCGGGGCACACCGCATTCACGCGGATGCCCGCACGCGCCCAGCGCAGCGCGCCGTGCCGGGCAAGGCCGACCACACCGTGCTTGGCCGCGGTATAGGCGGGCTGCGCGCCATTGCCCACCAGCCCGTTGATCGAGGCCGTGTTGACAATCGCCCCGCCGCCCCGCGCCAGCATGACCGCGGCTTCCTCGCGCATGCAGCGCATCACGCCCGACAGGTTGATCGCGATGTCGCGTTCCCAGATCGCGTCGTCATACTGGTCGTCGGTCAGCCGGTTGATCCCTGCATTGTTGAACGCGCAGTCCAGCCCGCCGAACCGTTCGACCGTGGCGGCCACCATGGCCCTGACCTCGTCGGCCTTGCTGACATCGCAGGTGAAGAAGGCTGCGGTTCCGCCCGCCGCCTCGATCAGGCTGACCGTTTCGGCGCAGCCGGCCGCGTTGATGTCGCTTACCATCACCTGCGCGCCGGAGCGGGCAAAGACTTCCGCCGCCGCACGGCCGATGCCGCCGCCCGCGCCCGTCACCAGCGCCACCTTGCCATCGAGACCGTAATGGATTGCCATGTATGGGGTTCCTTCCCGTATGATCAGGCCGCGCCCGGCTCGGCCAGCGCGATCACGGTCACGCTGCCGTCCTCGCTGACCTGTTCGGTCAGCATCGAGGTGACGCGGCTGGCGCTTTCCACGATCCACCAGCGCCCGTCGCGCCGTTCGTAAACGTCATCGTATTCCACCGCGAGTCGCACGATCTGGCGCGGCCCGGTCAGGATCGTGCGGAAGTTGAGCGACCACTTGCCCGTGGCCCGATCCGGCCCGGCAAGGTCGATCTCCCAGTTGGTGGCGTGGTGGATGTCATAGACCCCGCCATTGCACGCCATCTGCTGGTAAACCGCGACGAAGGCATCGCGGTTGTCGAACTCCGGGAAGTTTTCATAGGCGATGCGGATCGGCCCCGGCGCGAAGCAGTCGCGCACGTCCTCCACCTGCTTGAGATCGCAGGCGCGCAGATAGCGGGCCTTGAGCGCGCGGATCGCTTCCTTGTCCTCAAGCGCGGCAAGGCGCGCGGCCAGGCTTTCAAGCGTGACGGTCATGGCCAAGGCTCTCCCGCTGGATTCGTTGCCATTCAACTATGAACCTACGCATATCGCAAGATCATCTGCTTGCAATATGTCATATTCGTATAACGCCCGGTTCAGGCGCATGAAAAAGGGCCGCCGCCCTGCGCGTGGCGGAGCGGCGGCCCGGAAACGGTGGCGGCAACCAGTGGCACCCACAGGCGGCAAGCACCCCCGGATGCCACCAGGCGGCCTGTCAGAACTTCACGCCCACGGTCACGCCGTAGGTGCGCGGATCGGCAAAGTAGCCGCCGCCAAAGCCGAGCTGGCCGAAATCGATGGCGCGCACCAGATTGTTCTCGTCGGTCAGGTTCTTGACCCAGAAGCGCACCATGCCTTCGCCGCCTGCCAGCGGAATGCGGTCAATCGCGATCTGGGCATCCACGATGTTGCGGTTGTCGCCGCGCAGCGCCGTGTTGAACGGCGATGCCAGACTGTTCGAGAAGCTGTATTTCCCGTCCTCGTAGGCATAGCTCACCCGGCCCGTCAGGCGCATGCCGTTGTCGGCAAGCGGCACCTGCCCGTTCAGCGCAACATTGGCGGTGAGCGGCGAGGTATAGCCCGGTGTGGCAAACTGCGCGATGTTGACCAGCGGCTGGCCCGGCGTGACCGGCAGACCGGCAAGGAACTCCTTGAACTTGATGTCGACGTAGCCGATGTTGCCTTCCAGCGTGAAGTTGTCGTTCAGCACCGCCAGCAATTCGGCCTCGACACCGGTATAGGTCACCTTGCCCGCGTTGGTGATGGCCGTGGCAAAGGTGCCCGGCGGCAGGTTGGTGATCGGCACGGCCAGCGCCAGATCGTTATAGACGTTGTGATAGCCCGCAAGGTTGAAGCGCACGCGCCGGTTGAACAGCTCCGACTTCACACCCAGCTCGTAGGACGTGACGTTCTCTGACCGGAACGAGGGCAGCACCCCGCCCACGGCCGGATCCTGCGCGTTGAAGCCGCCCGAACGATAGCCCGTGGCGATGCGGCCATAGACGTTGACATCGGGGTTGATGTCATAGCCCACCATGAGGTTCCAGGTGAACTTGCTGAAGCTGGCCTCGCCGCGATCAGGCGTGGCAAGCGGCGCCGCGCCGTTCTGCTGGCGCACCATCTGCTTGGTGTCCCAGGTATAACGGCCGCCCGCGGTCAGGCGCAGGCCGCTGTCGCGCCCGCCCGGATAGAAGGTGGCCTGCGCATAGATCGCGGTGCTTTCGGCCTGCGCGGTATAGCGCAGCACCGAACGGGTCTGCACCAGACGGTAGCGCGCCGGGTTGGCAGCCACGAAAGCCGGGCCGAGCGCACCGAAATTGCCGAGGAAGATCGCATTGGTATCGAGCACGAAGCCGCTGTTCTGCGGGTTCGCTTCCGAACCCTTTTCCCAGAAGTAGAAGCCGCCGACCACCCAGTCGAGCATGTCGCTCTCGTTGCCGATTTCCACTTCCTGGCTGAACTGCTTGTGGCGGCGCTGGTTGCTGGTATCGAACAGGTTCTGCTGCACCCTGGGGATGGGCGCGGCGGCCACGAAAGGCGCAAAGGCCGGGTTCGGCAGCACGAATTGCAGCAGGCTCGCAGGCATTCCGTTGAGCAGCGAAGCGCTGGTGAACTGCGGCGCGGTGAAGGCGCCCAGACCGTCAAGATCGGTCACGCTGTCGTTGTTCCAGAACCGGTAGCCGGTGGTGGACTTGATGTGGAAGGCGCCGAAATCGTTCTCGACCTGAAGGTTGTGGCCCCATGCCTTGTCGGTCGAACGGCTGTTGATGTCGTTGCACACCTGCTGGCGCCACTGGCGCGTGGGCGCGGCCAGCGCCGCGCAGCGCGGATCAAGGAAACTGACCGTGCCGAGGAACGGACCGACCGGCGCCTGCTGCGTGACATTGACGGCCACGCCGTCGACCACGACCGGCGGATTGGCCGCACCCGTGGCCACGTTGGTGAGCTGGAAGTTGATCGGCGATGCCTGGGTCTTGCTCCAGTCGAAGATATACTGGATCGATCCCGTGCCGCCGATCTGAGCCTTTGCCGCCACGCGGAACGAATCCGTCTTGATCGCGCCCGGATCGCGCGCGGAATCCGGCTCCATCAGGTTGTCGACCGTGCCGTTGCGCTGGCGGTGCGAATAGGTGAAGCTGGTGGAAATCCCGGCAATTTCGCCCGGATCGAGCGTGATGCGCCCGTTCCACGCATCGTAGTTGCCATAGCCGCCCTGCGCGGTGAGGCGGAACTGCCTGGACGGCGCGCGCGAGATGAAGGCGATGCCGCCGCCGGTGGTGTTGCGGCCGAACAGGGTGCCCTGCGGCCCGCGCAGCACTTCGACCCGCTCGATATCGGTCACGTCGAGCGCGCTGCCGCCCGAACGGGCAATGAACACGCCATCGATGTAAAGGCCGTTGGCCGTATCCAGACCGAAGGTTTCGGTAGCGGGCGTGGGAATGCCGCGGATCGAGATCACGGCGGCATTGGCGTTGGTGGTGCCCTGCACGATGGTCACGTTCGGGGCAAGGCCGGTCAGATCCTTGGCGTCGCGGATGCCGAGCGAGGACACCTTGTCGGCGCTGATCGCGCTGATCGCCAGCGGCACGACCTGAAGGTTCTGCGAAACCTTCTGCGCGGTGACGACGATCTGCTCAAGCGGGCCGTCATTGCCCGCGGTTTCCGCCTGCGCTTCGGCCTGCGGCTGCTCGTCCGCGGCGAGCGCGGCCTGCGCGCAGATGCCGAAACTTCCGATCGCAGCCAGGCTTGCGCCAAGCATGAAGCGCACAGACGTGCGTGCGCAGAATGCAGCTTTCATGGAAAACTCCCCCAAAACCTTTGTCGCACCAATAGATACCATTTGCGTAGGATTAGGCAAGTCATAATACGCAAACGTGCTTTTCGTGGCAGATTTCCGCGATTTATCAGGATGTGACGAGGCTCATTTCGCGCAAACGGTCCATGGCGAGGGAGCAGGCCCGCGATCGGCGCTCGCCGAATCACCCTTGCGCGTTTGCGGACCTGATTTGCATGGAAACAAGATTCTTGTGCGCTTCTCATTATCCAGATATGTGATTTGCATAATTCGTTGATCATTTTGATCCGCAAATCGCAAATCACGGGAGAATCGGGATGAAGGGCCTGAAGGGCAAGGTCGGGATCGTGGCGGGCGGCGGGCGCGGCATTGGCGCTGCCACTGCGCGGCGTCTGGCCGAAGAGGGCGCCCATGTCGTGATCGGCGATCTTGAGGGCGACTGGGCGCGCGCCGTGGCCGACGACATCCGCAGCACGGGCGGCATCGCAAGCGGCTTCGATCTGGATGGCACCAGCGCCGAATCGCAGGCTGCCATCGTTGCCCACGCGGTGGAAACCTTCGGCGGGCTGGACTTCTATCACTCCAACCTTGCCGGGGGCACCTCGGGCGATATCGACATTCTCGATTGCCCGCCCGAAGTGCTCGACAAGAGCTTTGCCATCAACACCAAGAGCCACTTCCTTGCCAGCCAGGCGGCCCTGCCGAAGATCATCGAGCGCGGCGGCGGTGCGATGATCTACACCTCTTCGGGTGCGGCATCGGGCGGTGCGGCATGGCAGGTCGCCTATCCGATGACCAAGAACGCCATCCACGCGCTGGCCCGCCACGTGGCCGCGCGCTTCGGCAAGCAGGGCGTGCGGGCCAACGTGATCTGCCCCGGCCTGGTGCTCACCGAAGCGGTGAAGCAGCACCTGACCGACGAATACGTGGAACGCGGCCTCAAGGCCGTGCCCCACGTGCGCCTTGGCCAGCCGGAAGACATCGCCGCCGCCGTCACCTTCCTCGCCTCGGATGATGGCGCGTGGGTCAACGGGCAGGTCTGGCATGTCAACGGCGGCGCGCAGATGCGGGATTGAGCCGCGTGGCCGCCGTGATCGAAGGGCCGGATGCGGCCATCACGCATACCGCCACGGGCAAGGTGCTGACCAACCGCTGGCTGGCACTGCTGCTGATCGTGCTGGTGGCCGTCCTCAACTATGCCGACCGCTTCCTGATGGCGGGGCTGGCGCAGCCGATAAAGCAGCACTTCGGCATCGGCGATGCCATGATGGGCGCGCTGATGGGGCCTGCCTTCGCGCTGCTCTATACCGTGTTTGCCGTGCCCATCGCGCGGCTGGCCGACCGGCGCTCGCGCGTGCTCATCATTGCCACGGGCTGCGCAGTGTGGAGCTTCTTCACCCTGCTTTCGGGCATGGCCACCAGCCCCGTGATGCTGGCGCTGGCGCGCGTGGGCGTGGGCATTGGCGAGGCCGCCTATCAGGCCCCGGCCGCAGCGCTCATCGCCGCCTATTTCCCGCTTGAGCAGCGCGGGCGCGCCTTCGCCCTGCTGGGCACCGCCATCTATTTCGGCCAGATGGCCGGGCTTGCCGGAGGCCCCGCCATTGCCGCCGCCTCCGACTGGCGCACCGCGTTCCACGCGCTGGGCCTTGCCGGCCTGATCGTGGCGGGCGCGATGTGGCTGATCGTGCGCGAACCGGCACGCGCCCTGCCCGCGGCACCGGCTGCGCCATCGCGGGCACCCGCCCTTTCCATGCAGGCCACCATGCGCCTGCTGCTGGGCACGCCCACGGTGCGCCATCTGGCCGCGCTGATGGCGCTCGGCACGCTTTCGGGCATCACCTTCGGCATGTGGGGACCGGCCCTGTTCGAACGCGCCTATGCGCTGACCAACCAGCAGGCGGGGGCAACCTTCGTGTTCACCTTCGGCCTGCCCGGCCTTGCCGGAATGCTGGGCTTCGGCTTTCTGGCAGACCGGCTGGGACGCGATGATCCGGCCTGCCAGCTTCGCCTTGCGGCCTTTGCGCTGGGCGGCACCACCACCTGCATCCTTGCCGTGACATGGGCACCCAGCCTCGCGCTGGCGCGGGTGCTGGCGGTTCCGGCCGGGCTGCTGGGCGGCGGCTGGTCGGTGGCGGTGCTGGCGGGGCTGCAATATCTTCTGCCCAATGCGCACCGCGCCACCGGCACGGCGCTGGTCCTGCTCATCACCGGCCTTTTCGCCACGGTGCTCGGCCCGGTCGTGGCGGGCCAGTTCAGCGACTGGGTGGCGGGCACGGGCGCCCACGGCCTGCGCATCGGCCTTTCGGTGGCGATCCCCACTGCCTATCTCGGCGTCTGGGCGGCGCTGCGCGCTGCCCGCGGCCTTGAAGCCGACAGGCAGGCGCTGGCCGCACAGGCATGAGGCGCGCGGCCAGGGCGATCACCCGGCGAAGCTGAACTCCTCTGCAACCGGGGCGGCCATGGCCTTGGCGAAATCATGGTAGCCCCATGGCCAGGTGGCGGGGACGCCGGTCTTGTCGAGATACCAGCTCGTGCAGCCCGATCCGAAGATCGTGCGCTTGGCCGCGGCGATGCGCCGGGCTTCATAGGCTTCATAGGCCTCGCGCTTTGGCTCGACCGTCGCGGCCTTGCCCTGCACCACCGGCTCCAGCAACTGCGTGATGTATTCCCACTGGCGTTCGGCAATGTCGATCAGCGGGAAATTGCCCACCGGCGCGCCGGGGCCGTTCAGCATGAAGAAGTTGGGAAAGCCCGGCATGGCGATGGCATAGTGGGCGCATGGCCGCACGCTCCAGAAATCGTCGAGCGAGCGTCCTTCGCGCCCCGTCACCACGGCGGGGCGGATGAAGCTGTCGGCCTTGAAGCCGGTTGCCAGGACCAGCACGTCGAGTTCGTGCAGCGTGCCGTCCTTCATGCGCACGCCTTCCGGCTCGATCCGTTCGATCGCGCCCACTTCCACGAACACGCCCGGCCGCTGGACGCATTCGTAATATTCCCACGAATAGATCAGCCGCTTGCACGCCGCGTGATAGTTGGGGCGCAGCTTCTCGCGCAGTTCGGGATCGCGCACCGACTGTTCCAGGTTCTGGCGGCAGATCTCCTCGATCTCCTGCATCTGCGGACTGGTGAAATCGGTGACGCCCTCGGTGAAGCGATAGACCGCCTCCCAGTATTGGGGATCGTTGCGGATCGCCTCGATCAGCGATGGATCGGCGGCAAAGGCGGCGCGCTGTTCGGGCGTATATTCGAACTGCACCACCGGCATGATCCATTGCGGCGAGCGCTGGAAGTGGACCAGCCTTGCCGCCCGGCTGCTCAGCGCGTTGACGATCTGGATCCCGGTCGATCCGCAGCCGATCACCCCCACCCGCGCCCCGTCAAGCACCGCGCCGTCATCCCAGCGGGCCGAATGGAACGCCTTGCCGGCAAAGCTTTCCAGCCCCGGAAGGTCGGGCACCTTGGGATGGTGCAGAACGCCCGATGCGGCAATCACCACATCGGCATCGAACGTGCTGCCGTCGGCAATCTCCAGATGCCAGCGGCCTGCCGCATCGTCCCAGCGGCAGGCGGTCACTTCCGCGTTGAAGCGGATATATGGCATCACCCCGAAGCGTTCGGCCACCCCCTTGAAATAGGCATGGATTTCCGGCCCCGTGGCATAATAGGCGCTCCAGTCCGGGTTCAGGGCAAAGCTGTAGGAATAGGCATGCGATGGCGTGTCGCAGGTCAGCCCCGGATAGCGGTTGTCGCGCCAGGTGCCGCCAAGCTCGGCGCCCTTTTCGAACACGGCAAAGTCGGTGTCGCCCCGCTCCAGCAGCTTGATCGCCGCCATCACGCCCGACATCCCCGCCCCGATGATTGCATAGCGCAGCCTGCGCTGGCCTTCCTGCTGTTCCGACATGCTCATCCCTGAATATCCGTGACTGATGCGCCACCCTTGCGGCAAAGCCGTCCGGCCTCATCACCCTAACGTAGTATGCGTAATGCAAATATATTCTTGCTACGCATAGTTCCAGACACTACGCTATTTCCAACGATATTCGAGAGGAAACGGCATGACCGATCTTGCAGGCAAGGTGGCACTGATTACCGGCGGCGGGCAGGGCGTGGGCCAGGGCATTGCGCTGGCCATGGCGAGCGCGGGGGCCAGCGTTACGATCACCGGGCGCACGCTGGCCAAGGTCGAGGAAACGGCGCGCCTGTTGCGCGAACGTGGCGGCAGGGCGCTGCCGCTGGCGGGCAATGTCAAGGACGCGGCCGACCTGGCCATGATGGTGGAGCGCACCGTGGCCGAGTTCGGCGGGCTGGACGTGCTGGTCAACAATGCGCAGGAAGTGCCGCTGGGCAGGCTTGAGGACGTGACCGACGAAGCCTTCCTTGCAGGCTTCCTGTCCGGCCCGCTGGCCACGCACCGCCTGATGAAGCTGGCCCGCCCGCACATGGCGGCGCGCGGCGGCGGCACGATTTTCAACCTGTGTTCGTCGGCCGGGATCCGCTGGGACATGACCGGCTACGGCGCCTATGCCGCGGTCAAGCAGGCGATCCGCTCGCTCACCCGCGCCGCGGCGGCCGAATGGGGCGGTGAAGGCATCCGCGTGCTGACCCTTGCGCCCCATGCCGAATCGCCCGGTCTCAAGCACTGGCTGGAAGCCAACCCGGAAGAGGCGCGCGCCTTCTTCAGGACCATCCCGCTGGGCCGCATCGGCCGGCTTGAGGAAGACATCGGCCGCGCCGTGGTGGCGCTGTGCGGGCAGGATCTGGGCTATCTCACCGGCGCGACGATCCCGCTCGACGGCGGTCAGGCAAACTTCGACTAGATCCGGCAAAACATCCCCAGCCGCGCATGGACCGGATCGCCTGCTCCGGCCTGCCCCCGGCCCACGCCATCGCTGCCGAAATCGTCGCCCGCGTTCGCGGGCAGGTCTTCGGCGTGGTCGAGGATGAACGAGCGGCGAGCGAACCGCCAAACGCCGCCGCGCCGTTCATAGTGATCGGCATAGCGGCCCCAGGCGATGAACTGGCGCGTGCCATCGAGCGTGAGGTGCCATGCCCGCGCCGTCACCTCCCCTTCGGCGCGGTCCCCGTCGAGCACCAGCAGCTGCGAGAAGGCGGTGTGCATCGTCGCGCGCCAGTTGGCCATCATCTGCGGCAGCCAGTCGACATAACCGCTCGCCGACCCGCAATAGTAGGGCGTGTGATCGTCAACCGCGTCCGGATGATAGAGCGTGCGCAGCAAGGCCCAGTCGTGCCGGTCAACCCCGTGGCCATAGGCATCGACCAGATGGCGCAGCGCCATGCGCGTGGCGGCCTCTTCGGGTGAAACCAGCCGCGGGCCAAGCGGGTGCTCAGACACCGAACCCGCCCGATACCGAAATGCTCTGCCCGGTCACGTAGTTGCCCCGCCGCGAGGCGAAGAACACCGCCGCCTGCCCGATGTCCTCCGGCGCGCCCCAGCGGCCCAGCGGCAGCATGGCCTTGACGGCCGCTTCCCATTCCGGGGTGAAGGTGCCCACGTCCTTGTGGACCTTGAACTGCCCGGCATCGATCACCCCCACCAGCACCGAATTGGCGCGGATGTTGAACTTGCCTTCCTCCTTGGCAATGCCCTTTACCAGCGCTTCGTTGCAGGCCTTGGGCGCCACCGAAAGCCCGTCCTGCGCGGGCCACCAGCCATGCCCGGCCGATCCCAGATGCACGAAGCTGCCCCCGCCCATCGCGCGCATGTGCGGCAGGGCGGTGTGGACCGCGTGGTTGAAGCCGAACGCCTCGATTTCCATCGAGGTGCGGAACATCTCCTCGGTCCAGTCACCGATGTGGACCTGCGGCACCACCGGCCCGGCCGCCCAGACCACGGTGTGAATGCGCCCGTGCGCGGCCACCGCATCGGCAAAGGCAGCCTGCACCTGCGCGCGATCGCGCACGTCGGCGCAGTGCACGCTTGCCTTGCGCCCCAGCGCGCGGATGTCATCGGCAGCCGCTTCGGCCACATCGCGCTTGGACCGATATACGATGGCCACGTCGCTGCCTTCGCGCGCAAACTCCATCGCCACGCCGCGCCCCAGCCCGCCGCTGCCGCCGAACACGATCACCGCGCCTTGGGGAAACTGTGCCGTCATCATCCGCTCTCCGCCTGCCGCGCCTGGCGCGCCCTTTCGGGAAAGCTGGCGCATTGACCGGCACTTTGCAACGCCAATCAATGCGCCGTGATGATAAAGCCTTCAGATTGCGTAGATTGTTGGAGGTTTTTCTACGTCAGTCGAGATACATCTGGCGCAGCTTCGCCACGTCCTTCGGCCCCACGCCCAGTTCCTTTTCCAGATAGGCCTCGACGCTCCCGTAATCCTTCTCGATGATCTCGAAGAACTGCACGAGGTGCGAATTGCCCTTGGGGGTGAACAGCGGCTCGGCCTTGGGTCCGCCGGGCTTTTTCGCAGCCGCCACGTAATAGGGCACGATCGGGTTGCCCGGCCAGTCGGCCGGGTCGAGCGGGGGCATCTCGAACTGCGGACGGCGCAGTTCGGTCGACAGGTGATAATCGCGGATGATCGTGGCGCGGTCCACGCCCAGCGCGGAATAGATCAGCGCAGTGGTGATCCCGGTGCGGTCCTGCCCGGCGGAGCAGTGATACATCAGCGCCCCTTCCCCGCGCAGCAGCGTGCGGAACACCGCCTTGAGCTGGGGCTTGAGGAACGTGTCCATCCCGCGATAGGCATATTCGCCATCGCCCTTGCCATAGCCCGCCATCAGCCCTTTGAGCGAATAGTCGTTGCTGATGAAGGTGGCCCCGGTGCGGTCATCCAGCATGTCGGGCGCGATCATGCGTTCATCGGTGGACCGCAGATCGACGATGGTTGCGATCTTCAGCTTTTCCAGGGCGCTGTAATCAAGCTCGGTCAGGAGCGGCATGGCCCCCGAACGGAAGATGCGCCCCCAGGCCACGCGCTTGCCGCCTGCCGCCGGGTATCCGCCGGCATCGCGGAAGTTGGACCCCTGCTCCAGCGGCAGCACGCGCTCGGCCACGCGCAGCACCGACCTGTCGCCATGATCGCGCAGGATGAAATAGAGCCGTTCGGTGGTGGCATGGGGCACCACCACCCGGCCCGAACGCTCGGCCTTCGCCACGAGCGTCGCCTTCTTCGGATCGGCATCGGGCGCATCGGCCACGAACACGCTGACCGGATCGGCATCCTGCCATTCCACCGCCACGTGGCCCGCATCGATCCGCGTCACCACGGCATTGTCGATGGCCAGCGCCGGGCTGGCCGCCAGCACCGCGCCTGCGGCCCATGCGGCAAAGGTCTTGCGCATCATCCTCTCCCTCATCCCGCCGATCAGAAGTTGAACCGCACGCCGAACAGATAGCGCGAACCGATCTGTTCCACTTCGCTCGGCTGATCCGGCGTGTCCTGATAGGCGATGTATTTCTCGTTGGTGAGGTTTGCCGCATCGGCAAACAGGGTCAACCGGTCGTTGATCTGGTAGCGCAGCGAAACATCGAGGTTGGCATAGGCCTTGCGCGATTCCCCGCTGCCGAAGCCGCCCAGACTGTCGAGCCAGTCGGACCGCCACTGGTAGCTGACGCGCGCCGAAAGCCCGTATTTCTCGTAATAGAGCGAGGCGTTGTAGATCGTGTCGGAAAGCCCCTGGAAGGCAATGCCCTTCTGCTGCACGCCGTTGATGCGCTGCGTATCGAACTTGCCGTCCAGCAGCGTCAGGTTGCCCTGGAAGCCGAACCCGTCGAGCGGCGAGGGCAGGAAGGTGAACTGCTGCTGGTAGCTCAGCTCCACCCCGTAGAGCCGCCCGTTCTCGCCGTTGAAGGTGGAGGTGAGCAGATAGCCCGAACGGTCGCGCCCCGGCACGTCATAGAGATCGCCTGCAACCACCTGCGCATTGGCATAGAACACGTTGTCCACCCAGCGGTGGAAGCCCGCCACCGAGATCAGGCCATTGCCGGGCAGATACCATTCCACGCTGCCGTCCACGCCCCAGGTATATTCCGAAAGGAGCTGCGGATTGCCGCCGGTGATCGTGCCGGGTGATGCCGTATCGTTGATCGAAGCGCCCACGCGGATCGCGCCATAGGCGGGCCTCGAAACCCCGCGCTGGCCCGAAAGGCGCACCACGACGTTGTTGCCCAGCCCAAGCCGCGCGTTGATGCTGGGGAACAGGTCGGTATCCGAACGGTGCACGCGCAGCGGGCTGGCGATGCCGCCTGCCACCACGGTTCCGGCATTGCTCAGCGTGTAGTTTTCCAGCCGCACCCCGCCGGTCAGCAGCAGATCGCCCATCTCGGCGCTGGCCATGACATAGCCGGCCGCGGTCTGCTCGCGCTGGTCGTAAAGGTCGGTGGCGGGAATGTCGTTGGCCGGATTGTAAAGCCCGGCCGCCGCCAGCTTGGGGATCAGCGTGTCGAGCGCCGTGCGCATCGCCCGGTTGTCGATGTAGTTGAGCGTGAAGCCCAGCGGGAAGCGCGTGTCCCACGGGCGGTTGGTGACAAAGCTGTTCACGTCGAACGGCTGGCCCACCGCCCCGCCCAGCGCGCCCACGGCCGCCACGTTGGCGAACGAGAAGTTGTTCCCCTTGATGATGCGGTCGGCATAGAAGCCGCCAGCCGACAGCGTCAGCCCGTCCAGCTTCTTCGCCAGATCGAGCTTGACGGTATAGCTGTCGGATACGGTGCGCTGGCGCGCGGCGATATAGATGGCGCCCGCATTGTTCAGCGTGGTCTGGTTGAAGGCGGAAAGCGCCGTGGTGCCGCGCTGGAGCACGTTGTTCACGCGCACGGTGTTGTAGAGCGTGACCACCGGGAACAGCGGGTTCGACCGGTCATAGGTGAGCGAGGGCGAATTGAGACCCGACGTGCTCGCCTGCACCAGCGGCAGATAGGTGGTGTTGTCGGTGCGGGCATAGTTCAGCCGCACGTTGGCGGAAAAGCCGTCGTCGTCGGCATAATCGCCGCCGATCATGCCGATGTAGTTGCGGTTGCGGTATTCGCCGTAGTTGAAGGTGCCGCGCATCGGCACGCCCACCAGATCGCCGCTTTGCGGGTTGCGGAAACCGCTGGCGGCGCGGTCCAGCCGCAGTTCATACTGGTGGCGCTGCTCGTCGTCGTTGAACTCGGTGAAGATCGCCTTGGCCCAGATCTTCTTTCCCTCTTCGGGCGAATATTCCACGCCGCCGAACAGGCCGTTGTTCCAGCGCGTCAGTTCATACTGGCGGATGTCGATCTCGGTCGGGCCGAAGGTCGTGTCGGCGGGGCTGGAAGGCGCGTCATAGGCGCCCACCTCGCGGTTGTCGGTAAGCTGCTTGCGGCGATAGTGCGATCCGCCCAGCACCACGCCGAAGGTGTCGTTCGACCAGCTCACGCGCAGCGATGCCTGGCGCTGCTCGCGCCCGCCGAAGTTCATGAAGCCGTAGCCGAGGTCGCCCGTCACGTGCAGGCCCTTGCGCTCCATCGGCGAATAGGTGCGCAGGTCGACATTGGCCACGATGGCATCGGCCGGGATTTCCGGGGTGAGCGACTTGTTGATGACCATCGAGGACAGGATCACCGCCGGCACCGCGTCGAACCGGACGGCGCGCGTGTCGCCGCCCTCGTCGACGCCGATCATCGGCACGCCGTCGATCATCACCGAAGTCCAGCGGTTCGGCGCGCCGCGGATCTGGATATAGCGTTCCTGACCCTGGTCGCGCTGCACCGCCACGGCGGGCAGGCGCGAAAGCGCGGCCGCGCTGTTCTGGTCGGGGAAGCGGCCCACGGCATCGGCGGCGGCCACATCGACAAGGTTGGGCGCCAGCCGCTTTTCGCGGATCGAGGCGGCCTGCGCCTCGGCAATCGCGCCCGTCACCACGATCGGCTCGTTCGCGCTTTCCGCAGCGACGTCGGCCTCGGCGTCAGCCGGTGCCACCGGCTGCGCATTCGCAGCCGCGCCAAATGCCGCAATCGTGGCGATTGCCAGGGCCGCGCGCGCCGAATGGCCGAGAAAACGATAAACCATGCTACCCCCCTTTGCTGGCCGCAGAGGCCATGTGCTGGAAGGGGGCGCTAGAGAGGCAAAGCTACGCCCATCGGTCAGTTCCGCGTCAGGAAAATTAAGCTGTGACAGGTTTGCGAAGGATTGATGCGCGCCGCATGGCGCCAACATTGCAAACCGCTTGCCATCCGAACGCAAGCCTGCGTGCCAGGGCACATTTCCTGCGAAGCCGACTTGTCATCCAGCGCCGGAAACACATTTTGCGCAGTATTAATACCTTTCAAATCCGCAAATCATGTCATATGAGTGATTGAAACGGCGGCCTGCATTGATTCGACAGGCGCAAAGTGAGTGCCTGGGAGAAAACCGATGCCCTGTCTGCCCGGAACCGGAAGGCGCCCGCGATGACCGCCACCGCACCTGACCCTCAGCGCCCTGCCGATCCGGTTCTGGCCCGCGTTACCGGGCCGGGCAGCCCGTTCGAGATCGGCGTGGTCGACGGGCTGCGCCAGTTCGTGGCCGCCCCGCCCGATCTCAACATGCTGATCGAGGCCGCGCGCCGCTTCGGCCAGCAGACCTGCGTGGTCGATTTCGACAGCGCCGGGGGTGAGCGGCGTCTGAACTACGATCAGCTGTTCACGTGGCGCGACCAGCTCGTGCCCATGCTGCGCATCGCGCGCGGGGACCGGGTGGCCATTGCCATGCGCAACCGGGCCGAATGGCTGGTCGCCTTCCTGGCGGTGATGAAGGCGGGCGGCGTTGCCGTGCTGGTGAACAGCCGCGGCTCCGGGCCGGAACTGCGCGCCATGCTCGACGATGTCGCGCCTGCCGTGGTGCTGGCCGACAGCGAACGCGCCACCGCCATCCATGATGCGGGCTTTTCCGGCCGCGTGCTCGATCTTGCCCGCCCGCTGGATGCTGCCGGAATCGCCCGCCGCGCGGCTGATCCTGCGCCCGATGCCGGCACGGCAAATCCGGACGATCCCTGCGCCATCCTCTTCACCTCAGGCACCACCGGCCGGGTGAAGGGCGCGGTCCTTTCGCACCGCAATGTCATCACCGGGCTGATGACCACGCAGATGTCGGGCATGGTCGTGCTGTCGAACATGGCCGCGCAGATGGGCATTCCCGTGCCAGACCTTATCGCGCGGTTGCCGCAGCAGGCATCGCTCCTCGTCTATCCGCTGTTCCACGTCTCAGGGCTGGGCGCGGGCTTCCTCTCGCCTTTCCTTGGCGGAGGCAAGGTGGTCATCATGCGCCGCTGGGATGCGCAGGAAGCCGTGCGCCTGATCGATGCGGAAGGCATCACCATGTTCAGCGCGGTGCCCACCATGCTGTGGGACATCCTGCACCGCGCCCGCACCGATGGCGCCAGCCTTGCGTCCTTGCGCAACATCGGCAGCGGCGGACAGGCGCTTCCGGTCAACCTTGTCGAGGAAGTCCATGCCCTGTGCCCGCACGCGCAGATCGGCACCGGCTATGGCATGACCGAATGTTCGGGCGCCATCGCGCAGGCGGTCGGCCCCGATTTCATGGCGCGCCCTGCCGCTGCCGGGCGCGTGCTGCCGATGGTGGATGTGCGCATCGAGGCGCCTGACGGCACGGTCCTGCCCGCGGGCGAAACCGGCGAGATCGTGGTGCGCGGCGCGCAGGTCATGCAGGGCTACTGGAACCGCCCGGAAGAAACCGCCGCCGTGCTCACCCCCGATGGCTGGCTGCGCACCGGCGATGTCGGCATGGTCGATGCCGACGGCTACGTCTTCATCATCGACCGCAAGAAGGACATGGTCATTTCGGGCGGGGAGAACATCTACTGCGCCGAAGTGGAGCGCGTGCTGGGCGAGATCCCCGGCCTTACCGAATGCGCCGCCTTCGGCCTGCCGGACGAACGCCTTGGCGAACGCCTCGTCGCCGTGGTCATCGCCCCCCAGGAAGGCGCGAACGCCATCGACGAGGCCGGGGTGATCGAATGGGTCGCCTCGCGCCTTGCCCGCTACAAGGCGCCCACGCGCGTCGTCTTTGCCCCCGCCACCCTGCCGCGCAACGCGCTGGGCAAGGTCGACAAGATCGCCCTGCGCAAGGCCTGGCCCACCCTTTCCGGAGAACAGTGAAATGCCCATGCCCACCGATATCGGCATCATCGACTGCATGCTGGGCATTCCCGATGCGGAAGACCGCGCGGAATGGTTCGCCCCGTTCCGCCCGCTCATCAAGGACCAGCAGACGCTGGGCCAGTTCGCCATGCCCGCGCAATACATGTTCAAGGACATCCCGCAATCGGGCAAGCAGGACGATTACCTCGCCTGGACCGTGGCGCAGATGGACAGGCACAATATCGAGAAGGCCCTCGTCGGCTGGAACGAGAACGACACCTCCCGGCGCGCGAAGGAGCTTTACCCCGACCGTTTCTTCTTCGATCTGCCGATCAACCCCAACAACGGCACCGAGGAAGTGCGCCGGATCAGGCGCATCCACGCCGAGGTCGGCCTTTCGGCGGTCTCTTGCTTCCCGGCCGGAACGCTGCCGCAGGTGGCGATCAACCACAAGTACATGTGGCCGATCTATTCCGCCTGCGAGGAACTGGGCCTGCCGATCCTGCTGAACGTGGGCATTCCGGGGCCGCGCATCCCGATGGAGACCCAGAAGGTCGAGCACCTCGACGAGGTGTGCTGGTTCTTCCCGGAACTGAAAGTGGTGATGCGCCACGGCGCCGAACCGTGGGAGGCGCTGGCCGTCAAGCTCATGCTGAAGTGGCCGAACCTCTATTATTCGACCAGCGCCTTTGCGCCCAAGCACTATCCCAAGGCCATCATCGACTATGCCAATACCCGCGGCGCCGACAAGGTGATCTACGCCGGCTATTTCCCGATGGGCCTCAGCCTTGATCGCATCATGTCCGACATGCAGTCCGTGCCCTTCAAGGACGAGGTCTGGCCCAAGTTCCTGCGCGAAAACGCGATGAAGGTGTTCGGTCTCTAACATCCCAGGGAGCCGGGAAGTCTGCTCCCCCAAGGCAATCGCCGGTATCGCGGAGACAACCCCCGCCCCGGCCATTCAGGAGTGAAAGCATGGCAACCGCAGAGGCAACCGATGCCCGCACCCCTCCCGTGGCGGTCTGGCAGATCCTCGAAAAGCTCAAAGGGCAGGACCTGATCGATTGGCGCACCGCGCCGGTGCCGGGCCGCGCTTCGGTAAAGGAGCGCAACCTCGATATCGGCTTTCCCTTCGGCTGGTATCCGGTCGAACTGAGCGCGAACCTTGCCGTGGGCGAGGTCAGGCCGCTGCGCTATTTCTCGCAGGATCTGGCCATGTGGCGCGGCGAGGACGGCAAGGTCCGCGTGCTTGATGCCTATTGCAAGCATCTGGGCGCGCACATGGGCCATGGCGGCAAGGTGCACGGCAACCTGCTGGAATGCCCGTTCCACGCATGGCGCTATGACGGCGAGGAAGGGACCGTCAAGGACATCCCCTATTCGAAGTCGATCCCGCCGCAGGTCAAGCGCAAGTGCACCCGCACCTGGCACGTGACCGAAGCGAACCGCTGGATCTGGGTGTGGTATCACCCGGAAGACGCCGCGCCCCTGTTCGATGTCGTCCATCTGCCCGAAGCGACCGATCCCGAATGGACCGATTACGACATCTATGAATGGAACGTCTATGGCTCCATCCAGAACATGGCCGAAAACGGCGTGGACGTGGCACACTTCAAATATATCCACGGCACCGCCAACGTGCCGCTGGGCGATCTGCGCTGGGGCGAATGGGGCCGCGGCGCCGATGTGAAGGCGAAGATGGGCACGCCCTGGGGCGAGGTCGATGGCCAGATCAGCTATGACACGATGGGCCCCGGCCAAAGCTGGACGCGCTTTACCGGCATTTCCGAAACCCTGCTGGTGGCCTGCCTTACCCCGGTGGAACTGGACCATGTCCACGTGCGCTTCTGCTTCACCCAGCCGCGCGCGCAGGCCGAGGGCGAGCGGGCGGGCGTGGCCAAGGCCATCATCCGCGACATCTGCAAGCAGTTCGATCAGGACAAGGTGATCTGGGATCGCCAGAAGTTCGAACCCAATGCCCTGATCTGCGAAGGCGACGGGCCGATCGCGCAGTTCCGCAAATACTATGCGCGCTACTACGTGAAATGATGAAGGCCACCAGACGGGAAGCCCTTGCCGGCGGGATCGCGCTTGCCGCGACCGCCGGCCTGCCGGGAAATGGACACGCGATGCAGGATCTGCTCGACAGCCACGATTGCCTCGGCCTTGCCGATCTGGTGAGGAAGCGCAAGATTTCGCCCACCGAACTGCTCGATGCCGCCATCGCCCGCGCCGAGGCGCTGAACCCCAGGTTCAACTTCATGGCGCAGAAGCATTATGACTATGCGCGCAAGACCATTGCCGCGGGCCTGCCCCAGGGCCCGTTCACCGGCGTGCCGTGGCTGCTGAAGGATCTCAACACCTACATCGCGGGCGAAGTCACCGAAAACGGCAGTCGGCTATACCGGGGCCAGAAGGCGGCCGTCACCTCGGAACTGGTGCGCCGCATCGAACGCGCGGGCTTCGTCATCTTCGGCAAGACGACCACGCCGGAGTTCGGCCTTACCGGCACGACCGAAAGCGTCCTTGCCGGGCCGACCCGCAATCCGTGGAACCCCGAACGCATCGCGGGCGGATCATCGGGCGGGGCGGCGGCGGCCGTGGCGGCGGGCGTGATCCCCGCGGCCCATGCCACCGATGGCGGCGGATCGATCCGCATTCCGGCATCGGCCTGCGGCCTGTTCGGCCTCAAGCCCTCGCGCGGGCGCGTGCCGATGGGGCCGCTCAGGACCGAAGGCTGGGGCGGCATGTCGGTCCACCATGCGGTCAGCCGCACGGTGCGCGATTCGGCCGCGATCCTCGATGCCACACACGGCACCGAAGCCGGCTCGCGCTATGGTGCGCCCTCGCCCGAACGCCCCTATCTTCAGGAGGTTGGCCGCGATCCGGGCAGACTGCGCATCGCGCTCATGCTCTCGCCCTTCTCCGGCGCGCCGGTCGATCCGGAAGTGGTCGAGGCGACAAGGGCCGCGGCAAGGCTCCTCGAAAGCCTTGGCCATCATGTCGAGGAAGCCGCGCCGAAGATCGACATGGCCGCCATCGCCGCCAGCAGCTTCGCGCTCATGGCCTCGTCGGTGGCGGCAGACTGCATCGACCGGGCGAGCGCGCTCGGCATCGCGCTCGGTCCCGACGTGGTCGAGCGCACGACGCTTGATTTCATCGCCATCGGCAAGAGCATGTCGGCAATGGACTATGCGCGCGGCAACAATGCCTATCAGGCCGCCGCCATCGCCATCGGCCAGTTCATGCAGAAGTTCGACGTGATCCTTTCCCCCACCCTTTCGGCGCCGCCGCTGCCACTGGGCCGCATCGGCCTCGATACCGGGCGCAGCATGGCCGAATGGGGGCAGGAAGTGGGCGCCTTCACTGCGTTCTGCGGCATCTACAACGGCACCGGCCAGCCCAGCATGTCACTGCCGCTGGCCACGTCGAAGGATGGCCTGCCCATCGGCGTCATGGCCACCGGCCGCTATGGCGAAGAGGGCCTGCTGCTGCGTCTGGCGGGGCAGATCGAACGCGCCGCCCCGTGGTCAGGCCGCCGCGCGCCCGTATAGCCGGCCCACGCGCTGATGCGGTCGCCCGTCCTGTCTAGCCATCCGTGTCCGCAAAGGTGCGCAAGTCCTCCAGCGTGGCGATCGGTCCGATCGCGGCGTTGTATTTCACGGTTTGCAGGACAAGTTCGGTTTCCGCCTCGCGGATGCCGTCCAGCGCCAGCACGCGGTTGGTGATGGCGGCGGCATCGGCCAGACTGGGCAGGACGCAGACCGCAATCAGCCGCAGCGCCGCATTGGCATCGTAGAGCGCGCGCACCTCGTGCAGGGCCAGCAGCCCCTCGCGCACCTGATCGAGCTTGCCGCTGGCGCACTTGACCGTGATGAACATCATGTGCTGCCCTGCCGATGTGGCATCGCGCCCGCGCGCGATATCGACGATGGGCACCAGCTTGAGCAGCCCGGCCGCCTGCAGGCGCTTCACCCGCCCGCGCACGGTGCCTTCGGTCACGCCAAGGTCGGCGGCGATCTTGCGGAAGGAAAGCCGCGCGTCCTCGGCCAGCGCCTCGGCAATCTGCCGGTCCAGCGTATCGGTGACGGGAAAGGCGGGAAGCGATGGCGCCCCGGTCATGCTGCCAGCGGGCCTGTCTGGGTGTTGTAGCGATAGACGGTGTTGATCAGTTCCACGTCCACGTCCTCGACCCCGGCAATGCCGGCCGAAACATCGCGCGCGGCCTCGATCATCTCGCGCGCGGCATGGAAGGCATAGAGGCAGCTCACCGGCCAGCGGCCCGATGTGATGTGCACCGCCAGAACATCCTGGCGCGCTGCCAGTTCGGTGGCCACGTCCATCGGGGCGCGCCCGCTCACCTGAAGGCGGATGCGCGCCAGCAGCCGGTAGCCGTGAACCCGGAAATCCGCCAGCGCCACCACCCGCATCAGACCCGCCGCGTCCATCGCGCGGATGCGGCCTGCCACCAGATTGCCGGTCAGGCCCAGTTCCTCGCCGATCACCGTGGCCTGCGCGCGTCCGTCGCGCTGGAGCACCTCGATGATGCGCAGGTCAGTCTCGTCGAGCGCTGCGCCCTTGGCGCGGCGGGTGTTGGGCTTGTCCTCGGCCAAGTGACGTATCCCCCGGTTGCGTAGGCCAAGCCTAGTGCCCCCTCCGCAGCGGGGCAAGTGACCCGATCAGCCGCGCGGCTCACGCAAAGCCCCTTGATTAGCCGCGCGGTTCGCCCGAAGTCCCTCGGTTAGCCGCGCGGTTCGCGCGGAGTCCCTTGATTAGCCGCGCGGTTCGCGCGGCAGGCCAAGCCCGCGTTCGGCAATCAGGTTGCGCTGGATCTGGTTGGTGCCGCCATAGATCGTGTCGGACCGCGAGAAGAGGAACAGGTTGGGCAGCACGTCCCATTCATAGGCATCGCCCGCGGCAATCTCGCCCGCCTGCCCCAGCACGTCCATGGCCAGTTCGCCCAGACGCCTGCGCCACGATGCCCACTGGATCTTGTAGGTCAGCGCCGCCCCGTCCATGCGCGAATGATCGGTGTGGGACAGCATCCTCAGCGCGCCGTAGCGCATGAGGCGCAGGCCCACCTCGGCGCTGGCGATGCGCTGGCGGATCACCGGATCGTGCGCCTTGCCGCTGGCCCTTGCCGCCGTGATGATCTCGTCCAGCTCGTTGCGGAAGCCCATCTGCTGGCCCAGCGTGGAAACCCCGCGCTCGAACGCCAGCAGGCCCATGGCGATCTTCCAGCCATCGCCGGGCGCGCCGATCAGACTGTCGGCCGGGCAGCGCGCTTCGGTGAAGAAGGTCTCGTTGAACTCGGCATCGCCGTTGATCTGGCGGATGGGCCGCACCTCGATGCCAGGCTGATCCAGCGGCATCATCAGGAAGGTCAGGCCCTTGGGGCCTTGCGATCCTTCCTCGGTGCGCGTGACCACGAAGATCCAGTCGGCAATATGGGCAAGGCTGGTCCAGATCTTCTGGCCGTCGACAACCCACTCCCCGTTCTCAAGCCTGCCCCTGGTGCGCACGCTGGCAAGGTCCGATCCGGCGCCCGGTTCGGAAAAACCCTGGCAGAAGATCGTGCGGCCAGCGGCGATGTCGGGCAGGAAGCGGCGCTTCTGTTCCTCGGTGCCGAAGGTCAGGATGGTCGGCCCGGCCAGTTCAACCCCGATGTGGTTGATGCGCCCCGGAACCCCGGCGCGGGCATATTCCTCGGCAAAGATCACCTGCTGGGCAAGGCTGGCCCCGCGCCCGCCCCATTCCACCGGCCAGCCGATGCAGCCCCAGCGATGCTCGCCCAGTTGCTGCTCCCACTCGCGCCGCCGTTCGGGCATGGCGGTAAGCTGGGTCACGCCCCTGATGTCGCGGAACTCGCCCGCCATCTGGCCTTGCAGCCAGTCGGCACATTCGGCACGGAATGCCTCGTCGGCAGCGGAAAAGCCCAGTTTCATGGCCGCTAGTTCCGCCCTCAGCCCGGAAGGTAAAGCTGCGCGGCCTTGCCGCCATCGACCGGCAGCGCCGTGCCGGTGATGTAGCTGGCCGCATCCGAAAGCATGAAGACGATGGCCTCGGCCAGTTCCTCAGGCTCGCCGCCCCGGCCCATGGGAATGGCCCCGGCGGTGGCGGCGGCCACTTCGGGGGCGCGGGCGGCAAAGTCCTGCGTGGCGGCGGTCATCACCTGCCCCGGCACGATGGCATTCACGCGGATGCCCAGCGGGGCGCCTTCCATGGCCGCGGCGGCGGTGAAGTGCACCATCGCCGCCTTCGATGCCGAATAGCTGGCCATGTTGGGCGCGGCGCGGATGCCGCAGGTCGATGCGATGTTGACGATGGCCCCGCGCTGGCGGCCCTGCGCTTGCTGCGCGGCCATGACCTTCATGGCCGCCTTGGTGCCCACGAACACGGCATCGGCGTTCACCGCGAAGTCCTTGCGCCAGTGGTCGAGCGAGAGCTTGCCGATCGGCGCATAGTGGACCGACATGGCGTTGTTCACCAGCATGTCGAGCCGCCCGTGCCGCGCGGCCACATCCTCGACCAGCGCGGTGAAGGCCGCCTCGTCGGAAACGTCAAGCTGGCGGGCCTCGACCGCGCCCACTGCGGCAATCTCGGCGCGCGCGGCTTCCAGCCTGTCGGCCCGGCGCGCGCAGATCACCACCGTGGCCCCGCGCTGCGCCAGAAGGCGGGCCGTGGCAAGGCCGATGCCATCGCTGCCGCCGGTGACGATGGCCACCTGTCCGCTGAATTGCTGCATGATTGCCGTGCTCCTCTGCCAGGGCCATGTCGTTTCGCGCATCTGCGCCGAATCAGTCCCCAATGTCAATATAATGCGTAATTCTTTGCTATCATAAATACGAATCACATCGCAAACCGCCCCGTGTGGTCCGCGATTTGCGCCTTTGGCGCGGCGCATTCCGCAAAAAATGCCCAATGATCCCTGTCACTTTGGGCATTGCGTGATTTTTTCACTACACCATAACGCATAAATCACTATGAGTCTGATAAGGACGGCATATGCGGAGAAATCAATTCCGCATCGTGCGCACGATGAATGCACCCGATGATACAGGGCCCGATGACACTGGGGGAGAATACCATGGCCATTTCCGCTGCCACGCTTGATCTGGTGGCCGCCTACGCCGCGCAGGGCCGGAAGGAGCGGCGCATCGCGCAGCCCGTGGTCGATGCCCTGACCGCCGATGGCTTCTTCCGGCATTTCACGCCCACCCAGTATGGCGGCCGCGCCGGGCGCCCGCAGGATTTCTTCCTCGATCAGATCGCGATTGCCACGCGCGACATGAGCACCGCCTGGGCGCTCGGCATCGTCTCGGTCCACAACTATCAGGTCGCCCTGATGGACAAGGCCGCGCAGGACACCCTGTTTGCCGATGGCCCCGATGCGATGATCTCCAGTTCCTACAACCCCGTCGGCGCGAAGGCCGAAAAGGTCGATGGCGGCGTCATGCTTTCGGGCCGCTGGGGCTGGTCGAGCGGATCGGCGCATTGCAACTGGGTGCTGCTGGGCGGCGTCATCCCCGGCGAAGGCTATCGCACGCACCTTGTGCCGGACACGCAATACCGGATCGACGATACCTGGCACACCATGGGCCTTCAGGGTACCGGATCGAACGATATCGTGATCGACGAGCCGGTCTTCGTGCCCGATCACATGACCCACAGGCAGATGGACGGGTTCAACTGCATCCATGGGCAGGGACCGGGCGTCTATGACCTGCCCTGGGCGCAGGTCTTCGTGCGCGTGGTCAATACCAGCGCCATCGGCGCGGTGCGGCACGCCATTGCCCTGATGCGCGAACGGGCGGGCATGTCCACCACCGACATGACCAAGAGCAACACCGATCCCGACGTGCTGGGCCGCATTGCCCGCGCCGCCAACATTGCCGACGAAGCCGAGGCGGTGATGGTGCGCGCCTATGACGAGATGGAAGCCGCGCAGTGGCGCCCCACCCTGCTCGACCGGGCGCGCTATCGCTATCAGGCAAGCCTTGTGGGGGATCGCTGCATCGAGGCGATGGACCTGCTGATGGACGTGGCGGGCGGCCGCTCGGTCTATACCGGCAGCGCCTTTCAGGATCTGTGGCACGATGTGCGCATGGCCCGCGCCCACGTGGCCAACAACCCGGTGGGCTTCGGCCGGAACTATGCCACGATGCTGATGGGCGGCGAGAACGGCGACTATTTCATCTGATCGCCTCGCCCCAATTGACACGTCTCCAGATGGCCCGCCCCCTGCCATAGGGAGGCAATGGAAAGCCCCTGCCCGCCCGCGCCCGCCCGTGGCAGCCTCACCGTATGGTATGACGGTGCCTGCCCGCTCTGCGCGCGCGAGATTGCCGCGATGCGCAGGCTCGACCGGGACGGGAAGATCACCTTCACCGACATTGCCGATCCCGCCGCCCCCTGCCCCGTGCCGCGCGACATTGCGCTGGCCCGCTTCCACGTGCGCGAGAACGGGCGGGTGCTTTCGGGCGCGGCGGCCTTTGCCGCGATGTGGCGCGCGCTGCCTGCGCTGCGCTGGCTTGGCAGGCTGGCACAGGTGCCCCCCTTCGGGCTGGCGCTCGAAGCGGCCTATCGCCTGTTCCTGCGCCTGCGCCCCGTGTTGCAGCGCCTTGCGGGAGGCCCGCTGAAATGAGCAGCGCCTCACGCTATCGCAAGGTTCCCTCGGCGCGGCTTTCGCGCCTTGCCGCCTTCGGCAAGCTTGCGGGCGGCGTTGCCGGCGGCGTCCTTGCCGAGGGCGCGCGGCGGCTTGCCCGCGGCGAAGCGCCGAAGCTTTCGGACCTGCTGCTCACCCCCGGCAATGCCATGCGCGTGGCCGATCAGCTTTCGCGCCTGCGCGGCGCGGCGATGAAGCTGGGGCAGATGATCTCGCTCGATGCCGGAGACGTGCTCCCGCGCGAGCTGACCGAGATCCTCGCCCGCCTGCGCGACAATGCCCACTTCATGCCGCCCGCCCAGCTTGAGCGCGTGCTGGCTGCCGAATGGGGCGCAGGCTGGCGCAGGCGCTTCCGTTCCTTTCAGGCCACGCCCATCGCCGCCGCCTCGATCGGGCAGGTCCACCGCGCCGTCCTGCCCGACGGGCGCGTGCTGGCCATCAAGGTGCAGTATCCCGGCATTGCCCGCAGCATCGATGCCGATGTCGACAATGTCGCCAGCCTGCTGCGCATGTCGGGCCTGCTGCCCGCCACGCTCGATGTCGCGCCCCTGCTCGCCGAGGCCAAGCGCCAGCTTCACGAGGAGGCCGATTACCGGCGCGAGGCGGAGATGATGCGCCGCTATGGCGATCTCATCGGGGATGATCCGCGCTTCCTGCTGCCGCGCCCGCACGATGATCTTTGCGGCGCCAGCGTGCTGGCCATGGATTTCATCGATGCGCGCCCGGTCGATCTGCTGGCCACCGCGCCGCAGGACGTGCGCGACGAGGCCATGGGCGCGCTCCTTGGCCTGACCTTGCGCGAACTGTTCGGCTTCGGCTTCATGCAGACCGATCCCAATTTCGCCAATTTCCGCTGGCAGCCCGACAGCCGCCGGATCGTCCTGCTTGATTTCGGCGCGGCGCGCGCGGTGCCCGAAGCCACCGCCAGCGCCTATCGCCGCCTGCTTGGCGCGGGGCTGGCCGAAGACCGGGACGCCCTGCGCGCAGCCCTCGTCGAGGTCGGCTTCATGTCGCCGGCACAGCTTGCCCGCCACGGCGCCGCGCTCGACCGCGCGCTCGATGTGCTGATCGGCCACCTTGGCCGCCCCGGCCTGTTCGACTTTGCCGACCGCTCGTTCGTCGAACGTGTCCGCGCCGAGGTGGAACAGATCGCGGCGGACCGGGCAAGCTGGCACATCCCGCCGGTCGACACCCTGTTCGTGCAGCGCAAGGTCAGCGGCACGGCGCTGCTGGCCATCCGCATGAAGGCGCGGCTGCCCCTGCGGGAAATGGTCGCCCAGGCAATCGCCCCACAGGATAATCACATCGCAGTGTGAATCGTGTTGACGAGCGATAGCTTAATGTGCGAGGCCGCAAGGCATGGCACAGGACATTGTGGCGCGCGCGCGCAAGCTCATCGAAGACCGCATCATCTCACGGGCAGCCCTTGCCCGCGCGGCGGGGCTTCACCCCAACACCCTGCGCGACGTGCTGTCGCCCGACTGGAACCCCACGGTCGACACGCTGACCAAGCTTGAACGCGCGATGGACGATGGCGAGGACGACGAGTTCGCGCTGGCCACGGTCGAGGAAATCATCGCCGATGTGCGTAATGGCCGCATGGTCATCCTGGTCGACGACGAGGACCGCGAGAACGAAGGCGATCTCGTCATCCCGGCGCAGATGGCCACGCCCGAATCGATCAATTTCATGGCCACCCACGGGCGCGGGCTGATCTGCCTGTGCCTCACCTCCGAACGCGCGGGCCAGCTTGGCCTTGAACTCATGAGCCGCAACAACGGCACGCGCCACGGCACCGCCTTCACCGTCTCGATCGAGGCGCGCGAGGGTGTGGACACCGGCATTTCAGCCGCAGACCGCGCGCGCACCATTGCCGTGGCTGTCGATGCCACCAAGGGCCGCGATGACATCGTCACCCCCGGCCACGTCTTTCCGCTGATCGCGCGCGATGGCGGCGTGCTGGTGCGCGCCGGGCACACCGAGGCCGCAGTCGATCTGCCGCGCCTCGCCGGGCTGAACCCTTCGGGCGTGATCTGCGAGATCATGAACGATGATGGCACCATGGCGCGGCTGAACGATCTCATCCCGTTCGCGCGCAGGCATGGCCTGAAGATCGGCACGATCCGCGATCTCATCGCCTACCGTCGCCGCCACGATCACCTTGTCGAATGCGTCAACCAGGCGCCCTTCCACACCGATTACGGCGGCGACTGGACGATCAAGACCTATCGCAACAAGGTCGATGGCTCGGTCCACCTCGTCCTTCAGAAAGGCCCGGTCGTGCCCGGCCAGCCCACGCTGGTGCGGATGCACTCGATCTCGGTCTTTTCCGATGTGCTGGGCCGCCCCGGTCCGCGCAAGCGCATCCTCCAGCGCGCGATGAGCGAGATCGGCGCTGCCGGTTCGGGCGTGATCGTGCTGCTCATGCCGACCGATCCCGATCAGCTCATCCGCGAGGTGGGCGGCGCCGCGCCAAGCGACATGGAACTGCGCAGCTACGGCATCGGCGCGCAGATCCTTGCCGATCTCGGCATTCACGACATGGTCCTGCTCACCAATTCGCACCCCAACCTCGTCGCCCTCGAAGGCTACGGGCTGAACATCGTGGGCGAAAAGGCAATTCCTTCGGCATAAGGCTTCGCGGCCTCCGGCGCGCGCACCCGCGCGCGCCTCATGCCCCCGCGGTTGCCGCCATGATCTCGCGTCCGTCTGCGGCAAAGGCCGCCAGTTCGATCGCATCGCCCTGACCGCGCATCGCCAGATGCAGCCGTTCACCGCAGATTGCAGGGGACATGCCCCTGAAGGCAAAGCGCTTGAGCGCGTTGTCGCCAAGGCTGCGCCGGGCAAGGTCCAGCAGCAGGCTGGCCGTCAGCGGCCCGTGGACCACCAGCCCCCGATAGCCCTCCACATCGCGCGCATAGGGCAGATCATAGTGGATGCGGTGGCTGTTGAAGGTCAGCGCGGAATAGCGGAACAGCAGCGTCTCCGAAGGCGTGATCGCGCGGTGGGCATCCCATGCGGCCGGTTCGAAAGGCTGCGGCGCCGCCGCCCCCGCACCACTCCCGCCCGAAGCTGCCGCCCCGCGATAGACCACGCTCTGCACCTCGCGCAGGGCGGGCAGCCCGTTGCCCAGCGTTTCATGGGTGATCTCCACGAAGACCAGCGGCCCGCTGGCCCCGGCTTTCTCGCGGATCGCCGTCACGGTGGATGTGCGTTCCACTTCGGCACCCAGCGCAATCGGGGCGATGAACTCCACCGCGCTCGATGCCCACATGCGGCGCGGCAGGGGCACGGGCGGCAGGAAGCTTGCGGGGTCATCGTCGCGCCGGGGGTGCCCGTCCTCGCCCAGCGCGGCCGTGGGCGCATCGGGCAGGCACAGGCACCAGTGCAGCCCCTGCGGCGCGGCGTTGCCATCGCACCCGTCGCGGTCGAACGTGGCCAGCCAGCGCCGCACCAGCCCCGCGCCCACCCGGTCGGTGCGCCGCTCGCTGCGGCCTATCCACGCCTGCCATGCTTCGGCCATTGCTCCGGCCATCAGTTCCGCCCCTCCAGCAGCCCGCGCGCGATCACCTGCGCCTGAATCTCGCCCGCGCCTTCGAAGATGTTGAGAATGCGCGCATCGCACAGCACGCGGCTGATCTCGTATTCCAGCGCATAGCCGTTGCCGCCGTGGATCTGGAGCGCGGCATCGGCATTGGCCCAGGCCGCGCGCGCCGCCAGCAGCTTGGCCATGCCCGCCTCGATGTCGCAGCGCCGCCCGCTGTCCCTGGCGCGCGCGGCGGCATAGGTCAGCTCGCGCGCCATGACCATGTCGGCAAGGCTCATCGCCAGCTTGTCGGCCACGCGGGGGAAATGGATGATCGCCCGGCCGAACTGCTTTCTGGCCAGGGCATAGTCCAGCCCCAGTTCCAGCGCCCGGCGCGCCACGCCCACCGCGCGCGCCGCCGTCTGGATGCGCGCGCCCTCGAAGGTGCGCATCAGCTGCTTGAACCCCTGCCCTTCCACGCCGCCCAAAAGCGCATCGCCCGGCGCGCGCAGGCCATCGAACTGAAGCGCATACTCGCGCATCCCGCGATAGCCCAGCACCTCGATCTCGCTGCCGCTCATGCCCGCCATGGGAAAGGGGTCCGGCTCGGTCCCGCGCGGCTTGGGCACCAGCAGCATCGAAAGGCCCGCATAGCCCTTCGCATCCGGCAGCGTGCGCACCAGCATGGTCATCAGGTCCGAGCGCGCGGCATGGGTGATCCAGGTCTTGGCCCCGTCGATCACCCAATCCCCGCCATCCCGGCGCGCACGGGTCTGGAGCGCGCCGAGATCCGATCCGGTGTCCGGCTCGGTGAACACCGCTGTCGGCAGCACCTCGCCGCTGGCGATGGCAGGCAGCCAGCGCGCCTGCTGCGCCTCGGTGCCGCCCAGCACGATCAGTTCACCCGCGATTTCAGATCGCGTGCCCAGCGACCCTGCGCCGATCCACCCGCGCGAAAGCTCCTCGGTCACGACGCACATCACCAGCTTGCCCAGCCCCAGCCCGCCATGGCTTTCGGGAATGCACACCCCGAAAGTGCCCAGCGCGGCCATGGCCGCCACCGTCTCGTCGGGGATCAGGGCATTGGCCAGGTGCCACCTGTGCGCGTGGGGCAGGATTTCGGCATCGGTGAACCGGCGGAACTGGCCGCGGATGGCATCGAGCGCCTGATCATGCAGCGTGTCGGACGGCCACTGCCCCGCCGCCAGTGCTGCGGCCACTTCGGCGCGCAAGGGGGCGTGATCGGCGCCGATCAGGTCAGCGCATTCCCCGGCAAGGCGCGCCGCCTCTGCGCCCAGCCCCAGATCGGCAGGCCGGAAAATCTCGTTCTGCCCCATCGGCAGCCCGCCCGCCAGTTGCGCCAGCGTCTCGGCAAGGCAGAGCCGCGCCACCTGCCGGTCCAGCGTGCTGGCCCCGGCCTGCCCGGCCCACCCGGCCACCGCCTCAAGCGCGGCAAGGCTGGTGGCGGCCCAGGCAAATCCGTGCGCGGCGCGCTGATGATCGTCGATGCTGGCACGGGGCCGGCCTTGCGCGCCGCCATCGCCCGCACCATCCAGCCGCCGCGCCAGCGCCGCGCGTGCTGCCGCGCAATAGCGGCGCGCCGCTTCCAGTTCCGCTGCGAACATCCTCTCGCGCCCCCGGCCTGCGTCATGGCGCGTTTTGCGCCTTGCGAAACAGCTATTTGCCGCAACCCCGCCAAGTCAATGCGCGCCTCTTGTCATCTCGCGTCAGCCACCGGGCACAAGGACCGTGTGTGCAGACTGCGTTGCGCCTTGCGCGGGGCGCGCTTCGCAGCCACACAGCGCAGGCATCAGCCATGGCTTTACCCTGAGGACACGACTGCATGAGCGAGAATGACGACCTGCTGGCCAACTACAAGCGCGCCTATGACCGGAGGGTGGGCTTCGGCAGCAGGCCGGCGCTGATCCTGATTGACTTCTGCATGGGCTATTTCGACGAATCCTGCGAACTTTACGCCGATGTCGACGATGCCCTCGCCTCGGCGCTGCGCGTGCGCGCAGCGGCACGCAGCGCGGGCGTGCCGGTGATCCTCACCAATGTCGTCTATCACCCCAGCGCCATCGACGGCGGCCGCTTCTTCGAAAAGGCAGCGCCGCTGAAGAACTTCCTCAAGGGCAGCCCGATGGGCGCATGGGGACCGGGGCTGGAACCTTTCGAGGATGAGCTGGTCGTCTCCAAGCAATATCCCAGCGCCTTTTTCGGCACCTCGCTGGCCTCCACGCTGACGGCGATGGGCATCGATTCGGTCCTCCTCACCGGTCTCACCACGTCGGGCTGCGTGCGCGCCTCGTGCGTCGATGCCATGAGCCACGGCTTCCGCACCGCCGTCATCGCCGATGCCTGCGGCGACCGGCACGCCGCCCCGCACGAGGCCAACCTGTTCGACATGAACGCCAAGTATGCCGACGTGGTGAGCGAGGCCGAAGCGCTGGCCTTCCTCGGCAGCCTCAAGGGCTGAAGCCGCGCCGCTCCGCGCCCGCTCCCAAACCGTGCGACCGGCCGGGCGCGGGGCTAAGGGTCGGGGCCGGATCGCACGGGTTTCAGGAGTCTTTCCGATGCAAGCAAAGGTCGTCCGCCTCACCGCCACGGGAGGCCCCGAAGTCATCGAGTGGGCCGAGGTCGATCTGCCCGCACCAGCCGCGGGCGAAGTGCTGGTCGAACATACCGCCGTCGGCCTCAACATGATCGACACCTATCACCGGCGCGGCATCTATCCCGTGCCCCTGCCCGGCGGGCTTGGCGTCGAGGCGGCGGGCCGCGTCGTGGCCGTGGGCGAAGGCGTGAACACGCTTGCTGTGGGCGACCGCGTGGCCAGCTTCGGGCCGGACCTTGGCGCCTATGCCACCGCCCGCATCTACAAGGCCGCCAGCCTGTTCAGGCTGCCCGATGCGATTGGCGATGACGTGGCCGCTGCCGCCATCCTCAAGGCCTGCACGGCCGAGTTCCTGGTTGAACGCTGCGCCCGCGTGCAGGCCGGGATGCCGGTGCTGGTCCATGCGGCGGCGGGCGGGGTCGGGCTGCTGCTGGTGCAGTGGCTCAAGCACGTGGGCGCCACGGTGATCGGCACGGTTTCCAGCGCGGCCAAGGCCGAGGCTGCCCGCGCTGCGGGGGCCGATCACGTCATCAACTACAGCACCCAGGCCGTCGCCCCCACGGTGCGCGAACTGACCGGCGGGGCGGGCGTGCGCGTGACCTTCGACGGGGTGGGCCTCGATACGTGGGAGGCCAGCCTCGATTCCACCGGCAAGCGCGGGCTGATCGTCAGCTATGGCAATGCCTCGGCCCCCGTCACGGGCATCAGCCTCGGCGTGCTGGCGCAGAAAGGCTCGCTCTTCAACACGCGGCCCATGCTCTACCACTATTACGAAGACCCGGCCGAACGCGCCGCCGGTGCCGCGCGGGTCTGGGAACTCGTCGCCAATGGCACGCTCGATGTGACCATCGGCCAGACCTACCCGCTGGCCGATGTGGCGCAGGCGCACCGCGATCTCGAAGCGCGCAGGACCACCGGCTCGACCGTGCTGGTGGTCTGAGCCGTCTTGTGCTAGGGTGTACACATCCCATTGCAGGCGAACACACATGAGCAGCATGACCATGACCATCCGCGTGCCAAGCGATGTGCACGACAAGCTCGCGCGGCTTTCGGCAGGCACCCGTCGCAGCCGCTCCTACCTCGCGGCCGAGGCAGTCGCCGCCTATGTCGAGCGCGAACTCGCGATCATCGAAGGCATCGAGGAAGGTCTTGCCGATGTCGCCGCAGACAGGCTGGTGCCGCATGACGAGGCGATGGACCGCCTCGATGCCGCAATTGCCGCCGCCGCTGCTGCGCGTTCGTCCGGATGAGGCAGGTCAAGTGGTCCGAGGCTGCGCTGGCAGATGTTGAAGCCCAGCTCGTCCACATCGCAAGAGACGATCCCGCAGCAGCCCGCAAGGTGGCGCTGCGCCTGCGCGAAACCGGCAATGCGCTTGGCGCCTTCGCCACCGGGCATCCGGGCAGGGTCAGCGCAACCTACGAGAAGTCCGTGCGCGGCCTGCCCTATGTCGTGGTCTATGCCCTCACGCACGATGACAGCACCGTCAGCATCCTGCGCGTGATCCACACATCGCGCCAGTGGGGCAGCGCCGGTTTCCCCGAAGGCTGATCGTCGGAAACCGGCCAGGGTCCACTTCCACCAGTTCCCCGGCATGGCCGCGTGTCGTGCCCGCGCGGCGGCCGTCATACGGCGAGCCATGCCGCAATTTGGGGATTCATCGTGCCCTTCGGAATCATTGCCCGAAGACCGGCTTGCGCTTCTCGACGAAGGCGCTGGTCCCTTCGCGGAAGTCCGCGCCCTCGAAAGCCGAGGCAAAGACGCGCAGCGAAGCCTCGTCATCGGCCACCTGCCCGTCCAGCACCTTGCGCACGAAACCCTTGATGGCCTGCGTGGAAAAGGGCGATGCTGCCAGAAGCTGCGCCACCAGCGCGTCCTCGCTCCCGGCCAGTTCCTCGACCAGCCCGATCGCCTTTGCCTCCCCGGCGCCCAGCAACATGCCGGTATAGAGCATCCGGCGCGCCTGCCCCGGTCCCACCAGATCGACCAGCAGCTTCACGTCGTGCAGCGGATAGACAAGCCCCAGCCTGGCGGGGGTAATGCCAAAGCGCGCAGCCGGCGCCGCCACGCGCATGTCGCAGGCCAGCGCAATGCCGCAGCCCCCGCCCACGCAATCGCCTTCGACCATGGCCACCGTGGGCAGGCGAAAGCGGGTGAGTTCGTATTGCGCGCGGTTGATCGCCTTCTGGTTTTCCGCGCGCCATGCGGCATCGTCCCTGTTGGCCAGCAGTTCGGCGATGTCGGCACCGGCACAGAAGGCACCGCCCTGCGCCGATTTCACCACCAGCACGCGGCAATCGGCATCGGCCGATGCCTGCGCCAGGAGTTCGGGCAGGCGCTGCCACATGTCGATGGTAAAGGCATTGCGCTTGTCCGCCCGGTCGATCAGCAGGCGCGCCACCTGCCCGTCCTTCTCCAGCCGCAGCGTCATGCCGGGTCCACCGCTGCAAGGTGCTGCGCAATCTGGTGGCGCGTGGCCACCCACACCCGGTCGTGCTTGCGCACATGGCGCAAGAACGCCTCCAGCGCCCAGATCCGGCCCGGTCGGCCGATGATCCGCAAATGCAGTCCAAGGCTCATCATCTTGGGGTTGCCCTCCATTCCTTCGCGATAGACCTGATCGAAGTTCCGGATGGCATAGGCAAGCCATTGTTCAGGACCGAATGCCTGATCGGTCCACATCTTCATGGCATTGGAATCGACCTGACAGGGCAAGACCCGTCCGGCCTGGGACAGTGGGTCACGGCCGATGATGACGCGATCCTCGTCTATGGCGCGATCGACGGCTACATGATGAACCGCTACGAGCTGGTAGCGCTGGAACGCGATGACTGAGGCACCCTCCGACGATATAGACCGAAGCACTCTGTTCAGTCTATAATCGGGGCAATGATGCCCCCTCCCCTGCCCTTGTGCGCCGTGCCGTGGACGGCGGGCCTCGCCTGCGCGCTGGCCGATGCCAGCGGCGCCGTGGCACGGCTCGATGCCCGGATAACGGCCAGTTCGCTCACACCGGCATGGCTCCTGAGGGCAAGCTGGATGGGCTATGGCGCGGCCCTGCGTCTCCAGAAGTTCGAGATCGACGAAATCGACATTATTGCGCACGAATGCGGCCTGCGCCTTGCCGGACGGCCGCGCCTTGAAACCGTGACCGATCCGTTTTCGGCGCTCGATGGCTGGCGCGCGCGCCTGGGCGAAGGCGATGGCCGCCACTGGCGCGAGGACCTGCCCTTCACCTTCACCCCGCCAGAGGGCTGGAGCGAGGCTCCGGCGCTTGTCCGCGCGCTGTCCCTGCTGGATGAGTGGGCGCGCCGCGACGGCTCCATCGCGCCGTGGCTTGCCTTTCCGGTGATCCTGCGGCGCATGGGGCTGAGCGCGCGCGCCCTGCCCTGTCTGGCCATGGGCGATCCCGCCCAGCGTTTCGCGCATGAACCGCGCGCCGCGCTGCTCAAGCGGCTGCTCAGGCAGGTCCGGCACAATGCCGAGGAAGGCCTTGCCCGGCTTGACCGGCTTGAGAACGCCGTCCGTCGCAGCGCCGGTGCGATTGCCGCCGAACATCGCCCCGGAAAGCTGGCAGAGCTTGCGCGCATCGCGCTCGCCCGCCCCTGCCTTGCGCCGCGCTCGGTCGCCCCGCTGCTCGACCTCACCCTGTCGGGCGCGGGCAAGCTGCTCATGCGCGCGGCCCGTCTTGGCCTGCTGGTCGAAACATCGGGGCGCGGCACATGGCGTTCCTACGTGATGAGCGATGTTGCCACAGCGCTTGGCCTTGCGCCTTCTGCACGCGGGCGTCCGCGCAACCCGCCTGCCCCCTCGCCCGCACTCGATGCCATGCTTGCCGCCTTCGATGCCGAAATGGCCGCAATCGACGCCCGCCTGCGCCAGCACGGCATCGAGACCTGATCCCTTATCCCTTCAGCAGGAAAACAGGCTTCAACCGGCTGTTAGAAGGCTTTTAGAGAGAATTAGAAAGGTTAAGGGCCGCCGCGAGCCGCGCGACTCGCCAGCAATTCACGAGTCGGCCCTGCCCCTGCGTTCCGGAAATGTCGACGGCGCGTTCCCGTTGGGTCGATCAATCGTTCCCGAAGGGTCGGTTCCGCGTTCCCGGAGTGTCGAAGGGTGGCAGCGGAGCGTTCCTGATAGGTCGATGGTCCGGATCAGAGGCGGAACATGGCCGCGCGGTTGAATCAGTTTGCACTGGTTCCGACGGATTGAGGTTCAATTCCCCGGCGCAGAGCCAATGCTGCGGGCGCACCCGGTCATGCCCTCGCCGCATTGCCGACACTTCAGGAACAGCAGGCATGAACTGGCACGGTTGCGGAGCGCATGAAAACACCCCCTCTCCGGTTCTGAAAGGCAACCGCGCCCTAGCGGCGCAGGGTGTGGCCGTGCTTTTCGTGGTGGCGCCTGACGAAGCCGATGAAGGCTTTCTGCCAGTTGGCGGGCAGGCGCGCCGGATCGGCGTTGACCCAGCGCTCGAACTCGGCATGAAGCGCGTGGAGATCCCAGCCGGGGCACTGGGCGCGCAAGGTGGCAATGGTCTCGTCGGTCATGAAGCCGCGCGTGGCATTGTCGCTCAGCCCGGCAACCGCCCGGCGGATCAGCGCCGAGGCGTCAACCGGCCGATCCGCTGTCCTGTCCGGCACCCCATCCGCCGCGTGTGATGCCGTGGGCGGTGCAAGGGCTTCAGGTGGCGGTGCAGGGTCAATGGCGTCCTGGGCCGCCCGCGCTGCGCTTCCTTTGCCTGCGCTGAACTGCGCTTCGCTTCGTTTCCCTGGGGAAACATCGGGGGCGGGGTCGCGGCGTGATGGATCGGGCAGGCGGTTTTCGGCGCCGTCCTTCCCGTCGATCCGGCGCATGCGCAGCATCGGCTCGCCGCCCTTGGCGGTTTCCACCGAAAGGCCATAGCCCGGCAAGGCGTCCTTCTCGGCCAGTTTCAGGATCTCGAACTTGAAGCGACGATATTCGCCTTCCGCACCCGATTTTTCGAACAGGGTCGGCATGGAGATGGCAAAGCCTTCCTCCCCTGCCCCGCCCGCGTGCTTGCGCGCCACCTTGTAGAGCCAGCGTTCGCGCCCGCCGGTGATGTCGAAATAGGCGCGGTCGATCGAAAGCACCCCGCCCTTCATCATCACGCCTTCCCAGAACCAGTTGGACAGTTCGATCGTCATGCCGCGCGAACGCTCGGTTCTTTCATCGACAAGCTGCGTCCAGCCATCGAGCCAGGAAAAGGTTGCCTCGCGCCTCCCCCGGCCCGCAGGGGCCGAACTGTCAGTGTCGGCCCGGATGTTGGTCTTGATCGTGGTGGCGACCAGCCGGTCGAGCGCCTGTCCCAGCAGTTCATAGGCGCGCCCCGTGGTGGGTCTGCCGATGGCGCGCAGCAGGTCATAGGGCATGAGATGCAGCTTGCGCGGCACATCGTTGGCGCCGCGCCGCGCCATGTCGGCCAGCACGCTGGCGCAATAGATCAGGATGTCCGCATCCCAGATCGTGGCCATGCCGTAATCGGGATTGGCCGAGACGTGGACCCACAGCTTGCCGTCGGGAGAGGTATAGTCGATCGGCTTGACGCGCTTCGACTTGGCAAGGCTGAAGAAGGGCCGCTCCATCATCTCGCGCTGGTCGCGCAGCGGCATGTCCGCCACATAGGGCAGGAACAGGTCAAACTGGTCGGTGATGGCGGCAGTCCGCGCGCGGCTCATCGGCAGGGCGCCCGGCGCTGTTCAGCGGGCCGGGCAGGATGCCGGCCGGAGAGAATGGCGGTGTCTGGCAGCGCTAAACTTCGCTTCGCTGCGTTTAGCTGCGCTGAACTACGCTTCGCTTCGTTTCCCTGGGGAAACAGGCTGGCGCGCGTTGCGCGCTGCATGCCGATCGGTAATGGGCGGAGGAGGGCAGGGGCGCCTGCGCGGCCTTGGCCCGCGTGTTTCCCTGGGGAAACACGGGGCAGGGCAGGGCGGGAAGGGCCGCGGCCGTCCATCAGCTGATGAAGCTCCGGCCTTCGTCTTCCAGCGCGTTGAGCGCGTCGAGCGCCATGTCCATCAAGCCTTCAAGGTGCACGCCCGATCCGGCGTGGAGCCGCAGCGTCACGCCCTGCCGGTTGATCGAGCGGATGGTCACGGCGGGGCGCCCTCCCCGGCCAAGCAGGACGATCTCCTTGGGAGGAGCGGTCTCGTCCGTCTCCGGGGCGGCCAGCAGGCGCTGGATCACCTGCGCGGAGGGCAGGGCAGGGTGCCCGGACTGGCGCCGCTCGGCCTGCTCGCGCGCCAGTGCCTTGGCCTCGCGCAGGATTGCCGGGGCCAGCTCGCGGTTGTCGAGCGCCTGGGCGAGCGGATAGGCGGGCTTGAGCTGCACTTCGGCCGGGCTGGCAAAGGCGGCAATGACCTGATCGGGCAGGGCCGCCACTTTGAGCATCTTCGAAAGCCAGCCCTTCGACAGCTTGAGCCGTTCGGCCATGCGCGTCAGATGGTTGCCGTAGTGGTCCTTCAGCGCCTGCGCATAGTTGCGCGCCCGCTCCAGATCGGAAACGTCCCTGCGCGCCCGGTTCTCCAGATCGGCAAGCCGGAAGGCGGCCTCGTCGTCAAGCTGGACGACCTGCGCCAGAAACTGCATCTGCGGCCAGGAATTGGCGCGCAGCCACGAAATCGACCAGTGCCGCCGCGTGCCCGCGATCACCTCGTAATCATGATCGGGATCGCCCTCGATCCGGCGCACCACCGCGGGCACTTTCTGGCCGCCTTCGGCAATGATCGAATCGATCAGTTCGCGGCACGATTCCTCGGTCAGGTGTTCATAGGATCGGGCATTGCCCTTCCACACCCGCACCCTTGCCGGATCGAGCAGAAGCTGCGTCACCTGCCGCACTTCGCCCGATGCCACGCGCGCCAGCGCGCTTTCGCGGCCCAGCAGCGTGGTGCCGCGCAGCCGCTCGGCGCGGGGCGGCAGGGCTGGCGATGCGCCTTGCGGGGCAGGGGCGGGTGCGGCCGATTCGCCGCTTCCGTCCACCTGCGGGGAAGGGGTGGATTTCACTTCCGGTTCAATGGCTTCTTCATCCGCCAGAAGGCTGGCGAGATAGTCGGACTGCTTACGCGCCATGGGTCATCTCCCTTGCATTGACGCGGAACATAAAGCGAACACATCCCTGTAGGAAAGTGGCGGCTTCAGGCATGGATCACGTCCTCCTCGCGCGCAGGCGCCACCCGCCCCCAGCCCGCCCGCACGAGCTGTTCGATCTGGCCCATGGCCTCGTCCAGATTGGCGCGGCAGCGCTTGTGCGTGCGCGGGGTGCCGATGGGGCGTTCCAGTTCGTAGATCGTCATCATCCGCAGCGCCGCATGGCTGATTTCCGCGCTTTCAAGGATGGGCACGGGCAGCAGCGCGGGGCCGAAAGTCTGCTCCATGATCGTGCGCACCATTTCGTGGCTGGGATCGCCGCCATCGAACTTCGAACAGATCAGCCGCACGAAGCTGTAGTCCACCGCGATGCCCGCTTCGATGAGCTGCGCGATGACCTGATCCATCATTGAGAGGAACTGCACCGTGGAACAGAAATCGGGCGTCGTGGCGGCCAGCGGCACCAGCAGGGCATTGGCCGCCTGCATCACCGCAAGGCTGATGGTGCCAAGCGCGGGCGGCGGATCGAGGATGACCACATCGTAATCGCGCGCCATGTCCATCAGCCCGGCCTTGAGCTTGCGGAAGCGCGCGGCCAGCACCGACTGGCCATCGGCCCCGGCGGCGGCCAGTTCGTATTCCACGTCGAACAGTTCAAGGTTCGACGGGATCAGATCGACATTGGGCCAGGGCGTGCGCTTGACCGCATAGAGCAGGTCGGTCTGCGTCGGGTCGATCGAGAGGTAGGGATAGAGCGTTTCGTCGCGGGTGATGTTGAAATGCGGGTTGAAGCCGAACAGCGTGGTCGTGGTGGCCTGGCTGTCGCAGTCCACCACCAGCACGCGGTAGCCCTGCACCGCGAAATAGTGGGCAAGGTGGGTGGTGACGGTGGACTTGCCCACGCCCCCCTTGAAGTTCTGCACGGCAATGATCGCGGGCACGTCATCCGGGCCGCGCGCGGGCGAGGCGCC
This sequence comes from Novosphingobium sp., assembly GCA_046294595.1. GTDB lineage: Bacteria > Pseudomonadota > Alphaproteobacteria > Sphingomonadales > Sphingomonadaceae > Novosphingobium. Next base: position 85,775 of record JBKBKD010000011.1, read on the forward strand.
CAGAACCTCGCGCATCCTGAGCATGTCTTCCATCGAATAGCCGATGCGCCGCCCGTTTTCCCCGGCGGGGGGAGGGGGCAGGCGGCCATCGTCCTCGGCCATGCGGATGCGGTTGGTGGAGCAGCCCAGAAGCTGCGCGGCCTCGGCAATGCCGAAGCGGACATTGAGCCCCTTGCGGCTTTCGGGCAGAAAGGCCTTGCGCCGCAGCCGCTCGATCATCTTCTCGCCCGCTGAGGCAAGATCGCCGATCTGGCTGACAATTGCATTGGAAGTGGTCATGGCCCGCCTGTTTGAAGCTATTCCGCGCAAGTGATAGCGGATTTCCTTCAATCACGCAATTGAGGGCCAGAACGCGTCTCGTGGCGCGCATGTTGTGCCGCGCGCGATGAAATGCCCCAGATATTGTGGCCTGCCCTGCGGCCCGGTCGCCCGACCGGCTGCGCAGGGGCGACGGGTGCGAATCGTCCCTGCCGCAGGACGGATCAGGCCAGGAGCTGCAAGCCCTTGCCCCGGCGCGCCTCGCAGCGTGCCGCAATGCCGCGCGTGAACCGGGGGGAAAGCACGGTGGAGACGGTGACGAAATCGGCCACGGCCGCATCGGGCGTGATCGTGACGAGGGTATAGCCCTTCATGTCCTGATCGCAGAAGACCACTTCCGGGCTTTGCGCCGCGATGATCCGGCCAAGGCCCGGCAGGATCGAGCCGTAGGACGGGCTGGTGATCGCGGTTGCGCCGAATTCGGCGCCGATCCGGTTGCCGGCATCGTCGTGAAGATCGTTGGCCCAGGCGGCATGGCTGTCGCCCGCAAAGGCAAGCGGGTTCGCGCCCACTTCGCGCAGCATGGCATAAAGCCGTTCGCGGGCAGGGGGATAGCCATCCCACGCATCCATGTTGAAGGGCAGCCCGGCCTTGAAGGCGGCCTGCGACTGCGCGACGAGGGCGCGGTAGTTTTCGGGCAGCTTCGCCAGGAGCGCGGCGAACTTCTCTTCGCCGAGGCCCGCGCGCAGATCCGGCCCCGGAACGCGCGCCATGACCACCTGGTTGCCCAGCAGCTGCCATGGTTTGCCCGCCCTCACCGAAGCGGCGAAAGTGTCCTTCAGCCACTGCATCTGCGCCGCGCCGAGCATTTCGCGCGCGGGATCCTGCCGCGCGGCCAGCATGGCGGCCACTTCTGCGGCATCGGGTGCGGCGCCCTTGGCGGCAATCTGCGCGGACCGGGCGAGCAGGCGCGTTTCGACCATGGCCAGCGTTGCCAGATCGCCGAACTCGAAGCTGCGGTAGATGGCGGCGGGATCGCCCCCGGCGCGGGGGGAGCGGATCGGCATCCATTCGAACCAGGCCCGGAGCGCGGCGGCCTTGCGCGCGGCCCAAGGGCCTTCGCTGGCGGGCGTGTGGTTCTCGGCCCCGCCCAGCCAGGAATCGTTGGCGGTCTCGTGATCGTCCCACACGCAGATGAACGCGGCGCGGGCATGGGCGGCCTGAAGCGCGGGATCGGTCTTGGCCTGCGCGTGACGGCGGCGATAGTCGTCGAGCGTCACGATTTCGTGCACGGGATCGGGAATACGCCCGATCTTCTGCCCGATCTCCGCGCCATAGCCTTCGGCGCCGTATTCATAAATGTAGTCGCCAAGGTGGATCACCGCGTCGAGCCGGTCGAGCGCGGCCATGTCGGCAAAGGCATTGAAGAAGCCGCCAGACCAGAGCTGGCACGAGGCCACCGCCAGCACGAGATCATCCGTGCGCCCCACCGGCAGGGTGCGGAAGCGGCCCCTGGGCGATGCGGTGCCATCGCGGCAGACGAACCAGAACCAGTATTCGCGGGCCGGTTCCAGCCCGGAAACCTCGACCTTGGCGGTATTGTCGGCCGCGGCTGCGGCGATGACCCGGCCCGATTTCAGCGGCTTGCCATCGGCGGATGCGGCCACGTGCCAGACCAGCGGCACATCGCCCGTCACCCCATCGGCCACGGTGGCGCGGGTCCAGATCACCGCCCCGTCGGCGGCGGGATCGCCGCTGGCCACGCCATGCAGGAACCGCGCGGTCCTGAGCGAGGGCGCGGCAACCGCCGCCGGGGCAACGCCCATCCCCGTTCCCGCGCCCATGGCGGCAAGCAGGCTGCGGCGGTTGATCTTGAGCGTCATCGTCAGGGCATCCTTGGTCTGGCGTGGTGCGGGCCGTATCAGAAACGCGCCGTCAGTGCTGCGCCGAAGAAGCGCGGTTCGGCCGGGATGAAGGTGGGAATGCCGAACGCACCGCCGGTGTTCCCGGCATCGAGCAGATAGTCCCTGTCGGTGACGTTGCGCATGAACGCCGAGATTTCGTAACGGCCGTCATCGAACGAGACCGCGCCGCGCACGTTCACCAGCGTGACCGGACCCTGGCTGATGAGATCGCGGTTGGGCAGTTCGAAGAAGATCTTGCTGCGGTGCGTGATGCTGGGCGTGAGCGTGAAGCGCATCCCGTTGCCAAGCGGCGCATCGACAGTGAATCCGCCCGCTGCCTGCCATTCCGGCTGGAGGCGGAAGCGCGCGCCCGAAAATTGCGGCGCGAAGCTGTTGTTCCTGTCGATCCCCCCATCGATCCAGCCGACATTGCCGAACAGGCGCAGCCATTGCGTGGCCTTGACCGCCAGTTCCGCTTCGACGCCGAGGTTGCTGGCCGTGCCCGCGCTGCGGGTGCGGGTAACGCCGTCGGGGTCGACCACGCTTACCTGGAAACCGTTGTATTTCTGGAAATAGACGCCCAGCGATCCGGACACCGGACCCGCAGCGCCCTTGAACCCCGCTTCATAGTTCCACACGGTTTCCTCAGGCACATCCTGCACGCGCGGCTGGGGAACGCCGCCCACGCGCTGCGCATCGAGCTGCACCACGGGCGAGCGGCGGCCCTTGGAGATCGTGGCAAAGACATTGGCATTGTCCGAAAGCCGGTAGAGCACGTTGAATCGCGGCAGGAAGGCGGTGGACTTGTCCGAGACGCGGAAGGTCTGCCCCGCGGTATCGACCTGCCCCGGAATGAGCGAGGTGGCCGCCGGATTGAGCACCGGGCGCGGCACGCGGGCGAAGAAGGTCGAAGTGCGATCTTCCCAGACATAGCGCGCACCGGCGGTCAGTTCGAGCGCGGGAACGGGGATCCAGGTGGCATCGGCAAAGACCGAATAGGCCGTGTTGATGCCGCCGTTGATGAACTCGGACGAATAGGGAACCTGCGTGCGCAGGCCGCCCGTGGCCAGCGCGGTGGCCTGCGCCGCAGTGACGATGCCCGCCGCGTTGACGCAGCCGAGGCCGGGGATGATGTTGGCGGCACATTGCAGGAAGGTGCCTTCTTCCGAGCTGAAGGGAACGCCCTGCGTCCCGTCCTCCTTGAAGACGTTCCAGCCCGCCGAGGCGCGCAGCGTGGACGACTGGTAGGCGAAGCGCCCCTCGTGGCTGACCTGCCAGCCCTTGGCCCGTTCGGCAAACTCCAGATACCAGGCCGGCCCGCCATCGGCATCGAAGATTTCGAGGCTGTCGAACTTGCGATAGCCGTTCACGGTGGTGAAGGTGATCGCATCGGTCAGTTCGGCGGTGATGGTGAGGTTCGCATCATAGACATCACGGTCAAGACCGAGCTGGTCCTTGCCCAGAACCTGCGCCGAAAGCGGCGATCCGCCCAGATTCGCCTTGCCGAAGGGATCGGCGGGGCCGGCGGACGTGGCGAACGTGCGCGACACGAAGGGCGTGCCGCCGTTGCGCTGACGGTCGTAGGTGCCGACGAGATCGACCGTCACGGTATCGGCCGGGCGCCAGCGCAGCGACAGGCGCAGGTCAAGCTGATCCTGTGCGTAAAGCTCGTCCTTCTGGCTGGGGGCGAGGTTCTCGACATAGCCGTCGCGCGTGCGCCATTCGAAGGCGAGACGCGCCGCGATCACATCGGACCCGGCGTTGACGAAGCCGCCCAGCAGCGTCTGGGCATAGTTGCCGAAGCCGCCGGTCACGCTGGCCGAGAAGCCTTCCTGCGGGCGGGCCGAGACGAGGCTGATGGCGCCCACGGCCGATGCCGTGCCGAACAGCGTCGCCTGCGGGCCCTTGATGACCTCGACGCGTTCGAGATCGTAGATCGCCTGATAGGAACCGCGCGAGCGGGAGATGTCGACGCCGTTGTAATAGAGCGTGACGCGCGGCCCCTGCTGTGCCGAACCGGAATCCGAGGTGATGCCGCGGATCACCACGCCGGGGTTGTTCGCGCTCTGCTCCTGGATGTTGAGGCCGGGAACATAGGCGGAAAGCTCGTCAAGGTCGGAAACGCCCAGTTCGCGGATACGCTCACCCGAAACGGCGGAAATGGTGATGGGAACATCCACCAGCTTCTGTTCGATCTTCTGTGCAGTAACAACGATAGTATCGAATGCCTGTTCTTCTGCCGGTGCAGTAGAAGCCTGCTGGGCAAAAGCATTGCTTGCCAAGAAGAACGACGTTGTCAGCGCAGAGCCGAGAAGAAGGTTGCGGTTCATGTTTCCCACCTGTTGTGATGGTGCGGCGGATAGGCGGGCATTGTTTCGACTATGTGACGAATATCACATCCTTTTCTGTGCACTTACGGGGATTCACCTGCACTTGCGGGCAGGTCTGGTTGCGGGAGCCGCACCTTCGCGCTTGCCTTTAAGCGCCCGCTTAATTACCCCTTTGTCAATAAGACGTGACGGATTCGGGACAGGTGATGCTGATGGCGCAGGATGCGTTCGATTTCATCGTGATCGGGGCGGGCAGTGCCGGATCGGTCATGGCCGCGCGCCTTTCCGAAGACCCCATGGTGCGGGTGCTGCTGCTGGAGGCGGGCGGGCCGAACACATCGGTGCTGGTGCGCATGCCCGCGGGCGTGGGCACGCTGATCAAGCAGAAGAGCCGCCACAACTGGGGCTTCTGGAGCGAGCCTGAGCCGCACATGGACGGCCGCCGCATGTGGCATCCGCGCGGGCGTGGGCTGGGCGGATCATCGGCGATCAACGGCATGGTCTATATCCGGGGCCACGCCCGCGACTACGACCAGTGGCGGCAGATGGGGCTTGAGGGGTGGTCCTATGCCGATGTCCTGCCCTATTTCCGCAAGGCCGAGGATTATTGCGCCAACGATCCCGATGCCCGGCCCGATGCCTTCCACGGCACGGGCGGGCCGCTGAAGGTGAACTGGGGCGAGAACGGGGATCACCCGCTCTACCGCGGGCTGATCGAGGCCGGGCGGCAGGCCGGGCACCGGCTGACCGAGGATTTCAACGGGGCCGAGCAGGAAGGCTTCGGGCGCTATCAGCTGACCATCAACGACGGCCAGCGCTGGAGCGCGGCGCGCGGCTACCTGACGCCGATCGCGGGCACGCGCCGCAATCTGGAAATCATCACCGGCGCAAGGGTGCACCGCGTGGTGGTGGAACAGGGCCGCGCGGTGGGCGTGGACTATTCGCTGGACGGCAAGGGCAGGCAGGTGCGCACCGCGCGCGCGGTGCGCGAGGTGCTGCTCTGCGCGGGCGCGTTCCAGAGCCCGCAGATCCTGATGCTTTCCGGGATCGGCGATCCGGAGAAGCTGAAGGCGAAGGGGATTGCCCCGGTCCACGCGCTGAAGGGCGTGGGCGAGAACCTTCAGGATCACCTCGATGTCACGCTCAACTGGGCCTGCACCCAGCCCATATCGCTCTACAACGAAATCAAGGGGTTGCGGCAACTGAAGGTGGGGCTGCAATATCTGCTCACGGGCAAGGGCACCGGGCGGCAGAACGGGCTGGAGGCGGGCGCCTTCCTCAAATCGCGCCCTGACCTCGACCGGCCGGATCTCCAGATGCACTTCGTCATCGCGATCATGCAGGAACATGCCAAGGTCAAGGCGGACCGCGACGGCTTTACCATCCACGTCTGCCAGCTTCGGCCGGAAAGCCGGGGCAGGGTGGGGCTGGCCAGCGCCGATCCCTATGACGATCCTGCGATCCTTGCCAACTTCATGGCCGCCGAGGAGGACCGGCGCGCGGTGCGCGAGGGCATCCGCATGGCCCGCCGCGTGGCCGCGCAACCTGCGCTCGATCCCTATCGCGGCGAGGAAATCTGGCCGGGCGCGCATGTCGAGACCGATGCCGAGATCGACGCCTGGGTGCGCGCGAAGGGCGAGACGATCTATCACCCCGTGGGCACCGCGAAGATGGGCCTGCTCGATGATCCCATGGCCGTGGTGGACAAGGACTGCCGCGTGATCGGTCTGGAAGGGCTGCGCGTGGTCGATGCATCGGTCATGCCCACGCTGATCGGGGGCAACACCAATGCGCCCACGATCATGATTGCCGAAAAGATCGCCGACGTGATCCGGGGCAGGGCGGCCCTTGCGCCCGAAACCCCGGAGACAGGGCAGGCGGCGGAGGCGGCCTAGGCGGCGAGCGCCGCCTTTAGCCGCGCACCAGCGCGTTCGATCCACACCAGCGCATCGGGCACGGCCTCGAACATCGAGAAGAAGCCGTGGATCATGCCGGGGGCGGTCATGCACTCCACCGGGGTGCCTGCCGCAGCCAGCGCATTGGCATAGGCAAGGCCCTCGTCGCGCAGGGGATCGTATTCGGCCACGATCACCGTGGCAGGCGGCAGGCCCGAAAGATCATGCGCGCGCAGCACCGCGGCCAGGGGGTGCGGATTGCCGCAATCGCCCAGATAGTGGTTCCAGAACCACTGCATCATCTGCGTTGACAGGAAATAGTTGCCGCCGCCGTTCTCGGCATAGGACGCGCGGGTGAAATCGGCATCGGTCACGGGATAGATCAGCAGCTGGTGGGCCAGCGCCGGGCCGCCTTCATCGCGCAGGCGCAGCGCCACGGCAGCGGCCAGATTGCCGCCCGCGCTGTCGCCCGCCACGGCGAGGCGCGCCGGATCGATTCCGAGATCGGCGGCATTCTCCACCGCCCAGAGCACGGCATCGTGGCAATCGTCGAGCGGGCCGGGAAAGGGGGTTTCGGGCGCGAGGCGATAATCGACCGAAAGCACTGCCGCCCCGCTGGCCAGGGCGAGCGCGCGTGCGGTGGCATCGTGCGTGTCGAGATCGCCGATCACCCATCCGCCCCCGTGATAGAACAGCACCAGTGGCGGATTGGCCCCGGCGCCTTCGGGCTTGTAGAGCCGCGCGGCGATGGTGCGGCCGGGCAGATCGAGCACGAGATTGCGCACTTCGGCAACGGCGGGCGGCGGCCCCATCTGGATCGGGCGGTTCATCTCGCGCAGGGCCGCGGGCGTGACCGTGGCATAATCCACCGGGGGCATCTGGGCGAAGAAGCCGAGCAGGGCCTCGACCTGGGGGTTGAGTGTCATCGGGTTCTGTCCTTATCCGACCGGGTTTCAACCGAACTGGGCGACGATTTCGGCAACCGCCGCCGCCACATCGCCCCGACGATAGCCCAGCAGCGCCACTTCGCCAGCATCGGGTTCGTAACGGATCGTGTTGCCGCGCCCCTGCGGGATGGCGACATCGGGCAGGAGCGGCAGTTCCTCGTCGCGCGCTTCAAGCGTCACGGGATTGCCGACCGCATCGAAGAAGAGCTGGAAATAGTCGCGGAACGAGAGGTTCTCGTCGCCCACGAGATAGGCCTTGCCCGGCTCCCCGCGCAGGAGCGCGCCCTCGATCGCTTCGGACAGCGAACGGAACGACATGAAGTTGGTGCCGCCGGTGGGCGCGAAGAAGGGGACGGGGATATTGCCCTTGGCCCACTGCACATAGGGTTCGAAGATGGCGCTGGGCAGGCCCGCCACGGTGCCGACCATGAAGGGCGCGTTGACGCTGACCACGTCGAAGCCGGGACGGCCCTCGGCGCGCGCGCCTTCGCAGGCGGCAAGGCGCGACTGGATATAGACATTGCCCGCGACCAGTTCGGGCGCGGCCTGCGGATAGAAGCTGCCGAGCTGCACCGCGCGGGACATGCCTGCCTCGCGCGCGGCGGCGAACACGGCGGGCAGGGCCACGTGATTGGCCTTGTGCAGCCATGCGGCAAAATCCGCGCCTTGCGGCACGTGGCGCGGATCGTTGCCGGCGGCAAAGACCATCCAGTCAAAACCGCCAAGACGATCGGCAGTGAAATCGCCCGCCACGTAATCGCCCTGCATGTAGCCCAGCGTGGCGAGGGCGGTTCCGGCAGGGGCTGCGGCGCCGCGCCCGGAAATGGTCACGTCGTGGCCTTGTGCCGCCAGATGGAGCGCGGCGTGGCCGCCCAGCGCGCCGGTGCCGCCGATAACGAGGACTTTCATGTTCTTCTCCCTCAGGACGGGGTGTTCACCGCGGGAAGCGGTGCAAGATCGGGGCTGCGGCGCAGCAGGTTGCCGCCATCGGCGGCGATGCACTGCCCGGTGATCCACGCGCTTTCATCGCCCGCCAGAAAGCGCACCGCGCCGGCAATGTC
>JBKBKD010000048.1:0-13311 GCA_046294595.1 Novosphingobium sp.
GACGATGAAGTTCGGCTCGCTCTGCGCGCTGGGCGGCTTCACGCCCTATCCGGTGCTGTCGGCCTTGCGCAACTTCCCGCAGGATTTCGGGGTGGCAGGGGCGCAGGAGGCGGCGGAGTGATGGAGCGGCCGCTGCTGGGCGCGGTTCTTGCCGGGGGCCGTTCCGAACGGTTCGGCAGCGACAAGGCTCTGGCGCGGCTTGGCGGGCGGACCCTGCTGGAACAGGCGGTCGAGGCGCTTGGGGCGCAGTGCGATGCCGTGATCGTCGTCGGACGCGAGGATGCGCCCGCGCCAACGTTGGCCGACTGGCCCCGGCCCGGCATGGGGCCGCTGGGCGGAATCGCGGCGGCACTGCGCCACGCGCGGGAAGCAGGCTATGGCGACGTGCTGACCTGTCCGGTCGACAGCCTGGGGCTGGCACCGGATCTTGCCGCACAGCTGCGCCCTGCGCCGGCCTATTGCGAAAGCCAGCCGGTGATCGGGCTGTGGCCCGTTTCGGCGACTGCCGAACTGGAAGCCCTGCTGCGAAGCGATGCGCGCCATTCGCTGCGCGCCTTTTCGGCCCGGATCGGGGCGCGGGGGGTGTCGCTTTCGCAAGAACCTGCCAATATCAACACACCGGCAGACCTTGAGTCCGCGGAGAGGCGATCCCATGGGTTATGAACATCACGACTATCGCAGGCAGCCCGATCTCGGCACGCCTGAGGTGCGCAGTGACAGGCACGTGACCTGCTTCATCGACGGGCGCGAAGTGACGGTGCCCGAAGGCACCACCGTGATGCGTGCAGCCGCGCTTTCCGGCGGATCGATCCCCAAGCTTTGCGCAACCGACAGTCTGAAGCAGTTCGGCTCGTGCCGCCTGTGCCTTGTCGAGATCGACGGGATGCGCGGCACGCCGGCAAGCTGCACCACGCCCGTTGCCGAGGGGATGAAGGTCCACACCCAGACGCCCCGGCTGCACAAGCTGCGCCGGGGGGTGATGGAGCTTTACATCTCAGATCATCCGCTCGATTGCCTGACATGCAGCGCCAACAACGATTGCGAGCTTCAGGATCAGGCCGCCGCCGTGGGCCTGCGCGATGTGCGCTATGGCTATGCGGGCGAGAACCACCTTGGCGCGGCGCCCGATGTTTCCAATCCCTATTTCGATTTCGATCCGTCGAAGTGCATCGTCTGCTCGCGCTGCGTGCGCGCCTGCGATGAAGTGCAGGGCACGCTGGCGCTGACCATCGAGGGGCGCGGTTTCGAGAGCAAGGTTTCGGCAGGGCTGGCTTCCGACAGCTTCCTGTCATCGGAGTGCGTTTCGTGCGGGGCCTGCGTGCAGGCCTGCCCCACCGCAACCTTGCAGGAGAAGGCGGTCAAGGAGATCGGCAAGCCCGAACGCGCAGTGGTGACGACATGTGCCTATTGCGGCGTTGGCTGCACCTTCCGCGCCGAGATGCGCGGGGAGCAGGTGGTGCGCATGGTGCCGTGGAAGGACGGCAAGGCCAATCGCGGGCATTCCTGCGTCAAGGGCCGCTTTGCCTGGGGCTATGCCCAGCATCAGGACCGCATCCTCTCGCCCATGATCCGCGAGTCGATCGACCAGCCTTGGCGCGAGGTTTCGTGGGAAGAGGCGCTGGCCTTTGCCGCAGGGCAGATCAACCGCATCCGCGAGACCTATGGCCGCAATGCGCTGGGCGGGATCACCTCCAGCCGCTGCACCAACGAGGAGACCTTCCTTGTCCAGAAGCTGGTCCGGGCGGGCTTCGGCACCAACAATGTCGATACCTGCGCGCGGGTCTGCCATTCGCCCACCGGCTACGGGCTGAAGACCACGTTCGGCACTTCGGCTGGAACGCAGGACTTCGACAGCGTCGAGGACAGCGATGTCATCCTCGTGATCGGCGCGAATCCGACCGACGGGCACCCGGTCTTCGCCAGCCGGATGAAACGCCGCCTCCGCCCCGATGGTTCCAGACCGGGCGCGAAGCTCATCGTCATCGATCCGCGCCGCACCGACCTCGTGCGCTCGCCGCATATCGAGGCGGACTTCCACCTGCCGCTGCGCCCCGGCACCAATGTTGCGGTCCTCACGGCCATGGCGCACGTCATCGTGACCGAGGGGCTGGCCGACGAGGCCTTCATCCGCGAACGCTGCGACTGGGAGGAATACCGGCACTGGGCAGAGTTCGTTTCGGCCGAGCGCAACAGTCCTGAGTTCCTCGCGCCCGTGACCGGCGTCGATCCGGAACTGGTTCGCGGCGCGGCACGGCTCTATGCTACCGGCGGCAACGGCGCGATCTACTACGGTCTTGGCGTGACCGAGCACAGCCAGGGTTCGTCCACCGTCATGGCCATTGCCAATCTTGCCATGGCCACCGGCAATATCGGGCGGCGCGGGGTGGGGGTGAACCCCTTGCGCGGGCAGAACAATGTGCAGGGGGCCTGCGACATGGGGTCTTTCCCGCACGAGCTTTCGGGATACCGGCACGTGTCCGATGCCGCCACGCGCGCCCTGTTCGAGGCGGAATGGGGCGTGCCCATCGATCCCGAACCGGGCCTGCGCATTCCCAACATGCTGGATGCGGCCACCGACGGGCAGTTCAAGGCGATCTACATCCAGGGCGAGGACATCCTCCAGTCCGATCCCGATACGAAGCATGTCGCAGCAGGTCTTGCCGCGATGGAATGCGTGATCGTCCACGACCTGTTCCTCAACGAGACCGCCAATTACGCGCACGTTTTCCTGCCCGGCTCCACCTTCCTTGAAAAGAACGGCACTTTCACCAATGCCGAGCGCCGCATCCAGCCGGTGCGCAAGGTGATGGAACCGCTGAACGGCTACGAGGACTGGCAGGTCACGCAGGAACTGGCCCGTGCCATCGGGCTGGACTGGAACTACAGCCACCCGTCCGAGATCATGGACGAGATCGCGCGGCTGACCCCGACCTTTGCGGGCGTGAACTACAAGCGGCTCGACGAGGAAGGCTCGCTCCAGTGGCCGGTCAACGCAGCGGCGCCCGATGGATCGCCGATCATGCATGTCGATGGCTTCGTGCGGGGCAAGGGCAAGTTCGTTGTCACCGACTATGTGCCCACCGACGAGCGCACCGGGCCGCGCTTCCCCCTGCTGCTGACCACGGGGCGCATCCTGTCGCAATACAATGTCGGCGCACAGACCCGGCGCACCGCCAATACCGTGTGGCATGCCGAGGATCTGCTGGAAATCCACCCGGCCGATGCCGAGAACCGCGGCGTCAAGAGCGGCGACTGGGTGCGCCTCGCCAGCCGTTCGGGCGAAACGACGCTGCGCGCGCTGGTGACGGACCGCGTGGCGCCGGGCGTGGTCTATACCACCTTCCACCATCCCGCCACGCAGGCCAATGTCGTCACCACCGACTATTCGGACTGGGCCACGAACTGCCCCGAATACAAGGTCACGGCGGTGCAGGTCACGCCCAGCAATGGTCCCAGCGAATGGCAGGAGGACTACCAGGCCCTCTCCGCGCGCGCGCGGCGCATCGCAGGCTCCGCCATGGAGCCTGCCGAATGAGCGCGCATACCGCGGCCAGGCTGGCCATGATGGCCAACCAGATCGCGCGCAATCTGGCGCTTGAGGCAGAACCTGCCAAGGCCATGGCCGATCACGTCATCGCCTTCTGGACCCCGCGCATGATCGACGCCCTGCTGGCCGATCACGCAGCCGCATCATCGCTCGAACCACTGGCAGCACAGGGCATGGCCCGCGTGAAGGCGGCGCGGGCAGCCCATGAAGGTTGAGGGTGGGCAGGTTGAGGGTGGGCAGGTCGAGGGCGCGCGCATGCACGCCTTTGCCGAACACTTCGCCGATGGCCGCCCCACAGCCCGCCGCACACGAAGCCTGATCGAGGAAGCCCCGGTCGCCATCGAAATCAACGGCATCGGCTATGCCGTCATGATGGCGACGCCTGCTGATCTTGATGACTATGCGCTGGGCTTCTGCCTTTCCGAACAGCTCGTCGCCTCATGCGACGGGTTCATTTCGGCCAACGCTTCGCCGGTGGCGGCGGGCGGGTGGATGCTGCGCGTGCAGCTTGCGCAGGATGACGCCGGGCCGCTGCTGGAACGCGCGCGGCTGCGCCTTGCCGAAGGAAGCTGCGGGTTGTGCGGGATCGAAAGCCTTGAACAGGTCATGCGCCCCTTGCCGAAGGTTTCAGCCACTATCGCGGTGGAACCGGCTGCCATCTTTCGCGCCACGCGGGTGCTGGGCGATCATCAGGTGCTGGGCCGGGCCACGCGCGCAGCCCATGCGGCCGCGCTGTGCACGCCCGATGGTGCGATCCGCCTGCTGCGCGAGGACGTGGGGCGGCATAACGCCTTCGACAAGCTGATCGGTGCCGCCGCGCGCGAGAGGCTGGACATGGCGCAGCATTTCGTGGTCCTGACCGCCCGGTGCAGCTTCGAACTGGTGCAGAAGGCGGTGATCGCAGGCGTGCCCCTGCTTGCCACGGTTTCTGCCGCATCGACGCTGGCGGTGGAACAGGCCGCGGCGCATGGCCTGCGGCTTGTCAGCCTCGCGCGTCACGACAGCTTCCTCGAAGGCTGAGCGGCATTACGCTCTACACCCCGGCGGCAAGGCAGCCTATGCTGCACTGATGAGCGCTGCGCCGCCTTCCTCCTCACAACGCCCTAACTCCTCACAACGCTATGCCGAGCGTGCAGGCGGCAGCGGGCAGCGCCTTGCCGCCACTGCCCTTGCCATCGCGTTGCATCTTGGCGTCCTGTGGGCAGTGATCCACGGGTTCGGCGGCGTGCCGGTCGGCGAGCGCGCGGCGGAGCGACGGTTCACCATGCAGACCTTCGACGTTCCGCTTGAACGGCCCAGTCCTGCCCCCAGCCCCACCGCCCCCGATCCTGCGGGAGCATCGGGTGCGGAGGGTCGCAAGGCCAGGGCAAAACCTGTCACAGCCAGGGCGCGCGTTCCGGCAAAGCCGCAGCCCGCGCCGCCCGTGGCATCCACCGGTGATGAAGTGCGGTCGGGCGCAGTGGCAAAGGGTGATGGAACCGGTGCAGGCGGCGCGGGGAGCGGCACGGGCAGCGGGGCAAGCGGCAGCGGCAGTGGCGGCGGTCTGGCGCGCAAGGCCGAAAAGATTGCGGGCGACATCAAGTCGGCGCGGGATTATCCCGCCGCCAGCCGCGACGAGCGCATCGGCAAGCGCGTGGTCATCGTGCTGACAGTGGGCACCGATGGCCGCGTGGCCAAGTGCCGCATCTGGCGGCCGAGCGGCGTGCCCGATGCCGATGCCGTTACCTGCCGCCTGGCGCAGGAACGCTTCCGGTTCCGCCCCGCGACCGACAGCGAAGGCAATCCCGTGGTGTCAGAATATGGCTGGGAACAGCGCTGGTTTGCGCCATGATGGGGCAATCACGCGCTGATCTGCGGATAAATGTCTATTCGATTTGTTGGCAATTGGCGGGATTTCTCTCTAGGGAGCAGAACTGCCGGGAGCGATGCCAGGGGTCGGGATAAGGTCACGGTTGCAACCATGCCACAAGGCATACAATGAACGAGATAGCGCCTGTCGTGATAGTGCCCGTCATTCTGTGCGGCGGAGGGGGAACCCGGCTGTGGCCGCGTTCGCGCAGGCACAAGCCCAAGCCGTTTCTTCCGCTGGTGGGGGAAACCACGCTGTTTTCCGCCACCGTGCTGCGCTGCCCTGCCGAGGAAGGTTTTGCCGATCCCGTGGTGGTGACGGGTGCGGCCCATCTCGGCTTCGTGGTCGAACAGCTTCCCGATGCCGGGCGCACGCAGATCATTGTCGAGCCTGAGGGCCGCAACACGGCTGCGGCGATTGCCCTAGCCGCGCTGCGTTTGCCAGCCGATGCGATCATGCTGGTCTGCCCCAGCGATCATCATATCGGCAATGTCGCGGCCTTTCGCGCGGCCGCAAGGGAAGCCGCGCGGCTGGCGGGGGATGATTGGCTCGTCTCGCTGGGAATAACGCCGACCGCACCGGAAACGGGTTATGGCTATCTCAGGCAGGGCGATGCCATTCCCGGCACGGCTGGCCGCAAGGTGGACCGCTTTGTCGAGAAGCCTGATCTCGAACGCGCGAAGGGCTTTCTGACAAGCGGCGGATATGCGTGGAATGGCGGCATTTTCGCCTTCCGGGCGGGCGCCTTCCTTGATGAGCTGGAAAAGCATCGCCCGCAGATTGCCGCTGCGGTGCGCGCGGCCGTTTCGGCCGGACATGCCGAGGGCCAGTGCTTCCATCCCGATGCCGCCGCCTTCGCCGCCGTGCCGGGCGAATCGGTCGACTATGCCGTGATGGAAAACACGGACCGCGCCGCAATGGTCCTTGCCGACATGGCATGGTCCGACATCGGCAACTGGCAGGCGCTGCACGAGGCGCTTGACCGCGACGGCGACGGCAATGTCACTGCCGGGCGGGCCGAACTGCGCGATTGCCGCAACGTGATGGTGATGAGCGATGGGCCGCGCGTTTCGGTGGTGGGCGCGCATGATCTCATCATCGTGGTGGACGGCGATGAAGTGCTGGTCTGCACGCCGGAGGGCGCACAGGCCGTGGGCAAGCTGTCCGGAGCGGTGAACCAGTGATCCGTCTGGCGCGGCGGATGGTGGAAAAGCCGTGGGGCGTTGAGCGCCTGCCCGCGCCGTTCCCCGCGCCTGCTGATGGCCGCATCGGCGAGGTCTGGTTCGATCGCCCGGCTGCGCTTGCCTCCATCCTCGTCAAGCATATCTTCACCAGCGAGAGCCTGTCGGTGCAGGTTCATCCCGATGATGTGCAAGCAGCCGCCATGGGGCAGCCTGGCGGCGGCAAGGACGAATGCTGGCTGGTCACGGATGCACGGCCGGGAGCCATGCTCGGTATCGGATTTGTCAGGCCGGTCGATCGCGAAATCATCCGGCAGGCGGCGCTGGACGGAAGCATCGAGCAGCTTCTGACATGGCATCCGGTGAAGCAGGGCGATTTCTTCTTCATCCCGGCGGGAACGGTCCATGCGATCGGAGCCGGTGTCAGCCTGATCGAGGTTCAGCAGAACAGCGACATCACCTACCGGCTCTACGATTACGGCCGGGACCGGCCCCTGCATCTCGATGAAGGACTGGCCGTTGCCACGGGGCTGCCCCACGATCCGGCCATGCGCCGACATGTCGCGCCTCTTGCCGGACAGGCGCAGGAGCTGATCTGCGGCAGGCACTTTGCCGTCCACCTGCTTGGCGGTCCCTTTGCCATGGAGGAAACGCTTGGCGGCGATGCGCCCTGCATCATCCTGCCGCTTTCCGGCCGGGTGGTGGCAGGCGACGAAACGCTTGAGCCGGGGTCAGCCGGATTTCTGGCGGAAGGCGGCCCGTTTTCGCTGGACGAGGCAGCTTCGTGCCTGCTGGTCCGGAGCGCGCCGAACACCTGACCTTCCGCTTTCCCAAGGAGCATCGATGGCGGACGCGGAAAAGGCAAGCCACTCGTGTAATGTTATCTTGTAACATGTATGGCGACGCTGTAGGAGGCAGGCAAAGCCCGGCATCCTGTGTGACCGGGCCGGGTCAATCCGCAAAAGGACACGAACATGCGTTTGAATGCGCTGCTGGCCGCAACGGCGATCGTCACCACCACCGTCGCACCCTTCCTTGCCGGTTCAGCCCATGCCGCAGCAGGCGCGCCCGCGCCCGAAGACAGTGCCGCCGCGCCGCAGGACAATGGCGGCGGGCACAATCAGCCTTCGTCCGAAATCGTGGTCTCCGCCCCCTTTGAACGCGACCGGGAACTGGTGGCAACGGCCGTGACCGTTTTGCAGGGCGCAGACCTCCAGTTGCAGCAGCGCTCCACCATCGGTGAAACCCTTGCGCGCCAGCCCGGCGTGTCGTCCACCTTCTTCGGCCCCAATGCCTCGCGTCCGATCCTGCGCGGCCTTGATGCCGAGCGCGTGCGCGTCCTGACCGACGGTATCGGCAGCTTCGATGTGTCCAACACGTCGGTCGATCATGCCGTGGCGATCAACCCGCTCCTGGCCGACCGGATCGAGATCCTGCGCGGCCCGGCCGCCCTGCTCTATGGTTCGGGCGCGATCGGCGGCGTGGTCAACATGCGCGATCTGCGCATCCCGCGCGAAGTGCCCGATGCGGCGGTTCATGTCGATGCGGTGGCCGGGCTGGCATCGGCAGCAGATGAGCGCAATATCGGCGCATCGCTCAACGCGCCGCTGGGGGGCGGGTTCGTCGCGCATCTGGACGGCAGCTTCTTCCAATCCGGCAATTACCGCACGGGCGGCTTCGTGTTCAGCCAGCCCCTGCGCGAGGAAGCGGCCGAGGAAGGCGGCGATGTGGCCGAGGAGGCGCAGGCGCGCGGCCGTCTGCCGAACACGGCAGCGCGGACCTGGGACGTTGCCGGCAGCCTAGCATGGGTGGGCCAGAGCGGTGCCAGTTTCGGCCTCGCCCTCAGCCATCTGCGCAACCGCTATGGCATCCCGAACGGTCTCGACATCACCCACCACGACGATCACGACGCGGATCATGATGACCACGACCACGACGACGGACACGAAGAGGATGGACACGGCCACGAGGACATCACGCTCAACATGCGCCAGACCCGCGTGGACGTGCGCGGCAACGTGCCTCTGGGCGGGGCCTTCACGGAACTGAGGCTGCGTGGCGGCTGGGCGGATTACCGCCACGACGAGATCGAGGATACCGGTGCGATCGGCACCAGCTTCTTCAACCGGAGCTGGGAAGCACGGCTTGAACTGGTGCAGGCCGGAAGCGGCGGCTGGCGCGGGGCAAGCGGGGTGCAATTCTTCAGCCGCAATTTCCGCGCCGTGGGCGAGGAAGCCTATATTCCGGCCAACGTGACGCGGCAGTTCGGCCTGTTCACGCTGCAGGAGCTTGATCTTGGGGGGCTGCGCCTTGAAGGCGGCGCCCGGTATGAACATTCCAACGTGCAGTCGGCCCCGCTGGGGCGCTCGCGCACGTTCGATGCCGTATCCTTCTCGCTTGGCGGGTCGGTCGATCTGGGCAGGGGTTTCCGCTTCGCCCTCAGCGCCGCACGCAGCGAACGCGCGCCGGGTGCGGAAGAACTCTTCGCCAATGGCGCACACGCCGCAACGCGCGCCTACGAAATCGGCAATCCCGCTTTCGGCAAGGAACGCCAGCTAGGCGCCGAAGCCGTGCTGCGCGGGCGGGGCGATGGCTGGCGGATCGAACTGACGGGCTTCATCAACCGCTTCGACAACTACATCTTCCTTGATCCGACCGGCGCTGAACAGGCCGGGCTGCCGGTGTTCCGCTACAATCAGGCCGATGCCCGCTTCCTTGGCTTCGAAGCCGAAGGAGCGGTGCGGCTGGCGCAGATCGGCCAGACCCAGGTGGAACTGACCGGTCTTGCCGACTACACCCGCGCCCAACTGCTGGGCGGAGGCGGCGCAGTGCCGCGCATCCCGCCGCTGCGCCTGATCGGCGGGGTGGAAGCCAATGCCAGCACGCTGGGCGGGCGCATCGAGGTGGAGCACGTCGCCGCCCAGCGCCGCATCGCCGCCTTCGAAACCGAAACGCCCGGCTGGACCATGGTGAACGCCAGCGTTTCGTGGAAGCCCTTCGGCGCAGCATCGGGCACCACGCTGATGCTTCAGGCCAACAACATCTTCGATGTCGAGGCGCGCCGCCATACCAGCTTCCTCAAGGATGTGGCCCCGCTGTTCGGCCGCGACATCCGCCTGAGCGCGCGCTTCAGTTTCTGAGGAAGCGCCAGTTCACGCACCGTAAAGCTGATCGGTTGCAGATAGGCGCCGGTCAGCAGCGGTGAGGTGATCGATATGCGAAAGGCTTGGCTGGTTGCCCTTTCCGGCACCGCGATCATGGCCACGGGAATCGCCGAAGCGAGGCCGGGAGACCGTCTGCGCGAACGCATCGCCAAGCGCATGGAAGAGCGTGCCGAAGCCGCGGGCAGGCAGGCGCGCGCGCCTGGCGCGCAGGCGCTGTCCTATGGCAGTGATCCCTTGCAGGTCATGGACCTGTGGGTGCCGGATGGCGCAAAGGCCGCGCCGCTGGTGCTCTATGTCCACGGCGGCGGGTGGAAGCGCGGGAGCAAGGACAGCGCCATGGGCCATGCCTTGCCGGGGCACATGCTTGGACAGGGCTATGCCTTTGCCGCGATCAACTACCGGCTGGTGCCTGCCGCCACGGTGGAGCAGCAGGCGGCCGATGTGGCGCAGGCGCTGGCCTTCGTGCTGGCGCGGGCCGACAGGCTGGGCATCGACCGCAGCCGCGTGGTCATCACCGGCCACAGCGCGGGCGCGCATCTGGTGGCGCTGGTGGGAACCGACGAGCAATATCTGCGCAAGGCCGGGCTTTCCTTCGCGGATATCGATGGCGTGATGCCCAATGATGGCGCCGCCTATGACGTGCCCAGACAGATGGCGCAGGCAGGCCCGTTCATGCGCAAGACCTACGAGCAGGCGTTCGGCACCGATCCCGCCCGCCAGAAGGCGCTTTCGCCCACGTTCCACGCCGCCGCGCCCAATGCGCCGCGTTTCCTGCTGCTGCACGTTCAGCGCGAGGACGGGGTGGCACAGGCAGAGGCCCTGGCCGCCGCGCTGAAACGCGGTGGATCCAGCGTGGAGGTGGGCAGCTTTGCGGGCACGGGCCTTCAGGGCCATGCCGAGATCAACCGCCGACTGGGCGAGCCAGATTACGCCGCAACGCCTGTCATGGACAAGTGGCTGAAGGCCGTGTTTGCCGGTTAGAGCAGCTCCGGACCGTTGGGGCCAAGCACGTGTGTGCAGCCGAGCGCCTGCGGGCGGTCGGCATCGCTCAGCGCGGCGCGGGTGCGCCAGCCGATCGAGCGCAGGCGGGCTGCCTGATCGCGGTCATGGCCGAGCGGGAGAAAGATGCAGTCCTGCGCCGCCTCGCTGGCAACCAGCAGGCTGATAAGCCCGTCGGGGTAGAGCGAGAAGCCGGTCGCCGCCTCGTCGCTTGCACCGCCTGCAATGCGATAGGTGCCGCCGCGCCCCACCGGGCCGCGCACGCCTTCGGCATAGAGCGTGAAGCCGAACCAGGTCTGGTATTCGAAACCGTGGCGCTCGCTGGGATCGAGCGTGAGGCGCGCGGTGCCGTTGAGACTGGCCGCGATCTCACGCAGGGCCGAGATGCGGCTGGCCAAGGCTCCGCCCTTGGGATCGATGGCGGCATCGATGGTGGCCAGCTTCTCGATCGCGCTGTCGAACTCGCCCGTGGCGTAGAGCAGGGGCACATAGGCCGCCCCGCCCACATCGCGCAGGCCGCCCGCATCCTTGGTATCCAGTTCGCGGCGCACCGCCTCGATCTGGCCGGGAGCCAGCGGAAAGGCTTTTTCAGCCAGCGTATCGACCAGATCGGGCAGGGTGAAATCCACGCTGACGCCGCGCGCGCCCGCCGCCTGCAGGGCTTCCACCGCGATCGAGACGATCTCGGTTGCCGCCGCCAGATTGTCGGCGCCGATCAGTTCCGCCCCGCATTGCAGCTTTTCGCGCGCGGGGTTCAGCCCGTCGCTCTTGATGGTCAGCACCTGTCCGGCATACATCAGCCGCAGGGGGCGCGGCGCTTCGGCAAGGCGGGTCTGCGCGATGCGGCCGATCTGCGGGGTGTGGTCCGAACGCAGGCCCATCATCCGCAAGCTCGACGGATCGGTGAAGCGGAACATGCGCCGCGATTGAATGCCCGCCATGCGCGCGGCGAGGCTCTTCTCGAACTCGATCATCGGCGGCAGCACGCGGTCATAGCCGTGGCCGTGCATCACGTCCTGAATGCTGCGCATCACGCGGGTGGTGGTCGCCGCCTCTGCGGGCAGGCGGTCCTCAAGCCCTTCGGGCAGCAGGCTGGAATCGACGTCGGTCATGCGCAGCGCGCTTAGCGGCTGGGGCGGGCAAAAGCAAAGGGCACCAGCAAAGAGGGGCGGGCGCATCGCTGCACCCGCCCCCGATTGCGCGCAGGGTTTGCCGGTCAGACGAACTTGAGCGCCTTGACCACGCGCACGCCCTGAATCTCGCGGGCCTTGCCCAGCACTTCCTCGCTCACCGGGCTGTCGAGCGAGAGCAGCAGCACCGCCTCGCCGCCCGCTTCGCGGCGGCCAAGGTGGAAGGTGCCGATGTTGATGCTGTTCTCGCCCAGGAGGGTGCCGATGCGGCCGATGAAGCCGGGCGCGTCGGAGTTGACGATATAGAGCATGTCGCCATCGAGATCGGCTTCGATGCCGATGCCGAAGATTTCGACAAGGCGCGGCTGGCCATTGCCGAACAGCGTGCCCGCAACCGAGCGCTCACCCTGGCTGGTGCTGACGGTGACGCGCACCAGCGTGCGGTATTCGCCTTCGCGGTCATGGCGCACTTCGCGCACATCCAGCCCGCGCTCCTTGGCGAGGAACGGTGCGTTGACCATGTTCACGCTTTGCGAATACTGCTTCATCAGCCCGGCCAGAACCGCAGCGGTGATCGGCTTCTGGTTGAGCTGCGCGGCTGCGCCTTCAACCTCGATGGCGATCTTGGTCAGGTTGTCGTGCGCAAGCTGGCCCACCAGCGTGCCCAGCTTTTCGGCCAGCGCCATGTAGGGCTTGAGCTTGGGCGCTTCCTCGGCCGAAAGCGAGGGCATGTTGAGCGCGTTGGTCACGCCGCCGCTTACCAGGTAATCGGCCATCTGTTCGGCCACCTGAAGCGCGACGTTGACCTGTGCTTCGGTCGTGCTGGCGCCCAGATGCGGGGTGCAGATGAAGTTTGGCGTGCCGAAAAGCGGCGATTCCCTGGCCGGTTCGGTCTCGAACACATCGAGCGCTGCGCCTGCCACATGGCCCGAATCGAGCGCATCCTTGAGCGCGGCTTCATCGATCAGCCCGCCGCGCGCGCAGTTGATGATGCGCACGCCCTTCTTGCACTTGGCGATGTTCTCGCGGCTGAGGATGTTGCGGGTCTGGTCGGTCAGCGGCGTGTGCAGGGTGATGAAGTCGGCGCGTGCCAGCAGGGTGTCGAGATCCGCCTTCTCCACGCCCATTTCCACGGCGCGTTCGGGCGTCAGGAACGGGTCGAAGGCGATGACCTTCATCTTGAGGCCGAGCGCGCGGCTGGCCACGATCGAACCGATATTGCCCGCGCCGATCAGGCCGAGCGTCTTGCCCGTCACTTCCACGCCCATGAAGCCGTTCTTGGGCCACAGGCCCGCCTGGGTCTGGGCGTTGGCTTCGGGGATCTGGCGGGCCAGCGCGAACATCATGGCGATGGCGTGTTCGGCAGTGGTGATCGAATTGCCGAACGGGGTGTTCATCACCACCACGCCCTTCGACGAGGCATAGGGGATGTCGACGTTGT
>JBKBKD010000049.1:0-12380 GCA_046294595.1 Novosphingobium sp.
GGCGCAGCCGGGCATCCAGTATCTCGGCTATTTCGCCGAGCTTCTGGGCACGGCCAACCCCAGCTTCGACCAGCAGCTTCACCTGTGGAACGTGCTCATCACCGCGCACGGCCTCATCATGGTGTTCTTCATGGTCATGCCTGCCATCATCGGCGGGTTCGGAAACTGGTTCGTGCCCATCATGATCGGCGCGCCCGACATGGCCTTCCCGCGCATGAACAACGTGTCGTTCTGGCTCACCTTCGTCGGCTTCCTCTCGCTGATGATCTCGGCGTTCATGCCGGGCGGCACGGGGCAGGGCGCCGGCACCGGCTGGACGGTCTATGCACCGCTCTCCACGTCGGGTTCGGTCGGTCCGGCCGTGGACTTCGCGATCTTCTCGCTGCACCTTTCGGGCGCCGGTTCGATCCTCGGTGCAATCAACTTCATCACCACCATCTTCAACATGCGCGCGCCGGGCATGACCTTGCACAAGATGCCGCTGTTCGTGTGGTCGGTGCTCGTGACCGCGTTCCTGCTGCTGCTGGCACTGCCGGTGCTTGCCGCCGCCATCACCATGCTGCTGACCGACCGCAACTTCGGGACGACGTTCTTCGATCCTGCCGGCGGTGGTGATCCGGTCCTTTACCAGCACCTGTTCTGGTTCTTCGGCCACCCCGAAGTGTACATCATGATCCTGCCGGGCTTCGGCATCATCAGCCAGATCATCTCGACCTTCTCGAAGAAGCCGGTGTTCGGCTATCTCGGCATGGCCTACGCCATGGTCGCCATCGGCGTGGTCGGGTTCATCGTGTGGGCGCACCACATGTACACCACCGGCCTCGACGTGAACACGAAGATGTATTTCACGGCCGCCACCATGGTGATCGCGGTGCCCACCGGCATCAAGATCTTCTCGTGGATCGCCACGATGTGGGGTGGCAGCCTTGAGTTCAAGTCGCCCATGGTCTGGGCGATCGGCTTCATCTTCCTGTTCACCGTGGGCGGCGTGACGGGTGTCGTGCTGGCGAACGGCGGCGTGGACGACAACCTGCACGACACCTACTACGTCGTCGCGCACTTCCACTACGTGCTGTCGCTGGGCGCCGTGACCTCGCTCTTTGCCGGGTTCTACTACTGGTTCCCGAAGATGAGCGGCCGCATGCACTCCGAGTTCCTGAGCCATCTCCAGTTCTGGATCTTCTTCGTCGGCGTGAACCTGATCTTCTTCCCGATGCACTTCCTGGGCGTTCAGGGCATGCCGCGCCGCTATCCGGACTATGCGGTGGCCTACACCTACTGGAACGAGATCGCCTCCTTCGGCTATGTCATCATGGCGGCATCGATCGGGGTGTTCTTCATCAACATCCTCTATGCGTTCCTCGCCGGCAAGAAGGCGGAAGCCAACTACTGGGGTGAAGGTGCAACGACGCTGGAATGGACCCTGTCCTCGCCGCCGCCGTTCCACCAGTTCGAAACCCTGCCGGTGATCGACGACAAGGCTCATGCCCACTGAGCCGCTGCATCGGGCACCAGGTTGAAACGAAGGGCCTCCGGAGAAATCCGGGGGCCTTTTGTTCATCCGGCGGGTTGGGGCGGAAGAGGCAAAAGATGCCAAGCGAGCGACGCTGTAATCAGGGCAATCGGTTCCCGTTTCATTGATGGCCCCTGATCCTTTGTGTGGTGCCGTTTTGCTTCCCTTGAAGGGCAAGCCCGTGTAGGGGCGGGGCGATCATGGACTCGTCATCTGGCCTTGCTTCCGCGCCTGCCGCAGGTGTGCCGCTTCCCGCAGACTGGCGCGATTTCTTCGCGCTGACCAAGCCGCGGGTGATGACGCTTGTCATCTTCAGCGGTCTGTGCGGCCTGCTGGCAGCACCCGGCACAATTCATCCGGTGATTGCCTTCACTGCCATCCTGTGCATCGCGGTCGGTGCCGGGGGGGCGGCCGCTCTCAACATGTGGTGGGAAGCCGATATCGATGCGGGCATGAAGCGCACCGCCGCACGCCCGCTGCCTTCCGGCCGGATGGACCCGACTTCGGCGCGCGACTTCGGCTTTGCGCTTTCGGGTGCGTCGGTCATGGTCATGGGGCTGGGGGTCAACTGGCTGGCGGCGGGCATCCTTGCCTTCTCGATCTTCTATTACGCCTGGATCTACACGGTCTGGCTCAAGCCGCGCACCCCGCAGAACATCGTGATCGGCGGCGGGGCAGGTGCCTTTCCGCCGCTGATCGGATGGGTTGCGGTGACGGGTGACATCACCCTGATGCCGGTGCTGCTGTTCCTCATCATCTTCATGTGGACACCGCCGCACTTCTGGGCGCTCGCGCTGTTCGTGCAGATCGATTATGCCAAGGTCGGCATTCCGATGATGCCGGTGGTTGCAGGCGAAAAGTCGACCCGGCGGCAAATCCTGATCTATGCCATCCTGCTGCTGCCGGTCACGCTGGCGCCGTGGCTGATCGGCGGAACGGGCTGGATGTACGGGATTTCGGCGCTGGTGCTTGGGCTGATATTCGTGGCACTTTCGGTCAAGGTCGGTCTTCGCGAAAGCGCGCCCGATGACCGGATGCTGCCGGAAAAGCGCCTGTTCGGCTATTCCGTGCTCTATCTTTTCGTGCTCTTCGGCATGCTGGCGGGGGACCGGCTTGCCACTGTACAAGGCTGGCAATGATGAACGATCCCCTGAACCCCGGCCCGGTCGCGCCGGAACACCTGTCGAAGGAACAGTCCGACCTTTACCGCACCCGCCAGCGCGGGCGGAACAAGGTTCTGGGCATCGTGCTTGGCGCGCTGGCTGTGCTGTTCTTTGCGATTTCCATCGTGAAGATCGCGGCACAGACGGGCGGGGCGCACTGAGATGAACGTGCAGGTGGTTCCCGATACGCGCCGCAACCGCAAGGTGGGCCTGATCGCGGGCGCATGCGCGCTGGCGATGCTCGGCCTTGGCTATGCCTCGGTCCCGCTTTACCGCCTGTTCTGCCAGGTGACGGGATACGGCGGCACCACCCAGCGGGCCGATGCGACGACGGCAGCAGGCGTGAAAGTTGCTGGCAAGGTCATTACCGTGCGGTTCGACGCCAACGTCGCGCGCGACATGCCGTGGGACTTCAAGCCGATGCAGGTAAAGCAGGAAGTGCGCATCGGGGAGCGGCAGATTGCCCGGTATCACGCCCGCAACCTAGCCGGCCAGACCGTGACGGGAACGGCGATCTTCAACGTTTCGCCTGAGCAGGCGGGCAAGTATTTCAACAAGATCCAGTGCTTCTGCTTTACCGAGCAGACATTGCAGCCGGGGCAGGATGTGCCCATGCCGGTGATCTACTATGTCGACCCGGCGATTCTCGATGATCCGGCAGCGAAGAACATCGCGGAAATCACGCTGAGCTACACCTTCAACGAAACCCACGAAAGCCTTGCCGCGCGCAGGAATGCAAAGCCGGCAAAGCTCGTCGAAAAGCCTCTGGACCCGGCGCAAGCCCGGCGATAAAGGCCCAAGGAAAGCCTGTCCGGGGCATCGTGTCGCGGGCAACCGATTACGACCAGATCAGACTGGGGGAAATGGACAATCATGGCCGGCGCTAAGAACCACGATTACCACATTCTGCCGCCCGACGTGTGGCCCTTCGTCGGCGCGATGTCGGCGCTGACCATGACGAGCGGCGGCGTGCTCTACATGCACAAGATGGCGGGCGGCACGGCTGTCATGCTTCTGGGCCTGCTTGGCGTGATCGTCACCTTCTTCTCGTGGTTCGGCAAGATCGTGAAGGAAGCACACGCGGGCGACCACACCCCCGTGGTCCAGCTTCACCAGCGCTATGGCATGATCCTGTTCATCGCTTCGGAAGTGATGTTCTTCGTCGGCTGGTTCTGGGCCTTCTTCGACTTTTCGCTGTTCCCCTCGGAACTGGCCGAAGTGGTCGGCGGCCAGTGGCCGCCCAAGGCGATCGAGGCGGTCATGGATCCGTTCGATCTCCCCTTGCTCAACACCCTGATCCTGCTGTGCTCCGGCACCACGCTGACCTGGGCGCACCATGCGCTGATCCATGGCGACCGCGACGGCCTCAAGAAGGGGCTGTGGGCCACGATCATTCTGGGCCTCGTGTTCTCGGCCATCCAGGCTTACGAGTATACCGGCGCGCCCTTTGCGTTCGGCCAGAACACTTTCGGTTCGGCCTTCTACATGGCCACCGGCTTCCATGGTTTTCACGTGATCGTCGGCACGATCTTCCTGATCGTCTGCCTGGTCCGCGCCTACAAGGGTCACTTCACCCCGCGCCAGCACTTCGGCTTTGAGGCAGCCGCTTGGTATTGGCACTTCGTCGACGTGGTCTGGCTATTCCTGTTCGTGGCCATCTATGTCTGGGGTAGCTGGGGCTATCCGACCCACTGATGCCTGAAGGCGAAAGCCATCACCAGAAGGGGCAGTCCGGTATCGCCGCGACTGCCCTTTTCGGTTTGTGCCCGCGCTGCGGGGCAAGGGGTGCATGGGCCGGTCCGGCCGCGCTTGTGCCCTCATGCACGGCATGCGGGCTGGCGCTGGAACAGCACGAACCGAGGGGGCGGGCCATGTATCTGGTGGTTCTGCCGGTAACGGCAATTCTGGTGCTTGCAGCGCTGAAGCTGGATGAAAGGGTTCAGTTGCCGGTCTGGGCGCTCATCGCGCTGTGGGGCGTGGTGGTGCCGCTGGTCGTTACCGGGGCGTTGCGGCTGGCCAAGGCGGCAGTGCTGCTCGCGCGGCTGGAAAGGAAAGGGTTGCTCTGATGCAGCGTCTGCCGGTGTTTCCCACGCTCTTCGTCGGCGCTGCGGTTGCAACGATGCTGGGGCTTGGCGTCTGGCAGTTGCAGCGGCTGGACGAAAAGCAGGCCATGCTCGCACGCCATGCAGCGGCGATGAAGGATGGCGCGGCAGTTGCCTTTCCTGCGGCACGCAAGGCGGAAGATGCCGCGCGGCACCGGGCGGTTGTCGAGAAGGCGCTCTATCATCGCTCTACCGTCGATTGCCGCCTGCCGGCGGGCGAATGGCAGTCCATTGCGGGGCGCAACGCGGCGGGCGAGGCGGGCTATGTCCATCTGGTGCAATGCGCGCTTGATGACGGGCAGACCGCATGGGTTCAGGCCGGGTGGACGCGCGGGCCGGATCATCCGGACTGGACCGGCGGCAAGGTAGCAGGGCTGATTGCACCCTACACCAATGGCGTTGCGCGGCTGATCGCCGATCCGCCGGTGGCGGGCTTTGCCGCCAGCGCCCGGCCAGACCCGGCCGACGTTCCCAACAACCATCTGGCCTATGCCGTGCAATGGTTCTTCTTCGCGGGTGTGGCGCTGGTGATCTACGCGCTTGCCTTGCGCAAGCGGGGGCGTGAGCGCGATGGTGGCGCGCAGCGCTGAGCGGCGCCCAGAATCCTTGCCACAGGCCGTCATCGCCGTTACCTGCGCAAACCCATGAAGTATGTCAGCACCAGGGGGCAGGCACCCTCGCTCGATTTTCAGGGCGTAACGCTCGCAGGTCTTGCCTCGGACGGGGGGCTTTACGTGCCCGAAACATGGCCGCAGTTCTCGGCCCAAGAGATCGCGGCCATGGCGGGCCTGCCCTACGCGAAACTTGCGCAGACCATCATGCAGCCTTTCGTGGGCGATTGCCTGACGCCTGAACGCCTGCTCGAACTGTGCGAGCAAGCCTATGGCCGCTTTGCGCACGCGGCAGTGACCCCGCTCAAGCAACTGGACGAAACCCAGTGGGTGCTGGAACTGTTCCACGGCCCGACGCTGGCGTTCAAGGATGTGGCGCTGCAACTGCTTGGCCTGCTGTTCGAGGAGTTCCTTGCCCGCGGTGACGAGCATATCACCATTGTCGGCGCGACCTCAGGCGATACCGGCTCTGCCGCGATCGATGCGGTTGCGGGCCGTGCCAAGGTCGATATCTTCATGCTTCATCCGCATGGCCGCGTATCGGATGTGCAGCGCCGCCAGATGACCACGGTCATCGCGCCCAACGTGCACAACATCGCCATCGATGGCAGCTTCGACGATGCGCAGGCGATGGTGAAGCGCATGTTCAACGACGCCGCGATGACGGGCCGCTTCGGCATTGCGGCGGTGAACTCGATCAACTGGGCGCGCCTGATGGCGCAGGTCGTCTATTATTTCTACGCCGCGCTTCAGCTTGGCGCGCCGCATCGCAAGGTGGCGTTTTCGGTTCCGACCGGCAACTTCGGCGATGTGTTTGCGGGATATGTCGCCGCAAGAATGGGCCTGCCTGTCGAACGCCTGATCGTGGCGACCAACATCAACGACATCCTGCACCGCGCCCTGTCCACCGGCGACTATTCGGCCAGCACGGTAACGCCGACCGCGGCGCCTTCGATGGACATCCAGGTATCCTCGAACTTCGAGCGGCTGCTCTTCGACGGCTGTGGACGCGATGGCGCGGCCATGGCGGCGCAGATGCAGCAGTTCGAGACGACCAAGGTTTTGCAACTGACCAATGCTCAGCGCGAATCCGCCGCGACCCTGTTCAGCTCGGCACGTGCCGATGCCGGACAGATGGCCAATGCCATGCGCTGGGCGCATGAAGCCTGCGGCGAAGTGATCGATCCGCACACGGCCATCGGGCTTCATGCCGCGCGCACTGCCGAGGGCATTCCGGCAGGGGTTCCGGTCGTGACGCTGGCCACCGCGCACCCGGCCAAGTTCGTGGACGCGGTAGAGCGCGCCACCGGCGTGCGGCCGGGATTGCCCGCGCGTGTGGGCGACCTGTTCGAGCGCGAGGAACGGTATGACCGCCTGCCCGGCGATTACGATGCGGTTGCCGCCTATGTTGCCGAGCGCGCGACGCTGAAGCATGGCTGAACTGGTCCTCCAGCCCACCCTCATGGTTGGCGAGGGCTGGGCAGACTTTGCCCTGATCGATTCCGGGCACGGGCGAAAGCTGGAGCAATACGGGCCGCATCGCTTCATCCGGCCTGAGCCGCAGGCGATGTGGGCGCCGCGCCTGGCGGACTGGCGGGCCGATGGCGAGTTCGTGCCGGGTTCCGACGAGGATGGCGGCGGGCGCTGGGTCTTCGACCGGCCGGTGCCGCGCGAGGGCTGGGAACTGGGCTGGAATGACGTGCGCTTCACCGCTTCGTGCACGCCTTTCCGCCATCTGGGCTTCTTTCCCGATATGGCCCCGGTGTGGGACTGGATGGCAGGCCGCCTTGCCGGAAAGGCGCAGGCGCAGTGCCTCAACCTGTTCGGCTATACCGGCGTCGGCACACTGGCGCTTTCCGGCCACGGGCCGGTGACGCATGTCGATGCCTCGAAGAAATCCGTGGCGCAGGCGCGCGCCAATGCCGCCCTTTCCGGCATGGCCGAGCGTCCGGTGCGCTGGATCGTTGACGACGCGACAAAGTTCACCGCGCGCGAGGTGCGCCGGGGGCGGCGCTATGACGGGATCATCCTCGATCCGCCCAAGTTCGGGCGCGGGCCGGATGGCGAGGTATGGCGGCTGGAAGAAAGCCTTCCGGGGCTGGTGGCCGACTGCGCAAGGCTCCTCGATGGCGAAAGCCGCTTCCTGTTCCTAACGGTCTATGCGGTGCGCATGTCGTCGCTGGCCATTGCCGGGTTGCTGGCCGAGGCACTGCAAGGCTTGCCCGGAACCATCGAGCATGGCGATCTGGCCATTCGCGAGCAGGGCGCCAACGGACGGCACCTGCCGACCGCCATCTTTGCGCGCTGGCGCAACTGACGCGCAAAACGAAAACCGCACCGGTGCGTGGTGGACTTGACCGCGGCTGAGTGGCAAAGGCCGCGCCCATGACCGACAGCCTGATCCTTGAAGTGGCCAATCTGGAAACCGATGTCCTGACGGGCATCTATTCCGAGGAGACGGGGCGGCCGCAACCGCTGCGCATCACCATGCGCGTGGGGTTGAAGCAGCAGGAGCGCTACACCGCCGATTGTCCGCTCGCGGCCAGCAAGAACTACATGGACCTCAAGTTCGCGGCCACCGAGGGCTTGCCCAAGGGGGTGCATTTCAAGCTGATCGAGGCCGTGGCAGACCACATCATCGAAACGCTGATGTTGCAGGATGACCGGGTGATGTGGGTTGAAGTGAAGATCGTGAAGCTGGCCATCAGCGAGAACGGCGAGGAAATCGGCATCACGCTGCGGCGGGAGCGCAGAGCCTGATGCCGCAGCCTCGTCCGCTTGCGCTCATAACCGGCGGATGGCGGCGCATCGGCGGGGCGATTGCCCGCAAGCTGGCGAAGGAGGGATGGGATCTGGCGCTCCATGCCCATCGCCCGTCCACCTTCGATGCCGAGTTCAAGGCTCAGCTGGAATGGCTAGGGGCAGCGGTCATTCCGGTGGCGGGCGATCTGGATGATCCGGCCGTGCCGCAAAAGCTGCTGAGAGACGTGATCGGCACGGCCGGGCGCTGCCCGGATCTGCTGGTGAACTGCGCATCCTTGTTCCGCGACGACCGGGTGGAAACGATCACGCCCGAAGAGCTTGATCTGCATTTCCGGGTCAACCTGTTCGCGCCGGTCCTGCTGATGCGCGTCTTTGCCGAGGCGCTTGGCGACGGGGAGGGGAGCGGCGCCGTCGTCAACATTCTCGACCAGCGCGTGCTCAATCCCGTGCCCGACCAGATCAGCTACACGCTGTCGAAGCAGGCGCTTCACGCCTCCGTGCGCACGCTGGCGCGGGCGATGGCGCCGAAAGTGCGGGTAAACGGGGTGGCGCCCGGCCTGATCCTGCCAACGGCCGATTATGATGCCGAGCAGTGGCGCAGGCTGGAGGCGGTCATGCCGCTCAAACGCCTGCCCGGAGCGGACGAGATTGCCGATGCGGTGCACTATCTTGCCACGGCGCGGTCGGTGACGGGGCAGACTTTGTTCGTCGATGCCGGGGCAAGCCTTGAATCCTACCCGCGCGACTTCGTATACATGGGCCGGTGAGCACGCTTGCACTTCCCGGCGCACAGCCCCTGATCGACCGTTTCGCGCGGCGCATCACCTATCTGCGGCTGTCGGTGACGGACCGCTGCGACTTGCGGTGCAGCTATTGCATGCCTGAGCGCATGCAGTTCCTGCCCAAGGCCGAAGTGCTGAGCCTTGAGGAACTGCACCGGCTTTCGCTGCATTTCATCGCGCGCGGGGTGCGCAAGATCCGGCTGACCGGCGGGGAACCGCTGGTGCGGCGCGACATGATGGAACTGGTCCGCGCGCTGGGGCGCAAGATCGGCGCCGATAACGCCGACCTCGCGCTCGACGAACTGACCATGACCACCAACGGCACCCGGCTGGCCGAGTTTGCCGATGATCTGGCTGCGGCCGGGATGCGCCGGATCAACGTCTCGCTTGATACGCTGGACCGCGAAACATTCGCCCGGCTTTCGCGGCGCGACATGCTGGCGCAGGTGCTTGAAGGGATTTCCGCGGCCAAGGCGGCAGGTCTGAAGGTCAAGATCAACACCGTGGCGCTGAAGGGCATCAACGAGGCCGAGATTCCCGACCTCATTGCATGGGCCCATGCCGAGGGCCACGATGTGACGCTGATCGAGGTCATGCCGCTGGGCGAGGTCGAGGGCGACCGTTTCGACCATTACCTACCGCTCGACGGAGTGCGGCGCGCCCTTGAACAGCGCTGGACGCTCATGCCCAGCGACGCAAGGTCAGGCGGGCCGGCGCGCTATGTCGATGTGGCCGAGACGGGCGGGCGTCTGGGGTTCATCACGCCGCTGACGGGCAATTTCTGCGATGGCTGCAATCGGGTGCGCGTGACGGCGACCGGCCAGCTCTACATGTGCCTTGGCGGCGAAGGCAGGGTTGATCTGCGCGCGGCGCTGCGTTCGGCCGATCCCGATGCCGCGCTGGCGGAATGCTTTGCCCGCGCCATGGGCGAGAAGCAGGAGCGCCATTCCTTCGTGATCGACCGGCCGGGCGGGGCGCCCGCGGTATCGCGCCACATGTCGATGACGGGCGGCTGATGGCGCGTCTGGTCTTTCTGGGGCGGCTGGAGGACGTGGCAGGAATGCCGCAGATGGAGGTTCCGCCCGGACCGGTGGAGCAGGTGCTGGCAGCGCTTGCGCCGGAACTGGCCGTGGCCCTGCTGGACGAGAAGGTGCGCATGGCGCTCAACGGGCGGCTGATCGGCGACCGTGGCGCCGTGGTGCTGGGCGAGGGCGACGAACTGGCATTCCTGCCGCCCGTCAGTGGCGGGTAACATGGCGGACGTCCGCCTGCTGCCTGATCCTTTCGACCCGGCCGCCGAGACGGCCGCGTTCAATGCCGCCCATCCCCATGCCGGGGCCATTGTCACCTTTCTGGGGCAGGTCCGGCTGACGGGCGGGGTCGAGGCGCTGGAACTGCAGCATTATGCGCCGATGACCCTGCCGGGCATGGAAGACCTTGCGCGCACCGTGCAGGATCGCTGGCCGCTGGAGGGCCTGTCCATCATTCATCGCAGCGGCGTGATGCGGCCGGGCGACCCGATCGTGCTGGTCTGTGCGGCGGCGCGCCACCGGCGCGATGCCTTTGCGGCTGCCGATTTCGCGATGGATCACCTCAAGAGCCAGTCATGGTTCTGGAAGCGCGAGAAGACCGCCGCCGGCTGGCGCTGGATCGAACCGCGCGGCGAGGACTTTGCCGACCTCGCGCGCTGGGATCACTCGGCCAGCCGCTGACGCAGGGCGGCAATCGCGGCGTCCTGCCGCTGCATCATGGCGTCAACCTGCTCGCGGGCCGCGCGCACTGCCTTGAGATCAAGGTCCGAACCATCGACAGCGCGGTTGCTTGCCTCGGCTTCAAGCCGGTCGAGATCAGCCAGGGGCAGCGCGGTGCGCGAACGGGCCGTTTCCAGACCCGCCAGCGCGATGGACGCGACCGACCAGCGCTCGCTGCCCGCAGACGCGCCGACGGCTGCACTGACTGCCGCGGTTGCGGCGCTGCGGCGCTGCTCGAACTGGGTGTTTGCCTCGCGGGCGTCGGCAAGCAGGCCGTCAAGCCGCGCGGGCAGATCCGCGCTCAGGCTGGCAGCACCCGCGGGCGCGGGACGCGGCATGCTGGCGGTGCGGTATGCCTCTTCGGCGGGACGGCGCATGAGCGAGGGAAAGTGGCTCCGGTCAGCGCAGCCTGCCAGCAGCGCCGCAAGGACCACGGGGAGAAACGCGATGGATTCGCACGGGCGGCTCTGGCGCTTGAGGCTAGGCAATGGCATGGCTTGCCCAATAGCACGACCGGCGCGTGCCGCCAGTGGCCTGTGATGGAAGATGAAGGCTTGCAGCGAGGCAGACACGGTTCCGATCTTCCGCCAAGATCGCCCGACCTTCCGCCAAGATCGCCCGACCTTCCGCCAAGATCGCATTGACATGGCGGCCCGCTTTGACTATCCGCGCCACTCTTTCCGGGACCTCGCAGCCAGCGGGGAAACGGCGCGTTGCCCGTTGTCAGCGATTCGCAGGCGTAGGGCGCCTCAATTGGAATCGCCCTTGGGAAACCGCGGGCTTTTGGAACGGATAGCAGGAACCATGTTCGCAATCGTGCGCACGGGCGGCAAGCAGTATCGGGTCGCCGCCGGAGACAAGATCGCGGTCGAGAAGCTGGCGGGTGAAGCCGGCGACAAGATCACGCTGGGTGATGTGCTTCTCGCCGGAGAAGGCGATTCGCTGGCCGATGCCGCCAAGGTCACTGTTTCGGCAGAGATCATTGCGCAGGCCAAGTCGGAAAAGGTGATCGTGTTCAAGAAGCGCCGTCGCCACAACTATCGCCGCCGCAACGGTCATCGCCAGCAGATGACGCTGCTGCGCATCCTTTCGGTCGCCTGAGCGCAAACGGTATTCGGAGTAATCTGAGATGGCACACAAGAAAGCAGGCGGCTCTTCGCGCAACGGTCGCGATTCAGCGGGCCGCCGCCTCGGCGTGAAGAAGTTCGGCGGCCAGGAAGTGGTCGGCGGCAACATCATCATCCGCCAGCGCGGCACGCGCGTCTATCCGGGTGCGAACGTGGGCATGGGCAAGGACCACACCCTGTTTGCGCTGACCGAAGGCCGCGTCCGCTTCCACGCGGGCAAGCTTGGCCGCAAATACGTGTCGGTCGACATGGTAGCCGAAGCGGCTGAATAACCGGATGGTCATTCACAGGGCCATCCCGATGGGGTGGCCCCGCCAGCGCCTGCACGCTGGCCGATAGAGGGAGAGGGCCCCGCCCATCTCCCTCTTTTCATGTCTCCCTCATCCTTCAACCCCGCGCCTGTATGATGCCGCGCGTTCGGCGCATGCCGGATACGATCTGGCGCAGGGCGCAATACGGCTGTCATTTCCGCTGCTTAGATGCGCGGGCGAGAGGGCCGACGAGGAGACGAGTTATGTTCATTCGCAGCGAACGCCTGTTCCTGCGGCCCGCATGGCCAGAGGACCGG
>JBKBKD010000012.1:0-86105 GCA_046294595.1 Novosphingobium sp.
CAAGGGCGAACCCATCGCCCTGCTGCCTGCCGAAAAGGACGGCAAGGCGGTTGCCGCCGAACTTGCCCGCTGGGTGCACTGATCTCCTGAATGACGCAGGCACGCTTCTGGGAAAAGCCGATAGAGGCTCTCACCCGCGAGGAATGGGAAGCGCTGTGCGATGGCTGCGGCAAGTGCTGCCTGCACAAGCTGGAAGACGATGCGACAGGGGATGTCTATCACACCAACGTCGCCTGCAAGCTGCTTGATCTCAAGACCGCGCGGTGCAGCGATTACCGCCACCGCCGCGCCTACGTGCCCGATTGCCTGCGCCTCACGCCCAGGCTGGCGCGGCAATTGCCGTGGCTGCCTGATACCTGCGCCTATCGCCTGCGCGCCGATGGCGATCCCCTGCCCGAATGGCACTATCTCGTCTGCGGAGACCGCGATGCGGTGCACCGCGCCGGGCAATCGGTGGTCGGCAAGGCGATCAGCGAAACTTTGGCCGGTCCGCTCGAAGAACACATCGTGCCGGCCGGCCATTTCGATGCGTGAGGTTCGCCTGATGCTCGACTGGCTGCGCCGCGCCGATACCTCGCCGTCAGGCCGCAAGGCCGCTGCACCAAGGCCGCGCAGCGCGGTGCGGCGCACGATCGTGGTGGGCGAACGCGAACTGCCCCTTGTCATCCGCAAGCTCGGCCACGCCCAGCGGATGACCCTGCGCCTTGCCCCCGATGGCAGCGAAGCGCGCGTTTCCATTCCGGCATGGGGCCGCGTGGGCGATGCCGAAGCCTTTGCCCGCCAGCGCGCTGACTGGCTGGCAGGGCAGCTGGAGCGTCTGCCGCGCCCCGCCGTCGTCGCTCCGGGCGCCCTGCTGCCGTTCCGGGGCGCGCAACTGCGGATCGCATGGCAGCAGGGCGCGCCGCGCAAACCGGTGCTGAACGCGGACCACGTTATCATCGGTGGTCCCGC
This sequence comes from Novosphingobium sp., assembly GCA_046294595.1. GTDB lineage: Bacteria > Pseudomonadota > Alphaproteobacteria > Sphingomonadales > Sphingomonadaceae > Novosphingobium. The sequence goes on from JBKBKD010000012.1 coordinate 952, forward strand.
CGAAGCGCTGGCCCCGCGCCTGCAGCGCTGGCTTGAGGCCGAAGCGCTGCGGCTCTGCACCGATGACCTCCTGCACTACTGCGCCCGCGCCGAAGAGGCCGTGCCACGCCTTGCCCTCTCGCGCGCCCAGCGCCGCTGGGGCAGTTGCGCGGCCGATGGCACCATCCGCATCAACTGGCGGCTCGTGATGGCGCCCGATGTCGTGCGGCGCTCGGTCGTGGCTCACGAGGTCGCCCACATCCGCCATTTCGATCACAGCCCCGCCTTCCATGCCCATCTTGCCCGGCTGTTCGAAGCCGATGTCGAGGCAGCCAACCGCTGGCTGAAACAGCATGGCCGCACGCTCTATGCGGTGTTCGGGTGATGCTCATGCCTAGCGTAACCGGCGCGAAGCGCCTATCTTGGCGGCCATGAAGGGTTTTTTCCGCAACGTCTCTCCGCGCCGCGCAGTCATCGACTTGTGGGAAGTGCTTGGCGCGCCAAGCGAATATCGCTTTGTCGGCCTGCTCATGGCCATGGCCGTGACCGGCGGAATCTTCTACGTGATGGGCCAGCAGGGCGGGCGCGGCCTGCCCCGTCCACCCGAACTGATCTATTTTCCCAGCCTTGCCGAAGGCCGCAGCGATGCGGAAATCCTTGCCGAGAACCGCGAAGCCACCGCCAAGGCCCGCGCCGAAGCGGCGCGGGAAGAGGAAAGCGCCGAACGCATCCGCCAGATGTATCGCGCCGTGGGCAATGCCACCGGCATCGATGCCGACAAGGCTTATGAGGCCGGAAAGGCCGAACGCGCCGCCATCGAGGCAAAGATCGACGCTGAGCGCAAGGCGCTGCTTGAAAAGCATCTCGTGAAGAACCCGGTCTTCGAGGCGGAGCAGAAGAAGCTGCAATCGCAGGCCGACAGCGGACCGCCCGCCCAGGGCGAATGAGCGCGACCGAAGACGAACGCTGGCTGAATGCCGCCGCCGCGCTGGCTGCGCGCGGGCGCCCGCTCAGCCGCCCCAATCCTGCGGTGGGCGCGGTGATCGTGCGCGATGGCAGGGTCATGGGCCGCGGCTGGACACGCGCAGGCGGCAGGCCCCACGCCGAAGCCGAAGCGCTGTCCATGGCGGGCAAGGCCGCCGCCGGGGCCACGCTCTACGTCACGCTTGAACCTTGCGCCCATGCCAGCTCGCGCGGCCCCTCGTGCACGTCGCTGGTGCTTGAAAGCGGCCTTGCGCGCGTGGTGATCGGCGTGGAAGACCCCGATCCGCGCACGGCCGGAAGCGGGATTGCCACCCTTCGCGCAGCAGGCATCACGGCCGATCTTCTGCCCTGCCCGGCGGCGCGCGCCTCATTGGCCGGATACCTTGCGCGCAGCCAGCTTGGCCGCCCGCATGTCACACTCAAGCTGGCGTGTTCGATCGACGGCAGGATTGCGCTGGCCGACGGGTCCAGCCAGTGGATCACCGGCGCCGCAGCGCGCGCCCACTGCCATGCCGAGCGCGCGCGCGCCGATGCCATCCTCGTGGGCGGCGGCACCCTGCGCGCGGATCACCCCCGGCTTGACGTGCGCCTGCCGGGGCTGGAGGAGCGCAGCCCGCAGCGCATGGTTCTGACGCGTGAAGCAGCGCCGGATGGCTGGCACCGCGTGACCGACATCGAAGCACCCGATGCCTTCGCAAATGCGCAGTATCTCTTCGTCGAAGGCGGCGCGCAGACCGCGGCCAGCTTCCTTGCGGCCGACATGGTGGACCGCCTCCTCATCTATCGCGCCCCCATCGTGATCGGGCATGGCCTTGCCTGCATTGGCGACATCGGACTTTCCGATCTGGCGCAGGCACATGGCCGCTGGCTCAACGTGGACCGCAGGACGCTTGGCAGCGATGCGCTGGACGTTTACGAGCGGGTGCGCTGAAGGAGAGTTCGCATGTTCACCGGGATCGTCACCGAAATCGGCAATATCCTCGCCATCGAGGACAAGGGGGACCGGCGCGTGACCATTTCCTGCGCGATGGACCCGGCGAAGATCGCCATCGGTGCCTCGATTGCCTGTTCGGGCGTGTGCCTGACGGTGGTGGACAAGGGCGGCGTTGCCGGCGAAGGCTGGTTTGCCGTCGACGTTTCAGGCGAGACGGTCAAGCGCACCGCGCCCGAACAGTGGACGGTGGGCGCACCGCTCAACCTTGAACCCGCGCTCAGGCTGGGCGACGAACTGGGCGGGCATATCGTTACCGGACATGTCGATGCCGTTGGCGAAGTCGTCAGCGTGAAGCAGGTCGGCGCATCGTGGCAGTATGTCGTTTCCGCACCAAGGGAACTGGCCCCCTATATCGCCGCCAAAGGCTCGATCACGGTCGACGGCGTGTCGCTCACGGTCAACGAAGTCGCCGATCAGCCCGATGGCACCTGCCATTTCATGCTCAACATCATTCCGCATACCGCCGAAGTGACCACGCTGGGCACGCTGGCGGCGGGCCGCAAGGTCAACCTGGAGATCGATGTGCTCGCCCGCTATCTCAAGCGGATGCAGAGCCTCGCGGCGCAGGAATAGCCTGCACTGGCCGGTTCAGGCACAGCCGAGCAGGATCTGCAAGGTCTGCTCCGGCTGGTCTGCCATGACATAGTGCCCGGCCTCCGCTTCGTGATATTCCCACGCGGGGTCGTCCTGCACCGCATCGGCAAATTGCGCGAACGGCGTTGGCTGCCAGCCATTGGCAAAGACATAGACCCGGCGCCGGATCTTCGCTTCCTCGCCGGTAAAGCGCACGGCTTCGACCAGCGTCAGCAGCGGATGGGCCGAAAGCACCGGGCTTTCCAGCCCCGGCAGCGGAGCGACGGCACCGGGGGCGTGCTTCTGGCTGTCGATGTAATGCGCGTGTTCCCACTCGCCGGTCAGATCCCACAGCGACTGGCCATCCTGCGGCAGGAAGGCATCGACATAGACGATGGCATCGATCCGTGCCCCCAGCCGGGTCGCCACGCCGGTGATGACCATGCCGCCCCATGAATGCCCGACCAGCACGAAGCGATCAAAGCCTGCCTGCGCGATCTGGCTGGAGACATCGTCGATATGGGTGCTCAGCGTGATGCCCGGATGAAACTCGGCCTTGCGCTTGCCCAGTCCCGTCAGGTCAGCGGCAAGGACGCGGTGCCCTGCGGCCTCAAGATCGGCCTTGAGCCGGTCCCACACGAAGCTTCCGCCCCATGCTCCGTGGACGAGGACGAAATCGGTCATGCGCCGATGCCGTGCTTGCGCCCGTGCTTGACGTCGTAGCCGTGAATCCACTCCAGCGTCTTGGTCAGCCCGCCAAAGGGGTAGAAGTGCAGGCGCACCTTGCCATGCTCCGGCCCCAGCCCCTTGGCGAAGGCATCGACAAGCTTGTCCGGCCCCGCCGTGCCAAGCAGGTTCGTGACCGAGATGCCGTATTTCTTCAGCACCGCAGTGGAGGCGCCGACACCGCACCGCGCGGCAAAGGCCAGCAGGCGCTTGATCCCCGCCGGGCCGGGCACCCCGATCCGCACCGGCGCATCGATGCCGCGCGCGCGCAGTTCCCTGAGCCAGGCAAGGAAGGCATCGGGATCGAAGCCGAACTGGGTCACGATCAGCGGGGCCATGCCGCGCCGCTCGATTTCGGCCACCTTCCTTTCCAGCACCGCCCAGCATTCGGCCTCGGTCATGTTCGGATGGCCTTCCGGGTGCCCGCCGATGCCGATGGCCTTTATGCCGGAGCGTTCGAACGCGCCCGTGGCAATCAGTGCCGAAGTGTCGAAATAGGGGCCGACCGGTTCGGGCGGATCGCCTGCAACGATGAAGCAGCGCTCGACCCCGGCCTCATCGACCACGGCGCGCAGATAGCCTTCGAAATCGTCCTCGGAGGTGATCCGGCGCGCGGAGAAATGCGGCATCGGCTCGAAACCGAGCTGGCGCACCGCAACCGTGGCGGCAACGCGGGCAGCAACATCCTCGCCGGGCAGGAACGTGATGGCAATGGGCGTTTCGGCCGGGATGAGCGGCGCGGCATCGCGCAGCGAGGCCTCGTCCTTCGCGGTCATCTCAAGGCTGAAGCCGTCGGTGATGCCGTCGGGTGCCTTGTCCCAGTTGGGATGGATGAGCGATGCCTTTGCCATTTGCGGGATCCTCTCTGGATGTCGAACGGCCCGCCCGGCCATGCTTGCGATGATCCGGGCGGGATGTTCCGTTCAGTCAGGCTCAGCGGCGCGCGGTGCGCCAGCCTTCGGCGTAGTTCTCGCGCGCGACGCGGCTGTAGGGCACCGGCGAGACGATGGCGCGGACCTCGATCTGCTTGTGCGGTTCGACCGTGGTCTTGCGGGTGCCGCCGTTCTCTTCGCCCCACACCACGCGCAGTTCGGTGCCGACCGGGATTTCCGGATCGATCGTGGCCAGCGAAAGCGCCTGCTTCTCGTTGTAGGAGTAGCCGGTGAACATCGAGAAGCCGACGGTCTTGCCGCCCGCATCCACCACGCGGTCGTAGTTCGACGAGGCATAGTTGGCCAGCGGCACGTCGAAGAACTTGTACTGTTCGCCATCGGGGTTGAACAGCGAGGCCATGATCTTGGCCATGTCCTCAGGGTTCCAGGCCAGCGTCACCTTCTTGCGCTGTTCGGCCGGGTTCAGCGCTTCCAGCGCCTCGCGTCCGTGGAAGTCATGGTCGAACTTGACGAAGCCGCCATAGCCCAGTTCCCACGGGTTGAGGTAGTAGTCCTCGATATTGTCCGACACGAACGAGCCGCCGATCGATCCGGTCGCCTCGTAGCTGTCGGCGCCGAGCCATTCGCGGAAGCCCTTCAGCTTATCGCCGGTGTAGATGGCGGGCAGCGGCGAGGGGATCCAGCCCGATTCCAGCGTGTTCGAGGGATAGGCGCGGCTGCCGCAGGCAATCAGGCCGAACTCCTTGCCCGCCTCAAGGATCGCGGCGCGGATTTCCTCCTGCTCGTCGTAAGGCCCCCAGATTTCCAGGCCCGGCGCGCCCGACATGCCATGGCGCAGCGTGCGCACCTTGCGGCCGGCGATGTTCATCGTGCTCATGTTGAAGAACTTGAGCTGTTCGAGCGGACCGCCGTGCAGCTTTTCGATCACGGCCCAGGCGTTCGGCCCCTGGATCTGGAAGCGCCATTCCTTGCGGCGGACGGGCTTGCCCATCGGGCGCATCGGCGAACGGTCGTCGAGTTCGATCTCGCAGTCATACCCGCCGGTCGCGGCGTGATAGCGCAGCCAGTTCGATGCGGGTGCGCGGCCGACGTAGGTGAACGATTCCTCTTCTTCCCAGAAGATGATGCCATCGCCGATCACGTGGCCATAGGGCGTGGTCGGAACATACTGCTTGGCCTTGTTGACCGTCCAGCCCTTGGGGCTGTTGATCATGGTGTCGGACAGCAGCTTGAGCGCGTCCTTGCCGCGGATATAGAGGTTCACCATGTGGTGCGACTGGTCGAACAGCACGGCGCTGTGCTGCCATGCCCACTGTTCGCTGCGCCAGTTGGAAAACTCCGGCGCCACCACCGGATAGACATAGGCGCCAAGCTGCGAGTTGCGCAGCATCTCGACCACGTTACCGTTCTGCTGGATCACCTCTTCAAGGTTTCGTGCCACCATGACCTGCTCTCCCGACTTGAAAAAGACACGTTGAAAAACTTGTATGCAACACATACAATTTTGCACGAGATTCGCAATGCCAAATGTTGCGCCCTATGCCGCGCACACCTGAGGGAGAGATTTTGATGAGTGCATCGCTGATTCTGACGCTGTCGTGCGAGGACCAGCCGGGTATCGTCGCCCGCGTCACCGGCAACCTCTTCGAGGCTGGCGGCAACATCGAGGAAGCGCAGCAATTCGACGATGCGCTGAGCGGGCGCTTCTTCATGCGCGTCGTGTTCGATCCGGGCGAGGCAAGCGTTGAAGACTTCCGCGCCTCATTCGCCCCGGTGGCCAGCCAGTATGGGATGGAATGGAAGATTCGCGATACCGCGGTGAAGCGCAAGGTCATCCTCATGGTCAGCAAGTTCGACCACTGCCTTGGCGATTTGCTCTATCGCACCCGCATCGGCGAGCTGCCGATGGACGTGGTGGCCATCATCGGCAACCATCCCAAGGAAGCGCTGTCGATCTCGCTGATGGGCGATGTGCCTTACCACTACCTGCCGATCACCAAGGACACGAAGCCGCAGCAGGAAGCCGAAGTGAAGCGCATCGTCACCGAAACGGGCGCCGAACTGGTGGTGCTGGCGCGCTACATGCAGATCCTGTCGGATGATCTGGCCGCTTTCCTTTCGGGCCGCTGCATCAACATCCACCACTCCTTCCTGCCCAGCTTCAAGGGCGCGAAGCCCTATCATCAGGCCCATGCCCGCGGCGTGAAGATGATCGGCGCGACCGGTCACTATGTCACTGCCGATCTCGACGAAGGCCCGATCATCCATCAGGATGTCGAAGCCGTCACGCACGCCGACAGCCCGGAAGACCTCGTGCGCAAGGGCCGCGACGTGGAGCGCCGGGTTCTTGCCGAGGCCGTGCGGCTCCACCTTGAGGATCGCGCGCTGGTCAACGGCAACAAGACGGTCGTCTTCAAGAGCTGAGCCTCCTGCTTTTGCGCGGTTGAGATTGGGCGGCGGCAGGCGCACAGTGCCCTTGCCGCCGTTCGGGCAATGGGAGAGGAACGATGCAGGTCAACGCGCTCGACCACGTGAACATCATCACCGACCGGCTGGAGGAAACGGCCGAGTTCTACCGCGCGCTGCTGGGCCTTGAGCGGCGCGACGGACCGCCTCCGCTGACGCCGGAGAACGCCCAGTGGATGCACGATGCCTCCGGCAGGCCGATCATCCACATCAACGCCGTCGATTGCCCGCGCGCCTATGACCGCGAAGTCCAGCCCGGTTCGCTGACCGGGGCGATCCACCATGTCGCGCTCAATTGCAGCGGCTATGAAACGGTCCTCGAACGGATCTCGGCAATGCGGCTCGATTGCCGGACCAACACGGTCGAAGCCATCGGCCTGCGCCAGATCTTCACGGCCGACCCCAACAACGTCCTGCTCGAACTCAATTTCTTCGGGGACTGACGGCTATTGCGGGCGCTCGCCCGCCATGGTCGTGCGATACATCTCGCGGCGGAACCCGTCGTAATCGTTGGGCGCAAGGTGCAACGCGGCCCGATTGTCCCACATGGCGATCATGCCCGGCTCCCAGCGCAGGCGGCAGGTGAACCCGGCCTGCGTGATATGGCGCACAAGGAAATCGAGGATCGGACGGCTTTCCGCATCGGTCATGCCTTCGATGCCCACGGCATAGACCTCGTCCACATAGAGCGAGGGCAGGCCGGTGAAGGGATGGGTGCGCACCAGCGGGTGGAAATTGCCTGCAAGCGCGGACCGGCGGCGGTCCTCGCTGGCAAAGGCCATGGGCTTGCCGCTGATCCGTTCCTGCGTGAAGACATTGGCCGCCGCCGACATGTGCACGCGAAAGGGGCGCAGCATGGCCTGCATCACGGGGCTGAGCATGCGCCACGCCAGTTGCGTGTCGGCCCATGTCGTGTCGCCGCCATAGGGCGGCACCTCCACCGCGCGCAGGATCGTGACGGAAGGCGGTTCGTCGAGAAAGGGCGAATCGGTGTGCCAGCCGCTGCCGAACAGCGCCTTGGTGCGGGTATCGGCTTCCTTGATGAGCGGGTGGACATTGCGGTGCCCTTCCACCCCTTGCGTATAGGCATCTACGGCAAACGGGCCGAAGCGGCGGCTGAAGGCTTCATGTTCGGCATGGGTCAGATGCTGACCGCGCAGGAACACCATCTTGTGCCGCCAGAGCGCATCGGCAATCTCGTCGAAGGCTTCGTCCGTCAGGCTCTCGCCCAGATGCACCCCGGTGATCTCGGCGCCCATTGCCGCCGTCAGGGGATGCGCGGCGATGTGCCGATAGACCTTCGCGGCATTGTCGAAATCGCCTTGCGGACTGAGCCTCACCTCACGCATTGCCTGCCCTCTCCTTTCAGCCTGCAAGGCCCCCTTCAGCCCGGAATTGCCCCTTCCAGCGCGTCCGCCAGTTCTTCCGGCTTTGACAGGTAGGGGCTGTGATCGGCCTCCAGTGTCACCACCTTCGCGCCCGGTGAAAACTGCAACATCTTGCGCTGGCTCTCGATCGGAATGGTCCGATCGAGCGTGCATTCCACATAAGTGCGCGGCAGGCCGCCCCAGCGCTCCGGCGTCAGGTGCAGCCTTTCCGAACGCGGACCGTGCGGTTCGGCCACCAGCCGTTCCATGGCGGCCGCCACCAGATCGGGCGGAGAAACCTGCGCAAAGACCGGTGCGGCGTTCTCGCGGTCGATCTCGGTGGCAATGCCGCCATGCACCTTGCGGATGATGGCATCGAAGGCAGGGTTGGGTCCCTCCAGTTCCTTGAACTCGGCCCGGCTCATCCCATCGGGAAGCATCATCGCGCAGATATAGACCAGCGCATGCATTGCATCGGGGTGGCGCTCTGCCGCGGTGGAAACCACCAGCCCCCCGCGCGAATGGCCCGCCAGCACCACCGGCCCGTCACAGGCCGCCCGCACCTCGCGGCAATGCTGCGCAGCAAAATCGGCCCATCCGGCAAGGGTCACGGCAGCCATTTCCTCGGCCGAACCACCCATGCCGGGAAGCGTGGGGGCTGCCACCACATGTCCGCGCGCGCGCAGGATCGCGGCAACCGGATCAAAGCACCAGCCACCATGCCAGGAACCGTGGATCAGAACAAAACCAGCCAACGTCAACTCCGTGCGATGAATTGCGCCCACACCGCCGCTTCGGGCCGGTCATGGCCATCGGGCGACCATTGCCGCGCCATGATCGCCCGCGCGGCAGGCTCGTCCATGCCGCAGCAATCGCGGTGATAGCGATAGAAGAACGCCGAGACCCGCCAGTTCATGATGCAGTGCACGTGAACCGGCTTTGCGCCCTGCTCCAGCGCGGCCACGAAACGCCGGAAATGCGTTTCGTCGGGCGCATCGAAGGGCACCGGAATATGGGTATAGGCAATGCCGGCGGCCGCCAGCTTGTCGCCCTCGTCCGCCAGCGCTTCGGGATGGGTTTCCAGCGCCAGGTTGATGACATGGCGCACACCCATGTCGGCAAGGCGCGCCACGTCCCTGTCCTCAAGCCTGCCCGATGTGGTGATCTGCGCATCCAGCCGCTGCCATGCGCGGATGTCATCGGGATCGGCCATCGCGCCAGCCCTCAGGCAAGGCCCAGCAGGCGCGCGGCATTGTCCTTCATGATGCCCGGCATGACCTCTTCCTTGAAGCCCACCTTCAGCGCAGCCTCGATCCACTTCTGCGGGTGGATCAGCGGGAAGTCCGAACCGAACAGCATCTTCTTCTTCAGCTGCGTATTGGCATACTGGATGATCTGCGGCGCGAAATACTTGGGCGACCAGCCCGACAGGTCGATGAACACGTTGTCCTTGTGCAGCGCCATTGAAAGGCTCTCGTCCACCCACGGCCAGGAAGGATGCGCAAGGATGATCTTCATGTCGGGAAAATCGACCGCCACATCGTCGACCAGCATGGGCTGGCCATACTTCAGCCGCATCCCGCCGCCGCCGCGCATCCCCGTGCCCATGCCGGAATGGCCAGTGTGGAAGATTGCCGGAAGGCCATGTTCGGCGATCACCTCGTAGATCGGATAGCCCACGCGGTCTGCCGGATGGCAGTTCTGGGCAATGCCGTGGAACTTGAAACCGCGCACGCCATAGTTCTCGATCAGGTCGCGCGCCTCGCGGGCGCCATACTTGCCCTTGTGCGGATCGATCGAGGCAAAGGCGATGCAGATGTCATCGTTCCTGAGCGCGATCTCGGCCACTTCGTAGTTCGAGACGCGCTTGGCGCCCATGCCGCATTCGGCATCGACGGTGAACATGCAGAAGGCGATCTGCTGTTCGCGGTAGATCTCGACGATTTCGGGCATCTTGGGCCGCTCGCGCGGGGCCTTGAAATAGGCTGAGGCGGCATCGAAGAACTGGCCCATCACCGGATCTTCGGGATCATGGCACGAAACCTCGGCGTGGACGTGAACGTCGATCGCCTTGATCTTCGAAATGTCGATGGGCACTGGCTTTCTCCTGATCGGGCAGCCGCGCCATTCCTGCCTGTGCTGGAACGGCGCGGATGGCGCATCTTCACATCTGGATGATGACGGTCTTTGTTTCGAGATAGGCTTCGATCCCGGCCCGCCCCTGTTCGCGGCCGAGGCCGGATTCCTTGTAGCCGCCAAACGGCAGCGCGGTATCGATCATCGCATGGCAATTGCCCCAGACCGTGCCCGACTTGATGCGCGCGGCCAGCTTGTGCATCACCGAAATGTCGCGCGTCCACACCCCGGCGCCGAGGCCGAAGCAGGTATCGTTGGCCATTTTCGCCACTTCATCCAGATCATCGAAGCGCTGGGCCACGACCACCGGGCCGAAGATTTCCTCGCGCACGACCGACATCTGCGGGTTCACATCGGCAAGGATGGTGGGGTTCACGTAATATCCGCCCTCGGCGCTCGGCGCATCGCCGCCCAGCACCACGCTGGCGCCATCGCGCTTGCCCGCCTCGATATAGCCCATGACGCGGTCATGCTGCTCCTTGCTGACCAGCGGCCCCATGTGCGCTTCAGGATCAAGCGAGGGTCGCGGCGCCCAGAACGGTGCGGTCTGTGCCATGCCTTCCAGCACGCTGTCGAACACCGATCTGTGCGCATAGAGCCGCGATCCGGCCACGCAGACCTGACCCGAATTGAAGAAGATCGCGCCCGCAACGCCCGGCGCCACCTGCGCCACGTCCACATCGGGCATGACCACCACGGGGCTTTTCCCGCCCAGTTCGAGCGTCACGCGCTTGAGCGTGTCGGTGGCATTGCGGTTGATGACCTTGCCGATCTCGGTCGATCCGGTGAAGGCCACCTTGTCCACGTCGGGATGCTTCACCATCCTGTCGCCCGCGGTATGGCCGTTGCCGGTGATGATGTTGATGACGCCTGCGGGGAAGCCTGCCTCCACCACCAGATCGGCCAGCTTGAGCGCGGTCAGCGAGGTCTGCTCGGCAGGCTTGAGCACCAGCGTGCAGCCCGCCGCCAGCGCGGGCGCGATCTTGAGACAGGCCATCAGCAGCGGGAAGTTCCACGGCACGATCTGCGCGCAGACGCCCACCGGTTCCTTCACGGTATAGCTGAACACCATGCCGCCCGGCATCGTATAGGGCGGGATCGTATCGCCGCCCACCTTGCTGGCCCACCCGGCCATGAAGCGAAGCTGGCTGATCGCGCCGGGAATGTCGACCGCGCCCGCCATGCCCTTGGGCTTGCCGTTGTCGATCGCTTCGAGTTCGGCAAACAGGTCGGCGTTGGCTTCGAGAAGATCGGCCAGACGGTTCATCGTGCGGTCGCGCACCATCGGCGGCAGGCCCGACCAGCGGCCATCATCGAATGCCGCGCGTGCAGCGGCCACCGCCCGGTCAACGTCGCGGTCCGAGGCATCGACCACATGGCCGACGATCTTGCCGTTCGAGGGGTCTTCCACCGCGATCACCTCGCCGTGGCTGCTGTCGACCCATTCGTTGTTGATGAAAAGCTGCGGCTTGCGCGCGAGGAATGCCTTGGCGGCGGCCGAATACTCCGGCTGCACGCGGCTGATCGTGGTCATGTCGTTCATTGCCGACTCCTCTCCGTTGAACTGCTGTGCTTTGCCTCGACCTTAGTATGCAACGCATACAATTTTCAAGCCGGATCGGGACGCTGCCGCCGCTGCCGGAGCGCGTCACGTCCCGGTCCGGTCGGGCTTGCTCAGCCCTTCTTCTTTTCCAGCGCCTTGTCCTCGTTGGCCCGCTTGACGAGGTAGTGGCGGATATTGTCCGCGTCCTCGGCCTTGAGCGCCGACTTGAACGACACCATGCCGTTGTGCTTCAGCGCCCCGTCGATCACGATCGAACGGATCGCGTCAGGCGTGTTGAGCGCGGCCGAATGGCGCAGGTCAGGGTTCACCGCACCGGCCACCGCAGCATCGCCGTGGCAGACGTTGCAATAGCGCCCGTAGAGTTCGCCACCTGCCTTGGCCTGCTCGGCAGTGCCGGTGAAGGGCGGCGGATCGAGCACCATCTGGTTCATCGGCGGCGGCGGCGGCAGCGCGGCCTTGCCGCCCAGCTTGAACACCACCAGACGGCTGATGTTGCGCTGCTGGCGGGCCTTGTGGGCCAGCACGCCGGTCGCCACATCCCACACCCCGCCCCAGCCGACCATGACGGCCACATACTGCTCACCGTCGATCGCATAGGTCATCGGGGCTGCGATGATGCCGCTCTGCGCCGGGAACGACCAGAGCTGCTTGCCCTTGTCGGCACTGTAGGCAACGAAATCGCCTCCTGCCGTGCCCTGGAACACCAGATTGCCCGCAGTCGAGAGGATGCCCCCGTTCGAGGGGCTGGGCAGTTCAACCTTCCACGCCGCCTTGCGCGCCACCGGGTCCCACGCCACCAGCGTTCCGGTCGTGGCGGCCTTGGCCTCGGCCTGGACCTTGAGATCGGCAGGCATGGCCGTCACATAGCCATCAAGACCAGTCTGGAAACCGATGTCGCTGGGCTTCCAGTTCTTCGCCGCGACATAGGGGAAGCCCGCATTGTTAACCGGCAGGTAGAGCAGTCCGGTCCTGGGGCTGAAGCTCTGGGGCTGCCAGCTATGCGCGCCGACCGCGCCGGGCAGGCTGAAGAAGGGCGCATCGCTCTTTTCATAGCGGGCCGCCGGATTGATGATCGCCTTGCCGGTCTTGGGGTCGATCCCGGTTGCCCAGTTGACCATCACGAAGGGCGTTGCCGAAATGAACTGGCCGGTCCTGGCATCCAGCACATAGACATGGCCGTTCTTGGGCGCATGCAGCACCACATGGCGCTGCTGCCCGTCGATGGTCAGGTCAGCCAGCGTGATCTGCTGGGCTGAATCGAAGTCCCAGCGGTCTTCGGGCGTTTCCTGGAAGTGCCAGGCGTATTCGCCGGTATCGGCGTTCACCGCCACGATCGACGAGGTGTAGAGCGCATCGCCATCGCGGCCCGATGCCGCAGGGTTCCACGGCTCGGCATTGCCGGTGCCGAACAGCACAAGGTTGGTGGCCGGATCATAGGTGATCCCGTCCCATACCGTGCCGCCGCCGCCCAGCGTCCACCATTCCCCGGCCCAGGTCTTCGCGGCGGCTTCCATCGCCTTCCGGTTGACGCCTTCCTTGTCGAAGCCGTCTGCCGGATTGCCGGGCACGGTGTGGAACTTCCAAACCTCGTTGCCCGTTTCCACGTCATAGGCCGCGATATAGCCGCGCGCGCGGTATTCCGACCCGCCGCTGCCGAGTATGACCTTGCCCTTCACCACGCGCGGTGCGCCGGTGATGGTGTAGTCGGTCTGGTTGGGCACAACCACCTTCGACCAGACGACCTTGCCGGTCTTGCGGTCAAGCGCGACCAGCCGCCCGTCGAGCGTGCCCACGAACAGCTTGTCGCCGTAGAGCGCGACCCCGCGGTTCACCGCATCGCAGCAGGCCCGGACCAGCGTTTCGCGCGGAACTTCGGGATCGTAGGACCACTTGAGCTGCCCGGTCCGGGCATCGAACGCCTTCACCATCGACCATGCGGTCGAGATGTAGAGCGTGCCGTCGTGCATCAGGGGCGTGGCTTCCTGTCCGCGCGCGGTTTCGAGGTCATGGAACCAGGCAAGGCCAAGCTGGCCCACATTGCCATCGTTGATCTGGGTCAGCGGGGAAAAGCGCTGCTCGCCGTAATCCCGGCCATAGCTCAGCCATTCCCCTTCGGGCGCCGCGGCAATCAGCGCATCGGTCACGCCCGATGCGGCGATAGACCCGCCGCTGCCGCCACCGCCGGTATTGCACGCCGCCAGCGGCAGCAGCGCCGCGGCAAGCGGCAATCCCTTCAGCCAGACCCTCAATGCCATATCCAGACCTCTTCCAAGCCGTCCGCTTTTTCGCGGATCAGTTCACCATACGATCGGCATTGCCCCAATAGGGTTTGCGCAGTGCCTTCTTGTCCATCTTGCCCGCGGCGGTCCGGGGAATCGAGTCGATAAACGTGACAGATTTCGGCGCCTTGACCCCGCCCAGCCGCTCCTTGGCATAGGCGATGATCTCGGCCTCGGTGATGCCGTCGGCCACCACCACGGCGTGAACCTGCTCGCCCCACTTCTCGTGCGGAATGCCGAAAACGCAAGCTTCGCGCACCGCAGCCAATTCGGTGATGGCCGCTTCCACTTCGGCGGTGAACACGTTGAACCCGCCCGATACCACCATGTCCTTCTTGCGGTCGACGATGTAGAGATAGCCGTCCTTGTCGAACTTGCCGACATCGCCGGTGTGGTGCCAGCCGAACTTGCGGATCTCGGCCGTCTCTTCGGGCTTCTCGAAGTAGGAATGCGTCACCAGCGCGCCGCGCACGCAGATTTCGCCGGCCTCGCCCAGCGGCACTTCGTGGCCATCGTCATCAAGCAGCTTGACCTTGATAGACCGTGTCGGCTTGCCGCACGAGGCCAGCTTTTCCGGCGCTTCCCGCGCAAACCGCGCCACGTCCTCCGGCGGGAACCAGGCCACGATCATCGGGCATTCCACCTGTCCGTAGGACTGGCACATGGCAGGCCCGAACACCTCCACGGCCTGACGCAGCTTTTCCGGGCTGCATGGCGATCCCACGAGGATGAAGATCTTCAGCGAGGAATAATCGTGATCTCCCAGTTCGGGCGATGCCAGCAGCTGGTAAAGCGCGGTCGGCGGCAGATACATGTGCGTGACCTTGTATTGCGCGATCGTGCGCAGCACGCGTTCGGCGTCGAAACCGGGCAGGATCACCTGCGTTGCGCCTAGGCTCAGCGTCGAAAGCGAGATCGGCCCTGCCGCATGAGTGATCGGCGCGGAAACCAGCGCCACCGGATCATCGGTGCGGCCGCCCATGCCGTCGGCGGCCGTCTCGATCATGGTCCCCCAGCCGAGGTTGGTCACGTTCGCCCCCTTCGATGGGCCGGTCGTGCCGCCGGTCGGGAAAATGCCGACCATGTCCATCAGGTTGCCGAAGGCATCGATCTCCGGCTCCACGAAATCGGCGGCGGAAACGCCCGCCATGAACTCTTCAAGGCTCGGATCATCGCCCATGCGGCGATCGAGGCAGACGAAGTGCTGCAAGGTCGGGCACAGCGCCTTGAGCTGCTCCACCTCGCCCGCCTTCGACGAGTGATAGACCAGCCACTTCAGCCGCACGTAGTTGATATAGGCGGCATTGGCATCGATGGCGTTGCGGGTGTTGACCGGGATCCACTTGCCGTTTGCGCGCCACATCGCCAGCAGCACGACCAGCAGCATCCCGTCGTTGGGACCGTAAAGGCCCAGCAGATCCTGATTCTCGAAGCCGCCCCGCTGCAAGGCCGCAGCAATGCGTTCGGACAGTTCCTTCGTCTGGGCGAAGGTCAGTTCAAGGCCGGTTTCGGTATCGATGATGGCAAGCCGGTCGGGGTTGCGATCATGTCCGCGGTCAAAATAGTCGATTGCGCGCATTGGTTCTTCCCAGCGATATGTCCGTGCCGGCAGCAGCGCCGGACCGGATTTTTCTTTCGGATCATCGCGGCACCGCAGGTTGGCCCGATCCGCCGTTCCAGACAGGACAAACGGCAGTCTGACTGATTGCCCCGGCCCCGCATCCCCGAAATTGTCAGCAACACATACTAATTACCGGAAGGCGCAGTAACCGGGTCGAGCCGGATACACTTGTCACCCTTCCACGGGTGCAGGCTTACGGCGCGCCTTGGCGGCGGCGCACTGCCCCGACTCAATGCGTTTCACCCGGTGCAATATCGGCGTGAGGAAATGGGGCATGTCGAAGCTGGCCCGAAGGAAAGCGGCCAGCATGAAACGGGCCGGAATGAAACGGGCCGGAATGAAACGGGAGCGTCTGCATGGCAGAAGCGCTCCCGTCCGGGCACATGCCGTTCCAGGGATTGATGCACGGCATGCGCCTGTTAAACCGGAGTGGCTCAGCCCGCGAGAGACGCGGCGAAAACGGGCTGAGGGGCAATCGCGGTCATGTCAGTGCGCGTTCAAGGATCACGCTCTGTCACGGATCTGCTAGCACGGGTCTGGCGGTGCGATTGTGCGCAAGGTCACGCCCGGTGCTGTAAAAGCACGACATGGCCCTTTCCGGCTCATCGCCCATCGGACAGGCCGGGCTGCCGTGCAGCGCCCGCCAGCGTCGTGCCGGACTTGTCGGGCAAGGTCCAGATGATGAGGTTCATCACCATGACCCCCGCCAGCGTCAGCATCAGCGCCGGCCGCTTGCGCTCTCCCCTCCGCCACAGGAATGCCGCGCCCAGCAGCAGGGCGAGCGCGGCCAGCATCAGCAGGGAAAGCGCAGTATCAAGCATCGGCCCGCGTTAGCCGCCAAACAGCCCCTTGGCCATGCCGGCAATGTCGTTCAGCGGGTTGCCGTCGCCGTCCTTGTCAAGGAAGGCCGTGGCCTGCTTGAGCGCATCGGAGTTCTGGCCCAGCGCGGCCGTGATCCCGGCAAGCCCGCCCTCGCCGCCCAACTGGCCCAGCATGTCCTGAAGCTTGCCCGCATCCAGCCCGGACTTCGCAGCCGCCACGCTCACCGTGTCGCCTTCGGCCTGATGCCCTGCGGTGAGCGCGGCAAGCGCCTTTTCCGCCATGGCCGGATCAAGACCGACCTTCTCGGCAAGCCCCTTGACATCAAGGTTGCCGGAAACCTGGCCAAGGATCGAATCAAACAGGCTCATAATTCATCTCCACTTGCGGACGGATGCATCCTATCAGCCGCCGCCGCCCGCGCCAGTTGTCACGGACAGGGACTGGACCGGATCGGCTGATTTCGCAAAGGTCCGCCCTGCTCCGTGCTCCCGCAAGGTCAAAGCGCCATGATGCGCTTTGCCACCACCTCCTCGCGTTCGGCGACGCTTGCCCATGCGGGCCGCTGCGCCACACGCGCAAACCAGGCCGCCGTGCGGGGCCGCACGGCCGCATCCACACCGTGCCCGACATAGGCGAGCGTGCGGAACGTCGATGCCACGGCAATGTCGGCAAGGCTGAACGCATCGCCTAGCAGCCAGCCGTCCTCTGGCACTTCGCTTTCGAACCAGTCCACCCAGCGCGGCAGTTCGGCCTCGCCCTGAAGCGCCACGGCCTCGTCGCCCCCCACCTTCAGCAGCTTCGGCCCCACCAGCCGGTTGAACAGGATCTTCAGGCCCGATGCCCCCAGCACGGTATCGGCGAACTCGTCCCAGAAAACCGCCTTCGCGCGCTGCTTCGCATCGTCGGGTATCAGGCGCGGCGCCGGATACTGTGCGTCAAGGTAGAAGGCGATGGCCGTCGAATCGGCGAGGGTGAAGCCATCGTCATCGATCGCCGGAATCTTGCCCAGCGGGCTTGCGGCCAGGAACTCCGGGTCCGTGCTGCCCGGTCCGCCGCGCGCCAGATCCCACGAAATCCCCTTTTCCGTAGCGATAACCGCCACCTTGCGCACGAAGGGCGACAGGAGCGCGCCATAGAGCTTCATCGACAATTCTCCCATTCTATCGGACAGGTTTGCGCCAAAGCTTATTGCAGCGCCGCGCCCTCGCGTATAGGCGATGCAGCGATGAGCGAACTTCCGAACAGCCACGCGACGACGCTGCTCGCCGCGCCCGACACCGAAATCGATGTCCGCGAAACTTTCGGCATCGATATCGACATGAAGGTTCCCGCCTTCTCGGCGGCCGACGAACGCGTGCCTGACCGCGACGATACCTACGTGTTCGATCCGGATACCACGCTGGCGATCCTTGCGGGCTTTGCCTACAACCGCCGCGTCATGGTGCAGGGCTATCACGGCACCGGCAAGTCCACGCACATCGAACAGGTGGCCGCGCGTCTCAACTGGCCGTGCATCCGCATCAACCTCGATGCCCACATCAGCCGCATCGATCTGGTCGGCCGCGATGCCATCGTCCTGCGCGATGGCCTGCAAGTGACCGAGTTCCGCGAAGGTCTGCTGCCCTGGGCGCTGCAAACGCCGACCGCGCTGGTGTTCGACGAATACGACGCGGGCCGCCCCGACGTGATGTTCGTGATCCAGCGCGTGCTGGAAACCGAAGGCAAGCTTACCCTGCTCGACCAGAACCGGGTGATCCGCCCCAACAGGTTCTTCCGCCTTTTCGCCACGGCCAACACCGTCGGCCTTGGCGATACGTCGGGCCTCTATCACGGCACGCAGGCGATCAACCAGGGCCAGATGGACCGCTGGAACCTTGTCGTTGCCCTGAACTATCTGCCTGAGGCAACCGAAGTCGAGATCGTCACCAAGAAGGTGCCGACCCTCGACCCGAAGACCGTGACCGACATGGTGCGGGTGGCCAACCTGTCGCGGCAGGGCTTCATCAACGGCGACATTTCCACCGTGATGAGCCCGCGCACCGTGATCTCGTGGGCGCAGAACAGCCAGATCTTCAACGATGTGGGCTTTGCCTTCCGCCTCTCGTTCCTCAACAAGTGCGACGAGACGGAGCGCGTTCTGGTGGCCGAATACTATCAGCGCGTCTTTGGCAAGGATCTGCCCGAAAGCGTCGCGCACCGGGGGTGAACCCGGCGCCGGTGAAAGAGGAAAGGCCCCCGTCCATCCGGGGGCCTTTGTCTTTTGCGGATCAGCCGTTCGGCACGATCAGATACTTCTCGCCCGTGCGCCGGGCGTTGTATTCCAGCGCGGCCTCGCGGCTCAGCGCCTGTTCCAGGCTCACCCGCGCCTTGTAGTGGCTGGCGAACGTCGTGGTCAGTTCGGCCATCACCCGGCTGCGCATCCGCTCCACCACCTGCGGCCCCAGCTTCGCCATCCACGGCGTCAGCAGCCAGCCCGAAACATCCCAGACGAAGCCGAAGTTGCGGTTGAGGATCGTGGGCGAAAGATCAAGCGCGCCATAGATGAAGGCGTGCTTGGGGCTGTTCGATCCATAGCGGCTGTAGGCCGCGCCGCTGTTCGCCACCTGCTCCATCACCGAAAGGATCTGGCTGACCAGCTTGCCGCCGCCGATGGCATCGAAGGCCATGGTCGCCTTCGTGGCCGCCAGCGCTTCGGCGAGATCGTCGAGGAACGACTCCTTCGAGCTATCGACCACATGCTCGGCGCCGATTGCCTTCAGAAGCGCCACCTGCGCCTCGCTGCGCACCACGTTCACCAGCGGAATGCCATCGGCCTTGCAGATCTTGACCAGCATCTGCCCAAGGTTGGATGCAGCGGCCGTATGGACCAGCGCCTTGTGGCCAAGGTGGCGCATGGTTTCGGTAAAGCTCAGCGCCGTCAGCGGGTTGACGAAGGCCGATGCGCCCTGCTCGGCGCTGATGCCCTCTGCCAGTTCAAGGCACATGGCGGCGTCCGCCTTGGCAATCGTGGCATACATCCCGCCGGGAAAGCAGGTGACGCGCTTGCCCAGCAGGGCCTGCGCCTCTGGCGCCTCGCCCGCAGCGATCACCGTGCCTGCCCCCTCGTTGCCCACGGGCATGGCCATGCCGTGCCGCGCCGCCATGGCCCGCACTGCCGGATCGGGCATTCGCGCCACGATGCGCCCGCCCGAAAAATCGGCATTGGCAATGTCTGCCGGGCCGAACAGCAGGCCGAGATCGGACGGATTGATCGGCGTCGCTTCGACCCGGATCACCACCTCGCTGCCCGTGGGTGCCGCAAGCGTGAAATCCTCGATCGAAACGGTCAGGGTTCCGTCGGAATCGAGTTGCGAAACAATGCGCTGGCCGTTCAGGTCGGTCATCTTCTACTCTCCGGGATAAGTTGCCCGCACGAAGTAGAGACCTTCGGGCGGCGCGTTAAGTCCCAATCTGCAACGGTCTCTCGCGGCCAGCGCCTCGGCCACCTGCCGAACCGGCCAGGCCCCCTGCCCCACCAGCGCCAGGCAGCCCACCATGGACCGCACCTGATGATGCAGGAAGCTGCGCGCCGCTGCCTCCACGATCACCCGGTCGCCCTCGCGCCGCACATCCAGCCGGTCCAGCGTCTTGACCGGACTGGCCGACTGGCAGTGCACCGAACGGAACGTGGTGAAATCGTGGTGCCCCACCAGCGCCTGCGCCGCCTCGTGCATGGCCTCATGGTCCAGCGGCTTGGCGATCCGCCACGCTCTCCCGGCCTCCAGCGTCAAGGGCGCGCGCCGATTGACGATGCGGTATTCATAGGCGCGCCCGGTGCAGGAAAAGCGCGCGTGCCAGTCTTCGCTCACTTCGGTGCAGTCCAGCACCGCCACGGCCTCTTCGGCCAGCCGGAGGTGGGCGTTCAGCGCCTCCATCATGCGGAACGGATCGAAGCGCCGCGCCAGATCGAAATGCGCGCGCATCGCCAGCGCATGAACGCCGGTGTCGGTGCGCCCGGCGGCATGGAGCACCACCGCCTCGCCCGTCACGCGATGGATGGCATCTTCCACAGCCTGCTGCACGCTGGGACCGTGCGCCTGCCGCTGGAAGCCCATGTAGGGCAGGCCGTTCCATTCAAGGGTCAGGGCAAAGCGCATCAGCCCAGCCGCGTTCCTGCCGGGATCGCCCGTCCGCGCAGGAGCGCAGCCGTCTCCATCGCGGGCCGTCCGGCGCGCTGGATCAGCAAGGGCCGGATCGCGCCGCTGCCGCAGGCGATCGTCAGGCCATCGTCAAGCGTCACGCCTGCCGTTCCGGCACCATCGACAACTTCAGCCGCCAGCACCCGGTAACGCTCGCCCTCCAGTTCGAAGAAGGCCCCCGGCGCAGGCGCAAAGGCGCGCACCTGGCGTTCGGCGGCGCGCGCATCGGCCGCAAAGTCAAGACGGCTCTCGGCCTTGTCGATCTTGCGGGCATAGGTCACGCCTTCATTAGGCTGCGCCACTGGCGGATAGGCGGCCGGATTGTCCAGAACCCGAACCATCAGCGCCGCGCCCTTTGCCGCAAGCTCGGCGGTAAGGTCGCCCGCCGTCTTGCCATCCACGGGCGTTTCCGCCTTGGCCAGCATCGGCCCGGTGTCCAGCCCGCGCTCCATCTGCATGATCGTCACCCCGGTCATCGCATCGCCGGCAAGGATCGCGCGCTGCACCGGCGCCGCGCCGCGCCAGCGCGGCAGGATCGATCCATGGACGTTGAGGCACCCCATGCGCGGCGCCTCAAGCACCGCCTGCGGCAGGATCAGGCCATAGGCCGCCACCACCGCCACATCGGCCTCGATCGCGGCAAAGGCGGCCTGTTCTTCCGCACCCTTCAGCGATACCGGCGTGCGCACTGCGATGCCATGGGCCTCGGCCGCCAGATGCACCGGCGATGGTTGCAGCCTCTTGCCCCGGCCTGCCGGACGGGGCGGCTGGCTGTAGGCGGCCACCACCGCGTGCCCCGCGGCAACCAGCGCTTCCAGCGTCGGCACCGCGAAATCGGGCGTTCCCATGAAGATGATGCGCATAACCATCGCAAATGGCCTTCCGTTTGTCGGCTCCGGCCCTATCTGTGCCGTCATGGCATCGCAAGAGATCGAGGCACTTTCCGGCGCACTGGCGCGCTTGCCGGGGCTTGGCCCCCGTTCGGCCCGGCGCGCCGTCCTCTGGCTCATCAAGCGCCGCGAAACCGCACTGCCGCAGCTTCTCGATGCGCTGGGCAAGGTGCGGGAACTGCTGGTGGAATGCGGCACCTGCGGCAATGTCGATACCACCAACCCCTGCGGCATCTGTGCCGATCCGCGCCGCGATGCCCGCGCCATCTGCGTGGTCGAGGAAGTGGCCGATCTGTGGGCGCTCGATCGTGCGCGGCTGTTCACCGGCAAGTATCACGTGCTGGGCGGACGCCTTTCGGCACTCGAAGGCGTGCGCCCCGAAGACCTCGCCATCGGCGCGCTGCTCGATCGGGTGGCGCGGGGCGGCATCGACGAGGTGGTTCTGGCCATGAACGCCACGCTCGAAGGCCAGACCACCGCGCATTACATCGCGGAACGGCTGGAAGGCGCGGCAGTGC
Source organism: Novosphingobium sp. (assembly GCA_046294595.1). Lineage (GTDB taxonomy): Bacteria > Pseudomonadota > Alphaproteobacteria > Sphingomonadales > Sphingomonadaceae > Novosphingobium. The sequence goes on from JBKBKD010000012.1 coordinate 22,942, forward strand.
GCGTCACGCAACTGGCGCATGGCCTGCCGGTCGGCGGCGAACTGGACTATCTCGACGAAGGCACCTTGGCGCAGGCGCTGCGGGCGCGCAGGCCGGTATCATAGCCGCCATACTTGCGAAGCCTGCGCACATTGCCTATTTGCGCCCCATGGCCATCCGCGAAATCCTCGAAGTTCCCGACCCGCGCCTCAAGCAGGTCTCCGTCCCCGTCGAAAAGTTCGACGACGAGCTGAAGACGCTTGTCGAGGACATGTTCGAGACGATGTATGATGCCCCCGGCATCGGCCTTGCCGCCATTCAGGTGGGCGTGCCGCTGCGCGTGCTGGTGATCGATCTCCAGCCCGAAGACCCGGATGCCGAACCGGTTGCCTGCAACCACGATGGCCACCACCATCATCACCAGCCGACGAAGCGCGAACCGCGCGTGTTCATCAACCCGGAGATCCTCGATCCTTCGGCGGAACTCAGCGTCTATCAGGAAGGCTGCCTCTCGGTTCCGGAGATCTACGCCGAAGTGGAACGCCCCGCCACGATCCGCGCGCGCTGGCAGGATCTCGATGGCAACGTGCATGAAGAGCAGATGGACGGCCTCCTGGCCACCTGCCTCCAGCACGAAATGGACCACCTCGAAGGCGTGCTCTTCATCGACCATCTCTCGCGCCTCAAGCGCAACATGGCGCTGAAGAAGCTGGAAAAGCTGCGCAAGGCGGCCTGATCGGCACTTCCTTGCGGACAGACCGCAAGGGAGCGATTGCCAGACTTCCCGGCAGGCTGTAGGTTCACGCTTCGTTCTGATGCGGAGCCATTGTGGACCAGTCGCTGATTCTCGTCATCCTTGCTCTCCTTGCCGGTCTGGCGATTGGCTGGTTTTTCGGCTCGCGCCCGGTGGCCGAATGGCGTGCGCGGGCTGACAGCCGCGACGCCGAGGCGCGGGAGCAAGAAGGCACGATCAAGGCGATGACGGTCGATCTGGCGGCCATGGCCGAACGGACCAGGGCGCTCGAAGCCAGCCTTGCCGAATTGCAGGCGGTGCGCCGCGAGCGTGACGAACTGGCCCCCGCCCTTGCCGCCGCGCGCCAGCAGGCCGCCGATGCCGCCACATTGCGCGCGGAACTCGCCGAAGTGCGCGCCAGCCGCGAGGCGCTGGGAGCCGAACTTGCGCGGATGAAGGCCGATGCCGCCAACTTCGCGGAACAGAAGCGGCTCCTCGTCGAAGCGCAGGATGCCTTGCGCAAGGAGTTCGAGAATGCGGGCAGCAAGGTGCTGGAGAAGGCACAGGAAACCTTCCTCGCCCGTGCCCAGTCGCGCTTCGAGGAAAGCGAGAAGACCAGCGCCGAGCGGCTGAAGTCGCTGCTCGCCCCGGTCGATCAGCGGCTGAAAAGCTATGAGGAGCAGGTCCAGAACCTTGAGAAGCAGCGAGTCGATGCGTTCGGCCAGCTCACCGGCCTGATCCAGTCGATGCGCGACGGGCAGGAAGCCGTGCGCGCCGCCGCCGCCCAGCTTGGCAATTCCCTGCGCAATGGTCCCAAGACGCGAGGCCGCTGGGGCGAACTGCAACTGCGCAACGTGCTCGAACAGTGCGGTCTTTCCGAACACACCGATTTCATCACCGAACATTCGGTGGAGACCGAGGAAGGCCGCCTGCGCCCCGATGCCATCGTGCGCGTGCCCGGCAACAAGCTGCTGGTGATCGATGCCAAGGTTTCGCTCAACGCCTATCAGGACGCCTTCGAGGCCGAGGACGAGGATACCCGCAAGATCGCGCTCAATGCCCACGTCCAGTCGATGCGCAACCACATCCAGACGCTGGGGGCCAAGTCCTACCAATCGCAGTTCGAGGAAGCGCCCGACTACGTCCTGATGTTCGTGCCCGGCGAACACTTCATTGCCGCCGCGCTCGAACGCGATCCCGCGCTGTGGGATTTCGCCTTCGAACGCCGCGTGCTGCTCGCCAGCCCGACGAACCTTGTCGCCATCGCCCGCACCGTGGCGCAGGTCTGGCGGCAGGACGGCCTTGCCCGCGAAGCGCGCGAGATCGGGCGCATGGGCGGCGAACTCTATGACCGGCTGGCCGTGGCGGCCGAACATCTCAAGCGCGTGGGCAACGGGCTGGACAGCGCGGTGAGCAACTACAACAAGTTCGTCGGAAGCTTCGAACGCAACGTGCTGTCTGCCGGGCGGCGCCTGCGCGACAAGCACATCGAGATCGGCAAGCGCGAGATCGAGGAAGTCCCTCTGGTGGAATCCGCGCCGCGCTATGCCGAAGCGGAAGCCCCCGCCCTTGCCCCGATGGCCCATGACGGAGGCGATGCGGCGGCCGAATGAACGGATGGCAGCGCCCTTGCCTTGCCCCCCTTCTCGCTGCCCTGGCGCTGGCGGGATGCAGCAGCGAGGCAGAGCCGCAGCCGCAAGGGAAGCCGTCACTCGCCGCTCCGGCATCCGCCCCGGCCAAGGCCGACGCAGGCCCCGCGCCCCGAAGCGTGCCGGAACCCGCCATTGCGGCCTCGGCAGGCGCGCAAGAACCGGAGGCGCTGGCGGGCCTCGCCTACCCGCCGCAGGATGAATGCGCGGCACGGCCCGGCTGGCCTGCCTTCCGCAAGAGCCTTGGCAACGCCATCCGCGCCCGCGATGCCGATGCCCTCGCCGCCCTTGCCGCTCCCGACATCATGCTCGATTATGGGGGCAGCAGCGGCATTGCCGAACTGAAGCGGCGCCTTGCCGATCCGGCAGGCGGCCTGTGGCAGGAACTGGCCGCGATCCTGCCGCTGGGCTGCGCGGTCCAAGGCGGGCTGGCGGCCATGCCATGGGTATTCTGGAACGTGCCCGAAACGGTCGACAGCTATCACGCCATGCTGGTGCTGGGCGATGCCACCCCGCTGCGCCAGACGCCCGGCGGCAAGGTCATCAGCCCGGTCGGCTGGTTTCTCGTCGGAATCGATCCGATGGCATTCGACCGGGCCAGGCCGGAAACACAGGTCACGCTCGACAATGGCCGGAAGGGCTGGATCGAAACGGCAAGACTGCGCAGCCTGCTCGACTACCGGCTGATTGCCGAACCGGTCGATGGAACCTGGCGCATCACCGCCTTCATCGCGGGTGATTGATCCGCCGGTCAGGACGCCTTGAGCTGGAGTTGCAGTTCATGTCCGCCCGACACCAGCCGCATGGCGGAACCGCGGCGCTCCATTTCAGGCGCGGCTGACAGCAGGGCGTTGACGGCCTCCTCCTGCGCCCAGACCGGCCCTTCGCAATACATCCGCGTTGCCATGAGCGGACCGGCCAGCAGGCGGCTGCCTTCGACGCGGTATTCGCCGCCGATGGAATTGCAGCCGACATGGGCGGAAAGCCGCTCGGCATCGAAGCGCATCATCGCGCGGTCCGGCGCGACGGGGGCAGCGCCATCGATCTTCACGATCGTCCAATGCGTTCCGGCAAGGCCCGCTGCGCTGCCGCTCCCGGTCGCGCAGCCGCCTGCCAGAGCGGTGGCGGCCATGATCGTGACGATGGCGCAAAGGCGGCGGGCTGAGATCATGCACGCAGGCTAGCCCCGCCTGCCTGAGCAGCCGATTAACCGCGCCCTACGCAATCGTTCAGCCTGCGGCGCCCGCCTCAAGCCGCGCCAGCACTTCATAGGCCAGCACCGCGCCCGCGACAGCGGCGTTGAGGCTGTCTGCCCGCCCCTTCATGGGCATGGTCACGCGCAGGTCGCAGGCCAGCTCGTATTCAGGCGGCAATCCGCGCGATTCGTTGCCCACCATGACAAAGCACGGCGCGGCATAGGGCGCATCGCGATAGGGCACCGCATCGCGCAGCGATGCGGCCACCAGTTGCCCCGCACCGGCGCGAAGCCAGGCCAGAAACGCATCCCAGCGGGCCTGCGCAAGCTGCCGCGTGAAGATCGCCCCCATGCTGGCGCGCACCGCCTCGACCGAGAAGGGATCGGCGCATTCATCGATCAGGATCAGCCCGCCGGCGCCCACCGCATCGGCGGTGCGCAGCATGGTGCCCAGATTGCCCGGATCGCGCATGGCATGGGCCACCAGCCAGATGGAGGCGGCGTTGCGGTCGATCAGCCGGATCGAGGTGTCCCATTCGGCAAAGACCCCGGCAACGGCCTGCGGGTTCTCCTTGCCTGTCACCTTGGCCAGGATATCCAGCGGCAGCTCGATCACCTCGCCCCCGGCATGGGCAACCTCGGCCTCCAGTCCGTCGAGCAGCGGATGGCCTTCGCGGCCCTGCGCCATCAGCAGCATTTCCGGCAGGCGTCCGCCTTCGCGCGCATCCGTCAGCAGGCGCAGCCCTTCGGCCAGGAACTTTCGCTCGCGCCGCCGGTGCTTCTTCTCGCGCAGCGAACGGACGAACTTGACCGTCGGGTTGGAATAGCCGGTGATGATCTTGCGCGTCATCGCGCCCCCATGCGGCAGCAATGCGATCGCGGCAAGCGAATCAGTCTTCGCCGAAGCCGTCCTTGATCAGGCCGGTCAGTTTCATGAGGATGGCGTCAGCCTCGCCTTCCGGCCCGGCCACGGCAACATCAACGGTATCGCCGCGCGCCGCCCCCAGCATCATCAGCCCCAGGATCGATCCGCCATTGGCATCGGTGCCGTCCTTGCTCACCGTCACTTCGAAACCCTGCGGCAGCTTGGCCACGGCATTGACGAACTTGGCGCTGGCGCGGGCATGGAGGCCCCGCTGGTTGACGATCGTCACGGTTTCGCGGGTGACATAGCCCTGTTCTGCCATCTCATGCATCCTGTCCCAGAAACTCGGAAGCGATCGTTATGTAGTTGCGTCCGGCATCGCGCGCCGCCGCTGTCGCTTCCTTCACGCCCATGCTGTTGCGGGCCTTGGCCAGCCTGATGAGCATGGGCAGGTTGATCCCGGCGATCACTTCGATCCGGCCTGCCTGCATCAGCGAAATGGCAAGGTTCGAAGGCGTGCCGCCGAACAGGTCGGTCAGGATGATGACGCCCTCGCCGCTGTCGACCCGGCGGATGGCGTCGGCAATTTCCTTGCGGCGCTTTTCCATGTCATCGTTGGGGCCGATGCAGACGCCGATGATATCCGTCTGCCGCCCGACAACGTGCTCCATCGCGTGGATGAACTCGTCGGCAAGCGCGCCGTGGGTAACCAGAATGAGACCAATCATGAAAGGGACAGGCTCCGAAGTGCGGCCGTGCATCCCGCCCTGTCGGCCAGGGCCACCGGGACAGGAACAGCCGGGGCCGGGAAAGCCGAAAGGGCACGATGGCTGGGCACGCAAGACGATTGGGGATCGAAATGCATGGCTTCCAGTGCTGTCCCACCCATCCTTGTTCTTCCCCGCTGCCTGCGTCCGGTCCTGCTCACGGTTTTGCTCCTTCGAGCAGATCAGCCGGTCGCGACGCGAGGTTGCGATGGAGCAATGTGGGTGAAAATCCGGCGTCGCGCAAGGCAGAAGCAATCTGTTCGGCCATGAACACCGATCGGTGCCGCCCGCCGGTGCAGCCGAAAGCCACATGGACATAGGCTTTGCCCTGCTCCTCGTAGCGCGGCAGCAGCAGCAGCAGCAGATCGCGAATCCGGCTGAAAGCCTCGGCAAATGCGGGATCGGTGCGGATGTAATCGCCCACCGCAGCGTCCTGTCCGGTCTGCGGCCGCAGGGCATCGACCCAGTGCGGGTTGGCCAGGAACCGCATGTCGAAAACAAGATCGGCAAGGGGCGGGGTGCCGCGCGAAAATCCGAAGCTGCTGATCGTCAGCGTGGTGGGCGCGCCGGTCTCCTCGCCGAACTGTGCCCGAATCGCGGCTTGCAGATCATTGCTGGTATAGCTCGTGGTGCTGATCACCACATCGGCCCAGCGGCGCAGCGGCTCCAGAAGTTCCCGCTCGGCGGCGATGCCGACGGCAGCGGGCTTGTCCTCGCTCATCGGATGGCGACGGCGCGTTTCGTTGTAGCGCCGTTCCAGTTCCGTCCCTGCGCAATCAAGGAACAGGGTCGTGATCTGAAGGTCGGGGCGCTGCGACAGCGCCTTGACCAGCCGGATGGTGCGCGCCGGATCAAAGCCGCGCGTGCGCGTGTCGAAACCGATGGCCATCGGCGCGCCCGCTTCGATGCCCACCTCGCTCCGGGCCGAGCCGGGTTCGGTCTCCAGCAGGCGGTCCAGCAGGCGGATCGGGAAATTGTCGATGGCCTCCCACCCCAGATCCTCCAGCGTGCGCAGCGCGGTGGTCTTGCCCGCGCCAAGCAGGCCGGTCACGAGCAGGATGCGCTGGGGTGAAGGATCGCGGGTCATCTCGTGCTGCCTGCCTCTTGGTGCGGGATAACGCCCGCTCCCGTGCCGTGGCGCTTTGCGCGATTCCCGAAGGCTTGGAAAGTCCGCATGGGCCAACTCCTTCCCGTCAGGCCCGGTCCAGCCCATGCTGGCGCAGTGCCAGCTCCGCCCTCAGGGCAAGGACCGGGCTGGCCGGCCACAACCGCACCAGCGGCAGGTCCACCCCCAGAAGGCACGTCCGTTCGGCCGCCTCGATGAACCTTTCCGCCGCATCGTCAAGCCGGATCACCAGCGCCACCGGCACGGGGGCCGAGACCGGGAAGTCCACAAGGCCCACGTTGCGCACCTCCAGCTTGCCCGCAATCGCGGGATGCGGCGACGCCACCAGCCATCCATCCGCCACGTCCAGCAGCACGCCATCATCGCCCACCAGCATGCCCCCCCGGTCGATCAGGGCAAGCGCGAGGCTCGATTTGCCCGATCCGGGCGCGCCATCGATCAGCAGGCCCCGCCCGCCCACGGCCACGCACGAGAACTGCGCCGCGCGAAGTCCATCGGCCGCGCTCATTCGTCGGCCTCCCCATCCAGCGGCACGCTCAGCACCAGCCATGCGCCGCGCTTTCCATCGGGCCTGTCGGCAATCGTCAGCGTGCCGTCATGAGCTTCGGCAATCGTGCGGGCGATGGCAAGGCCCAGACCGCTGTGCGCGCCGAAGGCTTCCTCGACCGGGCGCACCGAATGGAACCGCTCGAACACCTTCTCGCGTTCGCTCTCCGGGATGCCCGGCCCCTCGTCGGCAACGGCGATATGGGCCGCTTCGCCATCGCCCCAGACGATCACCTCCACCACGCCCCCCGGCGGAGAGAACGAGACCGCATTGTCCAGCAGGTTTTCCAGCACGCGCTCAAGCCGCGCGGCATCGCCGGGCACTACGCAGTCCCCGCCATCGCGGCGCAGGCGGACCGGCACCGAACCGCGCGCGCGCACATCGCGCGCACCCACCACTTGCGCGGCAAGCGCGGCCAGATCGACCGGCAGGAAGGTCGCCCGGCTCAGTTCGGCATCGATCCGGCTGGCATCGGCGATTTCGGTAATAAGGCGGTCGATGCGCTGCACATCGTGGGCGGCAATGTCGGCAAGCTGCCGGCGCAGCCCTGCATCCTCCACGCGCTGCATCGTCTCCAGCGCGCTCGACAGCGATGCCAGCGGGTTCTTCAGCTCGTGCGCCACATCGGCGGCGAAAGTTTCCACCGCGTCGATGCGCTGGCGCAGCGCGGTCGTCATGTCGGATACCGCGCGCGCCAGCAGGCCGATCTCGTCGCCCCGTTCGGGCAGGCGCGGCACCACCACTTCGCGCTCGCGGCCAAGCCGCACCCGCACCGCCGCGCGCACCAGCGCGCGCAGCGGCTGCACGATGGTCCGGGCCAGATAGAGCGAAAGCTGCACCGAAAGCAGCAGCGCAAGGCCGATGATGATGACCAGCGTCTGGCGCGCATCGCGGACCGACTGCGTGATGTCGAGCGCATTGCGCAGCGAAAGCAGAACCTCGCCCTGCGCGCCCACCGGGGTTGCCGCCGTGATGATCGGAGTGCGGTCGGGCGCATAGCGCAGATAGACCTCGGTCTGGCCGGAGGTGCGCGCCGCCTGGATTTCGGGCCATGAACCGGCGGGGCGTTCGGCCGTATCGCTGTAGCGCTCGATCACGGGCGCATTGACGATGAAGTCCATCCCCCGGTCGAGCCAGCGCGCCGCCTGCTGATACCACGGCTCGCTTTCCGGATCGATCAGCGCGAAGGAAGGCGGCGCCAGCGCGAAACTGTCGGCCAGCAGGTGGCTCTGCGCGTCGTAGAGCCGCAGTCGCAGAGCCTGTTCGCTGCCGATCCGGGCAAGCAGCTGGCGGCGACGCGCCGCATCGGCGCCCTCCAGCGCTTCGGCGGCGATTTCCACTTCGGCCCGCGCCAGCTTGAAGCGCTCCTCGATGAGCTGCTTGCGATAGCTGTCGAGGTAGAAGAAGCCGCCCGCCAGCAGCGCCAGCGCGATGACGTTGACAAACAGGATGCGGGTGGTGAGCGAGACCCCGCGAATGCGCCACAACTGGCGCAGCCGCCCGCCCGCCCTGTCGCGCGCCGGGTGCGGCGCGGCGCTATTGCTCGTCGGCAAAGCTGTAGCCTGCGCCATAGAGCGTCTCGATCGCGCCGAAGCCCGGATCCACCGCGCGGAACTTGCGGCGCAGGCGCTTGATGTGGCTGTCGATCGTGCGGTCATCGACGAAGACATCGTCGTGATAGGCCGCGTCCATGAGCTGGTTGCGCGTCTTCACCACGCCCGGCCGCAGTGCCAGAGCTTCGAGAATCAGGAACTCGGTCACGGTCAGAGAGACGGCCTGCCCGTTCCAGGTCACGGCATGGCGCGCCGGATCCATCACGAGGCGCCCCCGGCGGATCGCTTCGGGCAGGGGTTCGCCTTCCTGCGCCTCCTGCGCCGCCTCGCGCCGCACGATCTCGCTGCGGCGCAGGATCGCCCTGATCCGCGCCACCAGCAGCCGGTGGCTGAAAGGCTTGGCGATGTAGTCGTCAGCCCCCATCGAAAGGCCCAGCGCCTCGTCGGCCTCGTCGTCCTTGCTGGTCAGGAAGATCACCGGAAGATCGCTCTTCTCCCGCAGCCGCCGCAGCAGTTCCAGACCGTCCATGCGCGGCATCTTGATGTCGCACACGGCAAGGTCTGGCGGATTGTCGAGCAGGGCTTTGAGCGCACTATCGCCATCGTTGTAGAGCCGGGTGGCAAAGCCTTCGGTCTGGAGGGCGATCGAAACCGTGGTCAGGATGTTGCGGTCATCATCGACCAGCGCGATCGTGCGCGCGGTGTCGGGGGCATCCGGGCGGGCGGGCTGGGTGCTGGCCATTGCCTCATCGGGCATACCGGCTGGCGCGGCACCTTGCAACGTGCCCGCATGACCCTTGCCCAAGGCGCGGTTGCGGACCTGGTCCGAAGGCGGCGTCGGCACTGCGCCTTCGGGCAGGATCGAAAGTTGCACGTCGCGCAACTCGCTGCGCAAAAATCTTCATTGTCGCTGCGGATTTGACGCAGCATTTGCAGCACACTATGCGCGGAGCGAGAATCAGCGCATTCGTATTCGCTAACCGTGTGCCGGATGGGCGTCATCTCCCTGGCGTCCGCCTCGGCACCGCAACCGGAGGCCCGCAAGTGTCCGATACCAGCCTGAACGTGTCCCTCGCCAGCCAGGGTTTCCCGCAGCCGGCGGAACTGTTCGCCAATCTCGGCACCGCCCCTCTGGTCGAACATGCGGTGCGCAACGGCGAAGGGCTGCTGTGCGTCGATGGCCCGCTGGTGGTCGAGACCGGCAAGCACACCGGCCGTTCGGCGAAGGACAAGTTCATCGTGCGCGATGCGACCACCGAAAACACCGTGTGGTGGGGCAAGACCAACGTGGCGATGACGCCCGAACACTTTGCCGCGCTCAAGGCCGATTTCCTCAAGGCACTGTCGGAAAAGAACCGTCTCTACGTGGCCGACCTGTTCGGCGGCTCGCAGCCCGAACACCGCGTCAACGTGCGCGTCATCAACGAACTGGCGTGGCACAACCTGTTCATCCGCACCCTGCTGGTGCGCCCCACGGACGAAGAGCTTGCCGCGTTCGTGCCCGAATACACCATCATCGACCTGCCCAGCTTCCGCGCCGATCCCGCGCGCCACGGCTGCCGCAGCGAAACCGTGATCGCGGTCAACTTCACCGAAAAGCTGATCCTCATCGGCGGCACGGCCTATGCCGGCGAAATGAAGAAGTCGGTCTTCGGCATTCTCAACTACCTCCTTCCGGCCAAGGGCGTCATGCCGATGCACTGCTCGGCCAATGTCGGCCCCGATGGCAAGACCGCGGTGTTCTTCGGCCTTTCGGGCACCGGCAAGACCACGCTTTCCGCTGATGCCAGCCGCACGCTCATCGGCGACGACGAGCACGGCTGGTCCGATACCGCCGTCTTCAACTTCGAAGGCGGCTGCTATGCCAAGATGATCCGCCTCTCGGCCGAAGCCGAACCGGAAATCTTCGCCACCACCAAGCGGTTCGGCACGGTGCTCGAAAACGTCGTGATCGATCCCGTCACCCGCAAGATCGATCTGGATGACAACCGCCTTGCCGAAAACAGCCGCGGTTCCTACCCGATCGACTTCATCCCGAACGCTTCGGAAAAGAACCTCGGCCCGGTTCCGGCGAACCTCATCTTCCTCACCGCCGATGCCTATGGCGTCCTGCCGCCGATTGCGCGCCTCACGCCCGATCAGGCGATGTATCACTTCCTTTCGGGCTACACCGCGCGCGTTGCGGGCACCGAAATCGGCGTGACCGAACCGGAAGCCACCTTCTCCACCTGCTTCGGCGCGCCCTTCATGCCGCGCCACCCCTCGGTCTATGGCAATCTTCTGAAGGAACGCATCGCCAGGGGCGGGGTCAAGTGCTGGCTCGTCAACACCGGCTGGTCGGGCGGCAAGGCCACGATGGAAGGCATCAAGCGCATGCCGATCAAGGCCACGCGCGCCCTGCTCAACGCCGCGCTGGATGGCAGCCTCAACAACGCCACCTTCCGCAAGGATCCGAACTTCGGCTTCGAAGTTCCGGTCGAAGTGCCCGGCGTGGAAACCCGCCTGCTCGATCCGCGCGGCGCCTGGGCGGATGCAGAGGAATACGACAAGACCGCCCAGGAACTGGTGCGCAAGTTCGTCGACAACTTCCAGCAGTTTGCCGATCACGTCGATCAGTCGGTGCGCGATGCCGCGCCCGCTGCCGCCTGATCCGGTCTTTCCCGCAATATCCGACAAGTGCGAGGCCCCCTGCGGGGCCTCGTTTCGTTTCGGCCGGCACCATGCCGGGGCCGCAGCGTTACCGCGCCATGACAGGATGCGGTCAGATGAAACCTCGCTGGCATGAAACCGTAAAGCCCCGGTCATCACGCTGCCCTAGTCTGGCGGGATGAAAGGTTCATCATGAGCGCAGTGCTCCCGGCATCACCCCTGCGCGCCACGTCAAACGCCGCAACGACGGCCGCGGCGCCTCCTGAGCGGCGCCTCAGTGTCCGCCTCGCCCGCACTGCCGATGATCTGCGCGCCGTCCAGAAACTGCGCTGGACGGTGTTCTTTGAGGAGCGTGGGGCCGGTGCCGTCACGCAGGCAAACGATGCCGCACCGCTGCTCGACCGCGACAAATATGACGAGCTTTGCGATCACCTGCTGGTCATCGACGAGGCCGCCGCAGATGCCGGGAACGGGTCTGCCAATGTCGTTGGCACATACCGTCTGCTGCGCGAAAGCGTGGCCCGCGCGCACGACGGTTTCTATTCGGCCGGGGAATACGATCTCTCGCCGCTGACCGGGGGCGCCTCGCGTCCTGATGGCGAACTGCTCGAACTCGGCCGCTCATGCGTGCTGCCCGCCTATCGCACCAGCGCGACCATCGCCCTGCTCTGGCGCGGCATTTCGGAATATATCGCAGCCAACCGCATTGCCCTGATGTTCGGCTGCGCCTCGTTTGCAGGAACCGACCCGTCGGTTCATGCCGCACCGCTTTCGTGGCTCCATCACCACCACCTTGCCCCCGAAGCGATCCGGCCGCGCGTTCATGCCGGGCTGGGTTCGCGCATGGACCTGCTGGCCCCCGGACAATACGATCCGCGCGCCGCCATGCTGGCGCTGCCCCCGCTCATCAAGGGCTATCTGCGCACGGGCGCCTGCTTTGGCGACGGGGCGTTCATCGATCACGGCTTCAACACCGTGGATGTCTGCGTGGTCATGCCGGTGGCGCGCATCACGGCGCGTTATGCCGCCCGCTTCAACGTGGCCTCCTGAGCGGCAATCCGTTCGGCCAGCCGCGCGGCGATGACCGCTTCGGCCCGGCGCGCGGCGGCCTTGCGGTCAGTCGCCGAAAACGGCTCCTCGAACCAGATTTCGAGCGTTGCGCCGCCTTCGCGGGCAAGCCGGACCGCATGGGGAAGCAGCAGGGCATCACCCAGCCATGCGGCCAGCCTCCGGTCGCGCGCCGTGCGATAGACCAGTCCCACCGGCTGCACGACAAAAGGCACCGCCCTGCGCGCCATGCGGCTGCCTGAGGGCGCGTCGTCGCCCTCCGCCTGCGCACCCATCAGGCTGCTCTGGAAACGCAGCACCCGGTCGCCCGGCCCGGTCGTTCCTTCCGGAAAGAGCACGACCCTGCCGCCTTGCGCCAGACGCGCGGCGATCTGCCCGCGGATGGCAAGCGCGCCGATCCGCGCCCCGCGATCGACGAAGATACACCCGATCCGGCGCGCACCGGCACCGATCACCGGCCAGCGCGCCACTTCCGCCTTGGCGATGAAACTGGCCTTCACCCAGCGCCCCAGGGCAACGATGTCGATCCAGGAAACGTGATTGGCCAGCAGCATCGTCCCGCCTTCCACCGGGCGGCCATGCACTTCCACCCGGATCCTGAAGGCCGCCAGCACCATGGCCCAGCCTGCCCGCTCGATCGCCCGGAACGGCAGAACCAGCCGCAGCAGGCCGCATGTCATGATGACCAGAAGCGCAAATACCGTCCGCAGCACGCCGCAATTGTCCCGACCCTTGTCTGGCGGGACACTACATCCGCAATCTGACAGTCGTGCGACGCAGCCAGCCGGTGGTCCTTGCCGGAACCGACCGTTCAGGCCGCCAGAAACCGTTCCACGAAGCTGCCGATCTGGGCGAAGTTCACCCCCAGTGCGCGGATGGGCTGGCCATAACCCTTGATGTCGATTTCGATCAGCGGGTCGGGGCGGAAACGAACATCGCCAAGGGCATGAAACACGTCCTGCGCGATGAGCACGTCGCAGCCGGTTTCCTTCGTCGCCGTCTCAAGCCGGAAGGCAATGTTCACTGCTTCGCCCATCGCGGTGAAATCGGCAGCCCCGCCATGGCCGATGTTGCCGACCGAGGCCATGCCCGCGTTGTAGCCACAGCCGAAGCGCAGCAGCCCCGGCGGGCGATGGCGCTTTTCGGCCACGCGGAAAATCTCCTGATAGCCGCTTATCACGTCCAGCACCGTCACCACATCGCGCCGGGCAAGGGCATTGGCCGGATGCAGCCACACTGCCATGATCGCATCACCGATGAACTTGGTCGACCAGACGCCCGCGTCATCCAGCATTGCCCCTGCTTCGCGGTTGATCTCGGCCATCAGCGCGGCAATCGCCTGCTCGCCCATCGCCGCCGAAAGCCTGGTGAAGCCGCGGATGTCGATCACCAGCGTGCTGACCAGCTGCGTATCGACATGGATCTGCGTCTGGCCTGCCAGGGGATCGGTCAGATCAACCGGGGCCTCGTTCTGGATCAGCTCGATCACGCAGCGCCCGATCTGGATACGGTCGCCCGAACGCAGGCGCGTCGGCGCCTGCACCGGCCGCCCGTTCAGCCAGGTCCCGTTGGTGCTGCCCAGATCGTTGAGAATGCAGTGCCCGCTGGCATTCCGGCGGATGATGGCATGCTCGCGCGAGGCCAGACTGTCGGCCAGAACGACCGTATTCGAGGGCGCGCGCCCGAATCCGCAGATGCCAAGCCGCGCGAGCGGAATGTCGCGCAGCCCTTCCCCGTCAAGCATCCGCAGAACCGTATCGCAATCCTCGGTCGCCAAAGCCCCCTCCGCAGATCGATACACTTGTAATCATGTCGGTGCGCGGGGAATGTGCCCTATCACACTCTTGCCGCCCCCATCTCGCTCTTGCCGCTCAAGTGTCCCGCATCGGGATGGCAGGATCGTCGCGAGTCGGCAACAATCGATGCCAGCCTGCGCCTTCGGCGGCAAAGACCGCAGCTCAAGGACGATCTCACGGGCCATCCCGCCCGCCTCGCGGCCGCTCAGGCGAACAGCGCGCTGGCCTTCAGCAGGTTGTAGGCTTCCACCACTTCCTGCAAGCGAGCCTCGTGGCTCCGGTCGCCGCCGTTGCGGTCGGGGTGATACTTGCGCACCAGTTCGGAATAGCGGCTGCGCAGCGCGCGCCGGTCAGCGCCGTAATCCAGCTTCAGCGCATCATAGGCCTTGCGCTCGTCCGGGCTGATGCCGCGCCGTGCCGCTTCGGCCGCCTTCTGGTGGTCGGCGCGCCGCGCCCGCGCCCTCTGCGCGATCGCCTCAAGCGGATCGGCAAAATCGGCCCAGCGCGGCGCGGCATCGATCCCGGCATCGGGGCGGAAGGCGCGCGTCTCGCGCTCCCACCCGGCAATCGGCGATTGGGCGCGCAGGATTTCCTCCGGCGTCATCCCCGCAAAGAAATCATAGCCCGCGTTGAACTGGCGCACGTGATCGAGGCAGAACCAGCGGTAGTCCCCCGGCCCGTCGAACCCCGGCCCGCGCGCGCCCGGCGCACGGAACTCGCCCGGCTCCTCGCATCCGGGAGCCTGGCAGACGTGGCCCGTGCCTTCCACGCGTCCATGGAACCTGTCATTTCGCATCGGCTGTCCACATGGCGGCGAACGCGCTAGAAGAAAAGCCATGACCGGACCAATCGCACAGGAAATCGAACGCCTCCTTGCCGAGGCTTTCGCCCCCACTCGCCTCGCGGTGATCAACGACAGCGCCTCCCATGCAGGCCACATGGGCGATGACGGCACGGGCGAATCCCACTTCACCGTGGAAATCGAAAGCGCCGCCTTCATCGGCGAGTCACGCGTGAACCGGCAGCGCATGGTCAACAAGGCCCTCGGAGACCTCCCCGGCCAGCGCGTCCACGCCCTTGCGATCAAGGCCCGCGCGCCCGGTGAAGGGTAACGCGGCAAGCGGGCGCCGCATCCGCCGGGCCGCCCGCGTCCTTCTGCTGGACGAGCACGACCGCCTGCTCCTCATCCGCTTCGCGCCAAAGGACCGCCGCCCGTTCTGGTGCGGCGTGGGCGGGGAATGCGATCCGGACGAGGATTTCCACAGTGCGGCCCTGCGCGAAGTCCATGAGGAAACCGGCCTTCGGCTGGAAACCTGCGGCCCCGAAATCGCCCGCCGCACCGATGATTACCTCACGCTCGAAGGCGAACCCATCACGTCGGACGAACGCTTCTTCCGCGTGAGGACGCGCAGCTTCACGCCCGACACGTCCCGCCACACCGCGATCGAGCGCGAACTGATCCACACCTTCCGCTGGTTCACCCGCACCGAACTGGCAAACTGGCACGAACCGGTGTTCCCCGTGAACATCCTCGACCTTTTAGACACACCTCTTTGAGCCGGATTCATTTGAGCCAGATTCAAGAGCGCGATAGACGAAGTTGCGGAACATCACCTTGCCTTCACCCGCCGCATAAAGCGCTGGACGCAGGCTGAGCAGGTTATCGATCGTGTTGGCATTGTAGCCCGTCACATCCGAACGCACGCCATGCCGCGTCCACGTCTTGCCATCCAGACTGTAGTGGAACGTGACGATCTGCTCCTGGTTGGTGATGCGCATGAACATGCGCCGTGCGGCGGGAGCTGGCTCAGGCCAGTAGGATGCCTTGCCCCCGCGCCACGTCGTCATCCGGCTGCCGTCGATCCCCATGCCAAGGAACAGCCGGTCATCGAAGAACAGCAGCAGCCCCCCAGAAGCCCTGCCGCGAAGTTCAACTTCGACAGTCACCTCATAGCTGCGGTCACCGACCTGCTGGGTAATCACTGCCCCGTCGGAAGGGCCATTGCCCTTGGCCTTGAGCGAAAGCGCACCATTGCCAATGGCAACGCGCGCGGCTTCGGCCGGTGCGCTGGCATAGAGGCTCCACAATGTGCCCAGACGATCCGTCTCGAACGAATCCGAATGGGCCATGCCGTGACGCTGCGCCTGCCCGTGGGGCTTCGCCAGCGGCGCCGAAAGATCACCGCCAACGGCCCTGAACCAGCCGTCAGGCGTCCACTCGACAGGCTCAAGAAGCGTCTGCCGACCAATGGTTTGATAGCCGTTCTCGTATCCATGATAGATCATGAACCACTTGCCACCCGGCCCTTCCACGCAGGTTGCGTGCCCGCGCGACCACCACATCTCGTTCCGGGAAAGCGTGCGTTGGATCGGATTGTGCGGACAGTTTTCCCACGGACCGTGAATCGATCGTGATCGTGCCGCCACAATCATGTGGCCCGTGGCTGGCCCGCTTGTCCCGCCGACAGCGTTGACGAGATAGAAGAAGTCCCCCTTGCGAAAGAGCTTAGGGCCTTCCGGCGCGAAGGCTTCGGTAATCCAGTCATCGGGATAGCGCCATGCCTCATAAACCGTCTCGATCGGCCCGTCTGTGGCCAGACCGTCGGCGGTAAGGCGCACGCGCTTGCCATCGTTGAAGAAAAGGTAACGGTGCCCGTCTTCCCCCACCACATGACCGGGATCGATCAGACCGCCCACCTTGAGATCAATCGGATCGCTCCATGGCCCCTCCATGGACGGCGCGTGAATGACGAATGTATTCGCAAAGCTCGGCAGATCGGGCGACCACGGGGCCTTCATGAACGGGATGTAGATGAAATACCGCCCGTCATGTTTGGCAATATCAACCGCAAATACCGTGCCCAGCGGCTTCGCAAGGGCCGGACCGACGGGACGCCAGTTCACCAGGTCGCGCGAATGCCAGATCAGCAGGCCGGGAGCGGAATCGAACGACGAGTGCGTCATGTAATAATCATCGCCGTCCTTCAGCACCGAAGGGTCGGGATAGTCGCCCGCCAGAACCGGATTCAGGAACCGGCCATCCCCTAGATCGGCAATGCGCTGTCCTTCGATGCCGACGCGCCAGCGCGGCCCCGCAGCGTGCGCTTCAGGTTTGCAGGCAGCGCCCGTCCTTCTTGACCCGGTGGCCGCAGAAGCAGTTCCACACATGCCCAATGCGCCCAGAAGGCCAAGCTTCATGGCTGATCTGCGAGATTCCAACGCCCCCTCCATTTTAGGATATTTATTCTAATATAAGGCTCGTCATGGTTCAGCTGCAACAGTGAAGTGGACCGGCATAAAATGAACCAGCGTGAAAACGACTGGCGCAGGGCCACGAAGCCTGACACGATGCCTTTAATGGATCGGTTAAGAATCGGACCGGAAAGGGAGAGCGGGCGGATGGCATTTGCCGGGCAGGTGGTGTGGATTACCGGGGCGTCCTCCGGCATCGGCGCGGCGCTGGCGCGGGCGCTGGCGCGGGAAGGCGCGCACCTGATCCTTTCGGGGCGCAACGAGGCAGCGCTGGCCGAAGTTTCCAGTCAATGCGGCGATGCGCTGGTCCTGCCCTTCGAGGCGACCGACTATGCCGCCGCAGCCCGCGCGGCCGATCAGGCATGGGCGTGGCAGGGCCGGATCGACATGCTGGTGAACAACGCCGGCATCTCGCAGCGCTCGCTGGCGGTGGACACGGCCTTCCCGGTCTATGAGCGGATCATCGGGGTCGATCTGCTCGCGCCCATCGCGCTCACGCAGGCGCTGCTGCCGCGCATGGCCGAACGCCGGTCCGGCAGGATCGTCATGGTATCGAGCATTGCCGGCAAGGTCGGCTCGCCCATGCGCACCGGCTACAGCGCGGCCAAGTTCGGCCTGTTCGGCTATTCCGATGCCCTGCGCGCCGAAGTGGCGGGCCTTGGCCTCAAGGTCCATGTCATCGCCCCCGGCTCGATCCGCACCGATGTTTCGCGCAATGCCGTCACCGCCGATGGTTCGCGCCGCGGAATCAGCGATGCCGCCATCGAGAACGGCCTCGATCCCGATCTGGCCGCGCGCCAGATGCTCGATGCCATTGCGGCTGACGAGCGCGAGATCATCATGGGCGAAGGCATGGAAAAGGAGATCGGCGAACTGCGCCGCACGCCCGATGCCCTGCACGATCGCATGGCCGCGGTCGTCGCCGCCGGATATGCCCAACGCATGAACGAGGGAGCCCCCGAATGACCGACCTGACCCGCGTGAAACTTGCCAGCGGCATCGAACTCGACGTGTGGGACACGGGGCCGAAGGACGCCCCCGTCCTGATCTTCCTCCATGGCTTTCCCGAAAGCCACCGCACCTGGCGCCACCAGATCGCCCACCTGTCCCCGCGCTTCCGCTGCATCGCGCCCGATCAGCGCGGCTATCGCGGATCGTCCAGGCCGGAAGGGGTCGAAAACTACACGCCCGACAAGCTGATCGCCGACATTTTCCAGCTCGCCGATGCGCTGGGCGTGGGGCAATTCACCATCCTTGGCCATGACTGGGGCGGGGCGATCGCCTGGGGCGTGGCCCTGCTCGGCCAGGGCACGCGCGTGACCCGCGCGGTCATCGCCAATGCGCCGCACCCGGTGATCTTCCCCCGCCTGCTCTGGACCGATCCGCAGCAGCGCGCCGCCAGCCAGTATATGCGCGCCTTCCGCGATCCGGCCAACGATGCGCTGGTGCGCGAACACGGTCTGGGCGCGCTCCTGCTCAAGGCGCTCGACTGGAAGCGCTCGCCCGCGCTCGAAGATGCCGAACGCGATGCCCTGCTGCGGGACTGGGCAAACCCCGATGCCGCCATTGCCATGCTCAACTGGTATCGCGCCAGTTCCATGGCCGTGCCGCCGATGGACGCGCCCTTCGAACTGCCCGAAGGCTATGCCGATGCTCCGCTGCCCCCGCTCGCCATTCCCACGCTGGTGATCTGGGCGATGGACGACATGGCCCTGCCGCCCTGCAACCTTGAGGGGATGGAGCGGCTCGTCACCAACCTCACGCTGGAGAAGGTGCACGATTGCGGCCACTTCGTGCCATGGGAAGCACCGCAGGCGGTCAACGCCGCGCTCGACCGGTTCCTTGGCTAGTCCAGCCCGAACCACTCCACCCACGCGCCATGGGCATGGGCGGTGCCGAGGATCCGCGGCTCCGCCCCGCCCGGCCAGTAGCGCACGCTCAGCTCATGGCGGAAGGTCTGGCGGTTGGTTTCGAGCATGACCCAGGCCAGCGGGCGCGACGTGTCGGCCCGCTGGCCTGCCGCGCTCATCAGCTCGCCGATCCGGGCGCGGGTTTCGCCCGGCAGATATTGCCAGACGATGGAATGGAACACGACCCGCGTGGTCCCTTCTGCCTGCGGCGCGGCGAGGCGCTGTGCCACGAACGCGGCCGCGTCCATCTGCACCACGTCGGGCGGCTTGCGGCCTGCCAGCGCAATGGCGGCATCGATCCGTCCGATCCGCTCGGTCACTTCCGCCCAGACATAGGACTTGAGCCGCAGCGCCGCTGCCGGATCGGCAAGGTTCACCGGCGCACGGTCGCACCCGCTGATCGCGGTGATTTGCACCCCGGCCTGCGGCGGCGGCGGTCCGCGCCATTCCGGCACGATGCGCATGGGCGATTCCTCCGGCCCGGCCCTTGTCCCGCCCAGATCGAAGAAGAAGCGCTCCATCATCGTGTTCACGCCCGCGCTGGCGCCCAGTTCGTTCAGTTCGAAGCGCGGCCCCAGCCGCTGCGAAAGCCACAGCAGCGCAGCCATGATCGAGGCCGAACGCCCTGCCTCGTTGGTCTGCGGCGGCCCGTCGAGCCATGGCAGCAGGTCCGCGTCATGTTCGCGCGTGACCGCCAGCACCAGCGCGTCCACCTCGGCCTGATCGGTCAGTTCGCCGCGATAGACCGGGCCAAGGCGCGTGTCCCGGCCAGTCAGCACAAGGTTGTGGTGTCCGCCTGCCAGCCGCAGCGGCAGCGCGTCCTCAAGCGGCTTTCCGGGCCACGAAGCGATTCGCCTGCCCACCTGCGTTGCCCCGTCGAGCAGGCGCAATTGCGCGCGCACCACGCGGCCCGTGCACGGCGCGCCGTTGTTCGCGGCGTGATCTGCCTGCCATTCGATGGCTCTTGCGACTTCTTCGGTCTCCATGATCGGGTTCATCCGGTTGCCCTTTGCGCAGCCCTGCCATATGGGCGGCAGGTCATGTCAACCGCCGCACCGCTCGTTTTCGCCCTGCCCAAGGGCCGCATCCTCGACGAGGCCCTGCCTCTGCTGGAGAAGGCCGGGATCGTGCCCGAAGCCGATTTCTTCAACAAGGCCTCGCGTGCGCTGTCCTTTGCCACGAACCGGCCCGACATGAAGATCATCCGCGTCCGCGCCTTCGATGTAGCAACTTTCGTGGCCCATGGCGCCGCCCATGCCGGCATTGTCGGATCGGACGTGATCGACGAGTTCGACTATGCCGATCTCTATGCGCCGGTCGATCTTGATATCGGCCACTGCCGCCTGTCGGTGGCGGAACCCGTCGCCATGGTGGAAAGCGGGGCCAGTGCCCGCGAAAGCCACGCCCGCGTCGCCACCAAGTATCCCAACCTCACCCGCCGCCACTTCGAAAGGCTGGGCGTGCAGGCCGAAGTGGTCAAGCTCAACGGCGCGATGGAACTCGCCCCGTCACTGGGCCTTGCCAGCCGGATCGTCGATCTCGTCTCCACCGGGCGCACGCTGAAGGAGAACGGTCTTGTGGAAACCAGCCGCATCATGCCCGTCTCGGCCCGGCTGATCGTCAACCGCGCCGCCCTGAAGACCGACAGCGCCCGCCTCGGCGCGCTGGTCGATGCCTTCCGCGCACTCGTGGCCGAAAGGCAGGCCGCCTGATGCTGCGCCTCAATTCCGGCGATCCCGATTTCGCCCGCGATTTCGCCCGCCTCGTCAAGGACCGCCGCGAAAGCGACGAGAACGTGGCGCGCGATGTGCAGACCATCATCGAGGACGTGCGCCTGCGCGGCGATGATGCGCTGGCCGAATATACCGCCCGCTTCGATGGCCATGCCCCGGCCGCCGATGGCTGGCGCATCGGCCCCGAAGAATGCCGCGAGGCTTTCGACGCGCTCAAGCCCGATCTGCGCGCCGCGCTCGAACTCGCCGCGCAGCGCATCCGCGATTATCACCGCGCCCAGTTGCCCGAAAACCGCGACTACACCGACGAGGCCGGAATGCGCCTCGGCGCGCGCTGGAGCGCGGTGGACGGTGCCGGTCTCTATGTGCCGGGCGGGCGCGCGGCCTATCCGTCCTCGCTGCTGATGAACGCCATCCCCGCCAAGGTGGCGGGCGTCGGGCGGCTCGTCGTCGTCACCCCCACGCCCAAGGGCGAGGCAAACCCGCTGGTGCTGGCCGCCGCGCACCTTGCCGGGGCCGACGAAGTGTGGCGCGTCGGCGGCGCGCAGGCGATTGCCGCGCTTGCCTATGGAACCGAACGGATCAGGCCGGTCGATGTCATCACCGGCCCCGGCAATGCCTGGGTCGCCGAAGCCAAGCGCCAGCTTTTCGGCGTGGTCGGCATCGACATGGTTGCCGGACCTTCGGAAATCCTCGTCATTGCCGATGCGAAGAACGATCCGCAGTGGATCGCGGCAGACCTGCTCAGCCAGGCCGAACATGATCCCGTGGCGCAATCCATTCTCATCACCGATGATGCCGCCTTTGCCGATCAGGTCGCCGACATGGTCGGCGTGGAGATCGCCATGCTGCCCACCGCGCGCGTCGCCAAGGCAAGCTGGGACAATCACGGCGTCATCATCGTGGTGGATTCGCTGGATGAAGCCCCCGCACTTGCCAATGCGCTGGCCGCCGAACATGTGGAGATCGCCACCGACGATCCGCAACGCCTGTTCGACCGCATCCGCCATGCCGGTTCGGTGTTCCTTGGCCGGATGACCCCCGAAGCCGTCGGCGATTACATTGCCGGGCCGAACCATGTCCTGCCCACCGGGCGCCGTGCGCGCTTCTCGTCGGGCCTTTCCGTTCTGGATTTCATGAAACGCACCAGCTTCATCGCCGCCTCCGATGCCGCGCTTGCCGCCATCGGCCCTGCCGCCATCGCCCTTGCCGAGGCCGAGGGCCTTGCCGCGCACGCGCGCTCCATCGAACTGAGGCTCGGCCTGTGACCCAGATTTCCGGAAAGGCCCGCGCCGCCGCGCGGCTCGCTGCCGTTCAGGCGCTCTATCAGATCGACATGGAGCGCACCCC
The DNA here is from genome assembly GCA_046294595.1 of Novosphingobium sp. Lineage (GTDB taxonomy): Bacteria > Pseudomonadota > Alphaproteobacteria > Sphingomonadales > Sphingomonadaceae > Novosphingobium. The sequence goes on from JBKBKD010000012.1 coordinate 45,114, forward strand.
GCTCCACCTCCTCCTTGACGAGTTCCACCAGCACCGGCTGGGCGCCGAAATCGAGGATGTCGAATACCTCAAGGCCGATGTCGCCTTCTTCGACGATGTGGTGAAAGGCGTCGATGCCCGCCGCAACGAGATCGACCTGCTGCTCTCGGCCAAGCTGGCCAAGGGCTGGTCGCTGGCCCGGCTCGACAAGACCATGCTCCAGATCCTGCGCGCGGGGTCCTATGAACTGCTCGCCCGCAAGGACGTGCCCGTGGCCACGGTCATCACCGAATATGTCGATGTGGCCCATGCCTTCTTCGAGGACCGCGAAGCCAAGTTCGTGAACGGCGTGCTCGATGCCGTGGCGAAGGACGTGCGCTAGAGGGACGGCGCAGGTTTCAGAACCACATCCTCAGGCCCACCACCGCGCTGACCTGTGATGGCGATTCGCCATCGGCACGGGCGAAACCGGCCGTGCGGCCCAGCTTGCGTTCCCAGTGAACGCCCACGTAGGGCGCGAACTCGCGCGCGAACTCGTAGCGCAGCCTCGCGCCCAGTTCGATCTTCTCGATGCCTGCGCCGATGCCCAGTTCGGGCACGTCCTGCGCCGCCACGTCGATCTCGATGGCGGGCTGGAAGATCAGCCGCTGCGTCAGCCGCATGTCATGCTCGGCATCGAGGCGCAGATGCACGTCGCCCTTGTTCGAAACAAAGGCATGGGCCCCCACCTCGAACCAGTAGGGCGCAAGGCCGCGAAAACCCGCCATGGCATAGGTCCGGTCCGGCCCGTGGCCAAAGTCCTGCCGCACCCCCAGTTCGAAGTTCCACCACGGATCGAAGGCGTGCCGCCATGCCGCCCGCACCTCGGCGCGCTCCAGCGGCTCGCCATGAGTGCCTTCGCCTTGGGTGTCGAAGGCCAGCCGGTCGTAATCATTGCCGATCCAGCCGGTCGCCTCCCAGGCATAACCGTCCTTGCCGCCGCGGCTGCGGTGCTCCATCCGGTCAAGGATCAGGGCATTGCCGAAAAACGCCCCTTCCCGTGAAAGGGCCGCGCGGGCGCGCATCATCCGCGCCTTGTCCCAGAAGGCGTCGGCGGGATGATCGGCGGGCACGGGCGGCGGCGGGGCATTGCCAACTTCGCTGTCAGGCACGTCAGGGGCGGGCGAATGCGCCATGTGCGCCGAATGATCCATCGGGGCCGAAGAAGCCATCCCCTGCATGTCGTGCCCGGCATGAGGATCCGGCGCATCGGCCGCCGCGGCATCGGGCATCTGGTGCATGGAATGATCCATGGCGTCCATCGCGCCCATGTCGTGGCCCGCGTGGGGATCGGCGGCATCCTGCGCCAGCGCCGGGGCCGCGGCAGCAAGGCCCGCCGCCGTGACGAGCGCGGCGAACCACACGCGCCTCATGCCGCGTCTCCGGCGGCCCGCACCGTCACCACGCGCATCATCCCTGCGTGCATGTGCAGCAGCATGTGGCAGTGGAATGCCCAGTCGCCCACGGCATCGGCGGTCAGATCGAAGCTGGCCTTGCCGCCGGGCAGCACGTTGACGGTATGCTTGCGGGGGCGGTGGCCCGGCTCGCCCGTGACCAGTTCGAAGAAGTGGCCGTGCAGGTGGATGGGGTGCGGCATCATCGTGTGATTGATCAGGTTCACCCGCACCCTTTCGCCTTCACGAAACGGAATGGGCTGGCCGCCGCTCGAAATCGTCTGCCCGTCGATGGACCACATGTAGCGTTCCATGTTGGCGGTCAGGTTCACGTCGATCTGGCGGCTGGGCGTGCGGCGGTCGGGGTTGGGCTTGCGCGATCGCAGGTCGGCATAGGTCAGCACGCGGTGCTCCGCGTCTTCCAGCCCGGTAGGCCGGTCGGCCAGCCGGTCGGCAGGCATGGGAGAAATCGTCGCCACCCCCGGCCCCGGCTTCACGCCCGGCGCCAGCGAAAGATCGCGCATCTTCATGGAATGGCCGTCCATGCTCTCGTTCGCGGGCTTGGAAAGGTCGATCTCGCCCCCTTGGCCCATGTCCATGCCGCTCATGTCCATGCCCATGTCGCGCATGGTCAGGATGGGGCGGCGGCGTTTGGGCGGGACTGCCCCCACCATCCCGATCTGCGGCGCCAGCGTCGCGCGCACCAGCCCGGAACGGTCGATCGCCTCGGCAATGATGCCGAAGGCTGCGGCCTCGTCCGGCTGAACGATCACGTCATATGTCTCGGCAATGCCGATCTGGAACTCGTCGGTCTCCACCGGCTGCACGTCGCACCCGTCGGCCGCCACCACGGTCATGGCAAGGCCCGGTATGCGGAAGTTGAAGTTGGTCATCGACGAGGCATTGATGATCCGCAGCTTCACCCGCTCGCCCGGCGCGAACAGCGCGGTCCAGTTCGCTTCGCTGTCATGGCCGTTGATGACATAGGAATAGGTCGCGCCCGTCACGTCGGAAATGTCGGCCGGGTCCATGCGCATCTTCGCCCACTCCAGCCGCTCCTTCAGGCTCTGGTCCCTGCCCTTCAGCAGCCCGCCCACGGTCTGGCGCTGCCAGTTGTAATAGCCGCCCATGGTCTTGAGCTTGCGCAGCTGCGTGTGCGGATCGGTCGGGCTCCAGTCGGCCAGCATCAGCACGTATTCGCGCTCGAACGGCGCAGCGCTGTCAGAATCGGCCGGGTCGATCACGATCGGGCCGTAAAGCCCCACCGCTTCCTGCATCCCCGAATGCGAATGATACCAGAACGTGCCCGAATGCAGGATCGGAAAATCGTAAACGAAGGTTTCGCCCGGATCGATGCCGGGAAAGGATACGCCCGGCACCCCGTCCATGTGGAACGGCACCAGCAGCCCGTGCCAGTGGATGGAGCTTTGCTCGGCAAGGGTATTGGTCACGGCAATGCGCACGTTCTGCCCTTCGCGCAGGCGGATCAGCGGGGCCGGGATCGAACCGTTCACCGCCACGGCCGCCGCGGATCGCCTGCCCACCCCGAACCTTGCCGCGCCGATCGAAAGCGCGATGCTCTCGCCCGAAAGCGTGCCGCCGGTGTTGCGCCCGGCCACGGCGCCTGCCGTGCGCGCATGGCCGGAATGGCCTGAATGCCCCGATTGCGCCCACGCGGGCACGAGCGGTGTTGCAGCAAGCGCGCCCGCTGCGGCAAGCAGGCGGCGACGATCGAGAAGAAGCGGCTGGTCCATTGCCTGCTGATACGCGGGCGCGGCGCCGATCCCTCAGGCTTTGCGCAGGAAATCTTCGGAAAGCTTCTGGCGGGCGCGATATATCCGCGTTTCCACCGCCTTTTCGCTGATGCCCAGCACCTGCGCCGCCTCGGCCATGCTCATCCCTTCCAGACGGCACAGGATCAGCGGATTCTTGAGGCTCGCCGGAAGCGCTGCCACCGCCGCGCCGATCCGCGCCACTTCGCGCGCCGAGATCGCCGCCGCTTCCGGGTCGGGCGCGGCATCGGCCACATCGCGCGCCTCTTCCAGCGGCATGGCAAAGCGCAACATGCGGCGCACGGCGCGGCGGCGCGCCCAGTCACGGCACTTGTTGATCGTGATGCGCAGGATCCACGCCCGGAACGGCCGCGCCGGATCGAACCGGGCGAGCGCTGCAAAGGCCGCAACGAAGGCTTCCTGCGTCAGGTCAAGCGCCTCGCCCTCGTCACCGGTATGGTGGCGCGCCACCCGGAACACGGCCTCGCGGTGGCGGGCCATCAGGGCGGCATAGGACTGCTGCTCGCCGGAAAGCGCGCGCCTGACCAGTGCGTGGTCGTCCTGGTCCTCGCCGGGGCGGTTCATGGGCGTCCGAAGGCGTCTAGGGTCCGTCCGCCGATGTCAGCGCGCGGCTGATCTCGCGGTCGAAAATCGCCTGCTGCTGCGGGGTCAGCACGGCCCTCATGGCAAAGACATGGGCCAGCGTCGCCTTCTGCAATTCGCCCATCGCCATATGCGATGCATCGACCGCTCCCGTCACTTGCGGGCCGATCTTGTGCTCGCGCGCGATGGCCTTGGCCAGCGCGATGTTGGCCGCCCGCAACTGCGCGTCCAGACCTGCGCGGGTTCTGGCAAAGTCCTGCTCCAGCCGCCGGATTTCGCGGTCCTGATCGGGTGTCAGGTCAAGCTTTCCGTGCACGAGCTGGTGCAGTTCGCTGCCATGGCGCGCAGGCATCCAGCCCTGCGCCAGATGGCTGGCCCCCAGCGCAACCGCGGCGGAAAGCACCGCCACCAGCACATAGCGCAGCACCGGCGCCATCAGTCCGCCAGAAGGTGCGATGGCGCGCCCGCCGGAATGCCGAACAGCGGTTCGGCCTGTGCCGGGGCCGATGGCACGACCGAACCGAACGCTCCCACGAACGCGGCCACCAGCAGCGCGGCTGCCATCGCGCGCCGTGCGCCTGCCCGCTCGCGCCGTTCCGCCAGCCCGGCAAGGACGCCGCCCTCCAGCGAACCCAGCGCCTCAGGCACCGCCCGGTGGGCCAGCGCCCCAAGAAGTTCATCAATATCGGCCATGGCCGCCATACCCTTGTTCCACCTGCCCCCTATACGCGCCGATGCAGCAAATCCCTCATGGCAATTTTCTGCGCCCTGCACGAGGGATCGGCCAGCGCCCTGCGTAATGCCGGCAGGATCCCGGATGAAAGGACTTCCAATGCGTTTTCTCTCGCTCTTCGCCGCACCGGCGCTCGCCCTCATCGCCACCCCCGCGCTCGCCCATCCCAAGCTTGTCTCATCAAGCCCGGCGGCAAACACCGCCGTGGCCAAGCCCACCAGGCTGACCCTGACCTTCTCGGAAGACCTCGTCGCCCCGCTTTCGGGCATCGAACTGGTCATGACCGGAATGCCCGGAATGGCGAACCACGCCCCCATGCCGATCAAGGGCTTCCAGACCGCCGTTACCGGCAAGGTCCTGACCGTGACCCTGCCCCGCCCGCTTCCCGCGGGCAGCTATGACCTGACCTGGCACGCGGTTGCGGGCGATCAGCACCGCATCGAAGGCAAATACAGCTTCACCGTCCGCTGATCGGCCGGAAGGCGGACCGCAAAAGTGGAAGGCGAGGGCCTCGTCCTGTCGCGCGCTGCGGCCTGCCTCGCGCTGCTGATCGTGGCGGGATGGCCGCTTCACCGCCTGCTGCAAAGGCGGCTGCTGTCCGGCATTGAGCGAGCCGGCATGGCAGTTCTGGCGGTGCTCGCCGCAGCGGCCTCGGCATGGTGGGCACTGGAAAGCGTCGCCGCGATGACCGGCACGGGCATCGCCGCGCTCGATCAGCCAACGGTCGACATGGTGCTTGCCGCAACGCCGCTCGGCAAGGTCATGGAATGGCGGCTGGTTGCGCTCTTTGCCGTGATCGCGGCGGCAGCCGCCCCGTTCAAGGCCCTGCGCCTGCCGGTCACGTCGCTGGCAGGGGCCGCCGCGCTTGCCACCATCGCCTTTACCGGCCACGCGGGGGCAAGCGCGCATGGCCTGCATCGCGCCGCCGATGCCCTGCACCTTCTGGCGGGCGCCCTGTGGATTGCCGCACTGGCCAATTTCGCCCTTGCAGCCCTCTCGCGCTCCGGGCCGGACATCCCCGCCCTTGCCGGATTCAGCCGCACCGGCAGCATCGTCGTCGCCGTGCTGGTGCTGACAGGCATGGCCAACACGCTTGCCATTGCCGGAACGCTCTGGCCACGCCCCGGCCCATGGCATGCGCTGCTGGCGCTCAAGCTCGGCCTGTTCGGGCTGATGCTGGCGCTGGCCGCCAACAACCGCTGGCGCGTGGTTCCGGCGCTCGAACGGGCACAGCCGCATGCCATGGGCCGCCTGCGCCGCTCGGTGCTCGTCGAACTGGCCGCCGGGCTTGGCGTTGTCGGCATTGTCGCCGTGCTGGGGGTCATCGATCCGCACGGTTGAGGCAGATTGGCAATAAAGATTTCCCGCGCGGGTGCTTGACCGCTCCGGGCGATGGCTTAGCTCTCGTTGCGGCAACGACCTGCCCAAGGGAGAGTGCGAATGTTCAGCCACATTATGGTGGGCGCCAACGATATCGACGCCGCCAAGAAGTTCTACGACGCCACCTTTGCCGCCTTCGGCGGACCGGAAGCCATCATCGACCCCAAGGGCCGCCTGATCTATCAGCACAACGGCGGCCTGTTCATCGTGACCAAGCCCATCAACGGCGAACCGGCAACCGGCGCCAACGGCGGCACCATCGGCTTCCGCATGTCGCCCGAACAGGCCAATGCCTGGCATGCGGCAGGCGTGGCCAATGGCGGCACGGCCTGCGAAGACCCGCCCGGCCCGCGCGAAGGCTCGCCCTATTACCTTGCCTATCTGCGCGATCCGTCGGGCAACAAGCTCTGCGCGCTTGATATCATCGCCTGACCGGCGAGCGCAGGAAAGCACGGCCACAGGAAAACACGGCCACAGGAAAACACAGGCAGATGAGCATCGAAACCGTTTCGGCATCAAAGGCGCATGGCGGAACGCTGGGCGTTTACCGGCACGCGTCGGCATCGACGGGCACGGGGATGACCTTTTCGGTCTTCCTCCCGCCCGCCGCGGCGCAGCAGGAAAACCTGCCGGTGCTCATCTACCTCTCAGGGCTGACCTGCACACACGCCAATGTCACCGACAAGGGCGAGTATCGCCGGGCCTGTGCAGAACATGGCCTCGTCTTCGTCGCGCCCGACACATCGCCGCGCGGCGAAGGCGTGGCCGACGATCCCGATGGCGCCTATGACTTCGGGCTGGGCGCGGGCTTCTATGTCAACGCCACGCAGGAACCCTATGCCGCCCATTACCGCATGTGGGACTATATCGCCGAGGAACTGCCCGCGCTGCTCGCGGCAAACTTTCCGGTGGACCCTGGCCGCATGGGGATCACCGGCCATTCGATGGGCGGTCACGGCGCGCTGACGCTCGGCCTCACCTACCCCGAAAGGTTCCGTTCGCTTTCGGCCTTTGCACCGATCGTCGCGCCGGGACAGGTGCCATGGGGGCACAAGGCGCTGGGCGGCTATCTGGGCGATGACCGGGCCGCATGGCGCAGGCACGATGCCGTGGCGCTGATCGAGGACGGCAGGCGTCCCGCGGGCGCGGTGCTGGTCGATCAGGGCGATGCCGACAGCTTCCTTGCCGAACAGCTTCGCCCCGAACTGCTTGCCGATGCCTGCAAGGCGGCGGGCATCGACCTCACGCTGAGGATGCAGCCGGGCTACGACCACAGCTACAACTTCATCTCCACCTTCATGGACGATCACATCCGCTGGCACGCGGACCGGCTGAAAGCCTGATCTTCAGACAAGCCCTGCCTTCGGACAGGCTCCTGGCCGTCAGACAAGCCAGTGCCGCGCCAGCGCGACATGAAGCCGGATGCCGGTTTCCAGCACCGTGTCGTTGAAATCATAGTGCGGGTTGTGCAGCGGGGCGGCGTGATCTGCTGCGCCCTGCCCCAGCCAGATATAGGCGCCGGGCCGCCGTTGCAGCATGAACGAGAAATCCTCCGAAGTCGGCGCTGGTTCGGGCGCGAGTTCGGCACGGGCAACCGTGGCGGCAACCGCCAGCGCGTCGGCGGCAGCGGCGGGATCATTGATGGTGGCCGGATAATAGCGGTCGTAATCCAGCGCGCACTGCACCTCGAAGCTGGCCTCGATGCCCTTCAGCATCGCGCGCATCCGGTCCTCGATCCGGTCCTGCACTGCCGGATCGAAGGTGCGCACCGTGCCGCTGACCATGACTTCGGCGGGGATCACGTTGTGAGCATGGCCGCCGTGGATCTGCGTTACCGACAGCACCGCACTGGCCGAAGGCGGCACGTCGCGCGCCACGATGGTGTTGAGCTGCTGCACCAGCGATGCCGCCGCCAGGATGGCATCCGGGCTGTCCTGCGGGATCGCGGCATGGCCGCCCTTGCCCGTCAGCGTGATGCGGAACTTGTCCGCCGCGCCCATGATCGGTCCGGGCCGCGTGCTGATCGTGCCCGCCGGAAGCCCCGGCCAGTTGTGCAGGGCATAGACGCGGTCGCACGCAAAGCGCTCGAACAGCCCATCCTCGATCATCACGCGCGCGCCGCCCTGCCCTTCCTCGGCAGGCTGGAAGATGAAGTTCAGCGTCCCGGCAAAATCGGGATCGGCGGCAAGCACGCGCGCCGCGCCCAGCAGCATGGCAACATGGCCGTCATGCCCGCAGCCGTGAAAGGTTCCGGGTGTGGTGCTGGCCCAGGGCAGGTTCGTCTGTTCATGGATGGGCAGGGCATCCATGTCGGCGCGCAGGCCAAGCGTGCGCGGGCCTTCGCGCCTGCCCTTCAGCACGCCCACAACCCCGGTCCTGCCGATGCCCTCATGCACCTCAAGGCCCAGCCTTGCGAGTTCCGCCGCGATCACGCGCGCGGTGCGATGCTCGCTGAAACCCAGTTCGGGATGCGCGTGGATGTCGCGGCGCAGGGCCACCAGATCGGGAACAAGGTCTGCAATCTCAGCCATGGTTCTGGCCGAACAGGCTCTGGATCGGGAACTTCTGCTTGATGAAAGGCGATTTGATGACGATGTAGGAGAAATACTTCTCGATGCCGTAATCGCCTTCCAGCATGCTTTCGATGATCGACTGATAGTGCGAAACGCCGCGCGTCACGAACTTCAGGAGATAATCATATCCGCCTGAAACCAGATGGCATTCGACGATCTCGTCCAGCTTGACGATGCGGTTCTCGAACCGGCTGAAATCGCCCTGCCGGTGTTCGCTCAGCGTCACTTCGGTAAAGACGGTCAGGTATTCGCCCAGCTTGTTGAAGTTCACGTGCGCGCCATAGCCGCTGATGTAGCCCGCCTTCTCCAGCCGCTTGACCCGCGTCAGGCAGGGGCTTGGCGAAAGGCCGACCGCATCGGCCAGTTCCACGTTGGTAATTCGCCCCTCCTGCTGGAGCTTGGCCAGGATCTTCAGATCAATCCGGTCGAGCTTTGGTCCCGGCAGCATGGCAGTTCCCCCTTGTCCGGCTGTGGTCAGGCCGTGTGACAGGCCACGAGCGCAGCCACATCGGGCTGTTCAAGCAGCTGGTCCAGCGATCTTTCCACACGTTCGAAGATCATGTCCATTTCCGCGATCGTGCAGCACAGCGCCGGCGCGAAGCCCAGCACCGCGTTGGCAAAGCAGCGCACGATAACCCCGTTGGCATATGTCAGCTTCGACAGGCGGCCCCCGATATCAAGCGCCGGATCGAAGCCTGACTTCGTCGCCTTGTCGGCCGTCAGCTCGATTGCGCCCAGCATCCCGCGATAGCGCACATCGCCCACCAGCGGGTGCGCGCGGATGCGTTCCATGTGCCATGCCAGCCGCTCGGCGGTCTTGCGGCCGTTTTCCATCAGGCCGCCTTCGCGGTAAAGCCGCAGGACTTCCAGCGCCACGGCCGCCGCCACGGGGTGCCCCGAATAGGTCTGGCCATGCCCGATGGGCAGAGCGACCGGGGCTGCATCGGCGATGGTCTGATAGACATGATCGGCCATGAACATAGCGCCCATCGGCACATAGCCCGACGTGAGCCCCTTGGCCGTGGTCATGAAATCGGGCGACACATCCTCGTCGAGGCAGGCGAACAGCGGCCCGGTGCGACCGAAGCCGGTGATGACCTCATCCACCAGCATGAGGATGCCCAGCCGGGTGCACGCCTCGCGCAGGGCCTTGAGCCAGCCGCGCGGCGGCACGATCACCCCGCCTGAACCCTGAATGGGTTCGCAGCAGAAGGCGGCCACATTCTCGGCGCCCAGTTCCGCAACCTTCGCCTCCAGCGCGGCAACGGTCGAGGCAATCACTGCCGCATCGTCGTGGCCCTGCGGATGGCGATAGGGATAGGGCGATGCAATGTGATGCTGCCACGGGCGCGGCAGATCGAAATTGCGGTGGAAATTGCCCAGCGCGGTCAGCCCCGCCCCCAGGCTGCTCGATCCGTGATAGCCCCATTCCAGCGCGATGAAGTGCTTCTTCTGGGGCTTCCCGGCCGCGTTCCAGTAGTGGACGATATAGCGGATCGCGCTGTCCACCGCGTCCGATCCGCCCTGCGTGAAGAACACGTGATCCAGCCCGGCCGGGGCCGCGGCGGTCAGTTCCGCGGCCAGCCGGATGGCGGGTTCGCTGGCGAAGTGGAAATAGCCAGTGGCATAGGGCAGACGCCGCATCTGCTCTGCCGCCACCTCGACGATGGACTCCTGTCCATAGCCGACATTGACGCACCACAGCCCGGCAAAGGCATCCAGCAGCGTGTTGCCCGCTGCATCGGTCAGCCACATGCCCTTGCCCTGTTCCAGCACGATGGCGCCGTGCTGTTCATGCCCGCGGAACGATGTCACCGAATGGATCAGGTGATCGCGGTCCATGTCGACGAGGGAGCGATTGGTCGGGCTGGTCATCTTGGCTGTTCCGTTGTCTGGCAGGTGGCCCAGCCTAGGTCAGCGGCCTTAGCGGCTTTACCCGAATGCACGGCCGTTTGAACCACACCCCGCTTTTGACCGCAAGGCGCACGGCATAAAATGCCGCTGCCCTTGCGCTCGCGAACGGGCGATGGGGCGGGCCATCAATGCCTCACTTCACCGTGAAGGTGGCCAGGGTCTTGGCCCCGCTCCCCGTGGCCGTCAGGGCGACGACCACTTTCGCGCCCGCCGGAATCTTCAGCCCCGGCGCGGACATCCTGTTGCCTGCCTGCGGCACCAGCGTTGTCTCTGCCTTGGCTCCCGCTGCGGTCACGATCAGCTTCCCGGCAAAGCCGGACGCTGCCAGCGGCTCGTCCTCTTCGGTGACGTAGACATCCACGCCCTTGGGCGCGCGGACCAGTTCGATCACGGTCTCGCCCGTCATCGTGACGATCCCGCCATGCTGCGGCTTCATCGAACCATGGGCGCTGGCGGCCACCGGCAGCGCGATGAGCGAAAGGCCCGCCAATGCAGCGGCAATCTGCTTGATGTTCATGACAATTCTCCCCGAAGCTGGATCATTCCGGCAGGTGCGGCAGCACGAACGTCAGCGATGCGCGGTGTTCCATCTGCCTGTATCTGGCCGGATTGTCCGATCCGGTCACAAGGATGCCGACGATCACGTTCAGCCCCTGATTGCGCACCGGCAGCGTGACATAGCCCTCCGCGTCGGTCTTGGACGGCCTCTGGTCGGGATCATTCACATAATCGTGCAGGATATCCACGTTGGCTGCGGGCTTGCCATCATAGAAGGCACGCAACCGGATGGGCTGGCCCATCGACTGCGGAATGAAGTTGTCGGCCGGGATCAGTTGCAGCTTGTGCCCCGGAATGAGCGGGACACCCTTCCTGGGCAACTGGTTGATGTGGACGGCATACTTGAAATTGTGCTCGCTGACCGTGGCGTCCCTGATTTCGTCATGGCCCTTGTTGTGGAACACACCGGCGCCGTCCTTGGACCACACGCCATAATCCATGGCGGCGGCCACCACCGCCAGCGGCTCGTCGCTGTCAACCACCGGAATCGCGCCCGCAGCGCGCAGCGTCGCCGTTGCGGGAAGCCCGTCGGCATCGTAGCCCGCAACCGCAGTGACAAGCGGCATCCGCTTGACCGCGTCCAGATCGTCCGCCCCCACGCCATAGACCATGGCGAGCTGCTTGGCGCGCTGGGCAAACCAGATCGCATGGGCGCTGGCGGCGGATGAGGCAAGAGCCGTGGCGACAGTGGCCGCAGCAATCACGGCCGGGAAATAGGAGGAAATCCTGCGCACGATGGTGGCCTTTCGGATGAGCGTTCCGGACTGTTCCGGCATGACAAGAGTATGACTCGCGCCCGGCATTATTGCCCGAAAGACAGTGCCAATCGACAGGTTTCCCTGAGGATCGGCGCCCGTGCAGCAGAACTTGTCGGCTTTCTGCACAGGCGCTTTTGCAGCTCCCGCCTATGCCAGCGCTTCGGCGATGGCCTTGCCGCATTCCTCGGTATTGGCCGCGCCCTTGAGATCGCGGGTGCGGGCCGAAGGCGTGGCCAGAACCTGCTCCACCGCGCGCATGATCGCCGCAGCGGCCTCGGTCTCGCCCAGATGCTCCAGCATCATGGCCGCCGACCAGATCTGGCCAACCGGGTTGGCAATGTTCTGCCCGGCAATGTCGGGTGCCGAGCCATGAACCGGCTCGAACAGCGAAGGATGCCGGCCTTCGGGGTTGATATTGGCCGATGGGGCAACGCCGATGGTGCCGGTGCAGGCGGGGCCAAGGTCGGAAAGGATGTCGCCGAACAGGTTCGATCCCACAACCACATCGAAGCGGTCCGGGTTGAGCACGAACTGCGCGGTCAGGATGTCGATATGATACTTGTCATGGCTGACATCGGGATATTCGGCGCCGATGGCTTCGACACGCTCGTCCCAGTAGGGCATGGTGATGGCGATGCCGTTCGACTTGGTGGCGCTGGTCAGGTGCTTTCGCTCGCGCTTCTGCGCCAGATCGAAGGCATAGCGCAGCACGCGGTCAACCCCCACGCGCGTCATCACGGTTTCCTGGATCACCAGCTCGCGCTCGGTTCCGGGGAACATGATGCCGCCCACGGCCGAATACTCGCCCTCGGTGTTTTCGCGCACCACCCAGAAATCGATGTCGCCCGGCTCGCGCCCGGCCAGCGGGCAAGGCACGCCCGGCATCAACCGCACCGGGCGCAGGTTCACATACTGGTCGTATTCGCGGCGGAACTGGATGATCGAGCCCCACAGCGAGATGTGGTCGGGCACGCTATCGGGCCAGCCCACCGCGCCGAAGAAGATCGCGTCCGGGCGGCCGATCTCCTCCTTCCAGTTTTCGGGCATCATCCGGCCATGGCGCGCATAGTAATCGCACGAGGCGAAATCGTGCCACTTCTGCTCGATCTCGAAGCCGTAGAGCGCGGCGGCCTTTTCCAGCACGCGCATGCCTTCGGGCATGACTTCCTTGCCGATGCCGTCACCGGGGATCACCGCGATGGTGTGCTTGCGGATAGTGCTGCTCATGTCATTCCCCTGTGAAGCCGGTTCAGGCCGGGTCCGGCGATGCCGGAACCGGAGATGTCAGATCCTGAGACCGCCGATATGGAAGGCTTTGGTTTCAAGGTATTCCTCGATGCCAAGCGTGCCGCCCTCGCGCCCAAGGCCCGATTGCTTGACCCCGCCGAACGGCGCCATTTCCATGGCGATCGATCCGGTGTTCAGCGCGATCATCCCCGCTTCCAGCGCCTCGGCAACGCGGAACGCACGATCAAGGCCGGAAGTATAGAAATAGCTGGCAAGGCCGTATTCGGTGGCGTTGGCCATGGCGATGGCCTCGTCCTCGGTCTCGAAGCGGAACAGCGGCGCGACCGGACCAAAGGTCTCTTCCGAGGCAAGCCGCATTTCGGCGTTGGCCTCGGCGATGACGACCGGCCGGACAAAGTTGCCGCCCTGCGCCCCCTTGCCGGAAAACAGCACCTTGCCGCCCTTCGCCAGTGCGTCCTCGACATGCGCGGCTACCTTATCCGCCGCGGCCCGGTTGATGAGCGGACCGGTGGTGGCGTCCCCGGCCATGCCGTTGCCCACATTGAGCGCCGAAACCGCCGCCCCCAGACGTGCCGCAAACTCGTCATGGATCGGCGCGTGGACGAGAATGCGGTTGGCGCAGACGCAGGTCTGGCCGGCATTGCGGAACTTCGACATCATCGCTGCCTTGACCGCGAGATCAAGGTCGGCATCGTCGAACACGATGAGCGGTGCATTGCCGCCCAGCTCAAGGCTCAGCCGCTTGATCGTGTCGGCGCTCTGACGCATCAGCAGGGCACCCACGCGGGTGGAACCGGTGAACGAGAGCTTGCGCACGACCGGGCTTGCCGTGATCGCCTCGCCAATGGCCTTCGGCATTCCGGTCAGCAGGTTGATCGTGCCCTTGGGAATGCCCGCCCGCACGGCCAGTTCGATCAGCGCCAGCGCGGTGAACGGCGTCATCTCCGATGGCTTGATGACAACCGGGCACCCCGCCGCCAGCGCCGGGGCGCACTTGCGCGTTATCATGGCGGCCGGGAAGTTCCACGGCGTGATCGCGGCCGAAACGCCCACCGGCTCGGTCAGCACGATGATGCGACGGTCGCGTTCGGGCGCCGGGATGTTGCGTCCGCCAACGCGGCGCCCTTCCTCGGCAAACCACTTGATGAACGTGGCGGCATAACGGATTTCGCCCTGCGCCTCGGCCAGCGGCTTGCCCTGTTCGGCGGTCATGATCCGCGCAAGGTCATCGATATTGGCCAGCACCAGCGCGTGCCATGCCTCAAGCAGCGCGGCGCGCTCGCCCGCCGTGCGGCGGCGCCAGTCGCCCCACGAGGCTTGCGCCGCCGCAATGGCGGCCTCGGTCTCGGCCGTGCCGCAATCGGGAACGGTGCCGATCACCTCGCCCGTGGCAGGATTGGTCACTTCAAGGGCGGGAAGGCCAGCCCCGATCCATGCGCCGTCGATGAAGGCTGCTTCGCGCAGCAGTGTGGGGTCGGAAAGTGTCAGCATTGTTCAACCTAGCGCCTGTGCAGCAAGACCAAAGAGAGCAGCGTCATGGCCGGGGACGGGAGCCGGGCCAAGCGCCATGCACGTAACCTGACCGACAGCCGGAAGTCCGGTTTCCTCCAGCCATGCCCCAAGCCCGCTGGCATCGGGCACATCGATCCGGCAGAAGCTTCCGGTCTGCGTGCCCAGCCAGTGCGCCACCAGCGCCTTTGCCCCGGCAAGATCAGGGGCAACCACGGGGCCGATCAGCCATCCCCGCCCAAACCGGCGCATGACGGCAAACCCGGTCTGGACATGTTCGCGGCAAAGCACCACGGCGCTGCCATCGGCCAGCAGCGCATCGAGCAGGGCCTTGCGATCCATGCCCGTGGCCGAGGCATAGAGCGCCTCGACCGCATCGGCATCGGCCGCGCCCATCGGGCGGACCCGCTCGCCGGGGCGAAGCGCCACCAGCGGCTGCACCGGGGCCAGCCCCTGGTGCTGGCGTATCTTGCCCAGTTCGGAAAAGCCCAGCTTGCCATAGAGGGCAAGGCCCTGATCGGTGGCGTTGAGCATGACCGTGCCCACGCCCAGCCGTTCGATCATGGTGCTCGCAAGATGGCGGCCAAGCCCCCGGCCCTGATGCGCCGCCGCCACGATGATGACGCCAAGCATGGCAAAGGCATCGCCAAAGCGCCACGCCATGATCGTGCCCGCAATCCGGCCGTCCACTTCGGCAACCAGACCGCTGCCGATGGCCAGCAGCTTTTCCAGATCCTCCTCGCGGTGGGGCCATTGCTGTTCGAAGCACAGGTCGGCAACCGCGTGGATATCCTCCCGCGCCATCTCCCGCAGCACGATCTGCGTCGTGTCCTGAACTGCCATCCGGTGCTCCCGCCACTGTGACGAAACGTGGGCGACAAGCATCGCCCAGCGAGTCTCGTGTCTATCCGACAGCCCTCAAAAGAAGCTGCCGGTTTTCAGGAAGATTTGGAACAATATTGCGAAATGCCGCGCAGCCCGTTTTTCCGCTTCTCAGAACTCGGAAACGTCGATCGCCGCACCCGGATCGAAGCGGGAAAGACGGTAGGGCCGCGGATCGACTATCGGCTCATCGCCCGTGGCAATGTCCGCCACCAGGTGCCCCGCGCCCGGCCCGATGCCGAAGCCGTGGCCGCTGAAGCCTGCCGCCAGAATGAAGCCGGGGATGGCCGGAATCTCGCCGATCACGGGAACGCCATCGGGCGTGCTGTCGACAAAGCCTGCCCATGTCCCCACCACGGGCGCGCGCGCCACTTCGGGGATCAGGCGCGAAACGCGCTCGATCGTCAGGCGGATGGTCCTGGGATCGGGTGCCGGATCGAGAATGCGCCGGGCCTCCATCGGCGTTGGCCGGTCCAGCGCCCAGCGCGCCAGCGTTTCGTGTCCCGCCCGCAGCCCGTGCAGGCCGCCGGGCGAAACCTTTCTCCAGCGCTGGCGGAACATGGGAATGAACTGCTTCTGGAACCGCAGGAACTGCGCCGTCGGATCCACCTTGGCCCGCCCGCTGTAGGCCAGCGCATGGGCGCCATCGCCGCGCCGCGTGATCGACATGGAATCGCCATAGAACGCATCGGGCAGGCTCATGTGGCCGGTGCCGACCGCAAGGATCGACTGGCGCACCGTCGCCTGCGGAAAGCGCACGCCAAGCTGGTGCATGAACGATGATGCCCAGGCACCGCCCGCATGGATCACCAGCTTCGTGGCAATTGTGCCGCGCTCGGTCACGACCCCGCTCACCGCGCCGCCGGTCGTCTCGATCCCGCGTGCGGCACAGGCTTGGTGCACCGTGCCGCCCAGCGCCATGATGGCGCGCGCCACCGCCGGCACGGCAAGCCCCGGATCGGCAATGCCGTCCATCTGCGAATGCACGCCGCCCTTCCACACCTGCCGGGTGAAGCTGCCCTTCTCGGTCGCCTCCGCACTGTTCAGCATCCGCGTCTTCACGCCGATGGAACGGGCATATTCGCCCCACTTCGCCCAGGTGGCGATCTCGGCCTCGTCGTTGCTCACGTAGAACAGCCCGCAGCGGCGAAAGCCGGTTTCCTCGCCGCTGTCCTTGCCGAACGCTTCCCACAGGTCGAGCGCCTTGGTCGCCAGCGGCAGTTCGCGCTCGTCGCGGTTCTGCTGGCGGCACCAGCCCCAGTTGCGGCTGGATTGTTCGCCGCCCACCACGCCCTTTTCGATCAGCGCAACCTTCAGGCCGCGCCTGGCAAGGTAGTAGGCGGTAAAGCTGCCCACCACGCCTGCGCCGATGACGACCACATCCGCGGCTGCCGGCAGTTCCGGGGTGGATTCGATGAACTTCAGGGGCGCGGGCATGTCAGACTTCTCCGATGAATGCTGGGGTCATGCGAAACCAAGGATGGCCTTGACCTCAAGGTATTCCTCGAAGCCGAAAAGGCCGTATTCGCGCCCGTTGCCCGACCGCCTGTAGCCGCCGAACGGGGCATGGGGATCCCATGCCGGGCTGTTGATGTGGACCTGCCCGGTGCGGATGCGCAGCGCCACCTGGCGCGCCTGCGCCAGATCGGCGCCATGCACATGGCCGCCAAGGCCGTATTCGGTATCGTTGGCAATCGCCACGGCCTCGTCCACGGTGTCGTAAGCGATGATGACCAGAACCGGGCCGAAGATCTCCTCCTGCGCAATGCGCATGGCGCTGGCGACATCGGAAAAGATCGTGGGCCGCACGAACAGGCCGTGGTCCAGCCCGTCGGGACAGCCCGGACCGCCGCAGACCAGCCTTGCCCCTTCCTCGATGCCCACCGCGATCATTGCCTGCACGCGCCGATGCTGCGCAGCATTGGCGATGGGGCCAAGCGTGGTCGCCTCGTCCGCCGGATCGCCCACCACGATCGCCTCTGCCGTGCGGCGCGCGATCGCTTCGACTTCGGCAAGGGCCGCGCGCGGCACGATCATGCGGGTGGGCGCGCTGCATGACTGGCCGACATTGCGGAACGCGGCCATGACCGCCTGCGGCACGACGCGTTCGAAATCGGCATCGGGCAGCAGGACATTGGGCGATTTTCCGCCCAGTTCCTGCGTGACGCGCTTGACCGTGGGCGCCGCGCCCTGCGCCACCAGCACGCCCGCACGGTTGGACCCGGTGATCGAGATCATGTCGATGTCGGGGTGGGCCGCCATGGCCGCGCCAACCTCGCTGCCCGTGCCGTTGACAAGGTTGAACACGCCAGGAGGCGCGCCTGCATCATGCACGATCTGCGCAAACATCATCGCGCTGAGCGGCGAAAGCTCGCTGGGCTTGAGCACGACCGTGCATCCGGCCGCCAGCGCCGGGGCAACCTTGGCCGTGATCTGGTAAAGCGGCCAGTTCCACGGCGTGATCAGCGCGGCCACGCCAATGGCTTCGCGCACGATCGCGGTGGTGCCGCGCATGGTCAGGAAATCGTAGTCGCGCAGCACCTCGATGGCGGCCGCGACATGCCCCAGCGCAAAGGGCACGTGGGCGCTGCGCGCATGGCTGATGGCAGCGCCCATCTCGCGCACGAGCACCTGCGCCAGAGGCTCGGCACGCGCGGCGATCAGCCCATGGATGCGCTCCAGCAGGGCAAGCCTTTCGGCCACCGGCGATTGCGAAAAGGCAGGAAACGCCGCCCGTGCCGCAGCAACGGCAAGATCAAGGTCGGCCGATGTCCCGGCCGTGACCTCGGCCACCACCTCACCGTTTGCGGGATTGATGACCGGCAGGCGTTCGCCGCCCGAAAGCGCCACCCACCCGCCGTCGATATAGGCATGGCCGCCAAGCGCCACGACCTGCGCAATCGCCTGGGCAACCGGATCGCTCATCCCACCATGTCCTTGTAGCGATAGTATGCGCCGACAAAGGGCAGGAACCACGGCGTGCCGAAATAGCCGGGAATGGCGGGCCAGTCGAAATCGCGCCAGGGGTTCAGCTCGGCCTTGCCGTCCAGCACGTCGGCCATGATCCTGCCCATGTAGGTGGCCATGTGCGTGCCGTGGCCGCTGTAGCCCATCGAATAGAACAGCCCGTCGCGCTCTCCCGCGCGGGGCAGCCGGTCGCTCGTCATGTCCACCATGCCGCCCCAGCAGTAGTCGATGCGCACATCGGCAAGTTCGGGGAAGAAGTGCGTCATCGAACGCCGCAGGATCGCCCCGCTCTTCGCATCGGCGGCCGGATCGCTGCGGCTCGAAAACCGTGCGCGGCCGCCAAACAGGATGCGGTTGTCGGGCGTGGTCCGGAAATAGCTTACGAAATTGCGCGTATCCACCGTGTTGCGGCGGCGCGGGGTCAGCCGGTCGAGCAGTTCGGTCGGTAGGGGTTCGGTGGCGATGAGATAGGCCCCCACCGGCACCAGGCGCCGCCGGAACCAGCCCAGCGGCCCCACCTGCGATGTGCCGGTGGCAAGCAGCACCTGATTGGCGGTGAGGCTGCCGTGCGGGGTGGTAAGCTCGTATGCCGAACCGGCCATGCGGCGCATCGCGATCAGCGGATTGCGTTCGAAGATCGTGCCGCCGCGCCGGACGACGGCCTCGGCCAGGCCCTGTCCGTATTCGCCCATGTGCATGCTGGCGCTCTTGCCATACAGCATCCCGCCATGGAAAATGTCCGAGCCGACCTCCGATGGCAGATCGGCAGGCATGACGATGCTCGTTTCGGGATCGACATTGCGGGCCAGCAGTTCCTGCGAACGCTTGATCTTCTCGAAGTGTTCGGGCTTGGCCGCCAGCTTCAGCTTGCCCACGCGCCCGAAATGGCAGTCGATCCCTTCCTCGGCCACGATCTGTTCGACCAGATCGACGCCCGCATCGAAGGCGCGGTAGAACATGTTCGCGCGTTCCTGCCCGAACTTGGCAACCATGCCGCCATAGTCCTGCGCAAAGCCGTTGTTGCACATGCCGCCATTGCGGCCCGATGCGGCGCCCGCCACCCGGTCGGCTTCCAGGACGACGACCTTCGCCCCCTTCTTTGCCAGCGCCAGTGCGGCCGAAAGCCCGGTAAAGCCCGCCCCCACCACGGCCACGTCGGCCCTGCCCTCCGGGCCGCCGGGTGCGGCCGATGCAAAGGGCCTTGCCGAATCGAGCCAGTAGGATGTCATCTTCATGTCGGCTTCTCCGCCCTTGCGGGCCTTATGAAACGCGGGGCTTGAAACACGGAGTTATCACCAGCCTCGCATCCGCGGCCACTGGCCCGTGATCGCGCGGCCCGTGCCGTCCACCACGTGATAGCTGTCATGCTGCGCGCAGGTCGCGCAGGCGTGATTGGGCAGAACCCGCACCCGCGATCCGATCGGAAGATCGGGCAGGCTGGCGCCGCTGCCGGGCCGCACCTTGATGATCCCGTGCTCCTGGCTGGCATCTTCCACGATCACGTCGGGCAGGGGATTGCCGTCGATGTCGCAGACAAGGCCATAGCCCTGGTCCACCGGATGGCGCTGCGTGCCCCGGTCGCGCGAAAGCGCCATCCAGCCGCCATCGGTCAGGATCCAGCCCTTTTCCGGGCGATGGCCGATCACCGTCAGCAGAACCGATGCGGCAATGTCGTCGAGCGTGCACACGCCGATCCCGTGCATGACCAGATCGAAGAAGCTGAAAACCCCGGCGCGCACTTCGGTCACACCGCTCAGATCCTGCGCGAAATGGGCAGTCGGCGTCGATCCCACGCTGACCACGGGCGCGGCATGGCCGGCTGCCCGCAGCCGCTCTGCCGCGGCCACGGCCGCCGCGCGTTCGCCTTCGGCCGCTTCGGGCAGCCCTTCGCCGCCGCGCGCATTGTAGGATTCCCCGGCATGGGTCAGAACCCCTGCCAGTTCCAGCCCGCCGCCGTGCAGCACCTCGGCCATGGCAAGAAGGGCGGGATCATCGGGCAGAACGCCGCCGCGGTGCCCGTCGCAGTCGATCTCGATCAGCACCGCGGGCATTGCCGCGCCATCGGCGGCGGCAGAGACGAGCGCACGCGCCTGCTCGATCGTGTCGATCAGCACCGAAAGCCGCACGCCCCGCGCCACCAGCCTGCGCGCACGCGCTATCCGGTCAAGGCTCAGCCCCACGGCATAGGTGATGTCGGCAAAGCCCCCGTCGGCGAAGTATTCGGCCTCGGCCAGGGTCGAGACCGTGATCGGTCCCACCCCTTCCGGAAACAGCCTGCGCGCCACGTCAAGCGACTTGCTGGTCTTCACATGCGGCCGGAAGCCTGCGCCAAGCTGCGCCAGCCGCGCGCGCAACCGGGCAATGTTGCGGTCAACCTTGCTCACATCAAGGATCAGCGCCGGGGTCGGCACCGTCTCCAGCGAGGCGGCAGTTGCGGCACGGGCATCCTGAACGGCGGTATCGGTCATCACGAACCTTCTTCGATTGCTGGCTCAGCCAAGCGACTGGTTGGACAAGGCAACGAGCATCGCGCCCGGCTCTGGCTGCGGCGGCGCGCCCAGCGCCATGACGGGCGCCCTGTCGACGCCGGGCAGACCGATCTCCTCCAGCCACGGCGCAAGCCCGCTGGTCTCGGTCACGTCGATCCGCACGAAAACGCCTTCATGGGCCGAAGCAAGCGTGGCGATGATCGCCCTCGCATCCCCGGCGGTCGCTGCCACAACCGGCCCGATCACCACGCCGCGCCCCCAGCGCCTGACGCAGCCATAGCCGGTGATCGCGCCACCCTGTGCAACCACAACCGTATCGGCAATCCCCAGCAGCGCATCCAGCAGGTTGCGCCGGTCCATTCCGGCGGCGCGGGCGTCCAGCGCAGCGATTGCGGCGCGGTCTTCCGGCATGGCCGCGCGGACCGGCACCGACCGGTCGATCGCGGGCACCTTGGCCAGCACGGCCTGATGCTGCGTGATGAAGCCGCAGCGCGCAAAACCCAGCCGGGTATAGAGCGGCTCGCCGTCCTGCGTCGAAACAAGGGTGATGCGCCGCCCTGCCGCATCGGCCAGCAGCGCCTCCATCAGCCTTGCGCCAATGCCCTGCCGCCGCGCGTCGGGAGAGACGATGATCATGCCGACCGTCGCAAAATCCCTGCCATAGGGCCACCACAGCGCGGTCCCCAGCAGCTTTCCCTGCGCCTCGACCGCATAGCCGCGCCCCAGATCGAGCGCGAACTGCCAGTCCTCAAGCCGGTAGGGCCAGTTGAGCGCCTGCGACAGGCCCAGCGCCTGTTCAAGGTGGTCCGGCCGCAGCGCGATCACGTCCCGCTTGTCGCTTCCCGCCATGGCCTCCGGCATACCCCGCTACTCCTGCAAGCCTGCGCCAGCCGATATGCAGCATGAGCGCAGCACCTGATTATAAAGCGGATTCAGCATGGCAAATTGTTCCGAAAGGCCAAAGCGCGCGCAGCGGTCATGCGAAAGATGCCGTCGGCGGCGACATATTATGCCGCCGCCTCCACGCGCCGCCGTCAGCCCAGCGGACGCTGCGTCGCAAAGACCTTTTTCACGTATTCCTCGCTCAGCCATGCGCAGCCATCACCGCGCACGAACAGGCAGACATCGCCCTTGCGGAACCCCACGCTGCCGTTCCGGTCGCTGAATGTCACCGCCCCTTCCATCAGCAGCATGAGTTCCACCTGCCGGTAGGGAATCTGGCGGCGGTGATAGGGCGTGGAATCCCATGTGCCGGCGCAGAACTCGGCATTGGCCGAAACATAGTCGGAAAACCCGCGGCAGGTCGGCACTTCGCCCAGAAGGTTCTCGCTTGCTGGCGGGCTCGAAGGATTGAGCGGCGCATTCTTGTCGATCATCACCGGCACCGTGACGTTTCCGGCCCGGTCGGTCGGCGCGGAATAGACAAGCGCCAGCAGATCCTCCGATGCCGTCCAGCCAAAACCGCAACCGAATGGCAGCGCGCAGCAATCGTCCGGCCCCAGCACCAGTGCCGCCGCCCCCTCGGCCGCAATCTCCAGCCTGCCCTTCAGCACAAGCACGAACTCGTCGCTCGGCAGAAAGGCAACCCGCCCAGTCCCGCGCAGCGCAAAGGCGCACACCACCGCCTTGTCATCGGCAAATGCCGGTGCGGCGCGGCCGTCCAGCCAATCGGCCGATGGTGCCGTCCCTTCCGCATAGGCGCGCAGGTCCATCACCGCACCCACCGCCGTTTCACCTGCTTTCAAGGTCATCATGCGTGCTCTCTTTCCGGTCCGGAAACCTGTCTGTCCTGTGCCTCTTTCGCGGCGATCAGGCTGCGTGCGATGGTCAGATCCTGCAAGGCGATGCCCGAACTGTCGAACACGGTGATCTGTCCGGGCGATGTGCGCCCCGCGGCCCTGCCCAGCAGCACATCGCCCAGCGCCGTGATCCGGGCGCGATCGCCGGTGAAGTGCTGCAAATCGCCCATGACCACGGCCTGCGCCGGGTGATCGCAGAACAGCGCCGCGCGTTCGAACAGCGCGGGCGGCAGTTCCTGCTTGCCTGCCGCGTCCGATCCCATGCTGGCCACATGCGTGCCGGGCCGCACCCAGTCCGCCTCGAACAAGGGCGCACGCGCGGGCGTCGCGGTCACGATGATGTCCGCGCGCGTGCAGGCCTCCTGCGCGCCTGCCAGCGCGGCGCGCAGTCCTGCGGCTTCGAGCGCGTCCGCAAAGTCGCGGCCCTTCGCCTCGTCGCGCGCCACGACCAGCACCTGGGTGATTGGCCTGATGCGCGCGATGGCAAGACATTCGAACAGTGCCTGGTTGCCCGCTCCGAAGATCGCCAGAACCGAGGCATCGGGCCGCGCCAGCGCATCGGCCGCAACCGCATCGGCCGCAGCCGTGCGATAGGCGTTGACCTTGCCTGCCTCGATCACCCATTCGACCCGGCCGATGCGCTGGTCGAACAGCAGGATCACCGAATTGTGCCGGGGCAGGCCGATCCCCGCATTGCCCGGCCAGAACGATCCCACCTTCAGCCCCGCAAAGGCGCCGGTCGCGGCCGACTTGATCGAGAAGCGGTTCGCCGCATCGGAACCATGCGCCAGCACGGCGGGAAACAGCACCGCATCCTCGACCACCGCGCACAGCGCCTCGCGCGCTGCGGCAAAGGCCATCGCGTGCGTCACCAGCGCGGCGGATTCATCCTCGGAAATGAACTTCAAGACAGGCTCCTGTTTCAGCGGATCACTCAGCCTGCAAGCTCGGCCTGCAACCGGTGACACAGCACGGCATTGCCCCCGTCCATCGCGCGCAGCGGCGGCGGGGCCGTGTCGCAGCGGCCTGCAATTGCCACCGGGCAGCGCGGCAGGAACCGGCAAAGCCCCGCAGCATCGTCCGGCGCGGAAAGGCGCGGTCCGTCCTTCCGGCCCACTTCGGAAAGCCAGTCGGTGCGCAGTTCCGGCACGGAGGAAATGAGCAGATCGGTATAGGGGTGAAAGGGCGGCGCGGCATAGGCACTGGCCGGGCCGCTTTCCACGCGGGTGCCCTTGTAAAGCACCACGATCTCGTCACACAGCGCCTGGACCGTGGCAATGTCGTGGCTGATGAACAGATAGGCCACGCCCAGATCGCGCCGCAGTTCTGCCAGAAGTTCCAGAATGGCCTCGCGCACCACGGTATCCAGCGCCGATGTCACCTCGTCGCACAGGATCAGGTCGGGCTTTGCGGCCAGCGCGCGGGCAAGGTTGATGCGCTGCTTCTGCCCGCCCGAAAGCTCGTCGCAGCGGCGCGTCGCAACCGCTGCGGGCAGCCGGATGAGATCCAGCAGCTCCGCCACGCGCGCCATGGCCGCCGGGCCGCTGATGCCATCGTAGAAGCGCAGCACCCGGCCCAGGATCTCGCCAACCGTATGCGCCGGGTTCAGCGCGATGTCGGCATTCTGGAACACGATCTGGATGCGCCGAAGTTCCTCGCGCGAACGATGTTTCAGGGAACGCGCCAGCGGCTTCCCGTCAAGCAGCACCGTGCCTGCGCTGGGCGCCAGCAGGCCCGCCACCACGCGCGCCACGGTCGATTTTCCTGAACCGGATTCGCCGATCACGCCAACCGCCGCGCCCCGGCCGATCGCCAGGCTCACATCGCTCAGCACCGGGTGCGCGGGCCGGCCTTCGCGGTCAACCGGACCATAGCCCGCGCAGATCCCCTCGATGCTCAGCAGCGGGCTGCCCGTGGCAGGCGCGGGGACCGCCGCCTTCACCACGGGGCGCGCCGCCGCCAGCAGGGTGCGCGTATAATCGTCTGCCGGGGTTTCCAGCACCGCGCGCACGGCGTTCTGTTCGCGCACCTTGCCCCGGTTCAGCACGAGGATCCGGTCGGCCATCTGCGCCACGACCGCCAGATCGTGCGAGACATAGACGCCCGTAGCCCCCTGATCGCGCACGACCTTGCGGAAGGCTTGCAGCACTTCCACCTGCGTCGTCACGTCAAGCGCGGTGGTCGGCTCGTCGAAGATCACCAGATCAGGCCGCGTTATCAGCGCCATTGCCGCCATCAGGCGCTGCAACTGCCCGCCCGAAAGCTCGTGCGGATAACGGCTGCCGATGCCTGCCGGATCGGGAAGGGAGAGCGCCTCGAACAGTTCCACCGCGTGGCGCCGCGCATCGGCGTCGCTCGCCGTGCCGTGGATCAGCGCCGGTTCGATGACCTGCTCCATCACCCGGCGCGACGGATTGAAGGCGGCAGCGGCGCTTTGCGCCACATAGGTGATCCGGTTGCCGCGCTGGGCGGCAAGGCTCGCCCGGCCAGCGCCATCCAGCAGGGCATCGCCCACGCGGATGCGGCCTTCGATCCGCGCCCCGCCGCGCGCATAGCCCATGAGCGAGAGCGCAATCGTCGTCTTGCCCGATCCGGATTCCCCGATCAGGGCCAGAACCTCGCCGCGCGGGATCGCAAACGATACGTCATCGACAATGCGCAGCGCCGATCCGTCGGGCGCGCGCACCGTCACGCACAGGTTGCAGACTTCGACATGCGCCCCGCCGTCCTGTGCTGCGCCGTCCTGTGCTGCAGCGAATTGCGCCTGCGCGGTCATTCGGCCTTCCCCTGCGTTGCGGCATCGATCAGGAGATTCACCCCCACCGTCAGGCTGGCAATGGCCACGGCCGGCGCAAGGATCGCCAGCGCCCCTTCGGCCAGCCCGGAGGTGTTCTCGCGCACCAGCGATCCCAGATCGGCATCGGGCGGCTGAAGGCCGAGGCCAAGGAAGCTCAGCCCCGAAAGCAGCAGCACGATGAACACGAAGCGCAGCCCGATATCGGCAAACAGCGGCCGGATCATGTTCGGCAGGACTTCGGCCAGCGCCAGATAGAGCCGCCCCTCGCCCCGCGCGCGCGCCACCTCCACATAGTCCAGCCGCGCCAGCCCCACCGCGAGCGAACGGGCAATGCGGAAATTGCCCGGCACATAGGTCATGGCCAGGATCAGCGTCAGCAGCACGATCGATGATCCGAAGGCCGCCACCAGCACCAGCGCGAAGATCTTGCTGGGGATCGAGATGAGCGTATCCATCGACCGCGAAAGGACTTCGTCCAGCCAGCGCGGCCCCACCGCCGCCGCCAGCGCAAGCCCCGTGCCGATGCTGGCCGCAATCGCCACCGCAATCGCCGAAAGCCCCACGGTGAAACGCGCTCCCGAAAGCAGGCGGCTGAGCACGTCGCGGCCCAGAAAATCGCTGCCCAGCAGGAACCTGCCGCTCGATCCGGCGAAGACCTCCTCGTTGACGAAGGAGCCGGGCGGATAGGGGGCGACGAACGGCCCGGCAATGGCCACCACGATCCAGAACACGACAAGCCCCAGACCCAGCTTGCCCGAAAGCGGAAGCCGCCGCGCGGCACGGATGAGGCTGGCCATGGTCATCCCTGTCGCAGGCGCGGATTGGCAAGGATCGCCACCGTATCGGCAATCAGCACCAGCAGCAGATAGGTGGTGCAGAAGATCATGGCGCAGGCCTGAAGCAGCGGCATGTCGCGCGATGTCACGGCATTGACCATCAGGCTGGCAAGGCCCGGATAGCTGAAGATGGTCTCCACGATGATCGCACCTCCGAACAGATAGGACAGGCTCAGCGCCATGGCATTCACGATCGGGCCAACGGCATTGGGCAGCACATGGCGGAAGATCAGGCGCCGCTGCGAAACGCCCTTGAGCCGGGCCATCTCGACATAGGGCCGATCCAGTTCGGCGATGATCGCGGCGCGGATCATCCGGCCAAGCTGGGCAATCACCCCCACGCCCAGCACCATCACCGGCATGGCATAGGCGCGCAGGAACTCTCCCGGCGTCGGGTCCTGCGGCACGATGGTGATCGACGGCAGCCACAGCAGCTTCACCGAGAAGACCAGCACCGCGATCGTCGCCACCAGAAACTCCGGCAGGGCCACCATGGCCAGCGTCAGGATGTTGAGCGCGCGGTCCGTCGCCCGCCCCCGCGTCACGGCTGATGTGATGCCCACAAGGAACGCGAAGGGCACCGAAAACAGCGTGGTCAGCGCGGCCAGCGTCAGCGTGTTAGGCAATCGCTCGGAAATGATCTCGGCCACGGGCTTGTTTGCCACCAGCGACATGCCGGGATCGCCGCCAATGATCGCGCGCAGCCATTCAAGGTATCGCACCATCGCCGGGCGATCGAGACCCATCTCGTGGCGCAGCGCCGCGATCTGTTCAGGCGTCGCGCCCTGGCCCAGCAGTTCCTGCGCGGCGTCGCCCGGCAGAAGCCCGCTGATCGTGAAGATCACGGCCGAAACCAGCAGCAGCGTGAACAGCGCCAGCACCACGCGCTGCGCCACCAGCCGGGCCGGACCGCGCCAGCGCGCCACAACAGCCGCCCCGCTCATGCGTCAAGCCACACGTGTTCGCCGAAGCTGTAGCCCATGAGGCCACCCATCGGTATCGGCTGAAGGCCGCGCACGCGGCGGTCATACCCGTCGAGCAGGCTGATGAAGACGGGAATGCCGACCCCGCCGCTCTGGTGGATCATGAGCTGCATCTCGCCATAGATGGCCTTGCGCAGTGCCGGATCGCGCGCCTGCCGCGCCTCGATCAGCATCCGGTCGAACCGTTCGTTCTTCCAGCCTGCCTCGTTCTCGGTCGCCTTCGACTGGAAGAACAGGCTGAACATGAGGTCCGCAGTGGGCCGCTGGTTGATGTTCCCGAAGGTCAGCGGGTGCTTCATCCAGTGGGTTGACCAGTAGCCATCGCTTGGCACCCGGTTGATCGCAAGATTCAGCCCGATCCGCGCGGCATGTTCCTGAAGGATGGACCCCATGTCGACGGACTGCGTGGCCGCTGGCGAGACATAGACCGGCAGGCGCGTGCCCAGCAGCCCGGACCGCTTCAGCAGGAACCTCGCCCGCTCCGGATCGAAGGCGCGCTGCGGGATGGCCGGGTTGAAGTGGGGGTCGAACGGCGAGATCGGCTGATCGTTCGCAATCGTCGCAAAGCCCCTGAACAGCGCCCGCTTGATAAGGTCGCGGTCCAGCAGATACTTCATCGCCAGCGCAAAGTCGGGATGCCCGGTCACGGGATTGTCCTGGCGCATGACCAGATCGGTATAGACGCCGGACCTGGTCTCCATGACCAGATGCGAACCTGATGCCCTGACGCGCTTGACCGAACCGGGGCTGACCGCAATGACCATCTGCACATCGCCCGATAGCAGGGCGTTGACCCGCGAAAGCTCGTCCGGAATGGCAATCAGCTCGATCTCGTCGAGATAGGGCTTGCCGGGCTTCCAGTAATTCGGATTGCGCCGCACGATCGTGCGGATGCCCGGCGCAAAGGCTTTCAGAACGAACGGGCCGGTGCCGTTCGCCTCGCGGAAATCGCGCCGCCCGTTCTCCACGATCACGAACTGCGGCTGGGCAAGGATCACGGGAATGTCGGGATTGGGACCGACAAGCCGCAGTTCCACCTCAAGCGGCCCGATCCGCCGCGCGCTCATGAACTGTTCGGCAACCGCCTTCACCTTCGATCCCACGGCAGGATCGCGGTGGCGCAGCAGCGAATAGACCACGTCGTCCGCCGTCAGCGCCTTGCCATTGTGGAAATGCACGCCGCGGCGCAGGCGGATGATCCATCTGACGTTGTCGTCCGTCTCGATGGATTCGGCCAGTCCCGCCTTGACCAGCAGCCCCTGGTCATACTGCGTCAGCCCGCTGTAGAGCAGGAACATGCGCATGTAGTCGCTGGAATTGCCCGCACGCGCAGGATCAAGCGTATCGGCCGTCGAGGCCACGATGCCGGCAACGCGGACCCGCCCGCCCATGCGCGGCTTTCCGGCAAGCCTCGTCGCCGGAGCGAGCGCCGCTCCGGCCGCAAGGCCGCCCAGAAGGCCGCGTCGCGAAAGCATCAGAGGCCCACCACCGCGGGCAGCGCACCGATATGCGGGATTTCCACATCGCGGTAGTTGGCGTTCGAAGGCTCATGCCCGCGCCCGACGAAGACCCGGCAGCCAAAGCCGAGATCGGTCGCGGTGTTCTGGTCATAGCGGAAGCTGGACGAAACGTGCATCCCCACTTCCGGCCCCATGCCAAGCTGATCGAACATGTATTCGAACGCCTGCATCCGCGGCTTGTAGGCCTGCGCGCTCTCGGCGGTATAGACCTTGTGGAAAGTCGCGCCGAGCTTTTCGACGTTCGACATGATCTGGCTGTTCATCGCGTTGGAAAGGATCACCAGCGGGATCTTGTCACAGATTTTCGAAAGGCCGCCCGGCACGTCATCGTGCGGCCCCCAGGTCGGCACGGCTTCATAAACCGCGTCGGCCTCTTCCCGGCGGAAGGGAACGCCCCACTTCTTCGAGCAGCGCTCAAGCGAATTGGCGATGACTTCGCGGTAGGGCTTCCACGGGCCGAGCACCTCGTCCAGCCGGTAGGCCGCCCAGTCCTTGCAGAACGCGGGCAGCGCTTCGGCGGGCAGGCGATCGGCATAGAACTGCGTGGCCATCTCCGTCATGCGGAAGCGGGTCAGCGTGCCATAGCAATCGAAGCTGATGAACTTGGGGGTGAAAACGGCGGTGCTCATGGCTGCAACTCGGTCCCTGTTCCTGATGCTTGCGGCATGGCCGGAAGGCTGGTTTCGATGCTGCAAGATCACCACCATTGCAGCGGAACTTGCACCCGTTCGGCTTGCCCCGGCAAGGCGCACCGCACTTTTTTGGGCGGATCAACGGCATGAGATGCCGCGCCTCAATACCCCCGCGTGCGATCCACTTCCCCCACGAGCGGCGCCCCTTCCAGCAGGCGGATGACATTGTCGGCCAGCACTTCGCCCGCGGTCGCGTGGCGCGTTTCGGCGGCAACGTGGGGCGTCAGGAAAATCGCGGGATGGCTGTAGAACGGATGGCCTGCGGGCAGCGGCTCCGGATCGGTCACATCCAGCATGGCCGCGCGCAGATGCCCGCTGTCAAGCGCGGCGATCAGGTCATCGGCCACCAGGTGCCCGCCGCGCCCGGCATTGATGACCGCACTGCCCCGCGGCATCTTCCCGAACGTCTCGCGGCACAGAATGCCGCGTGTCTCGTGGGTCAGCGGCAGCAGGCAGACAAAGGTGTTCGCCCCGGCCAGAAACGCCTCGAAGCCTTCCGCTCCGGCGTGGCAGGCAACGCCCGCAATCCGGTGGGCGCTGCGGCTCCAGCCGGAAAGCGTGAAACCCAGCGGCTTCAGCACCTCAAGCGCCGCCTTGCCCAGTTCGCCAAGCCCCATGATCCCCACCCGCGTTTCCGCGGCCAGCCGGGTATGGCGATAGGTCCACCGCCCCGCACGCTGTTCGTTGATGAAGAACGGCAGGTCGCGGTGCATGGCAAGGCAGGCCATGGCGACATATTCGGCCATCCCGGTGATGATGCCCTGCTCCACCATGCGCACCACGCGCACTTGCGGGGGCAGATCGGCAATCGGCAACTGGTCGATCCCCGCACCCACGCTGAACACCACTTCAAGATTGGGAAACTGCGCCACAAAGTCGGCAGGCGCATTCCATGTCGCCAGAAAGCGCACCTCGGCCGGATCGACCGCATCGTGCCCCCAGCGCCGGAAGGGCAGGTGCGGAACGCGCTCCGCCATGATCTGCGCCCAGACCCGGCCCCGTTCCTCAAGCCCGTGATACAGCATCATCATTTCGACCGCTTCCCTTGTTGCCACCACATGATCGGGCCGGAAATGCCCAGTCCGATCAGCACCAGTGCCTCGATCAGCAGGACCAGCCTGCCGATGATCCCGAAGGCATCGCCCGCATGATAGGGCAGAACCTTCATCCACAGCGCCGGATTGTCCTGCGCCCTGATCGTGCGCACGATCCGGCCCTGGACAAGATCGACCTTCACGATATGCACAGCCAGCGCATTGCGTTCGGGGGCCAGCAGGTTCGCGTCCATCATGCCGCCGGGCGAAAAACGCAGATCGCGCACCCTGGCCTGCGGAAAGGCTGCATAGGCCAGATCCATCGCGCGCCGCACCTCGGCCTCGGCGGGCGAATGGTGCCCTGCCCGTGCCGGCGGCGCCTTGCCGGGCGCGATGGCTGCGGCAAGATCGGTCCCTGCCATCAGCGTTCCCGTCGCCGCGCTGGCCGCGATCAGCAAAGCGAGCACCACGCCGAAGCTGCGATGCCAGTGCCGCAACCGGATGCGCGAAGGCAAACGCGGATTGATCGCGAGCGCCCTGGCCCAGCGCCCGTTTGGCGGCCACCAGTATGCAAGGCCGGTGGCAGCCATGGCCAGCAGCGCAAGGCCCGTCAGCGCCACGATCGTCAGGCCGCCTGTCCCGGCCATCAGCCGGTAGTGCAGTTGCAGGGCCGCTTCGGTGGGAAAGGCGGCCATCCCGCCCTCGCGCCGGATCCGGCCGGAAACCGGGTCGATCGCGGCAAGACTGCGCGCACCGGCCGCATCGGCAAGCTGGACCCGCGCCAGATCGTCCGGCTCCACAGGCAACCACAGCCGCTCCACACGCTTGCCGCTGGCCGATGCCGCAAGGACAAGCCGCTCGGCAGGAAGGGCTGGCCCTGCGATTGGCGGCCCCTCGATCAGCCGGTCAAGCGGCGCCTTGAACAGCAGCACCGCGCCGGTAAGGGCTTGCAGGACCAGCAGCGGCGCAAACAGCAGGGCAATGCGCCGGTGCCATGCCAGAAAGGTGCTGCGGCGCATCTCGCCCTCTCGTTCAAACCGGCAGAGCCACCGCGTCAGCCGCGCTGGCCCTGCCGGTCCCTGTCAGAACGAGAAGCTTGCGCGCACGTTGAAGGCACGCGGGGCGCCGGGCGCAACCCACAGCCGCGCATAGGAGGCGGTGTAGAACTGCTTGTCGAACAGGTTGGTCACGTCGGCGGTGATCTTCACGTTGTCGGCCGGCTCGAAGCTCGCCAGCAGACGCGCGACGACATAGCCGGGCAGTTCGAAGGTCGAACCCGTTTCACCCAGCCGCTTGCCCACATAGTTGATGCCCCCGCCGAACGTGGCGCGATGCCCGCCGATCATGAAGCCCTTGGTGGCGATGAGGTTCGCGGCATGTTCGGGAATGTTGATCAGCCGGTCGCCGGGGTTGATCGTCAGGCCGAAGTCCTTGTCACCGGCTGCGGTCGTCCACTTGGCATCAAGATAGGCATAAGTGGCGATCACGGTGATATCGCCGGGCAGATTGGCGTTGAAGTCCATCTCGATCCCGCGCGAACGGGCCTTGCCGCCAGCGATCGAGAACCCGGCATTGGCCGGATTGGGATCGGCGGTGAGGATGTTGTTCTTCGTCATCGTGAAGGCCGCGATCGAGCCGCTCAGCGCGCCGCCCGGCTCGCCAAGGCGCACGCCCACTTCGTAGGACTTGCTCAGCTCGGCCGGGAAGGGATTGCTGGCCGCATCGACGCCGCTGTTCGGACGGAAGCCCTCGCCATATCCGGCAAAGACCGAGATATCGTCGCTGACTTCGTAAAGCACGCCGCCCGTGGGGTTGAACTGCGTCTGATGCACCGCCGGCGCGAAGCGGTTGGTGTTCCGGTTCAGCACGGTCTGGCGGTAATTGTCATAGCGGCCGCCAAGGCGCAGCTTCAGACGGTCGGTCAGATCCATCTGATCCTGGAAGTAGATGCCCCAGGCCTTCTGCGTTTCATAGGTATTGGTCAGCGGTGTGGCGCCCAGCGCCAGCGTCTGCCCATAGACCGGATTGAAGATGTTGACGGCATAGTTCGCCGCCGTGATCGGCGTTCCGGCGGTATAGTTCACCGGACGGCCGCGAAGCTGGAGCAGATCGATGCGGAAACGGTCCCAGTCCGCGCCTACCAGCACATGGTGGGCGATGCCGCCGGTATGGAACTTGCCTGAGATTTCGCCGCGAACCACGAGGTTGTCGGTGCTGTAATCGCGCGACCGGCGCTGGCGCGAAAGGAAGGTGCCGGTCGAGGTCAGCGTCTGGCGGCGGTTCGTGCCCACGGGATCGAGCTCCGGCTCGCTCGAAAAGCCCTTGAACTCGGTCTCGCGATAGCCGAACCCGGCCAGGAAATACCAGTTCCCGCCCAGCTTCTGCTGGAACTGCACCTGATGGCCCAGCACGTTCACGCGCATCGGGCCATCGCCCGGCTCGCCGAAGAAGGTGGAATTGGGCACCACACCCAACTGCCCGTTCACCGCAATCGTGCCGCGGTCAAACGGGATGCGGTTCTGCATGAACTCCATCTCGTAGGAGATGCTGGTGTCCTTGCTCGGCGCAAACAGGATCGAAGGGTTGGCGGCATAAAGCGTCTGGTGGACCGTGTCGCGGAAACTGTCGCCATCCTGCGCTGCACCGTTCAGGCGGATTGCCACGGTATCGCCGATCGAAAGGTTGTAATCGGCCTCGATGCGGAAGGTGTTCCAGCTTCCGCCCTGCACCGCAAAGGTGCCGAAATCATCGCCGATCTTGGCCTTCTTGGTGATGATGCTCACCGTGCCGCCCGGCTCGCCGCGGCCGAATAC
The DNA here is from genome assembly GCA_046294595.1 of Novosphingobium sp. Lineage (GTDB taxonomy): Bacteria > Pseudomonadota > Alphaproteobacteria > Sphingomonadales > Sphingomonadaceae > Novosphingobium. The sequence continues at coordinate 78,386 of JBKBKD010000012.1, forward strand.
CGCGCCGTTCGGGCCTTTGAGGATCTCGATCTTCTCGATGCCCGAAGCATCGCGCGGGCCGCCGTAACCGCGACCACCGTTGAAGCCGTTCACCAGAACGCCGCCGGCAAAGTTCTCGTCACCGGCAAAGCCGCGAATGGCAAAGCCGTCGAACAGGCCGCCGAAGTTGTTCTGCCGCGATACGCCGCTTGAAAGGTCAAGCGCGGCATCGAAGCGCGTGATGTTGAGGTTCTGGAGCGTCTTGGCGTCGATCACCTGCACGCTCTGCGGCAGGGCGGAAAGGGGCACGTCACCCCGGTATTGCTGGCGCTGGCCGATCACCACCATCTCTTCGGCGGGCTTGGCTTCCTCGTCTGCCGTCGCCGCGCTCTGCGCGTGGGCGGCATATGGCATCGCTCCCATTGCCACGCCGAATGCCAGCGCGGCCTTGATTGAGGACATCTTCATCATCGCAACTTCACCCCTCTTCTGGATGCGGTTTGCCGATCCCGCCGGGCGCATGTAACATCATAACATGCGTCGCAAGCGAAACCTGCGGTCGAGCCGTCCTGCGGTTTATTGTTATCGGCCCAGCTTATGCCTCCGCAGACGAATCTTGCGTCGAAAGGGCACAGGCAGACGAACGATTATTGTGAAATTGGCATGACACCGGCATGTTTGTGCCGCCGCCCGTGAACGCGCCTTGATGCCTGCCCTGCCAGGCAGACCGGACCTGCCGGCATGGCCCTCGCCGCTTTTGCCCAAGGCGCTGGCACGCTGCGCCTGATGCATGAAAAAAGGGCCGGTCCAGCGCATTTGCCGGACCGGCCCTCGTGTTCGCACCCGCCGCTGCGGCAGGTCCGGCAACGTGCCGCTCACAGATACTTGAGCCACCAGATATCCTTGCGCCGCTGCTTCAGCCCGGCAAACCAGCGGGTCGGAAAGTAGAGCGGCAGGATCAGCACGAAGACCCAGATCCACACCGTCGAAAGGTTGTCCACGCCGAACACGGTGCCCTTGACCGGGCCGTAGAGCGCCAGCGCGACATGGTAGATGCCCTTCAGCACGTAGAGATGCAGGATGTAGAAGAACATCGGCGCGCCGCCCAGATAGGCCAGATGCGGCAGGATGGCGCTGTCCTGATACTTCTCGAACAGGGCCAGCAGCAGCACGCCCGTTCCCACCGTGGGCAGCAGGAACAGCAGCGAAGGCGGATACTTGGTCAGCGCAAGGAAGCTCATCACCGTGCGCAGCTGGCTTTCGGCAACGAACCACGGCTTGTCGCCATAGACATTGGCATAGCGGATCAGCACGAAGGCCGCGATCATGCCGGCACCCAGCATGACGAGCCTGCGCAGCCGCCGCGCCGGGTCGCTGCCCCTCGCAAACCACGGGCCGCAGGCATAGCCCAGCAGGATCACTCCGATCCACGGCAGGACGGGATAGGTGGTCTTGGCCGTAAGCCCCATGCCCAGATCGATCACCGAGCGCTGATGCAGCACCGCCCAGAGCGCATAGCCGCTGTCGCCGGGCGTCAGGACGATGCCGTCCAGCAGGTTGTGCAGGCACACGATCGCCAGCCCCAGGGCAAACTGCATCGTGCGCGGCAGATGGATCAGCGCCGAAAGCGCCACCATCGAGATGCCGATAGCCCAGATCACCTGCAACCAGAACCGCGCTGGCGGAAAGGCGAAGGTCTGCGTCGGCCAGGCAAGGCAGATCACCGTCAGTTCAAGCAGGATCAGGAACAGCCCCCGCTTGAGCAGGAACTCGCTTACCTCCTTCTTCGTGTGCGACTGGCCGTAGAGCCAGGCCGAAAGCCCCGTTAGCGCGACGAATGTGGGCGCGCAGAAGGTGGAAAGCAGGCGCGTGAAGAACAGCCCCGGATCGGTCGTGTTGGCGTCCACCGGGTCGCTCACCTGCAAGTGCAGGAAAAAGGTCTCGCGCACATGATCGACGAGCATGAACAGCATCACCAGCCCGCGCAGCGCATCGATGGCCAGAAGCCGCGTTCGCACCGCGGCCGGATTGGCGGCGGCTGCCGCGGCAGGGACGATGCCCTGCGACGATGGTGCCAGGCTTGCCATTACTCCCCTCCTTCAACCGATTCCGATCAAGTGTCACAGCTTATGCCGATACGACAGCCTATCGTGTCGAAGATCACGCCTTGGCAACCCGATCTTGCCGCAGGGCGGCGTTGCAACCGCCGTTTCATGCCGCAGACGTATCCGGCTTGCAGCACCCGCCCGGTCCATGGCAGGGCATTGCCACAGCCCCTTGAAGGACGTGCATGATCCCTGTTCACACCGGCGTGATTGCCCAGACCATCCAGCTCGCGCTGGCCCCCGTTTTCGTGCTTGTCGCCATCGGCAACATCATGAACATCCTCACCACCCGCCTCGGCCGCATCGTGGACCGGTCCCGCACGCTGCAAGGCCAGCACGGCCAGACCACCGGCCGGGAACACGACATGGTGGTGATCGAGCTGCGCTATGTCGACCGGCGCATCCATCTCATCGGCCGCGCGCTGCTGCTGCTGGTCATTTCGGGGCTGGCCATCGGCGTGACGGTGGCCTCGCTCTTCGTGGGCGAGCTGACCGATCTGGAAACGGGCAACCTCACCGGGCTGACCTTCTCGCTCGCCATTGCCATGCTCATGATGGCGCTCGTCTATCTGCTGCTGGAAACGCGCATCGCCGCCAGCTCGCTGCGCCTGCCGCAGGAACTGCTCGAACTCGAACGCAAGATCTGACGGTTCAGGAAAGCAGCTTGCCGCTCTTTTCGCGGATCACGCCCTCGATCATGCGGCGCGCAAAGCCGAGGCTGGCCGGAAGATCGACCTCCACCACCAGTTCCGCCTCGCCCAGTTCCACCCCGCAATCAAGGGTATAACCCATGGCGGAAACGCGCATCACCATGTGATCGTCATCGGCGAAGGTCGTGGTCACGCTGGCCATGCCATCGGCCTTTTCGGCAGCCTGCGCGGCCTTTTCGCGCAGGCGCCTTCGCGCCTCGTCCCGATCGAGCGAATGGGGAATGGCAATGCGCATCAGCTCGCCTTCGGTGCTTCGATCCGGGGCGCGGCATCCGTTCCGGCTTCCGGCCCGTCGCCGTAACGATACTCAAGAAACCGCCCGCGCACGGCAAGGGCGTCAAGATCGCCCGCAGCAAGCTGGCGCGTTATCGCGTCGATCTCGGCGCTGATCTTGCCAAGGCCGTCGGCCAGCTGCTGATCGGCATTGCGCCCGCCGCGCTCCTCGCGCCGCAAGTGCGCGGGGATCTTGCGCCAGCTTTCGACCATGCCGGGCAGATGTTCGCCCACCAGCTTGCGCACTTCGGCCACCGCAGGCTCTGCCGGGTCGATGCCTTCCAGTTGCACGCCCAGCCCGTCAAGCTGCACGCCGATCCGGTCAACCAGCTGCACCGCGGGCGCGGGCAAGGCCGGGCGCTGCGCCTCAAGCCACAGTTCGGTCCGGCCCACCATGGTGCGCACGTCACCGGTGTTGAGCGCAGCCAGATCGGGCACCTTCATCTTCGGATAAGTGCCGAAGAACCACAGCGCCGCAACGATCGCCAGGCCCAGCACCATCACCCCGGTCAGGCCGATGCCGTCCAGCACCAGCCCCGCCACCATTGCGCCTGCCAGCAGCACCGCCACCGCCATGGCCATGCGCGCGGCCTTGCGGGCAAAGTGCTGGCGCTTCATCTCGGCCGAACGGCGGCCGATGCTGCGGCGGCCACCGGCGCGGTTGTTTACCAGCGACTGGCGCGCCGAGGCGATGATCCGGTCGCTTTCGTGTGCCGGGGAAGATGGCATCGGCGGCTCAGCCCTCCAGCGTCAGCAGCGGCGATGCGGCATCCTGCCCGCTGCCGCCCTGCGCAGCGCCTTCGGCCCGCGCGATATAGCCTTTCGACTTCTCCACCTCGCCCGAAAGCGTGTCCACCGTCTGCTTCATCGCATCCAGCGCCTTCAGCTTGAAGGTGTCGATCGTGTCCATCGTGTCGTAGATGTTCTGGAACGCGCGCTGGAGCGTTTCCAGCGGGATCGTGCTCGATGCCGCCATCTCGTGGATCTTGCCGGTCTGCTCGCGCAGGAGCTTCCCGGTGGAATCGATCATGTTCGCGGTCGTGGTGTTGAGCGCGGTGATCTGCTGCAAGACCAGCCGCTGGTTGGTCATCGCCTGCGCCACCGTCACGGCGGTGCGTAGCGCCGCCACCGTAGTGGTGCTGGCCCGGTCCACGCCCTTGACCAGTTCGACATTGTTCTTCTTGACCAGATCGAGCGCGAGATAGCCCTGCACCGTCACCGCCATCTGCGTCAGCAGATCCTGCGTGCGCTGGCGGGTATAGAACAGCGCAGATTCGCGGATCGCCTTGGCCTTGGCCGGATCGGTGGCATCCAGATCGGCGGCCGCCTCTTCGAGCCTTGCGTCCAGCGTGCGGGAAATGTGGATCATCTGCTCCAGATTGCCCATCGCTTCCCACAGCTTCTGCCGCTCCACATCGATCGCGGCATTGTCCATCAGCAGCTCGTCCTTGCCCGATGACAGCCGGTCGAGGATCGCCTTGATGTGCCCCTGCGCCGAGGTGTAGCTGTCGAAATAGCGCTTCAGGCTGTTGCCGAAGGGGATGATCCCCAGAAACTTGCGCCCGGTGGAAAGCTTGCCCTGCTTGCCGGGGTCCAGATCCTCGATCGTGCGGCGCAGTTCGGCCAGATCGGCCCCTACGCCGTTGTCCTTGTCCATCGCGCGCACCGGCCGGTCCAGAAACCGGTTCGACATGCCTGCTGCCGCCGCAATTTCCTTGCGCCCCATGTTGGTGAGCTGATCGACCTTGCGGCCGAACTCCGGGCTTTGCGCGTCAACCGCGATCAGATCGGCCACGAAGGCATCGACCTTGGCTTCCAGCTTGCTGCGGTTCTCTTCGGAAACCGGCACCAGCCCGGCGGCCTGGGCGGGCGCCACCACCGGCACCGGATCGGGCGGGGTCAGGGTGATCGGGCTCATCGTGGCGGTTTCGGCGGGAGTGGAAGCCATCGGCATCGAACTTTCAACTTGGGCTCAGCCCGACTGGGATCAGCGGGCAACATGGTGTCTCGCGCGCGCTGGCGCAACCTGTCTTATACTCGCAACACAGCGCAGCGCCTTCGTCCGTATCGACGGAACGCCCGCCACGCTCCACGAACGGCAGCATGGACTCAACGACCACACGGAACGACGGCCTGCGCTGCGCCGTGTTCGGCGCCAGCGGGGGCCTTGGCGCGGCCTTCACCCGGCTGCTGGCCGCGCGCGATGACGTGGCGCAGGTCCACGCGCTTGCCCGGCGCGCGCTTGCCCCGGCAGACAAGGTCATCCCGCACCGCTTCGATCTGACCGATGAAGCCTCGATCGCGGCGGCCTGCGCAGGGCTGGGCGAGCGGCTCGACATGGTGATCGTGGCCACCGGCCGCCTCACGCGGGCCAACGGCGAAGGGCCGGAAAAGTCGTGGCGCGGCCTCGGCGCCGATGCCATGGCCGAACTCTTCGCGATCAACGCCATCGGCCCCGCGCTTGTCGGCAAGCATGTGCTGCCCCTGCTGCGCCGGGCGGAACGGCCGGTCTTCGCCGCCATTTCGGCGCGCGTCGGCTCGATTTCCGACAACCGGCTGGGGGGCTGGCATTCCTACCGCGCGTCCAAGGCCGCGCTCAACATGCTGGTGCGCAACTTCGCGATAGAGATGGGGCGCGTCCATCCCGCCGCCGTGGTGGTGACGCTGCACCCCGGCACGGTCGATACCCCGCTGTCCCGCCCCTTCCAGCGCGGTGTCGCGCCCGATAGGCTGTTCACGAGCGAACACTCCGCCACCTGCCTGCTGGATGTGATCGGCCGCCTTTCTCCAGCCGACAGCGGCAAATGCCTTGCATGGGACGGCGCCGAAATCCCCTTCTGAACCGCAGCGGGCGCGGCCCGGCTCAGGCGCTCTCGCGGGCGACCAGCCGGAAGCCCACGTCGATCCAGCGTTCGGCCAGCGGTTCCTGCGCGCAGTGGCGGCGGATGGCGGCAATCGCCTCGCGGGCGATGCGCGCCCCGTCCACCTCCACCGAGGTGATCGTGGGCCGCATCTCGCCCGCGATCGAACTGTTGCCGAAACCGATCACGGCAATGTTGTCCGGCACGCGCAGCCCGGCGGCCAGCGCTTCCACGATCACGCCCTGCGCCAGATAGTCGGACCCGCACACCACCACATCGGGCAGTTCGGGCAGGCGCCGGATCTCGGCAAAGATGCGCCGCGCGTGGCCGAAGCGCGAAGGCACTTCCACATCCGATTCGCTGATGGCGCCGCTGCCTGCGCGCGTCCATTCCTCGACAAAGCCCGCACGCCGCATCTGCGCGCGCGCGCCCTTGGCCGTTACCAGATGCGGCCTGCGATAGCCGCGCTGCATGACAAAGCGGGCAATGTCGCGCCCGGCGGCATGGTGCGAAAAGCCCACCGCGATGCCGATGGGATCATCGGGCAGTTCCCACACCTGGATGAACAGGGCAGGCGATCGCCGTACCATGGCTTCCACCTGCGCGGTCATCGGCCCGGTAAAGATGATGGCGTCCACCCTCCGGCTCAGCGCGGCGCGGATCAGGTCTTCGGTGCGTGCCTCCGAAACCCCGGTCAGGCCCATCATCACCGTGATGCCTGCGGCGGAAAGCTCTTCCACCATGGCCTGCATCGTATCGTTGAAGATCGAATCGGTAAGGTAGGGGATCAGCACCGCCACCATCCGCGAACGGCTCGATGCCAGCCCGCCCGCCAGCAGATTGGGGATATAGCCCGTGGCGGCAATCGCGGCGCGGATGCGTTCGGCGGTGGCCTTGGCCACCACGGCGGGATTGTTCACATACCGGCTCACCGTGGCGGTGGAAACGCCGGCGCGCGCGGCCACATCGTCAAGCGTCGGCGCCTTTCCGGCAAGCGTATCGGGGCTGGGCGGCGGGGGCTTGGTCATCCGGCGGATGCTAGCCCTTCCGGATGCGCCGATGCAATCGGCTGCAAGGGGCCGGTTGCATCCCGCGCAAACCCGGCCTGCCCTCAGGCAAAGCGCAGCGGCACCGAAAGCGCGCCCACTTCGGGCCAGCGGCTGACGCTGACGGGGCCGGCAAGGTCGAACCCGGCCGTGGCGGCAAGGATCTCCTCCAGCGCCACGCGCAGTTGCATCCGGCCCAGATGCACGCCGGGGCAATTGTGCGGCCCGCGCCCGAAGGCGAGATGCTGGGCAATGTTGGGCCGGTCGAGGATGAACCGGTCCGGCTCCGGGAAGATCTCCTCGTCGCGGTTGGCCGAGGCATAGATCAGCGCAATCGCCTCTCCGGCAGGGATCGTGCGCCCGCGCATCTCCACATCGCACACCGCCGTGCGGGCAAAGCCGCGATAGGGCGTGTAGAGCCGCAGGAACTCCTCGACCGCCGCAGGAATCAGCGACGGGTCGGCCCGAAGCTGCTGCTGCAGTGCCTGATCGCGCGAAAGGTGCACGCAGATGTTGCCGATCATCACCATCGGCGCCACCATGCCCACCACCAGCACCTGCCGCACCGTGCCCACCAGCAGGTCGTCGGGCAGGGGCTTGCCCTCGTGGCGCGCCTCCAGCAGTGCGCTGGTCGGATCGATGGCCGGATCCTGCGGCTCGGCATGGCGCTTGGCAATCAGCGCGCGGGCCATGTCGTAAAGCCTGAGCGAGGTTTCCTTCATCGTTTCGGGCTTGTTGGAATGCAC
>JBKBKD010000013.1:0-85719 GCA_046294595.1 Novosphingobium sp.
CAGCAGCACGTTGGCATATTCGCCAAGCCAGTAGAGCGCGAAGGCCATCGACGAATATTCGGTCTGATAGCCTGCCACCAGTTCGCTTTCCGCCTCGGTCAGGTCGAACGGCGCGCGCGCTGTTTCGGCCAGCGCCGAAATCAGGAACATCACCCACATCGGGAAGAGCAGCGGGTTGAACCAGAACCCGTTGACCAGTCCAAGGCCATGGCCCTGCTGCGCCTTGACGATGTCGTTGAGGTTGAACGTGCCCGCCCAGAGCACGACCGTGACGAGAATGAAGCCGATGGAGACTTCATAGGAAATCATCTGCGCCGATGCGCGCATCGCCGAAAAGAAGGGATACTTCGAGTTGGACGACCAGCCTGCAATCACCACGCCGTAAACGCCCAGCGACGAAATCGCGAGGACATAGAGCAGGCCGACGTTGATATCGGCAAGCACCGCGCCCGAATTGAACGGGATCACCGCCCAGGCCATCAGCGCGACGGTGAAGGTGATGATCGGCGCGATCAGGAACAGCCCCTTGTTCGCGGCCGAGGGAATGATGGTTTCCTGGAGGAAAACCTTGAGACCATCGGCGAACGACTGGAGCAGGCCGATCGGCCCCACCACGTTCGGCCCCTTGCGCAGCGCCATGGCCGCCCAGATCTTGCGGTCGGCATAGATGATCATGGCAACGCCCAGCATCAGCGGAAACGCGATCAGCAGGATCCCGCAAATGGTGGCAATGCCCCAGGCCCACTCGTACGAGAGGCCAAGACCCATGAAGAACTCGGTCATTCCGCGGCCTCCGCGAAGCTTTCACCGTGGAGCAGTTCCGCCGAGCAGCGTTGCAGCGTCGGGCTGGAACGGGCGATGGCGTTGGTAAGGTAACGATCCTTGATCGGGTAGCCCACGATCACGCCTTCGGCCTTTGCATCCGAAGGTGCTTCGGGCAACGGCCCGTAATCAGCCAGACCTTCGACGCCGAGCGCCGGAACTTCGGCAACCATCGCCGCACGAAGCTCCTCGAAGCTGTCGAAGCCGACCGAAACACCCAGCGCATCGGCCATAGCGCGCAGGATCGTCCAGTCCTCGCGAGCGTCACCGGGCGCGAACACGGCCTTCTCGGCATACTGCACACGGCCTTCGGTGTTGACGTAAGTGCCGTCCTTCTCGCTGAACGCGGCGGCAGGCAGGATCACGTCGGCAGCATGTGCCGCCTTGTCGCCGTGATGGCCGATATGGACGATCATGGAGCCGGCAAACTTCGTGAAATCCACTTCATCCGCACCAAGCGAGATGACCATCTTCGGCTTGGCTGAGACCAGGTCGGCAAGGCCGCCGACCTGTGCATAGCCCAGCATCAGCCCGCCCATTCGGCTTGCCGCCATGTGGAGCACGTTGAAGCCGTTCCAGCCCTCACGAACGAGGTTGAATTGCGCCGCGAAGGCCAGACCTGCGCCAAGGGCGCCCTTGCCCAGCGCCGCGCCGCCCAGAATGATCGCAGGCTTCTGCGCAGCGGCGAACGCCTCGCGCACTGCGGCAGGCAGATCGTTCAGCACGCCCAGATCATTGCCAAGGAAGGTCGCCGGATAGGTCGGATCCCACTGCGGGCCGATGATGAAGACCTTTGCGCCCTTCTTCACGGCCTTGCGCAGCCGCGGGTTGAGCAGCGGCGCTTCATCGCGGATCATCGATCCCACGATCAGCACGGCGTCTGCATCCTCGATCCCGGCAATGCCGCTGTTGAAGTTCACCGCCGCAAGGTTCGACGTGTCATAGGCCAATCCGGTCTGGCGGCCCTCAAGCAGCGTCGAACCCAGCGCTGCCGCCAGCTTCTTCGCCGCAAACATCGTCTCGCAATCGACGAGATCGCCCGCGATCACCGCGACTGACGCGCCGGGATTGATACTGGCAACCGCTTCGAACGCCTCGGCCCACGTGGCCGCGACCAGTTTGCCATCACGGCGCAGCCACGGCTTGTCGAGACGGCGGCGGGTCAGACCGTCAACCATGTAGCGGCCACGGTCGGACAGCCATTCCTCGTTCACGTCGTCGTTGACGCGCGGCAGGATGCGCAGCACTTCGCGGCCCCGGCTGTCGAGCCGGATGTTCGAACCGAGGGCATCCGAAACGTCGATCGACAGCGTCTTCTTCAGCTCCCACGGACGCGCTTCGAACGCATAGGGGCGGCTGGTCAGCGCGCCGACCGGGCACAGGTCGATCACGTTGGCCGACAGTTCGTGCGTGGCCGCCTTTTCCAGGTAGGTGGAAATCTGCATGGCCTCGCCGCGATAGAGCGCGCCGATCTCGTCCACGCCCGCCACTTCCTCGCTGAAGCGCACGCAGCGGGTGCAGTGGATGCAGCGCGTCATCACCGTCTTGATGAGCGGCCCCATATACTTCTCGGTCACGGCGCGCTTGTTCTCGTGATAGCGCGACGTGCCGCGGCCATAGGCAACCGCCTGATCCTGAAGATCGCACTCGCCGCCCTGATCGCAGATCGGGCAGTCGAGCGGGTGGTTGATGAGGAGGAACTCCATCACCCCTTCCCGCGCCTTCTTGACCATCTCGCTGTCGGTGCGGATTTCCTGGCCTTCGCTGGCGGGCAGCGCGCAGGAGGCCTGCGGCTTCGGCGGCCCCGGTTTCACTTCGACAAGGCACATGCGGCAGTTGCCGGCAATGCTCAGCCGCTCGTGATAGCAGAAGCGCGGGATTTCCTTGCCGGCCAGCTCGCACGCCTGCAGGACAGTCGCGCCTGCGGGGACTTCGAGTTCTACGCCGTCGACTTTGACCTTGGGCATTATTCTGCTGCCTCCCGGACATCGCCCGCTCGTTCGGCGATGCGACGTTCGATCTCTGGGCGGAAGTGGCGGATCAGGCCCTGGATCGGCCATGCGGCCGCATCACCAAGGGCACAGATCGTGTGGCCTTCGACCTGCTTGGTCACGTTGAACAGCATGTCGATTTCCTCGACCTCTGCATCGCCCGTGCGCAGGCGCTCCATCACGCGCCACATCCAGCCGGTGCCCTCGCGGCATGGCGTGCACTGGCCGCAGCTTTCATGCTTGTAGAAGTAGGAAAGGCGGCTGATCGCGCGGACGATGTCGGTGGATTTGTCCATGACGATGACGGCGGCCGTGCCAAGGCCCGAACCCAGCGCGCGCAGACCGTCGAAGTCCATGGGCGCGTCCCAGATTTCGGCAGCAGGAACCAGCGGAACCGACGAACCGCCGGGGATCACGGCAAGCAGGTTGTCCTTGCCGCCACGAATGCCGCCGCAGTGCTTCTCGATTAGTTCGCTGAACGGGATGCTCATCTCTTCCTCGACCACGCAGGGCCGGTTCACGTGCCCGCTGATCTGGAAGAGCTTGGTGCCCTTGTTGTTCTCGCGCCCGAACGAGGAGAACCACGAAGCCCCGCGACGCAGGATCGTGGGGGCAACCGCTATCGATTCCACGTTGTTGACCGTGGTTGGGCAGCCATAGAGACCCGCGCCTGCCGGGAATGGCGGCTTGAGGCGGGGCTGGCCCTTCTTGCCTTCGAGGCTCTCGATCATCGCGGTCTCTTCGCCGCAGATGTAGGCGCCTGCACCGCGATGGACGAAGACGTCGAAGTCGTAGCCCGAACCGCAGGCGTTCTTGCCGATCAGGCCCGCATCATAGGCTTCCTGCACGGCCGCAAACAGCGTCTCGGCCTCGCGGATATACTCGCCACGAATGTAGATGTAGGCAGCGCGCGCACGCATCGCATAGCCCGCCACCAGCGCGCCTTCGATCAGCTTGTGCGGATCGTGGCGGATGATCTCGCGGTCCTTGCACGAACCGGGTTCGGATTCGTCGGCGTTGATGACGAGGAAAGACGGACGGCCGTCCTTCGATTCCTTGGGCATGAACGACCATTTCATGCCGGTGGGGAAGCCCGCACCGCCACGGCCGCGCAATCCGCTTGCCTTGATTTCCTCGATGATCGCGTCCTGCCCGCGCTCCATGAGGGCCTTGGTGTTGTCCCAATCCCCGCGTGCACGCGCAGCGGCGAGGTTCCACGGCTGGAAGCCGTAGAGATTGGTGAAGATGCGATCCTTGTCAGCGAGAGCCATGGCTTACCACTCCCCCCGGTAATCGTGGTTCTCGTTGACCATGGCGGTCAACGTGCTGAGCGCGCCTGCCGGTTCGACCGTGTGCCGGCCGGGAAGCTGCGTGCCGGTCTTGGGCTGCCTGCCTGCGGCCAGTTCGTCGAGAATGCGCTCCATGTCGGCAGGCGTGAGGTCTTCGTAGTTGTCGTCGTTGATCTGCACCATCGGGGCCGAGGCGCAGTTGCCCATGCATTCGACTTCGGTCAGCGTGAACATCCCGTCTGGCGTGGTATGGCCCTTCTTGAGGCCCTTGGCCTTGCAGGCGGCCATGATGTCGTCCGACCCGCGCAGCATGCACGGCGTGGTGCCGCAGACCTGAACGTGGAAGCGGCCGATCGGCGCGATGTTGTACATGGTGTAGAACGTCGCCACCTCGACCACGCGGATCACCGGCATGTCGAGATAGTTCGCCACGTATTCCATCACCGGAATCGGCAGCCAGCCTTGCGTGTTCAGCTCCGCGCCCACCTGGCGCTGCGCCAGATCCAGCAGCGGCATCACCGCCGAGCGCTGCCGCCCTTCGGGATAGCGCGCAACGATCTGCTTTGCCTTTTCGGCGTTTTCCGCCGTCCAGGCAAAATTGCCCCAACGCGCCCGCAGTTCGGGGCTGTCAGGTTCGATGTAGCGATCAGCCATTAGCGAATGAACTCCACCCGAGAGCACTTGTCGCCCTCGAAAGAATAGACTGCGATCACGTCGAACGGTTCGACCAGCGGCGAACCGTCGGTCGCGGGGCCGCGTGTCACATGCTCGCGCATCAGCACGTAGTTGCCGATGGCCTGCGCCTCGACGATCTCGGCACGGTTCTGCGGCCAGCGCGCGAACGCGGCGGCAAGCCCTGCGCGCGTGCCTTCCTTGCCCCCGCGCACCACATCCCCGCGATAGTTCGCCTCGCAGGCATCCTCGGTCATGTAGGAAACGTAGGTATCCACGTCCTGTGCGTTGTAGGCAGCGATCATGGCCTTGGCCGTTTCGAGATGGCTCACCGGTCGCACTCCCCGAAGACCACGTCGATCGCGCCGAGGATGGCGGTGGCATCGGGCAGCATGTGGCCCTTGCACATGAAGTCCATCGCCTGGAGGTGCGAAAACGCGGTCGGGCGGATCTTGCAGCGGTATGGCTTGTTGCTTCCGTCCGAGACCAGATAGACGCCGAATTCGCCCTTGGGGCTTTCGGTGGCCACATAGACTTCGCCCGCCGGAACGTGGAAGCCTTCGGTGTAGAGCTTGAAGTGATGGATCAGCGCTTCCATCGACTGCTTCATCTCGCCGCGCTTGGGCGGCACCACCTTGCGGTCGGTGCTGGCAATCGGGCCTTCGGGCATCTGGGCGATGCACTGGCGCATGATGCGGGCCGACTGGCGCACTTCTTCCACGCGGACCATGAAGCGATCATAGCAGTCGCCGCTGGTTCCGACGGGAATGTCGAACTCCATGCGGTCATAGACATCGTAGGGCTGGCTCTTGCGCAAGTCCCACGGAATGCCGGAGCCACGGATCATCGGGCCGGAAAAGCCCCAGCGCAGCGCGTCTTCCTTGGAAACCACGGCAATGTCGACGTTGCGCTGCTTGAAGATGCGGTTGTCGACGACAAGGCTCATCGCATCCTCGAACAGCGGGAACAGGCGCTCGTCGATCCAGTCCGCCATGTCGGTCAGCAGCTTGAGCGGAACGTCCTGGTGCACGCCGCCGGGGCGGAACCATGCCGAATGCATGCGCGCGCCCGATGCCCGCTCGAAGAAGTTGAGGCAGTCCTCGCGGATTTCGAACAGCCACAGGTTCGGCGTCATCGCGCCCACGTCCATGACGTGGCTGCCGAGGTTGAGCATGTGGTTGCAGATGCGGGTCAGCTCGGCAAAGAGCACGCGCAGATACTGGGCGCGCAGCGGAACCTCGATGTTCAGCAGCTTCTCGACCGCGAGCACATAGGAGTGCTCCATGCCGAGCGGCGAGCAGTAATCGAGCCGGTCGAAGTAGGGCAGCGCCTGAAGATAGGTCTTGTGCTCGATCAGCTTCTCGGTGCCGCGATGCAGCAGGCCGACATGCGGGTCGATGCGTTCGATGATTTCGCCGTCAAGCTCCATCACCATGCGCAGCACGCCGTGTGCAGCAGGGTGCTGCGGGCCGAAGTTGATCGTATAGTTGGTGATGACCTCGTCGCCGGTGGTTGGCGACTGTTCCAACGAAAGGCTCATGCCTTCGCTCCTTCCGCCTTCTCGTCTCCGGGCAGCACGTAGTCTGCTCCTTCCCACGGGCTCATGAAGTCGAACTGGCGCAGGTCCTGTGCAAGCTGCACGGGTTCATAGACGACGCGCTTGTCCTCTTCGGAATAGCGCAGTTCGACGTATCCCGTCAGCGGGAAGTCCTTGCGGAACGGATGCCCCTGGAAGCCGTAATCGGTCAGGATGCGCCGCAGATCGGGATTGCCCGCAAAGAGCACGCCGAACATGTCGTAAACCTCACGCTCATACCATCCGGCATTGGGCCACAGCGTGGTCACGGTCGGCACCGGGCTGGCTTCGTCGGTCGAAACCTTCACGATCACGCGGTGGTTCTTCGTGACCGAAAGCAGGCAGTAGCAAACCTCGAATCGCTCCGGCCGCTGGGGATAGTCGACCCCGACGATGTCCATGAGCTGCTGGTATTCGTGGTTGTCGCGCAGAAGGCGCAGCGCATCCTCGATCCGGTCGCGGACGACCGTCAGCAGGATTTCGCCATTGGCCTCGTGCGAGGACAGGAGCATGTCGCCCAGCGCTGCCGCCAGAGCATCGCGGACGCCTTCGTTCGACGACCAGCGCGGCGCGGAATGGAAAACCGTCATTGCCGTTGCTCCCTCAGCGCTCGATCGTGCCGACGCGGCGGATTTTCCGCTGAAGCTGCATCACGCCATAGAGCAGTGCCTCGGCAGTCGGCGGGCAACCGGGAACATAGATGTCCACGGGCACGATACGGTCGCAGCCGCGCACCACCGAATAGCTGTAGTGGTAATAGCCGCCGCCGTTGGCGCACGACCCCATCGAGATCACATACTTGGGGTCCGACATCTGGTCATAGACCTTGCGCAGGGCAGGCGCCATCTTGTTGCACAGCGTTCCGGCCACGATCATCACGTCCGACTGGCGCGGGGAGGCGCGCGGCGCGACACCGAACCGCTCCATGTCGTAGCGCGGCATGTTCACGTGGATCATCTCCACCGCACAGCAGGCCAGACCGAAGGTCATCCACCACAGCGAGCCGGTGCGCGCCCACTGGAACAGTTCCTCGGTGGAAGTGACGAGAAAGCCCTTGTCGCTGACTTCGGCGTTGAGGCTGTCGAAGAATGCCTGATCCGGCGCGGTGATTGCCCCCTGCGCGGATGGCACGAGCGGAGAAGAAGTGGTGGCCATGTTGCTCATTCCCAATCCAGCGCGCCCTTCTTCCAGGCGTAGATGAAGCCGATAATCAGCTCTGCGAGGAAGATCATCATGGTGGTCCAGCCTGCCCAGCCCGTTGCGCCAAGGCTCACCGCCCAGGGGAACAGGAACGCGGCTTCAAGGTCGAAGATGATGAACAGGATCGCCACGAGGTAGAAGCGCACGTCAAACTGGCTGCGCGGATCCTCGAAGGCGGGGAAGCCGCATTCATACTCGCTCAGCTTTTCGGCGGTGGGGTTGTGCGCCCCGGTCAGGCGGGCCACCCCCATCGGCAGAAAGACGAATGCGATGGACAGTGCCAGAGCGATCCCAAGGAAAATGAGGATCGGCAGATATTGAGCCAAGTATGAAGACTGGTCGACCAAAGGGCTGACTCGCGTAGCTGCTGGTATCGCCTGCGCCCTAGTCCCGACATCGCCATCGCGCAAGTGGTGTGCACTGCACTATGGGCCGATTTGACCGCCCTTTTCCGGAGGCTCGCACAGCGGCGGCGCGGTTCATGCCAAGCACCGCGCCCCGTGCATCGCCCTATTTCAGCTGCATCTTCAGCGTGCGCTGCGTGGCCGCGCCATAAGGCGGCTTGAGGCCCGCAATCCGGGCCAGATCGAGCTTCGGCTGACGATAGACCGAACGCGCGTGGCTGAATGTGCGGAAACCTTCGATACCGTGGTAGCTGCCCATGCCCGATGGCCCCACGCCGCCGAACGGCAGGTCATCGGCCGAGACATGAAAAATAACATCGTTGACCGTCACCCCGCCCGAAATGGTCCGGGTCAGCACGCGCTCGCGCTCGGCCTCGTCCTCGCCGAAGTAGTAAAGCCCCAGCGGCCGGTCGTGGGCGTTGATATAGTCGATCGCCTCATCGATCGCACGGTAGGTCTTGACCGGCAGGACCGGCCCGAAGATCTCGTCCTGCATCACCTTCATGTCGTCGTTCACGTTGCGCAGGATGGTCAGGGGCAGCTTGTTGCCGTTCGATCCCTCGAAGTTCTCGTTGCCGGGATTGACCACGATGGCTTCGGCGCCCTTGGCCACGGCATCCTCGACCAGCCCGGTCAGGCGGTCACGATGACGGCGATTGATGACCGAGGTGTAGTCGTCGTTCGCCAGCAGGGTGGGATACATGCGGGCGACGCTTTCCTGCACCGCGCCGATGGCCTTGCCTTCCATGTCCTCCGGCACCAGCATGTAATCGGGGGCAAGGCAGATCTGCCCGGCATTCATCATCTTGCCCAGCGCGATGCGTTCCGCTGCCCGCGCCACATCCGCGCTGCGGCCCAGCACCGTGGGCGATTTCCCGCCCAGTTCCAGCGTGACCGGCACAAGGTTGTCGGCCGCGGCATGAAGCACGTGCCTGCCGATCGATGTTGCCCCGGTGAACAGGAGGTGATCGAACGGCAGCGAACAGAAGTCCTGCCCGGTCTGCGGCCCGCCCAGCACCACGGCCACTTCATCCGCGCCAAAGAACCTGGGGAACAGTTCGGCCATGAGTTCGGAGGTGCGCTCGGTGAACTCGCTCGGCTTGACCATCGCGCGGTTTCCGGCGGCGAATGCCTGCGCCAGCGGCCCCATGGTCAGCCCCACCGGGAAGTTCCACGGCGCGACGATCCCGATCACTCCCTTGGGTTCATAACGCACCTCGGCCCTTGCCCCCAGCAGGCCCAGCGGAAAGTTCACATGGCGCCTTTCGGGCCTTGCCCACGCCTTCATCCGCTTCTGCGAATAGCGGATGAGGCTGAGCGAGGGCATGATGTCTGTCAGCATCGACTGTTCATGGCTGCGGTGGCCGAAATCGGCGTTCATCGTTCTGGCAAAAGCCTCGCCGTGCTCAAGCATCATCCGGGCGCAGCGTTCCAGCCGGTCATGCCTGACCGACAGCGGCTCCGGCCGTGCAGCAGTGAAGGCCGTGCGCTGACGGTGCAGAACCTCGGCCATATCGTCGCGGCTGGTTTCCTTGAACATCTACCTCTCCCCCGGCGAATCGCGTTATCCCGCCCCTTGCATCAGGAACAGCGGCCATGCCGTAACGGCAAGGCATGTGCCCAGCGGCAGGGCCGTGTCAGATGCGATACTACGTCTGCTGACAAGCATGACAATAGCCGCAAGCAGCCCCGCCACGCTTGCCCCCAGCATGGTCTGGACCACGCCCAGCGGCCCCAGCCACAGGCCGATCGCGCCCAGCAACGGCGGATCGCCTGCCCCCATGCCGGTCCGCCCGCGCACCCGTTCATAGGCACGGGCGATCAGCCAGAGAAACGCAAAGCCGAGTATCCCGCCTGCGGCAGCCTGCACCAGCGGCCCCGTGCCCTGCGCTGATCCGGTGCCCTGTGCGGCCCAGGCGCGTGCGCCGGCAACCGCAAGGCCGCTCAACGCCAGCAGTCCTGTCAGCATGCGCGGCAGCCACAGGTGCCTGAGATCCAGCAGACCGAGCAGAAGAAGCTGCCAGCCCAGCAGCATCGCGGCCAGGACCTCGCCCTCTGCCGCAAAGGCAACCGCGCCCACCGCCACGCCCGCCCCGCCCAGTTCGCAGGCAATCTGCCAGCCGCCGATGCGGGCATCGCAGGTCCGGCACTTACCCCGCAGCACGGCGAACGACAGCACCGGGACCAGTTCCCACAGCGAAAGCGTGCGGCCACAGCCATCGCAGGCGGAACGCCCGACGACGACCGACCTGCCCATGGGCAGGCGGATCAGCACCGCGCCCACGAAACTGCCGATGATGGCGCCCAGCACCGCAGCCGCGGCAACCACCGTCCAGAACGGCAGGAGCGTAACCGTCGCATCCGCGATGCCTGTCAGTTCTGTCATCATGGGCCCTTTGCCCGATTTGCTTTCGCTGCGGTGCAGCACTAGATAGGACGCCGCAACCCGGTGCCCCGCGATATGGGGCCGAAAAACAAGAGGCCGTCAAGCCATGGCACAGTTCTCCTCCGCAGACCACGTCGTCATCCTATCCTATGCCCGCACGCCCATGGGTTCGATGCAGGGCGCGCTTGCCGATCTTGCGGCAACCGATCTTGGTGCAACCGCGGTGAAGGCTGCGGTCGAGCGGGCTGGCGTTTCCCCTGACAGCATCGAGCGCATCTACATGGGCTGCGTCCTTCCGGCAGGTCTTGGCCAGGCCCCTGCCCGTCAGGCCGCGATCAAGGCCGGCCTGCCCAAGTCGGTCGAGGCGACCACGGTCAACAAGGTCTGCGGATCGGGCATGCAGACGATCATCATGGGTGCAGAGGCCCTCGCTGCGGGCAGTGTCGACGTGATCGTGGCGGGCGGCATGGAATCGATGACCAACGCGCCATACCTGCTCAAGAAGCATCGCTCGGGCGCGCGCATCGGCCATGACACCGCCTACGACCATATGTTCCTCGACGGGCTTGAGGATGCCTACGACGCCGGGCGCGCCATGGGCACTTTCGCGCAGGACACTGCGAACGCCTATCAGCTCACGCGCGAACAGCAGGATGCCTATGCCATCGAATCGCTCCGCCGCGCGCAGGCGGCCGTGGCCGATGGCTCGTTCGCTGATGAAATCGCGCCCGTGACGGTCAGGACCCGCAGCGGAGAGGTGGTCGTCGATACCGATGAGGCCCCGGCGAAGGGCCGCCCCGACAAGATCCCTTCATTGAAGCCCGCCTTCGCGAAGGACGGCACCATCACCGCCGCCACATCCTCCTCCATCTCGGACGGCGCGGCGGCCGTGGTCCTCACGCGGGAAAGCGTGGCAAAGGCGGCAGGTCTCAGCCCCGTCGCCCGCATTGTCGCGCTTGCTGCCCATGCGCAGGAACCGAAGGACTTCACCACGGCCCCCGTCGGCGCGATCAACAAGGTTCTGGAAAAGGCTGGCTGGTCGATCGACGAGGTTGATCTTTTCGAAGTGAACGAAGCCTTCGCCTGCGTCGCCATGTTCGCGATGCATGATCTCGGCATCAGCCACGAAAAGATCAACGTCAACGGCGGCGCAACCGCGCTGGGCCATCCGATCGGCGCTTCGGGCACCCGCATCGTCACCACGCTGCTGGCTGCCATGAAGAAGCACGGCAAGGCCAGGGGCGTCGCCAGCCTGTGCATCGGCGGCGGCGAGGCAACCGCGCTGGCGGTCGAACTCGTCTGACTGACACTGAAAGCTGAACGGGACTAAGGCTTGTCCGCGCCCCAGACGCTTGAGGCGCGGACATAGCCCTTGCGCCCGTCCACATCGAACGCGCACCAGCCATCGGCGCAAGTGTCGATCCTGCCGATCACGCCGGGCGCAGCCCGCCACAACAGGCGGCCCGATCCGTCCTTCCTTTCGAACATCGGCGCCGGCGCGCCCTTGACGATCCCGGCGCGATCGCGCGTCAGGAACTGGGCAAGCACCCATCCGCGCGCGCCCTCCGGGTCTTCGACCAGACGCCAGCCGCCGATAAGGCGAAGCACCTTAAGCGGCACGCCCTTGCGCACATATGTCCAGTTGATCCGGTATTCACGCCCCGGACCCACGCGCATGTTGACCTTGTCCTTGGCGGTCGAGGCCCAGTAAGGCACTTCGTCGGCGGTGCCCTGCGCTGAAACCGGGGCCGCCGGGAAGGCAAGCATCGCGGGCAGCCCCGCCGCCAGGCAAAGCGCCGCAAACAGTAGCACGCCAAGCGGGGTCTTACGGTGCATGCCCTTGTTCGGATGGGACTCGTTCATGCCGGGCAAGTTGCAAAATTGTGCGCAAAGGGCAACCGGGATGCACGGCCTGTCCACCGCAAAGCCCAATGCATCGGCTTGACCGTTCGCATCAAGCGCGCCTAGCTTTGCGCCATGCCCAGTTCTGCCGATTATCGCCCGACCCGCCGCGTGGAAGGCAAGCCGCGCGTGGTCGTCACGCGCAAGCTTCTTCCCGAAACCGAGGCGCGCATGGCCGAACTGTTCGATGCGCGGTTCAATGCCGAAGACCGGCCGCTCTCGCGCGATGCCCTGATCGAGGCGATGCAGACAGGGCATGTGCTGGTGCCCACCGTCACCGACCGGATCGATGCCGATCTCATCGCCAGTGCCGGACCGCAGCTTGGCCTCATCGCCAATTTCGGCGCGGGCACCGAACATATCGATCTTGCCGCCGCCCGCGCCCGCAGGATCATCGTGACGAATACGCCGGGGGTCTTCACCGACGATACCGCCGACATGACGATCGCGCTCATCATCTCGGTCAGCCGCCGTCTCAATCATGGCGGACGCATTCTGCGGGCAGGCAAGTGGGAAGGCTGGGCGCCGTCGACGATGCTGGGACACCGCCTTTCCGGCAAGACGCTGGGCATTCTCGGCATGGGGCGGATCGGGCAGGCCGTGGCGCACCGCGCGCGGGCTTTCGGGCTGAATGTCGCCTACCACAGCCGCCACCGTCTGCCCGAAGCGCTGGAAACCATGTTCGGCGCGCGCTTCGTGCCCGATCTCGATGATCTGGTGGCCGAATCCGACATTCTCACGCTGCACTGCCCCGCCTCGGCCGAAACGCATCATATCATCGACCGCCGCCGCATCGCGCTGATGAAGCCGCAGGCCTATCTCGTGAACACCGCGCGCGGTCAGCTTGTCGAGGAGGAAGCCCTGATCGAAGCGCTCGTCGAAGGGCGGATCGGCGGCGCGGGTCTCGACGTGTTCGAACATGAACCGCAGGTCGATCCGCGCCTGCTTGCCCATCACAATGTCGCGATCCTGCCGCACATGGGCAGCGCCACGTTCGAGGGCAGGCTCGCCTCCGGCGACAAGGTTATGGCCAATATCCGCTTCTGGGCCGATGGACACCGCCCGCCCGATCAGGTGCTCGAAGGGCTGGTATAGGCTGGCAGCGCCCGTTGCGGTTCATTTTCGCACAAGTGCCGCGTCTGCCTGATCTTGTGGAGATGCGCCCTGTTCCTCTAATGCCGCGCCGTGGGAAATGGCCGGGGTGCACAAGCTGCCTGACCGCTGCCGGGGAGAGAACGATTGATGCGCAATGTCATGAAGGCAGGTCTTGCACTGGGTCTGGCGCTGCTGCCGGTCGCGGTCCACGCGCAGGCTGATCTGCTTACCGTCGAGGACGCAGCCGATACCGGCGATACCGCGTGGATACTGGTGTCCTCGGCGTTCGTGCTGATGATGGCGATGCCGGGACTGACGCTGTTCTATGGCGGTCTGGTCCGGGCCAAGGGCTTTCTCGCGGTTCTGGTGCAGGTCGGCGCCATTGCGGCGCTCGCCTCGGTCCTGTGGATAATGGTTGGCTACACGCTCGCGTTCGGCGACGTTTCCGGCGGCTGGCTTGGCAGCGGGAACGCGTGGATGTTGCTGAACCTCGGCAATGTGCGGGCTGGCACCACCATTCCGGAAAGCGCCTTCGCCCTGTTCCAGATGTGCTTTGCGCTCATCACGCCCGCGCTCATGGCTGGTGCCTGGGTCGATCGCGCCCGGTTCGGCTGGGTCGTTGCCTTCTGCGCCCTTTGGGGCCTGATCGTCTATGCCCCCGCGGCCCACTGGATCTGGGGCGGCGGCTGGCTTTCCTCCAAGTTCGGCACGCTCGATTTCGCGGGCGGGATCGTGGTCCATACAACCGCAGGGGTTTCAGCGCTGGTCGTGGCGCTGCTGCTGGGCAAGCGCGCAGGGTTTCCCCGGACGCTGATGCTGCCGCACAGCCCGGCCCTGACCATGGCGGGTGCGGCCTTGCTGTGGGTGGGCTGGTTCGGCTTCAACGGAGGATCGGCCCTCGCCGCCAACGACGATGCGGCATCGGCGATCATCAACACGCATGTTGCCGCCAGCGTGGCGGCGCTGGTCTGGCTCCTCATCGAAAAGCTGTCGGTCGGCAAGTCCACCTCGATCGGTTTTGCCACGGGCGCGATCGCGGGGCTGGCCACGGTAACGCCGGCGGCGGGCTACATCGCGCCGGGCGCTGCCATGATCTTCGGCGCGTTTGCCGCTGCGGTCTGCTACCCGATGATCCACATCATCAAGCACCGGCTCGAAATCGACGATTCGCTTGATGTCTTTGCCGTGCACGGGGTTGGCGGGATGCTCGGCTCGGTGCTGCTGGCGGTGTTCATCTCGCCCATGCTTGGCGGCACCGGCTATGCCGACGGCATGGGCCTTGCCAGCCAGCTTGTCGCGCAGCTTGCGGGGGTGGGCATCGTCGCCCTGTGGAGCACGTTCGGCACCGTGATCTGCGCGCTGATGGTCTCGATGGTCATCCCGATGCGCGTGACCGAAGACGAGGAACGCGACGGGCTGGACATTTCAAGCCACGGGGAAAGGGCCTGGGAACTGGATTGACCGGTTTCCTGCGCCGGGTTCCCATGAAACAGGCGGGCCGTCTGCACGGCCCGCCCTTGTTCGATCTGCTGCAGCGAAAGATCAGTCGCCGGTAAGGATACGGTCCACCAGTTGCTTCACCGTGGGCGTGAAGTTGTTGGAATAGAACGGATCCTGCTTGAAGCGGTAGGCCGCATGGCCCGCAAACATCAGGTTCTGGTTGATGTCACCGCCGTGCGCGATGTCCTGAAGCGTCTTCTGGATGCAGAAGCTGCGCGGATCGGCCAGACGCCCGGTCGTGTAATCGTCATGGTCCTTCCACGACGAGAACCCGCAGTGCGAAAGGCAGCCCATGCAGTCCTTCTGGTCCTGCTGGATTTCCTCGCGCTCGGCAGTCGTCACGAATACCATCGTGTCATCCGGGGTGCGCAGGGCATGGATGAACCCTGCCGCATGCCATTCACGCGCGCGGGCCAGATCATTGGGCGTGACCCAGAAGTTCTTGCCGCGAACGCCCACGTCAAGCTGCGCGGTATGCTCCCCCGCCGCGACGCGGGAATAGGGGATCTGCCGTTCCGAGCGCGCTTCAAGCGCCCGCAGGAAAGGATTGCGCACCGCCGACGAGTAGAAGCCCGTGGGCGAGAACCGGTGCAGCAGCACGTCGCCCGGCTCAAGCGTGCGCAAGTGGTCCTTCCATGCCTGCGGGATCGGGCTTTCCTGCGTCAGCAGCGGCCGGGTGCCGAACTGGAAGGCAATGCTGCCCAGTTCCGGATTGTCGATCCAGTCGTTCCATTCGCGCAGGAACCATACCCCGCCCGCCATCACGATCGGCACATCGTCCGAAACGCCCTCCGCGCGCATCACGTCGCGCAGCGCCTTGACGCGCGGATAGGGGTCTTCCGGCTTCTTCGGATCCTCCGCATTCGACAGGCCGTTGTGCCCGCCCGCCAGCCACGGGTCTTCATAGACGACAGCGGCCAGAAGGTGCGAAACCTTGTGATAGGCACGCTTCCAAAGTGCACGGAAAGCCCGGCCCGACGAGACGATGGGCAGATAGTTGACATTGAACCGCGCGGCAATCTCGGACAGACGGTAGGGCATTCCCGCACCGCATGTCACGCCCGTGACAAGCCCCCTGGTCCTTTCCAGCACGCCTTCGAGCACGGCCTGCGCCCCGCCCATTTCCCACAGCACGTTGATGTTGATCGCGCCCTGCCCGTTCGCGATCTCGTAGGCGCGCTTCACCTGTTCGACGCCGCCGTCGATGGCATACTTTATCAGCTCTTCATGGCGTTCACGCCGCGTGAGGGCATGATAGACCTGCGGGATGATCTTGCCCTCGGCATCGTAACTGTCGGCGTTCACCGCGCTGACGGTGCCAATGCCGCCAGCAGCAGCCCAGGCACCGGAACTCATGTGATTGGTTGCTGCAACCCCCTTGCCACCCTCTACCAGCGGCCAGACTTCACGGCCGCCGTAAACAATCGGCTTCAACCCCTTGAACGCAGACATCAATTTCCTTTCAACGCGCCCTTCGCGTCTTGCCCCTTGGCCACTGCGACGCGGCAAGGCCGGATCGCGCCCGGCTCCGGCCGCGAGTTTGCGACCGTGAACTGGGCATAATAACCCACAATCTCAGGTTTACGGTGAAATTGCTCCAAACGAAAGCCCACAGCTTCCATCTCGCAGATCAGCAGTTGCGGCGGGATGCCGTGCTGATCGGTCGACCGGTCGATATCCACCACCACCACCTTGCCGCCGGGCTTGAGCGAGGGCCACAACCGCCACAGGAAGGCATAAGGCTCGCTCACTTCGTGATACATGTGGACGAGGAACACCCGGTCGAAGCTCGCATCCGGCAGGCGCGGATCGTCTGCCGCGCCCGGCTTGATCGAGACATTGTCGTGCCGGTCAGCCTCGACGCGCGCACCGAGCCGCCGCAGGGCGTCGCCATCGATGTCCTGCGCTAGAACGCGCCCCTTCGGCCCCACCCGTTCCGACAGGCGGACCGTGTAGTAGCCTTCGCCCGCACCGATGTCGGCAACACTCATGCCGGGTTTCACCCCGGCGAGGTCCATGACGGTATTGGCCTCGTTGCGATCGTCGCGGTCGCGCTCGTTGGAGAAGGCATTGGCGCCAAGGCCGGACACCGGACGATCCGCTCTGGGAAAGGCGCGCGCGGTTTCGGCCCGTTCATCCTGCTGCTGCGGCTGACAGGCAAGAACAAGCGCTGCAAGGGCCGTGGTCAGAAGGGCCGAAGCCCGTTTCATCAATCGTCGTCCTCTACCGAAACCTTCTCTCCGGTGACTTTCTGCGAAAGCGCCGCAGCCATGAACGGATCGAGCGCACCGTCAAGCACTTCGGTCGGATTGGTCGATACCACGCCGGTGCGAAGGTCTTTCACCTGCTGGTAGGGTTGCAGCACGTAGGAGCGGATCTGGTGGCCCCAGCCGATTTCGGTCTTGGCGGCATATTCGCCGCTGGCAGCCGCCTCGCGCTTGGCCAGTTCGGCTTCATAGAGCCGCGCCTTGAGCATTCCCATCGCCGTTGCGCGGTTCTTGTGCTGGCTGCGGTCGTTCTGGCTTGCGACGATGATGCCGGTCGGAATGTGGGTGATGCGCACGGCGGAATCGGTGGTGTTCACGTGCTGCCCGCCCGCACCCGACGCGCGATAGGTATCGATCTTCAGGTCGGCAGGGTTGATTTCAACCTCGATGTTGTCGTCGATCTCAGGATAGACCCAGACCGAACTGAACGAGGTGTGGCGCCGGGCCGAACTGTCGTAGGGACTGATCCGCACGAGGCGGTGCACCCCGCTTTCGGTCTTGGCATAGCCATAGGCATTCTCGCCCTTGATGAGCAGGGTGCAGCTCTTGATGCCCGCCGCTTCACCGGCGTGATAGTCCACCAGATCGACCTTGTAGCCATGACGTTCGGCCCAGCGCGTGTACATGCGCTGGAGCATTTCGGCCCAGTCCTGGCTTTCGGTGCCGCCTGCACCCGCATGGACTTCGAGGAAGGCGTTGTTTGCGTCAGCCTCGCCCGCAAGCAGCGCCTGCACCTTGTCCTGATCGGCGCGATCGGCAAGGGCGGCAAGCGTTGCCAGCCCCTCGTTCACGGTATCCTCGTCGCCCTCGGCTTCGCCCAGCTCGATGAACTCGATCGCATCGGCCATTTCCTGGCTGATCTGGTTGACCGTGCCGATCGCGGCTTCCAGCCTGCGCCGCTCGCGCATGACTTCTTCGGCCATCTTGGGATCATCCCAGAGCTTGGGATCTTCCACGCGGGCATTCAGCTCGTCGAGGCGGCGCACCGCGCGCTCCCAGTCGAGGAACTTGCGCACCAGCGCCAGCGCGGCATTGATGCGGTCGATGTGGGCCTGCCCTTCGGCACGCATGGCGATCCAACTCCGGAACTATGAAACAGCAAACAGACTGCGCCGCTTAGCGAAGCGGGCAGGCATGTAAAGCCCAAGTATGCGGCAAGGAAGGATCAGCGCGCCGGTTTCAGCTTGCGCACGGCAGCGAGCGTCAGCTTCACATGATCGCGGTAGTCCATGTCGGAATGGACCATGACGATCCTGCCATCGGTGCCGATGACATAGCTGGTGCGCTTGGTCAGCCCGGTAGGAATACCCACCGCTTTCAGGGCAACATCATAGCCCTTGATGACCTCAGGGGTTGCGGCCGCGACCGCAAACTTGTCGCGGCAGGCTTCGGTCGAAAACTTCTGCAAGGTGGCAATGTCATCGTTCGACATGCCGATCACGGTGGCACCGGCAGCGGCGAAATCGGCCGATGCCTCGGCGAAGGCATGGGCTTCAAGCGTGCAGCCCTGCGTGAATGCCTTGGGATAGAAATAGAGCACCACCGGTCCCTTTTTCAGGGCATCGGCGAGCGAGAAGGTGAACGGCTTGCCTGCCAGCGCGCCCTTGGCCACGAAGACCGGAGCCTTTGCCCCGGCGGCAAGTTCGGCACTGGCGGGGACGGCAATGCCGAAGGCAAGGACGGCGGCGGCGAGGAGCGATGCTGTTCTGGTCATGGGCATTCGATACCAGAGCTATCACCCCCGCGCCAATGCCTTTGAGGGCATGGACACCCGAAGTGCCGGAACCCGCTGCCCGGCGGATCAGTAGATGCCGCCCTGCTCCTCAAGGAAGCCCTGCTCGCCCGGCCCGGCATCATCGCCGCCATCCACGATGCCACGCGCGGCGCGCGCGCGCTTGATGGCGTCGATCACCGCCTGCTTGGCGGTCAGCTCGCCTTCGCGGGCGGTGCGCCGCGGCTCGGTATCGGGCTTGAACGCCTCCCAGATGATGGCGGCCTTGGCCACGCTGTTGTCTGGCGTGCCGCCGAAGACCCGCTTGCCCGAAACGCGATCGATCCTGACCATGCGGATGCCTTCGGGCGCCTGGAAGGGAATGCCTTTCCAGCGCGCGCGGGTTTCCTGCACGAACTGCTTGAACACAGGGGCGGCAATGCGGCCACCCTGCGCATAGCCGCCAAGGCTGCGCGGCTGGTCGTAACCGATATAGACCCCGGCAATGACATCGGGCGATCCGCCGACGAACCAGACATTGGTCGGCCCCGATGTCGTCCCGGTCTTGCCGAACAGCGGCAGACCGAGATCGCGCAGCGTTACCGCCGTTCCGCGAACGACAACGCCTTCGAGCATGTGCACCACCTGATAGGCCGTGCGCGGGTCCAGCACCTGCTTGCCGCCGGGCTGTAAGCGCGGCATGGGCCTACCGTCCCACTGGGCCATGGTGCAGCCTTCGCAACGGCGCGTGTCTGCCCGCCAGATCACCTTGCCGTTGCGATCCTGCACATAGTCGATCACGCTGGGCGCAAACTGGCGCCCGTGATTGGCCAGTGCGGCATAGGCATTGACCATCTTGAGCACGGTCGTATCGCCCGCCCCCAGGGACATCGACAGGAAGGGCGGATAATCACCGATCCCCACGGCCTTGATCGTGCGCACGACCTTGTCCATGCCCACGTCATTGGCGACCCTGACCGTCATCAGATTGCGCGACTGTTCAAGCCCCCAGCGCATGGTATGGCTGCCCGAACCGCCCTCGTTGCCGAAGTTGCGGAAGCACTTCTCGCCCAGTGCTGCGCCCTGATAGACGCAGAAGGTGCCATCCACGACCATCGAGGCCGGGGTCATGCCGTTGTCGAGCGCGGTGGCATAGACGAAAGGCTTGATCGTGGATCCCGGTTGGCGATTGGCCTGCGTTGCGCGGTTGAACGAACCCAGACGGGCATCGAAACCGCCCTGCATCGCCAGCACCCGGCCGTTGCGCGGGTCTTCCACCACCATCCCGCCCGAAACCTCCGGGATCACCCGCACGGCATAGGTATCGGAACTGACCGGCGCGGCGGCGGTCACGTCACCGGGGCGGATGGCGTCGGGCAGATTGACGAGCGCGGCGGTGCGGCCGTCGGCAAAGCCGATCGTTCCGCTGGAACCGCTGCGCTTCAGCAGAACGCCGATGCGCCAGTTCTGATAGTTGATGCCGATGTTGCTGGTGATGAGTTCGGTCTGCCAGCGGTCGTCATCAAGGTCGATGTGCGCGATCGGCCCGTGCCAGCCGCGCCCGCCCGAATAGCGCAGCAAGGCGGTGCGCAGGGCATTCTGCACCGCGGTCTGCATCTGCGTATCGAGCGAGGTGCGCACCCACAGCCCGCCCGCATAGACGCTGTTCGGGCCATCCTCGGCCTGTTCGCCGAACTTCTCGATCAGTTGCCGCCGCACCTCTTCCAGGAAATATCCCGCATCGGCCGTGTAGTTCTCCGCCCGCCGCGGCTTCAGGCCCAGCGGCATGGCCTTGGCCTGCGCCGCCTGCTGCGGGCTTGCCCAGCCATTGCGAACCATCTGGTCGAGCACCCAGTTGCGCCGGTCGAGCGCCATCTGCTCGTTCCTGGCACGCCCATAGCGTTCCGGGGCCTTGGGCAGGATCGCCAGAAACGCGGCTTCGTGAAGTTGCAGATCGCCCACGTCCTTGTCGAAATAGGCCCGCGCCGCGGCCTGCACGCCAAAGCTCTGCCGCCCCAGCGGGATCTCGTTCAGATAGAGTTCGAGGATCTGCTCCTTGTTGAGCACGCCTTCGATCCTGCGCGCGAGGATGATTTCCTTCAGCTTGCGCGAAACCGAATATTCGTCACCGATCAGGATGTTCTTGGCGACCTGCTGGGTAATGGTCGAACCGCCCCGTGCGCGTTCGCCCGAACCGTATTTCGTGACATAGTCGATCACAGCAGCGCCGAAACCGAAGTAATCGATGCCGCCATGCGTCCAGAACGTCTTGTCCTCGGCGGCAAGGAAGGCGTTTATCATCGGCTTGGGAAAATCGACGAAACGCAACTGCACCCGCCGTTCGCGGGCGTAGCTGGAGACGATCTCGCCATCGACCCCGCGCACCATCGTGGGCAGGGGCGGCTGATAGGTCAGGAGCTTGTCGGCCGATGGCAACGTGCGCACCACCGTCACCCACAGGATCAGCCATGCAACAAGCAATCCGGCAATCAGATAGCCGCCCAGCCTGAACCAGCGGCTTGCCCGCCAGCGCCGCCGCAGCCCTCCGGCGAAAGCCTGCCACCTTGCCTTGCCGCCACCACGCAGGAGCCGAAACCGCGATTGCCGGGATGTGTCATCAGCCATGATGCGTCGCCTCTAGCACGGCCCCGCGCCTGCAAGCCAGCATCTTGCGGCGCAATGCCGACAGGCAGGAAAAAGCCGAGCGGTGCCGCAATGGCGCAGCCTTCCCCGTCATCGTGCCGTGACGCCGGGAGCCGCATCGACCTGATCGATCGGTGCTGCCTGCTCCTCGGCCAGAAAGATGCCGATGGCCCTGGCAAGCACGGCGGCGAAGGCCCGTCGCCAGGTGGCATCGGCCATGGCCCGCGCATCATCGGCATTGCTGATGTATCCCGCCTCGACCAGCGCGGACGGCAGGTCCAGCGACTTGAGCACGACAAACGCCGCCTCGCGCTGCGGCGTCGCGTGGAACCGGATGCGCTCGCCCGCCTCGCGCACCACGAGTTCGCCAAAGCGCAGGGATCGTGCGCGGGTCTCGCGGCGCGAAAGATCCACCAGTATCGAGGACACGGCCTCAGCCTGATCGGCGAGGCGCACGCCATTGAGCACATCGGCGCGGTTCTCGCGGGCGGCAATGGCTTCGGCTTCGGCATCCGATGCCTTGTCGGACAGGGTATAGACAGTCGCCCCTCGTGCCGTGGGCACGGCCGCCGCATCGGCATGGACCGATACGAAAAGATCGGCGCCCAGCCTGCGCGCGATCTGCGCGCGCTCCTGCAAGATCAGAAACCTGTCATCGTTGCGGGTCATGGCCACGCGGATGCGCCCTGTTGCCAGCAAGGCATCGCGCAGCGACCGTGCCATGGCAAGGGTCAGATCCTTTTCCCGCTCCCCGTGCGAACCGCTGGCGCCCGGATCATGACCGCCGTGCCCGGCATCGATCACGACCAGCGGGCGGCTCGTGTCAGCGGGGCCTTCGATCGGAGGCAGCGGCATCTCGCCGGTGCGCCGCGACAATTCCATGCGCACCACGTAGCGCGGCGTGATATCGGCAACACCGGTTGAAAACAGCGCCCACATGGCGGCCGCCGCCGCAACCGGGGCAGCAAAAACCGCAGCAATCAGCCCCAGATCATCCATGCACCAGACCCATCCCCGCAAGCCTATGCCTTGCACCTTGCGGCGCGGTCCAGTGCGAAATGGTCCGCATGCTCCGGACCGCCATGGCCTGCTGCACGATTGTTTTAATTGCCGCTTTGCATTTGGGGTGCTAGCAAACCCTTACCGGGGCGTGTCGGCGTCGGCCAAGTTTGAGCATTTGCTTGCGTCCCGGACGTTTTCCCGGATGGCTTGCATCCCCAATGCCGGACGGGATTGCCGATTCACCACTCCCCGCACAGGTGGACAGGGCGACTGCGGCAAAGCGGCGCCATGCTCCGCACCACAAGGTTGATGCCGTTGATGATGAGCCGTGTTCCGTTCCTGCCAGACTGCCCCGCCGGGGTGGTTGCGGCTTGGACGCCGGACGGCACGCGCAATTCGCCGCGAATTGTCATCACAGCAGACACACACCGACCGCCGCCGGGCGGCGAGCGCAGGGATGGCACGCGCAATGCGCACAGTCACCCGTGGCTCCGATCCGGCAAACCCGCATTCGTGAACACTGCCCGCTCTGGCTTTGCCGGGCGCGGCGTCGTTTGCGCATACCACATGATCCGCGCCAGCCTGACAGGGGAATCCCGGCGGCGGCGCGGCTGGAGATTGAATAATGACCACGCGCATGCTTATCGATGCGCGCCACCAGGAAGAAACCAGGGTGGCGGTGCTGAAGGGCAACCGGATTGAAGAGTTCGACTTTGAATCTGCCGATCACAAGCAGATCAAGGGCAATATCTATCTCGCCAAGGTAACACGGGTAGAACCCTCGCTTCAGGCAGCTTTCGTCGATTTCGGCGGAAACCGTCACGGGTTCCTCGCCTTCAGCGAGATTCACCCGGACTATTACCAGATCCCCAAGGAAGACCGCGAGGCACTCCTGGCCGAAGAAGCGGCCCATGCCGAGGAGGAAGCCGCCCTTCGCGCCGCCGAGGACGCGGAAGACGACGATTACGCCGACGGTTACGATGCGGATGGCTATGATCCCGAACAGGGCGTTACCGAAGTCGACACGTCCGAAAAGGATCAGGTCGCCACGATCGAGGGTGGCGTGGTCGAGAACGGCTTCGACCACGACGGCGAAGACGCCGAGGATGCCGGTGGCGCCACCGAGGAAGGCGAGGACGGCGACGGCGAAGATGAAACGGGCGGGCGTCCGCGCGGACGGCAGGGCCGTCGCCGGCAGGGTCGCAGTCAGGGCAAGGAAGCCGACGAACTGCGCGCCAAGCGCATGGCACTGCGCCGCCGCTACAAGATCCAGGACGTGATCCAGCGCCGACAGGTGCTGCTGGTGCAGGTGGTCAAGGAGGAACGCGGCAACAAGGGCGCGGCGCTGACCACCTATCTCAGCCTTGCCGGGCGCTACTGCGTGCTCATGCCCAATTCGAGCCATGGCGGCGGGATCAGCCGCAAGATCAGCTCTTCGGCGGACCGCAAGCGCTTGAAGTCGATCATCGCGGAACTCGAACTGCCGCGCTCGATGTCGTGCATCGTGCGCACCGCGGGCTTGCAGCGCACCAAGCCGGAGATCAAGCGCGACTTCGACTACCTCGCCCGCCTCTGGGACGAGATCCGCGAACGCACGATGAAGTCGGTCGCCCCGGCGCTCATCCATTCGGACTCCGATCTCATCAAGCGGGCGATCCGCGACATCTACAACCGCGAGATCGAGGAAGTCGTGGTCGAGGGCGAGCAGGGGTATCGCGCCGCCAAGGACTTCATGAAGCTGCTCATGCCAAGCCACGCCAAGCGGGTGAAGCAGTATGCCGATCCGGTGCCGCTGTTCCAGCGCTATGGCGCCGAGGACCAGCTGACTGCGATGTATGATCCGGTGGTCCAGCTCAAGTCGGGCGGCTATCTTGTCATCAACCCGACCGAGGCGCTCGTCTCGATCGACATCAACTCCGGCCGCTCCACCAAGG
Source organism: Novosphingobium sp. (assembly GCA_046294595.1). Taxonomy (GTDB): domain Bacteria; phylum Pseudomonadota; class Alphaproteobacteria; order Sphingomonadales; family Sphingomonadaceae; genus Novosphingobium. The sequence goes on from JBKBKD010000013.1 coordinate 24,395, forward strand.
AACACGGAATCGAGCAGACTGCGGTTGCCACCAACCTTGAGGCCGCGCGCGAAATCGCCCGCCAGCTCCGCCTGCGCGACATGGCCGGGCTTGTGGTCATCGACTTCATCGACATGGAATACGGATCGAACATCCGCAAGGTCGAGAAGGCGATGAAGGAGGCGCTCAAGAACGACCGCGCCCGCATTCAGGTGGGCCGCATTTCCGGCTTCGGCCTGATGGAAATGAGCCGCCAGCGCCTGCGCACCGGCGTGCTCGAAGCCACGACGCGCGCCTGCCCGCACTGCGACGGTTCGGGTCTGGTCCGCACCGCCTCGTCCGCGGGGCTTTCCGCGCTGCGCCTGATCGAGGACGAGGCCGCCAAGGGCAAGGGCAATGTCGTGTCGCTCTACGCCAGTCAGGAAGCGGCCATCTATGTGCTCAATGCCAAGCGCGCCGATCTGACCGAGATCGAGGAGCGCTACGGTGTTACCGTGGAAGTCATCCCCGAAGGCGAGAACGAGGGCGCGAAGATGCGCGTTGCCTCGCGCGGCCCCAAGCCGGACTTCGTCCCCCGGTTCGAGCCGATCATCGAGCCTGAGGAAGACGAGGAGATCGTGGACGAGAGCCTCGACGAGGAAATCGACGAAGAGGAATCGCGCGTGCGGCCCCCGCGCGGCGACAATGCCGACGAGAACGGGGAACGCAGCGATCGCCGCAAGCGCCGCAAGCGCCGCAGGGGTCGCAAGAACGACCGGCGTGACGAGGACGCCTCAGGCGAAGCCCAGCCTGCCCACGAGGACGGCGCTGAAGATGCGGGTTCCGACGAGGATTCCGAAGGCACCGAAGCCCCGCAGGATCGGCAGGGTGCAGAGGACGACAATGATCGCGCGCCGCGCAAGCGTCGTCGGCGTGGTCGCCGTCGGCGCACCCCGCGCGATGCGGAGGCCGGGATCCCGGAAGCCAGCGCACCTGCGGATGACACCGGCGGAGAAGACATGGTGGAAGGCCGGCCGGAAGATGCATCTTCGGATGACGCGGATGCCAGCGCGCTTGACGTCGCTCCTGCACCCGCGGAGACGGCAGCAGAGGGTGAGGCCGAAGCCGTAGCACCTGCGGCCAAGCCCAAGCGCACGCGCCGGAAGAAGGCCGAAGCCGTTGCAGAGGCCGGGGCAGAGGCCGGGGCAGAGGCTGAGGCACAGGCTGAAGCCGAGACCGAACCTGCCGCTCCCGCGGTGGCGGACGAAGCCGCTCCCGTGGCCGACAAGCCGAAGCGGACCCGGCGCAAGAAGGTTGTGGCAGCTGAAGACCCCGTGGACGCCGAAGCTGTCGAAGCCGCAGCGCAAACCGCAACGCCTGCCCCCGAAAAGCCCAAGCGCACCCGCAAGAAGAAGGCGGAGGCCGTTGCCGCAGATGCCGCACCTGCCGAAACCCTGACGGCGGAAGCACCGGTCGAAGCGGCAGCGGAGCCGGTCGCCGAAACACCGGCGGAAGCGCCTGCCCGGCAGGACGCGGCCGCCGAACCGGCAGAACAGCCCGCACCGCGCCGGGGCTGGTGGCAGCGCACTTTCGGCGCCTGAACCGCCGCAGACCGTGCTGGTTGAAGAAAGGGCCTTTGCCGCGAGATCGGCAAGGGCCCTTTTCTTTCAGATCATGCTGTCCCGGCCTGGGCCGAAGGGTCAGCCCGGTTTCACCGCGCTCCCCCACTCCATCCACGCAGCCCACCTAGGCATTCCCGGCATGTACCGGTGCCCCGGCGCTTCCAGCTGGAAACCCTGCTGCAAAACCGGCGCGGTAACGGCACGGGTAAGATGGCACCCACCCATCAGGGGAACCCACATAGGTTCGATCCGGCGCTGCCACTTGGCGACGCCCGCATCGGGGCTGAGACCGTGTTCAAGGAACAGCAAGGTTCCCTTTGGTTTGAGAATGCGATGCAGCTCGCGCATCACCTGGGCCGAATCGTTTACCGAACACAGCGTGTAGGTGCAGACCACCGTATCGAAACTTTCGTCGGCAAAGGGAATATCTTCACCCACACCCGCCCGCAGATCGGCCTGCCAGCCCTTGCGCGCCGCGGCTTCGCGCGCATAGTCAAGCAGCTTTTCGGAAGGATCCAGCCCGGCAAAGCCGGTTACGCGCGCCGGATCATAGAACTGCTGGTTAAGACCGCCTCCACAGCCCAGTTCAAACACGCGCCCCTTTGCCTGCGGCACGATGCCCGCGCGCAGTTCCATGATCGCAGGCGACGCACACGCACACTTGATGATGCGCGGAACAACCTTTTCATCCCAGAATGCCTTCAGACCCACGCCCCGCTCCTCCTTGTTCCCGCACACAGCAATGCTGTGCCTCATACGACCAATCAACCGGCAGGCGGGCGCCGTTTCATTCCGTGGCGCACCAGTGAACGCTGGCGGCACCGGCACGGGAACAGGGCGCCGCACAACGGTTCTTGCAAGTGATCGATCCGTCGGCAATTATCCCGGTGCGCTCGCGGCTTGACCGCACCCGCCTGCAATTTCTGCGGAAACTTTCGTTCATGCCCGCCTGCCCTGCCTCCATTCGTCCTGCGCGCACGCCGCTTTTCCCGGCCATCTTGGTCGCTTCCCTGGTCGGCGCCGCGCCGGCCAGCGTCCTTGCGCAGCCCGTGCCGTCAGCCTTGGCGCCCGCACAGCCTGCCGCATTGCCCGATGGCGTGGCAGCCATGATCGACACGGCGCTAGCATCACCGGACCGTTCCGAAGCCGAAGCCGTGATCCGCACTGCCAAGCGCGCCCTTCCCGACCTTGAAGCCGCAATCGACGCACATGTCGCGCAGTGGTCCGCGATCCGGCAAGCGGCAATCATGCCTGCCTCACCCGCGGCTGCGGCAGGTTCTCTTTCGCCGGATAACAAGCAGGATGCGGCAGCGGCAGCAGCAGCAGCAGCAGCAGAGACGGGACCAGCGCTGGCCGCGGCACTCAAATGGACCGGCGAAGGCGAAGCCGGGGCCTTCGTGAACACCGGCAATGCGCCGGGCATCGGGCTGGTCGGCGCATTCAAGCTGCGCGTCGAAGGTGACAACTGGCGCGTCGCGACCAATGCCCGCGCCGATTATCAGGAAACCGCCGGACTGGTGACGCGCGAACAGTATCGTTTCTCGGCCGAACCGAACTACAAGTTCAATGACCGCAGCTATGTCTTCGGGCTGGGCCAATACGAGAAGGACCGCTTTCAGGGCTTTGCCTCGCGCTACAGCCTTTCAGGCGGGCTTGGCTACAACCTGCTGAACAGCAAGGACAACCGGCTAAGCATCAAGGCCGGGCCAACCTGGCGCGTGACCGAGCCCGTGCAGGCCGAAAGGACATCCGTGGTCGCCGGTCTTGCCTCGCTGGAAGCCAAGATCAAGCTGAGCGAGACCCTTCAGTTCAGTCAGGACGCCAACGCCTATGTCGATGGCGAAGGCAGCACGTTCTATACTTTGGCCGCACTCGACTCGCGCCTGATCGGAAAGCTGAAGGCCCGGCTTTCCTACATGATCCAGCACGAAACTTCGCCCGAACTTGGACGACTTGGCACCGACACGACCAGCAGGCTTACTCTGGTTTACGGATTCTGAGCCTGTCTGCCGCAGGTGCAGCGATAGGCCGAAATCAGGCAGCCTTGGTGCCGGGCGCGTATTTGTTCATCAGATTGTAGGCGCGATCATACCACTTGCTGCCGGGGTAGTTCGCGCCAAGCACTGCCGCAGCCTTCTGCGCTTCTGCCGGCAGGCCCAGTGAAAGGTAGCTTTCGACCAGACGGTAGAGGGCTTCGGGAGCGTGGCTGGTGGTCTGGTATTTTTCCGCCACCGTGCGGAAGCGCAGCGTTCCCGCCAGCCATTTGCCGCTGCGCTGGTAAAGGCGGCCGATTTCCATTTCCTTGCCCGCAAGGTGATCGTTGATAAGGTCGATCTTCAGGCGCGCATCGGCGGCATAATCGGTATTCGGATAGCGGCGCACCAGTTCGTTCATCGCGGTCAGCGCCTGCTGCGTGATCTTCTGGTCGCGGGTCACGTCCGAGATCTGCTCGTAATAGCACAGCGCGATCAGATAGTAGGCGTATGGCGCATCCTTGTTGCCGGGGTGGATCGACAGGAAGCGCTGCGCCGATTGCACCGACTTGGAATAATCGCGCGAGACATAATAACTGAACGCGCTCATCAACTGGGCACGGCGCGCCCACGGCGAATAAGGATGCTGCCGCTCGACCTCATCGAAAAGGGCTGCGGCCTGCTTTGCATCGCCGCGATCGAGGCGATCCTTGGCGGCGGTGTAGAGCGTGTCCACATCGCGCGCGACATAGGCCACGTCCTTCTTCTTGTTGCCGCCGCCGGCACAACCCGCAGTCAGCCCCATGGCAGCGGTGGCAAGGGCAAGAACGGCGAGGCGCAGCGGTGCGCGCGAGGCATTGGCGGTCATGTCCGCCCTATAACCAGCGCATCTGTGAACGCCAAGTGAAGTATGCGCCCTGGCACAAGATCGCCGCAGTTCACTGAGTGTCGAAAGGCGGTTCCACCGCGATCGGATCGGCCAGCGTGATCGTATCGAGGATGGCCGCCGTCTCGTCGCGCAGTTGCAGCATCAGCCCGCGCAGACGGCATTCGGCCTCAGGCAGGCAATTGGTGCAATGTTCATAGGCATTGCGGCTGGCGCACGGGACCAGCGCAAGGCTGCCGCGCGTCAGGCGGATGATGTCGCCATAGCGGATATCGACCGGGGGAACGCCAAGTTCATAGCCGCCGTCGCGTCCGCGGTGCGAGATGACAATCCCTTCGCGCGCCATCTCCGAAAGGATGACGGTGAGAAACTTGCGCGGGATGTTCTGCGCCTTGGCGATGTCGTCAAGCCGCACCGAGCCCTGACCGTAGGTATCGGCCAGGTGCTGCAAGGCCCTGATCGTATATCGCGTCTTCTGCGAAAGCATGGCGCAGAAATGGACGCTCCACCGACAATGTCAACGGACTTGGTAGAATTACCTGTGATGGAGTGACGTTTTGCGCCGTCCCTGTCATCGCCAAAGCGTCCCTCAGCGGGCGGATTGCTCCAGAAAGGCAATCAGATCGGCCCTGTCCTGAGCGTTGGCCATCGGCGGATAGGCCATGCGGTTGCCGGGGACGTAGCGCGCAGGCGCGGCCAGATAGGCATCGAGCGTGGCAGCGTTCCAGACCACCGCCTTGTCCTTCATCGCCTGCGAATAGACGAACCCCGGCGCCGTGCCCGACGTGCGGCCGACAATTCCCTTCAAGGATGGACCAAGCCGGTTCGCCCCCGTGCTCAGATCATGGCACGCGGCGCAACGGGCATAGACCGTGCGCCCCCGCGCAGGATCACCCTTGGCGAGGGTCGTTGCAGGGGCAGAGTCTTGTGCATAGGCGGTTCCCGCCATTGCAAGCACTGCGGCAGAAACAAGGGCGAGGCGCATCATCGACTAGATCCTTCCAGTTCGGGCAATTGATACCCCCTGCCCCCTGTCTCGGCGCTTAACCGGCGCACCCCGGCTCGGCGTCATGCTTCGAGCGGGGCCGTCGTCATTCCAAGGGCCGGAATGCCAACCGACCGCCTGCCCCCGTAATCGGTCCGCACTACGATCAGGTTGTTCTTCTCCAGATGCTCCAGCAAGCGCCGGATGCGCCCGGAAGAACGGGTTCCATAGATTTCGGCAAGGCGTTCGTCATCAGGGCACGGGGCGCCTTCGATCGCCGCGCGCGCCAGCAGCAGGAACGGCGCAAGCACGTCGTCGGGCACATCGCGCGCGATGCCCAGCAGTTCCTGCCAGCGCGGGTCCGCATCATCGGCGATGCCGGCAGCGGCCATGGCAAAGCGCCGCCGGAAAGTGGCAAGGTCCATGCCCGGCAGGATGCGCAGCATCCGGCAGCGCACGGTGAAATCCTGATAGAGCTGCGCTGCTGGCTGGAAGGTGCATTCCGGCTCCTGCGCCATGTCGGCAAGGATCCGGGCAATGCTGGCGGCGGTTTCCTCGGCTTCGAACAGGCTTGGCGCAACGGGCGGTTCCACCTGTTCGGCGGCAGGCACAAACCCTTCGATCCGGCCGATCAGTTCCTCGCTTGACGCCTGCGAGGCTAGAGGCTCCGCTGCTGGCGGCTCTTCGGCTGGAGACCCGGCAGCGCGCGGCATCGGCTCCAAGGCCAGCGGCTCGGCCAGCAAAAGCGATTCCATGTCCGCCCCCGCAGCCTGCGGAAGCGGCATCAGCCCCTGCACCACATTGCGTGCACGGGTCTTCACATCGGCGATGCGCACCCCCACCGGCCGGCGCGCAATGGCGGGGCCAAGCCCCAGGAAATGCCCGCGCTCCAGATCGCGGATGGCTTCGGCCTGCCGCCGCTCCATGCCGAGCAGATCGGCCGCGCGCGCCATGTCGATATCAAGGAACGTGCGGCCCATGAGGAAGTTCGAGGCTTCGGCCGCCACGTTCTTGGCCAGCTTGGCAAGACGCTGGGTGGCGATCACGCCCGCCAGCCCGCGCTTGCGCCCCCGGCACATCAGGTTGGTCATGGCCGAAAGGCTGAGGCGGCGCACTTCGTCGGATACGTCACCGGCAGCGGCTGGCGCAAACATCTGCGCCTCGTCCACCACCACCAGAGCGGGATACCATTCCTCGCGCGGGGCATCGAACAGGGTGTTCAGAAACACGGCGGCGCAGCGCATCTGCGCTTCCAGTTCCAGCCCGTCGAGCGCGAGAACCACCGAGGCGCGGTGCTTGCGGATACGCGCTGCCAGCTTGGCAATTTCCGTTCCGTCATAGGCGGCCCCATCGACAACCACATGGCCGAACGGCTCTGCCAGCGTCACGAAATCGCCTTCCGGATCGATCACGACTTGCTGGACTATGCCCGCGCTTTCCTCAAGCAGGCGGCGCAGGAGATGCGACTTGCCCGACCCGCTGTTGCCCTGCACCAGCAGGCGGGTGGCAAGCAGTTCCTCTACGTCGATCCTGACAGGGGCCCCGGAACGGTCGGCACCGATGACGATAGTTGCGCTCACGCAGCCGTCTCTGGCGAAGCGCGCCACGACACGCAAGCCCGCGCCGCACCTGTTTCCCCCGCCTTGTGCGCAAAGAAACGGCGGCGCGGCCCCTGCCGCACCGCCGCCCTGCGCGACCCGAAGGGCTGGACTTGCCCGGCCCGTTGCAGGGATGCTTTAGCGCCGGGATGCTTCAGCCGTGGCGGATCAGGTGATCGAAAGCGGAAAGCGCGGCCTTCGATCCTTCGCCCATGGCAATGATGATCTGCTTGTAGGGCACCGTGGTGGCGTCACCGGCGGCAAAGATGCCGGGGATGCTGGTTGCGCCGCGTGCGTCGATCTCGATTTCGCCGCGGCCGCTGAGCGCAACCGTGCCCTTCAGCCACTCGGTATTGGGCACAAGGCCGATCTGCACGAATATGCCTTCCAGTTCGATGGTGTGGACTTCCTCGCTCTGACGGTCCTTGTACACCAGACCCGTCACGCGGTTTCCGTCGCCCAGCACTTCGGTCGTCAGCGCCGAGGTGATGATGGTGACGTTGGGGAGCGAGCGCAGCTTGTCCTGTAGCACCGCATCGGCGCGAAGCTGGCTGTCGAACTCGATCAGCGTCACATGCGCCACGATCCCGGCAAGGTCGATGGCCGCCTCGACGCCCGAATTGCCGCCGCCGATCACCGCCGTGCGCTTGCCCTTGAACAGGGGGCCATCGCAGTGCGGGCAATAGGCCACGCCCCTGTTGCGGTATTCCTCCTCGCCGGGAACGCCCATCTGGCGCCAGCGCGCGCCGGTGGAAAGGATCAGCGTCTTGGCCTTCAGGCTTGCGCCGTTCTCCAGGCGGACCTCGTGGAGACCATCGGCGCCCGCAGGCACCAGCGATGCAGCCGTCTGGAGGTTCATGACATCGACTTCATAGTCCTTCACATGGGCTTCAAGCTGGGCAACCAGCCTCGGCCCTTCGGTGTGCTGGACCGAAATGAAGTTCTCGATGCCCATGGTGTCGAGCACCTGCCCGCCGAAGCGCTCGGCCACCACGCCCGTGCGGATGCCCTTGCGCGCAGCATAGATGGCGGCAGCAGCGCCGGCCGGGCCACCCCCCACCACGAGCACGTCGAACGGAGCCTTGGCGGCAATCTTTTCCGCCGCCCGCGCCGAAGCATTGGTATCCAGCTTCGCCACGATCTGCGACAGGTCCATGCGGCCCGAACCGAAGGGCTGGCCATTGAGGAACACCGTGGGCACGGCCATGATCTGCCGCCGCTCGACCTCGTCCTTGAACAGCGCGCCATCGATGGCAACGTGGGTCACGTTCGGGTTGAGCGCGGCCATGATGTTCAGTGCCTGCACCACGTCCGGACAGTTCTGGCAGGTGAGCGAGAAGAAGGTCTCGAAGTGGAGCGGCCCGTCAAGGCTGCGCACCTGTTCAACCAGATCGGCGTCTTCCTTGGGCGGATGGCCGCCCACGTGCAGCAGCGCCAGAATCAGCGAGGTGAACTCGTGCCCCATCGGCAGCCCGGCAAAGACCGCTTCGGCGCGGCCTTCGTCGGCGCGGATGGCAAAGCTGGGAACGCGGGCATCGGTTCCGTCGAAACGGGCAGTGACCTGCGCGGACTGCGCGGCGATTTCCTCGATCAGCGAACGCAGCTCGGCCGACTTTGCACTGTCGTCGAGCGTTGCGACCAGTTCGATCGGACGACGCAGGTTGCCGAGGTAAGCCTTGAGCTGGGCAGTGGTGGCGGAATCGAGAACGGGCATGACAGAAACCTTTCGGGCAGACAGAGCCGCGCGTCACCGCATGGTCGGCGCACGGGGGATCAACCGGGACATGAACGGGATCGGGTGGCGTGGAACCGGCGGGCCGCCCGTCAGCGGCGCGGCCCGTCCGGAAGGAAAGGCAGGATGTTCAGCCCCACGCGGCGAACATCCCGCCGCGGGGCATCAGATCTTGCCGACGAGGTCGATCGACGGAGCGAGCGTTGCCGCGCCTTCTTCCCACTTGGCCGGGCAGACCTGGCCGGGGTTTTCGCGCCAGTACTTGGCAGCCTTGATCTTGCGCAGCAGTTCGGCGGCATTGCGGCCCACGCCTTCGGGGGTGATTTCCACAAGCTGGATCGTGCCGTCCGGGTCGGTCACGAAAGTGCCGCGGTCAGCAAGGCCCACGCCTTCGCGCAGGATGCCGAAGTTGTTGGAAATGGTGTGGTTCTGGTCGCCCAGCATGTAGTAGTTGATCTTGCCGATGGCGGGCGAGGCATCCGCCCAGGCCTTGTGGCAGAAGTGGGTGTCGGTCGACACCGAATAGACTTCCACGCCCATGGACTGCAGTTCGCCATAGATGTTGGCGAGGTCTTCCAGTTCGGTCGGGCAGACGAAGGTGAAGTCAGCCGGGTAGAAGAAGAACACGCCCCACTTGCCCACGACGTCAGCATCGCTCACGTCCACGAACTTGCCCTGGTGGTAGGCGGTGGCCTGGAACGGCTTCAGCTTGGTTCCGACAATCGACATTGTGCTCTTATCCTTCTCTAGGTGGATGGGTGAACCGGATTACGCTGGCTCAGGTAGTGCATCGGCGGCGGATTTTCCAATGAGCAATTCCGCCTTCATTGATTGAGCGTCTCGATCAATAGAGGCAATTTGATTCCGCTTCTCCATGAAATATCGGCCATGACCTTTCGGGCAGGCAGGGCCGAACGCGGCGGATCGCCGCGCCAGACGCGGATTGCGCCGAAAGGTGCAATTTTCGCATCCCGCCTTTCGTTTTCTGCACTTGAAATCCTGAGTGCCTTCAACCAAGTGACGCTCAACAACAGAACGATATCGTTCAATTAAGGCGAATGGACCCCCGATGGCTGCCCCGACCGCTTCAGACACAGGCGAAACCGAAGACCGCCGCAGCAAGACAATCGGACGCATTGCGCTTGGCGTGATCGGCGCAGGCGCCCTCTACGGTGCGTGGGCGCTCTACGATTACCAGACGACCGGCCGCTATCTGCAGGAAACCGATGACGCCTATGTGAAGGCCGATGCCGTCACGATCAGTTCCAAGCTTCCCGGATATGTCCGGACGGTTGCCGCGCGCGACAATCAGGCAGTGGCGACGGGTGCATTGCTGGTCGAGATCGATCCGACCGACTACGCCACGAGGCTGGCCCAGTCGTCCGCACAGGTCGATGTGGCAAAAGCCGGCGAGGCAGCGGCGAACGCCGCCATCGCAGAGGCGCAATCCGCCGTCGGTCAGGCAGCCGCCGCACTGACCGCCGCCGAGCGGGATCTTGCCTATCTAGACGGCGAAGTTGCCCGGATGCGCCCGCTCGTTGCCAGCGGCGCCGAACCGGCGCAGGCCTTCGCGCAGCTCACCGCCAATCGTGACAAGGCGCAAGCCGATGTGGCAGCGAGGCGCGCTGCCCTTGCCGCCGCTCGTGACCGTGTCGCCAGCGCCCGCGCGCAGGCCGGGCAGAGTGCCGCGCAGATCAAGGCCGCCCTGGCTCAGCGCAATGCGGCTGATATCGATCTGGCCACGACCAGGATCATCGCCCCCATTGCCGGCAAGGTCGGCAATGCCACGGTGCGCGTCGGCCAGTTCGTCCAGCCCGGCCAGCGCCTGATGACGCTGGTTCCGACGGACGCGATCTATGCCGAGGCCAATTTCAAGGAAACCCAGATCGGCCTGATGCGCCCCGGCCAGCCGGTCAGGATTCAGGTGGATGCGCTGCCCGATGTCGATTTCAGGGGCACGGTCGAGAGCATCACGCCGGGGACGGGCGCCAACTTCTCGCTCATTCCTCCGCAGAACGCGACGGGCAACTTCACCAAGATCGTGCAGCGTGTGCCGGTGCGCATCCGCATCAACGCCGGTCCTGAATCGCGCAAGGTTCTGGTGCCCGGCCTCTCGCTGTCGGTCGAAGTCGATACGCGCGCGGCCAAGTCCGCGATCAAGGCGATCCGCGACGAACAGGACCGGGTCTCGTCAAGGTGAGCGCAGACGCCCTTCCTGCGGCGGACGCCCCGCCCCCGGCTGCGCCTGCTGCGCCGCCGCGTTCTGCCGACAAGGCCGATCTCGGCGCGTGGCTGGGCGTTGCTGCGGGTGCCATCGGCTCGCTCATGGCCACGCTCGACATTTCGATCGTCAATGCCTCGCTGCCGACGATCCAGGGCGAGATCGGCGCATCCGCCACCGAAGGCACCTGGATCGCCACGGCCTATCTCGTGGCCGAGATCATCATCATTCCGCTGACCGGCTGGCTTGTCCGCGTCTTCGGCCTGCGCCGCTTCCTGATGATCGCGACGACGCTGTTCACGGCATTCTCCATCGTCTGCGGCCTTGCCGATTCGCTGGTCATGATGATCCTCGGCCGTGTCGGACAGGGCTTCACCGCCGGGGCCATGATCCCGACCGCGCTCACCATCATCGCCACGCGCCTGCCGCCCAGACAGCAGCCGATCGGAACGTCCCTGTTCGGCCTGACCGTCATCATGGGGCCGGTGCTCGGCCCGCTCGTCGGCGGCTGGCTGACGGAGAACTTCAGCTGGCACTATGCCTTCTTCGTCAATGTCCCGATCAGCCTGCTGCTGATGACCCTGCTTTTCATCGGCCTTCCGAAAGGCCAGATGAAGCTGTCGGAACTCGTGAATGCAGACTGGCTCGGCGTTGTCGGCCTCATCCTTGGTCTTGGCGGCATTACGGTGGTGCTTGAGGAAGGGCACCGCGAACAGTGGTTTGAATCGGCCCTGATCTGGCAGTTGAGCGGCGTGACCCTCCTTGGCTTCCTGCTGGTGGGGCTTGGCCAGGTCTATGCCCGGCGTCCGGTCATCAAGCTGGCCTTGCTGCGCAAGCGCGAGTTCTCGGCAGTGTTCATCCTCGCTCTCGTCCTTGGCGCAGTGATGTTCGGAACAGCCTACGTGATCCCGCAGTTCCTCGCCGCCATCGCTGGCTACAACGCGATGCAGGCCGGGCAGATCGTCTTTCTTTCGGGCATTCCGGCGATGATGATGATGCCGCTCTTCCCCATTCTCATCACGCGCGTCGATCTGCGCATCATCGTGGGCATTGGCGTCGGCCTTCTGGCGATTTCCTGCGCGCTCGACATCAATCTCACCGCCCAGGCGCGTGGCGACGATTTTGTCATCACCCAGCTCCTGCGCGGACTCGGCACGGTTTTCTGCATGATGTTCCTCAATCAGGCCGCGATCAGTTCGGTCCCGCGCGAGGATGCGGGCGATGCCGCCGGTCTGTTCAATGCCGGGCGCAACCTTGGCGGGTCGATCGGCCTTGCCCTTCTTGCCACGCTTCAGGACGAACGCTGGGAGATGCACCGCTGGAACATCCACAGCAGCCTCAAGGCCAATGACCCCGCAATACAGGACTGGCTCGGCCAGCAGGCGGCCACCTTCGGCGGCGGACCGGAGGGGCTGGAAGCGGCGTTCCGCTCGATAGACGGTCAGGTTCTGCGCGATGCGCTGGTCATGTCCTTCAACGATGATTTCCTCGCCCTCACGGTCGGCATCCTGATCGTCTGGCCACTCGTCCTGCTGCTTCGTCCCCTGCCCAAGGGCTACCATGCAAAGGCCGCGCACTGATGCCCCGGTTTTCCCTGTCCCGCCGCTTCGTCTCCGCTGCCATGACGGCCGCCCTGCTCTCAAGCTGCGCCACTGTCGGCCCCGATTATGCCGGAGCGCCCGATGCCGCACCGCAAGCGGGCGCGCGCGGGGCTTTTCTGCGCGCCGACGCCGCCGCCTTCCTCAGGACCGCGCCAGACCCCGACGCACGCTGGTGGGAAGCGCTGGGCGATCCGCAGCTTGACCGGCTGATCGAGCGCGGCCTTTCCGGTTCGCCTGATCTTGCCGCCGCCAATGCCCGCGTGGCGCAGGCACGCGCCACGCTGGCCGCCACGCGCACGGCGGTCCTGCCCACGATCAACACCTCGTTTGCCGCGCCCTATCTCAACGTGCCGGGCAATATCGCGGGCGGAAACGGCGGCGGACGCGACGAGATCAACGCCTTCAACCTGGGCTTTGATGCTTCGTGGGAAATCGACCTGTTCGGCGGCACCCGGCGCAAGCTTGAAGCCGCAGAAGCCCGCGCCGAACAGGCGCAAGCGGCTGCGGCCGATGCCCGTGTGACGCTTTCGGCGGAAATCGCCCGCGCCTATGTCGGCCTCAGGGCACGGCAGGCGCTGGCCGCGTTGCAGCACCGGCAGGCGGAAATCGACCGGGAACTGTCCGCGCTTGCGCAGCAGCGCTTTGCCGCCGGGATGACCGGTGAACAGCCGGTCAACGCGGCAAGGGCACGCGCCTTCGCCACCGAGGCGGAACTTGCCCAAAGCGAGGCCGAAATCAGGGTGCTGGCCGATCAACTGGCTGTGCTTGCCGGTCAGGAACCCGGCACGCTCGATGATCTGCTTGCCGCCAATGGCGCAATCCCGGTGCCGCCGGCGCAGGTTGCCATCGGCGATCCCGCACGGATGCTGCGCCAGCGCCCCGATATCCGCATGGCCGAACGCAGACTTGCCGCCGCCAGTGCGGACATCGGCGCACGCATGGCCGAGCGGTTCCCCAGGATCACCTTCCTCGGCCTGCTCGGCCTTGGCGGGCAGAACATCGGCGATGTGCTGGATCCGGGCAGCATCGTCGGCATAGCCTTGCCCCAGATCAAGTGGACCCTGTTCGACGGCGGCCGCGCAAACCGTCAGGTGGAAGCGGCACGCAGCGCCTTGGCCGAAGCCGAGGCAAACTACCGGTCCGCGGTCCTTTCCGCCCTTCAGGATGCTGAAAGCGCGCTTGGACGCTTTGGCGCAAGGCGCATCGGCTTCGGCAAGGCGGTGGACGCCGAAGCGCGCGCGCGCAGGACGCTCGACCTGCAATCGCAGCGCCTCGCCGCCGGAACGGTAGCGCGGCCCGCCACCCTTGAGGCAGAGCGCGAGGCAATCGAGGCTGCCAAGGCCGCAGCATCCGCGCGGGCCGAACTGACAACCGCATTCATTGCGGTGGAGAAAGCCCTCGGCCTTGGCTGGATGGCTGGTGATCACACGCCCGGTCCTGGCGCATCCTGAGCGGATAAATGAAACGATTTCGCCCCATTTATAGCCTATTGACACCCTGCGGCTTTAGGGCACTCTCTTCCCACAAGAACTCGCCGAGACGAGGAGATGGGACGGATGCGCTGGATCGCCGATGCGGGAATGCGTTTTTGGCAGGCTTATCGGGAAGGACTGGAAATGTCCTGCCCGCTGCACAACCACATGGCCGAAGCCGTGGCGGATCGTCTGGTAACGCCAACCCCGTGCGAGCGGGATCGCAACCATGACGCAGCCGCCCTCGCCGCAGCAACCGGAAGCCAGACAGTCCACTGAAGCATCTTCAGCCGCAGGCGCGCGTTCCGGCTGCGGCGAAACATTGACCGAACAATCGGCAAGCGCACAGGTTCGGCGCGGCCGCCCTTCTCTGGAAGAGGCCAGACAGCTCCCCTCCCGCATTCTGGACGCCGCCTGGCAGGTGCTTTGCCAGTCCGGCTTCGAGGCCTTCACGTTCGACCGGCTCGCCCGCCACGCTCGTATCGGCAAGGCGACCATCTATGCCCGCTTTTCCGGCAAGCGCGAACTTCTCGAAGCCCTGCTGGCCCGCAAGCTGGAAGAGCGGAGCCTGCGCATCATGGCAATCGGTGCGGGGCTGCCGTTGCAGGAGGCATTCTGCATGCGTGCCGCGGCCATCATGGACGTCCTGCATTCGCACGAAGGCCAGATGATGGAGCGTCTGGTCGACTGGTGCGATCAGGAGTTCGGCGATGCCGAACACAGTTACCGCCAAGCCATGTATGCCGACGCGATCGAGAACGTCTCGGCCGAACTGGGCGTGATTGCCCGGCAACAGGGGCTGACCATAAGCGACCCCGGACTTGCCGCACGGTTCTGGATCGAAGGCGTTCTGGGCCATGTCCGCATGGTCGGCGCATCACGCCCGCCCCTTCCGGCCGAAACGCAGGCATGGGCACGTGCCTATTCGGATTTCTTCTTCGCCGGGCTGCGCAATGCGGCCAGCATCACGGACCGCGCCGCACCGCGCTGAACCGGAAATCGACTGCCACGGCATCCTTCAATTGATCGGTTGCAGACCATTCCGCTTCCCCCACGCCGAAATCGAGCCGCTGCAAGCGGGCTTGCCCGATGGCAAGCGCCCGGTCCCCGTCGATGCGCAAGGCAAAGCCGAGCTTGAGCGGCCGACTGCGGCCGTGGAGCGACAGCGTGCCTTCGGCGACATAGCGCCCCTCTCCGGTCTGGCGGATGGCCCGGCTTGCAAACTCGGCCCTTGGATAGCTGCCGATACCGAAGAAACTGTCGCTCCTGAGCATGTCATCGCGCTGCGCATCGCCGCTTTCGACCGAGGCCAGATCGATGGTCGCGCGGATGGTCGATCCTTTGAGATCAGCCGGATCGAACACGATCGCCGCATCCCAGCGCTTGAACGTACCGGCAATCGCCTCGCCGCCATAGTCTGCCGTAAAGCCCAGGCGCCCGCCGGGCTGAACGGTCCATGGCACTGCATTGGCAGGTTCTGCGGCCGCCTGCGCGGTCGCATCCGGTGCCGGGGCGGCAGTCTGGTCGGCTTGCGCCTGTCCGCTCTCCAATGCGGCGCCCTCGTCCGACGCATCGCTCGCAACGGCCGTGCTTGCCGGTTCGGAAAGGCTTGCTGCGGGCGCAGCGGGCGCGCGGGGCGCGAAGCTCAGCGAGCGTCCTGCGCCAAGCGCGGCCAGACCCGCGAGCACGGCCAGAGCCGCCACGATGCCGGTTGCCCGGCGCGAGCCGCCGAGTGCGGCGGGCAGCATCCGTCCGATCACGTCCTCGCGCCGGATGTGGTGATGGAGCGCACCCGCAACGTGAAGCGCCGCCAGACCCAGCGTCACCGGGCCAAGCAGGCCATGGAGCGCTTCGGCCGGTTCATGCCAGCCCTGCCCCAGCGGCAGATCGGGCCATGGCACGAGGCCGAACAGCATGGTCTGAAGGCGCACTTTTGCCGTGGAGACAATGACCCACCCGGTCAGTGGCCCGCCGATCATCACCGCATAGAGCAGACCGTGAACCGCCTTGGCCGCCAGCATCTGCAACCGGTTGCCCGGCACCGGAGCGGGCCGCGCCCGCACAAGCCGCACCCCCAGCCTGCCGATGCTCAGGAGCAGGATGAGAATGCCCACCGACTTGTGGAACTGGTATCCGGCAAATTGTGCCACACCCTTGGGCAGATGCTCCAGCGCACTGCCCAGCCCCACCTGAAACAGCAGCAGGAACGTCAGCGCCCAATGCAGGGCAATGGCCAGCGCACTATAGCGTGAAGGCTGCAACACCGGGATCGCTCCGCTCCTTTGAAACCTTGCCGAAAGTCCGCCTGCAGGCAGAAATCCGTCCTCAGCCGCATCAGCGGGTATGACCAGCGCCATACCAGCATCGATCAATGTGCGGTATGCCCCCTTAAGCCGTGGCCGCAAATCACCATATCGGCCGCAGCACTAGGGTCCAAACCCGGAGACAATCATGTCGCGAAGCCCCTGGCAGCACCACCGCAGCGCGTCCGTTGCCGACGATATCGACTTCGAGATCAAGGGACACGAACTGCAATTCGTCGAAATAGAGCTGGATCCGGGCGAAAGCGCCGTCGCCGAAGCGGGCGCCATGGTCTGGAAGGATGCAGCCGTGGGCATGACGACAGTGTTCGGCGACGGCAGCGCCAACGATCAGGCAGGCTTCATGGGCAAGCTGCTGGGCGCGGGCAAGCGCCTCGTTACCGGCGAGAGCCTGTTCACCACGGTGTTCACCCACAATGGCCAGGGCAAGGCACGCGTGGCCTTTGCCGCACCCACGCCGGGCGAGATCCTGCCGGTCAAGCTTTCCGACATTGGCGGCACGCTGATCTGTCAGAAGGACAGTTTCCTTGTCAGAAGGACAGTTTCCTTGCCGCTGCACGCGGCGTGTCGATCAGCGTGGCCCTTCAGCGCCGGGTCATGACCGGCCTGTTCGGCGGCGAAGGCTTCATCATGCAGAAGCTCGAAGGCGATGGCTGGGTGTTCGTGCAGATGGGCGGAACGCTCGCGATGCGCGATCTGGCACCGGGCGAGGAAATCCACGTCGATACCGGATGCCTTGCCGCCTACACGCCGACAGTCGACTTCGACCTTGTCACCCCCGGCGGGGTAAAGTCGGTGCTGTTCGGCGGTGAAGGGCTGTTCTTCGCCCGGCTGCGCGGCCCCGGGAGGGTATGGATTCAGTCGCTCCCCTTCTCGCGCCTTGCCGGCCGGATGCTGGCCGCCGCCATGCCTTATGGCGGGCAGAACCGCGGGGAAGGCTCGGTGCTTGGGAGTCTGGGCGATTTCATCGGCGGCAATCGCTGATGCTGATGGCGCCAATCCTGATCGCCGCTGGCCAGCGGTCCAGACCCGATCAGGATGACACCACGAGACGCAGGCCGGGCCGGGCCTTCATCGGGAATGCGCGCTCCGGCGCCTCACCCTCGATCGAGGCGCGCAGGCAATCGACCGCCATGGCCAGATGAAGGGCGGCCATTGCCGCGCCGTGGCGATCCAGTTCTTCAAGCGCCCCCGAAAGAGTCTCGAAAACGTCTGCCAGTGGCTGTGCTGCTGCCTGCATCACCGTGTCCATCCCGCTTGTCGGCATCTTGTGGGACCGGCGCAGCGTCGATCGCGCTGCCCGCCTTCCAAGGCCGTTCCTGCGACGCTTGGTAGCCGAGATTTCCGCGTCAGGAAGCGAAGAATGCACCGGATATGATGAAACGCCGGGGCCGGAATCCAGGCCGGTTTACCAGCTTCTGACAATATTACTTACTTCACTGACAGTTATGCAGTGCACGCACCCGCCACGCAAGGAAACCGCACCGGCCCGAAGCTGCGCAAGAATCTGCTCCGAAGTGGCCGCACCATAAGAATGCACCGCGTAGTCTGATCGGTTGTTCCGGCCCGAATCGACAATCGATGAGCTGAACGACAAGGCAAACCGCAATCGGCAGACAAAAAATTAAAATATCCAAGCGTTTCGTTACGTAACGACATCTCCGGCAACATCCGCGTTAATCTTCGATCCGGACCAGACACGCCTTTTGCGATGCAATCATCGCCAGTTGCTCCCGGCGCGGCCCGTATCGCTGATGGTCAGAACTTCCCGCGCCGCATCACTGCCGGGCGCAATGCCAGCGCACCGAGATGCCGACGCAGCACGCACCGGATATGCGCAGGCGCCGCACATCCTCATCGCACATTGCTGTAAAGCTCGCGAAGGGATGGAGGCGCGCCGCAGCGGCGGATGGCAGTTGCAACGTGGCGCTTGCGCTCGGCCACCAGCGATGCCGCCGTCAGCGCGAAGCGGCGCTCGCGCTTCACTTCTTCGGCCGTGAACGGCTCGGTTCCCGGAAGGACGCTCTCTCCGCCCAGTGCAAAGACCATGAAGTTCAGCAGGTCCGCCAGTTGCTGATTGTCGCTGATCCGGCTTTTCGCGATGTTGGGCAGGCGCAGCAGGTAGGCGCGGGTTTCATCCGTGCACATCATGTAGCCCACCCGCCCGCGCAGTTCCGGCAGTTTTGCCGGTGCGGAAAGACCCTGCACACCGTGGCATCCCGCGCAGTGCTCCACATAGTCGCTGCGGGCAAGCTCAGGGTCGGTCAGGGCAGCCAGCCCCCTGGCCACGGTTGCCTGCCGGCTGAGGGGCCGGGCCGAGACTGCGTCGCCGCTCCGCGCGGCAAGACCTGCCGGAACCAGCACGGCTGCGGCCAGAACCAGCATCGCCATGCCCTTCGCGCGCATCCTGCCGTTCATGCCGCTTCCGTCATGCCCTTCAGGTCAGGCCGCGCCGATCATCATGGCGGTGGAGCAGTGATACTCCATGCTGCTGGTGCCAAAGCACCAGATCACGTTGTTGTTGAGCTGCGGCAGGTAAAGCTGGGTTTCCCGGTCGGTGTTGTCGCAGCCGCACTGGCCGCAGGCAGGCTTGCCGCAGCAATCCCGGTAGGCGATCATGTAGGCCTTGCCATCATCGGGGTTGATGCACGATCCCACCCACGAGATCGGCGAAGGCTCTGACCCTGCCGGACAGGTATGCACCCCGCCCCCGCAGCATGTGCACAGCGATCCATCGATGGCGCAATATCGCCAGTAATTGCACTTGGTATCGTCGCCAGTCTGGGCCGTGCGGGCAAACGCCGTCTTGGCCTCTGGCGAGCGATCGGGCTTGGCGGCTTCGGCACGGCTTACCGGCAGGAGCGGAAATACCGGAGCGGCCACCAGCGCCGCCCCCAGCCGCGAAAGGATGCCCCGCCGCGAGGTGCCCCCTGCCAGCCGCCGCAGCAGCCTCTCGCCAGCCGCATCGGGATTGAACCTCACCATTGCCAGTTCCCCTTTTCCTGCCCTGCGCCCTGTCTCGTCGGCACCGCTGCGGACTTGCCTCGATTCAGGCCGCAGCCGCCTTGTTCAGTCCCGCGATGTAGTCCTGCACCGTGGCAATCCCCAGTTCATGTGCCACCACCAGGCTCTCCAGATGTTCCCGGCTGTTGACCAGCCCCTTGGACAGGATGACCCCTTCCGCATCCAGCAGCACCGCGTAGGGCAGCTTGCCCACGGCAAAGGCCTGCCCCGCTTCCGGCCCGTTGACGAAGCGATAGCCTTCAAGCCCGTGCGCCGCGATCATCGCCCTTTGCGCTTCGGCGCTGTCATCGCCCACGAACGTCAGTTCGACACGTTCGGCCCGCGCAAACGACCGCGCTGCCGGGATCAGCCCCTTGCACAGCGGGCAAGTGGCCGAAACGAACATCAAGAGGCGGAGCGGCACTCCCTTTGCCGGTCCGCCGACGATCACCGCGTTGCCATCAAGATCGCGTGCGGGCACGGCTGGCGCCCTTGCGCCAACCGCCGGTCCGCCAGCGGTCTGCAAGGCTCCGGCAGGGGCCACCCGCATGTGGAGAACGCCCACCTGCCGGGCCAGCGCCAGCAGCGCCACCACCAGCGCGATGATTGCCACCCATGCCAGCACCAGCCCCGCGATAAGCACTGTCGTCATCGTCCGTTCCTTTCAGATGGCAGCATCGATGCCGCCAGCGGCATCGCGGCAAGTGCGGCAAGCATGTTGACCAGAACCGTCAGCAGATGCAGCGCCGCGCCGCCTGCCATGCCAAGCGCCCACGCGGCCGAACCGGTCGGCGGCAGTGCCCAGAACGCGGGCAGCACCAGCGCGGCCAGCACAAGGTTGCGGATCACCAGCGCCCGGCTGAGCGGCTGGCGCAGCTCGGAGCGTCCGCAGCCGCAATCGATGTGTGAACGCCCTCGCCGGATATTCACCGCCATTGCGCCGGCAAACAGCAGCAGCAGCGCCGCCGCGGGCAATGCCACGGCCCGGATCCCGGCAAGCAGCATGGCGCCGATCAGGATTTCGACCGGGGGCAGCATCGCCGCGAATGGGGGCACCATGGCATCGGGCAGCAGCCGGTAATTGCCAACCACCCCGGCGAAGACGCCGCGCGCCCGCAGCTTGGCGATGCCTGCGGTCAGGAACCCTAGCCCGTTCCCGACCGCGCCCACGCCGCCCAGAATGGCAAGCGCGGAAAACCAGTCCTGCGTCACTGTGCTGCTCCGGCCATCGGCTCGAACACGGTGATCAGCCCGCCGCCGGCATTCTCGATCGTGTGTTTTGCTTCTCCGGTCCGGGAGTCGATGATGGTGGCATTGTTGTCCATGCCGTTCACCATGATCATCGCGGCATCGTCCTGCGTGATCTCGATGTTGCGCGGGTGGCCCTTCACCGGAATGCGCCTGACCACCTTCCTCGCCGCAAGATCGACGCCCCAGATTTCTTCCGCGCCTTCCTTGTGGCTCCAGTATTCGCCCTTGTGCATCAGCACCCACAGCGTATTGCTCGGCCGGTGGAGCGCCATCGGCTGCATCCCGCCCGGATACCAGGCAATGTCGAGCGGCATCGTCTCGGCGCTGCGCATGCCGCCTGCCTCCTGGATCGAGAACGGCGCGCTCACTTGCGGCGAAGGCCCCATCGCAGCGGTCCACACCCGCCCGGTATAGCTCAGCATGACCGCTTGCTTCCTGCGCCGGTCATAGACCACGTTCGAAAAGATCGGGTCTGCCGCCGCATCGAAGAATTCGGCCGTGCGCGTGATCTCCTGCCCCGCGCCCCTGATGGCAACCGTCGCCATGGTGCCATCGGCGCAAAGCGCGGAAAAGCCGACGCCGGGATTGGGAATGAGGCTGGCACAGCCGGGCAGTTCGATTGCGCGCACGAACCTGCGCCTTGCCAGATCGATCACGTTGACCGACGACGCCGGATCGAAGTTGTAGTCGTAGGCCGTCCGGCCATCGTCGCTCAGCACGAAGTTGGTGTTGAACCCGCCGATAATGAGCCGCCCCGGTGTCGGGATTTCGGTCAGAAGCTTAAGCGTCCGGCTGTCATAGACGGAAACGAGATCCTGCCGGGTGCCGCGGTTGCCCTTGGTCCACATCGTTTCGGCAACGTAGTAGAAGCGCCCTGCCGGATCGATCGCCAGATCGGAATCGCGGCTGGTGGCCACCATGCCCAGCATCTTGCCGGTTGCCGCATCGAAGATGCTTGACCCGCCCGATCCCCAGGGGCCGCGCACGAAGAACCAGCCCGGCTTGGGTGGCTCCAGCGTGTTGACGTTCGCCTCCTCGGCTTCGGGAACGACAGCTTCGGCCAAGGCCGGTCCGGCCGCTGCGCCGAAACAGGCCGCCCCGCCCACACAGGCGAGAGCAAGCCTCAATGCCAGCCCGGAACTTGCGCCTCGCATTTCCCGCTTCATCGTGCCCCCCGTCACCGTCCTTGCCGCAAGAATGCTTGACGATTGTCCAGAGTCGGTCAAGCGCCTTGTTGCACCTGCGAAAGAAAGGTTCGTCCGCGCGCATCAAGCGCGGTTCGCAAGACCCGCAATCTGCGCCGGAGTGACCGTCTTTGCCAGCATCACCAGCGAATGGGCGGCAATCGCGGTGAAGGCCGACATGCGCCCGGCCCACGGCTTTTCATAGCCGAGGAAGGGCGTTGCCCCTTCCATCGAGGCGCTGATGAACAGAGCCACGTCGCGCACGTCCTGCGCGCTCAGCGCCGGGTTCAGCTCGGCCACGTAAACCGCGATGAAATCATGCACCCGCTGGTAGAACAGGCGCACCCGGTCGGCCACGAACCCGTTGTGGTTGGCCAGCGCCCACAGCTCGGTGAACAGGCGCGTGGTGCGCTTTCCGGCAATATCGTCGAGGCACATCACCACGATCAGGCGCAGCCGCTCTTCCGCGTCCAGCCCCGGCTGGCGCACGGTGCGTTCCAGCAGCTTGTCGTAGTTGGCGATGATGTCGTCGAGCAGGGTCTGGATCAGCAGTTCCTTCTTGGGGAAGTGATAGCTGACATTGCCCACTTTCATGCCGCATTCGGCCGCGATGCGCCGGATGGTGAATGCGCCCGCCCCCTCGTCGATCAGCACGCGCAGCGCGGCCTTGATGATCGTGTCCACCGTCTCGGCCCCGCGCGCGTAGGTTCCGGGGCGCGGCGCGGATGGCAGATCGGTTTCCAGAGGTTCGGGGCGTGCGGCCATGGCTTACCGCGCATAACACCATGTTGGACCCGGCGCCAATGCTGATCGGCGGACGCAAAGGGCCGCGCACAGGACTGGTGCATCTTTCGCACCCTTCCCAACAAGGCGCTTGACCCGCAATGACCGGGCCGACAGAGTTTGTCGTCAAGGGCGAAGGCGCCGCCGTGCCGGGTTCATCGGCTTGCCTGCGGCCCATGGTCTTTCGCCACGCCGAACCATTTTTCCGGGGAATCAGTCTGATGAGCGTCTCCTTCACCGTCAACGGCCGCAAGCGCACGGTCGATGCCGATGCCGACAAGCCGCTGCTCTGGGTTCTGCGCGAAGACCTTGACATGCCCGGCACCAAGTTCGGCTGCGGCGCGGGACTGTGCGGTGCCTGCACTGTCCATCTCGATGGCGAGGCCGTCCGTTCCTGCCAGACCGCACTTGCCGATGCGGCGGGCAAGACTGTCACGACCATCGAAGGAATTGCCACCAACCCGCTGGGCAAGCGCGTGACCGAGGCGTGGGCGGCGCTCGACGTTCCGCAATGCGGCTATTGTCAGGCCGGACAGATCATGTCGGCCACCGCGCTGCTGAAACAGAACCCCAGGCCGACGCCCGAAGACATCGACGGCTGGATGAGCGGGAACATCTGCCGCTGCGCCACCTACCTGCGCATCCGCGCCGCCATCCGCAAGGCTGCCGGACTGCCTGCCGATCCTGCCGATGCCAATGTCGTTCCTGCCGGGGAGACCCTCGCATGACCGAAACCGTTCAGGTCTCGCGCCGCTCCTTCCTCGTCGCTTCGCTGGGCGGCAGCGCGGCGCTTGCGTTCGATGCCTCGGTCGTGCTGGGGGCTGCGACGCCGGGCGCCCCTGCCGAGGTGCTCAACGCCTTCGTGCGCATCAATGCCGACAACACCGTGACCATCGGCGCCAAGAACCCGGAGATCGGTCAGGGCGTCAAGGTCATGCTGCCCATGCTCATTGCCGAGGAAATGGACCTCGCGTGGGATCAGGTGCGCATCGAGCAGACCGATGCCGACGAGAAGCGCTATGGCCCGCAGGTGGCAGGGGGCAGCACCGCCACCCCGCGCAACTGGATCCCGATGCGGCAGGTCGGCGCCGCCGCGCGCCAGATGCTGGTCATGGCGGCGGCGGCGAAGTGGGGCGTCGATGCCGCCACGCTTTCGACGGCAAACGGCGCAGTCCTTCACGTGTCGTCGGGCAGGAGCGCCACTTATGCTTCGCTGGCGAAGGACGCGGCCGCGCAGCCCCCGC
Source organism: Novosphingobium sp. (assembly GCA_046294595.1). Classification (GTDB taxonomy): domain Bacteria; phylum Pseudomonadota; class Alphaproteobacteria; order Sphingomonadales; family Sphingomonadaceae; genus Novosphingobium. Next base: position 48,229 of record JBKBKD010000013.1, read on the forward strand.
CCGATCTGGCCAAGGTGCCGCTGAAGGATGCCAGCGCCTTTCGCATCATCGGCACCTCGAAGCGCGGCGTCGATGTGCCGAGGATCCTGAAGGGCGAACCGCTGTTCGGCATCGATACGCGCCTGCCCGGCATGGTCCATGGCGCAATCGTGAAATGCCCGGCCCACGGCGGAACTGTCGCCACGTTCGATGATGCGGCGGTCAGGGCCATTCCCGGCGTGCGCGGTGTCGTGGCTGTGAACAGCGGCTACGTTCCCGAAGGTCGGAACGATACGCTGGTGATCGTTGCCGATAGCTGGTGGAAGGCCAGCAAGGCCCGCGAAAAGCTCGTGGTGAAGTGGAACGATGCCGCCGTGGCAGGCTTCTCGACCGGCAAGTATGAAGCCGATGCGGCAAGTCTGATCGGCGGCACGCCGCAGACGAGCGTCTTCAAGGCAGGCGATCCCGATGGCGCGCTTGCCAAGGCGGCCAAGATCGTCACGGCCGATTACGAATATCCCTTCCTTGCCCATGCCCCGCTTGAGCCGCAGAACTGCACCGGCCTGTTCAGGGACGGAAAGCTTGAACTGTGGGCACCCAGTCAGGCCCCGGCCGGTGGCCGCGCCGAAACCGCGAAGCTGTGCGGTCTTTCGCCCGATGACCTGACAATCCACATGACCCGCATCGGTGGCGGCTTCGGGCGGCGGCTGATGAACGACTACATGGTCATTGCAGGGCAAGTGGCCAAGGCCATGCCCGGCGTTCCGGTCAAGGTGCTCTACGACCGCACCGACGATTTCCGGCACGATTTCTATCGTCCTGCGGGTTGGCACCGCCTGACCGCCGGGCTGGACGCCAAGGGCGATCTTGTCGCGCTCAAGGATCACTTCGCCACCTTCGGGACCGACGGCAAGCCCATCCGCGCCGCACAGATGGCACCGGCCGAATATCCCGCACCGGTCGTGCCCAACGTCGATCTCGGCGTCAGCTACATGGCCACCAACCTTGCCACCGGCTGGCTGCGTGCGCCCTCGTCAAACGCCATGGCCTTCGTGTTCCAGTCCTTCCTCGATGAAGTGGCCGAAGCGGCGGGCATCGATCTTCCCGAACTCATGCGCCGCACGCTCGGCGCGCCGCGCGAGATCGAGGGAGAGCGCTCGAAGTTCCACACCGGCCGCGCGCGCGGCGTTATCGATGCGGTCTGCAAGTCAGCAGGCTGGAAGGGCCGCGAGAAGGGCCGCGGCTTCGGCTTCTACTACAGCCACCTCGGCTATTTTGCCGAAGTCGTCGATATCGCAATGGCCGATGGGGTGATCCGGGTCGACAAGGTCTGGGTTGCCGGAGACATCGGCGCGCACATCATCAATCCGCTCAATGCGCTCAACCAGGCTCATGGCTGCGTGATCGAAGGGCTGGGACAGGCGATGATCGGCCAGAAGATCGTGCAGGAAGCGGGCGTCGTCACGGCCGAGAACTTCGGCGATTTCGCACTGATGCGGATCGATGCCGCCCCGCGCGAGATCGCGGTCGAGTTCGTGAAGACCGATTTTGCGCCCACCGGTCTTGGCGAACCCGCCCTGCCCCCGGTCATTCCGGCACTGGCCAACGCGATCTATTCGCTCACCGGCAAGCGCCATCGGCGCCTTCCGCTGGAACTGGCATAGCCCCGATCGGATGATCGCCGCGACACCGCCCGCCATCCTGCGCTTTCTTGCCGCCCGCGCGGCCGAAGGCGTGGACTGCGTGCTCGTGACACTCGTGGCCATAACGGGCGGCGCATCGCGCAGTGTCGGCACGCAGATGGCAGTTGCTGCCGACGGGCGGCGGATCGGCTCGTTTTCGGGCGGCTGCATCGAGGATGCGGTTGCGGCAGAGGCGCTGGAAACGCTGGCCGAAGGCTGGGGCCATGTGGTGCGCTTCGGCACCGGATCGCCCTATATCGACATTCGCCTGCCCTGCGGCGGGGGCATCGATCTGCTGTTCACTCCCCGCCCGAATGCGGACGCCGTGGCCGAGGCGCTCGCCTTGCTGGACCAGCGCAAGCCTGCAAGCCTGAGGCTTGACTGTGACGGTTGCGCGCTGGTCGATGGCGAGGCACCCACGGGCTGGAACGGCCAATCGCTGACGCTGGCCTACCAGCCTGAACTGCGCATCGTGGCCCTGGGTCAGGGAGACGATCTCGTGGCCTTTGCCCGCCTTGCGCAGGCATTCGGCACCGCCATCGTCCCGCTGACGCCCGATGGAACCACGCAAGGCATGCTGGCCGAAACCGGCATGACGCCCGTGCATCTGCACAGCCGCAACAGCCTGCCCGATATTGCCACCGATCCCTGGACGGCAATCGTGTTCCTCTTTCACGGGCGGGACTGGGAGGAGTTCCTGCTGCCGCAGGCGCTCGCCCTCTCCGCCTTCTATCACGGCGCCATCGGCAGCCGTCGCAGTCATGCCGCGCGCCTTGCCGCGCTGCGGGCCGCAGGCGTTCCGGAAAGCCGCATAGACAGCCTTCGCGGCCATATCGGGCTGATCCCCGCCACCCGTGATCCGGCAACGCTTGCCATCTCGATCCTTGCCGAGATCGTGGCTGAATACAATGCGCTGGCCCATTGGGCGGCCTGGATGGGTGAACCGCTCAGTCTCGCCGGACAATGAGGCAGACGCCGCGCATGGCAGCGCTGCTGCTTGCCGCCGGGCGCGGCACCCGCTTCGGCGGCGGCAAGCTGGCGGCCGATCTTTGCGGCAGGCCGGTTGCCGTCCACGCCGCACAAGCACTGGCCAGCATCCCGTTCGATCGCCGCATTGCCGTGGTCTCGGCGCAGACGCCCGACCTGCCCGATTTTGACCGGATTACGCTGACAACCGCAGAAGCTCCCCTCTCGCGCTCGATCGCGACCGGCATCGGCGCGCTGGCGGAAACGGACTGCGATGCCGTGCTGATCGCGCTGGCGGACATGCCGCTTGTTCCGGCGGCGCACTTCGCGCGGCTCATCCGCCGGTTCGAAGGCGACTGCGCAGCAACCGGCGTCGATGGACGCAGGATGGTTCCGGCGATTTTCGCGCGCCGCCACTTCGCTGCACTGGCCAGTCTTGAGGGTGATCGCGGCGCGGGCGCGCTGCTGAGCCAAGCCAGCGCGGTTCCGCTTTCGCAAGCACTCGCCCTTGATGTCGATTGCCCTGCCGACCTTGCCCTTGCCGCCCGATACCTTCAGGGACGGTAGCGTCGCTCGCGGTGGCGCTGCACGTCGCGGTCGTAGAACCATACCTCGCGCAGCCCTCCACCGGCATAGAGCGCCGCCTGATCGCCGAAATGCACGGAGTCTGCCCGTCCGCTGGCCCCGCCCGACGATACTGCCAGAGCGCGCACCTTCGGCCCGAACTCGACCACGGCAACAAAGCTGTTGCCGCTTGTGCCATACCACCGCTTGCTGCCGGCAAACTGCTTCGTGCCGTAGGATGCCAGCGATCCGTAGCGGGCCGAGGCAAAAGCCACCGGCAGGCTGGGCAGACTATCGGAAAACGGCTGAACGATATCGGCGGTTGTCCGCTGATAACGGTTTACCTCGCCCCATGGCACTTTCCATCCGCCGAAATCCCTGGTGATCCGGTCGACGGCGCGCGCCAGCGCGGCAGCAAGTTCGGCGGGCGGCGTGCGACGAATTTCGGCGAACACATTGTCATGGGGCCGCATCACGCTCCGCGCGCGCCGGTCCAGTTCGTCGGCCCAGTAATGGGCAAGGCTCATGGCCTCCGACCCGGCAGACCAGCGCCGGTCCCATGTCTTCAGCAGCTTCACCGGGCCGGAAAGCGGATCCTGCGGATCGGCTGCCTCCGGCAGTGCCGGAATCAGGTCCTCGAACAGCGGCATGTGCGGATCATAGGCCAGCGCATGAAGCGTCCCCAGCGTCAGCCCTCTGGCCCTGCCCAGCAGATCAAGCGCATGGTCCCCGCGCGGATTGGCGCCCACGCTGTCGAATGTTGCGGCAAAGCGTGACGGGTCGAACGTTCCTTCCCCCGCCGCGCGCCAGGGTGCATCGTTCGCATTATAGACCCAGCCGGTCGCGGGATTGTGAAGGTTGGGCGCCTCGTCGCGGCCATAGAGGCCCTGCCAGTCAGCCGCCGGATCGGTGCCATCGACGGGTTCGCGATAGTCGAAGCGTGAATCGCGCCGCGGTGCGAACTCCGGCATCATCAGCGCGATGTTGCCATCGGCATCGGCATAGAGGGTGTTATTGGAGGAATTGGCATTGTATTCGAGAGCCTTGAGATACTCTGCCCGGTTGCGCGCCTTGGTCCTGAGCCACGACTGGCTGAGCGCCTCGACCGGCCGATGCATGAGCGCCACCGCAATCCAACGCTCACCTTCGCTGCGCACGACCGGACCGTGATGGGTTGCGTAAGTCGTGAAGCTGCTGGACGACAGGCTTCCGTCGGGCTGACGGACCTGTAGCGTGACCGTCCTTTCCTCGACCGGCTTCCAGCTACCGGCGTGGCGGTAGAACCACCGGCCATCGCGCTCCTCGACCGTTTCGGCATACTCGTCGATGTTGTCGGCCCCGCTGCTGGTGTGCATCCAGCCCAGCCGCGCATTGAACCCCTGATAGATGAAGAACTGTCCCCAGGTCGACGCGCCGTAGGCATGCAGCCCCTCGCGGCTTTCCATGCCCAGCTCCGAACGGAAGAAGAGCGATGTGTGGGGATTTATCAGCAGCAGGGCATGCCGGTTCGCGGACAGCTTCGGAGCTATGGCGATACCGTTCGATCCGCGCGGCTCGTCGTCGATCCTGGCTGCGAGAGCGAGCGCCTTCGCGCTGGCCTCGCCCTTGTGAAAGCGCGCCAGTGGACCGAGCCTGACGGACTCGATGTCGCCACCGATCGATCCTTCGGTGAACGAAAGCGCCATCCACGGCTCGAAACGCGCAAGAACCTGCGGTTTCTCCTGAGGGTGCGTGGCCAGATAATGGTTGAGACCGGCAGCCCAGGCGTCCATCAGCTTGCGCAGCCACGGTGCACAGGCCGCATAATCGCGTTTCAGTGCTTCGGGATCGATCCACAACCGCTGGCGCAAGTCCTGCCACACGGCGTCCTCGCCCTTTGCTTCGGCCATGCGGCCGAGCGCCGTCAGCAGATTGGCCTCGATCCGCGGAAAATCGTCCTCGGCCTGCGCATAGATCGCGCCGAACACGGCATCGGCGTCGGTCCGCCCCGTGACATGGGCAATCCCCCAGGTGTCGCGCGTTATCGTCACGTCATAGGGATGTGCAGGCGCGGGCGCCGCCTTCGCCGCAGCAACGAGAGCGGGAAACGTGAGCGCAAGCAGCAGCGCGCTGCGGGAAAGATGCCGGATTCTCATGATCTGCAAGGATAGCGTCCTTTCCTCTGGCAGGCGAACCCTGCGGGCGGAAAAACCGTCATGGCCGCCGTCCGGGGACACCCACGGACGATCGGCCGCTTCACGCAATGACCCTGACGGCAAAGGCTGCGGCGGCGGCGCGGGTCTCCACCCCCAGCTTCTCGAACACCTGCTCAAGGTGCTTGTTCACGGTGCGCGGACTGATGCCAAGGATTTCGCTGATGTCCCGGTTGGGCTTGCCATGGCTGATCCACAGGAGCACTTCGGCCTCGCGCTGGGTCAGCCCGTAGCGTTCGCGCAGCAGCTCCACATCGGCCCCTTCGCGCAGCAGGTTGAGCCGGATGAGCCATTCTCCGGGGCGTGGGGTTCCAACCAGCACGAGTTCTATGGTCTCGCCGCCGCAATCGAAGCGCACCGCAGCACCGGGGCATTCCCCCTGCGCGATCAGCCTTGCCAAGGGCGCCGTGAAGGGCTGCGGCAGTTGATCGGCACTGCCCGACCGCTCCATCAGCCGCTCGACCTGCGGCGTCGCCCACAGCAGTTCGCCGCCGTCCCGCACCGCCAGCAGATGCCGTCCCGTGGCATCCAGCGCACTGCGTCCGGACTGCGAAACCCGCGCGGCGGCAAGATGCACCCGCATCCGCGCGAGCAGTTCGGCAATGGCAACCGGTTTGCGCACATAGTCCACCCCGCCCGCTTCGAGCGCGCGCACGGCATGTTCGGTCTCGGTCAGGCCGGTCATGAAGATCACCGGAATATCGGCAAGGCGAGGCCGCTGCTTGATCGTGCGGGTGGTCTCGAACCCGTCCAGCCCCGGCATGATCGCATCGATGAGGATGAGATCGGGCGCGGCATGATCGAGCAGTTCCAGCGCATCGGCCCCGTTCGTGGCGATGAGCACCGTCATCCCGGCCTGTTCGATGGTATCGATCAGGAAGTGGAGCGATTCCGGATTGTCGTCGACCACCAGCACGGTATCGCGCACCGCTGCCGCCGGATGGACCACGCGTGAAAGCGCAGCCTGCGCCAGCAGCCCGCCCCGCTCTTCGGCAGCCACCCTATCGAACATGCACCACTCCCCGCCGCAAGGCTTCACGCAATCCCTTGAAATCAAAACATTCCAGACACTTGCGCAGATGGCCGACAAAGCGGGCCGCATCAGGCACCTGATCCTCAAGCTCGGCAAGCCGGTTCTGGATGGCGCGCACGTTGCCGATGCGCGCCAGTCCGTCGATTTCGGGCACGAAGGGCAGCGCCGCCTGCGGCAGGCGCAGTTCGGTCATCCCGTCGGACGGGGCCTCGCGCCGCAAAGTGCCTTCGGCGGGCGAACCGTCGGCCGTGGTCCACGAAAGATCGAGTTGCCATGCCAGCACATCGAGCAGGCTGTCGAGCGCGATCGGCTTGGTCAGGAACATGTCGTGCGCGTCCTGACCATCGCCGCCGCGCCGGAACTGGTGCGCATCGGCCGAAACCATCACGATGCGCAAGGCATCGCCATGTGCGGCGCGCAAGGCCGCAGCCGTCTGCCACCCGTCCTTCAACGGCATGGAAATGTCGAGCAGCGCGATGTCCGGCCGGGTGGCTCCGGCCAGCGCGATTGCCGCCTCGCCATCGCGCGCGCCGATCACCTCGAAGCCCAGCGGTCGAAGGAGGTTCTCGATCACCGCGGCCTGCGCGGCATCGTCATCGGCAATCAGCACGGTGCGGCGCCTGCCCTCGTAGCCGGTGATGACATCGGCCCGGTGGCTCTGCACCGGCTGCGTCACCGGCCGCGACAGCATGAGCCTGAGCGCAAACCGCGTGCCCTCGCCCGGCTTGCTCTCCAGCGAAAGATCGCCCCCCATGACGTGGACCAGGGTGGAGGTGATCGCAAGGCCAAGCCCGATGCCGGGCTGCCCCGTGACGGAAGCCCCCTTGCCGCGCTCGAACGCGCCGAAAATGCGTTCCTGATCCTCTTCGGCGATCCCCACGCCGGTATCGATCACCTCGAACGTGGCAATCTCGCCGCGCCAGCCGATGCGGAACGTGACCGAGCCTGCGGGCGTGAACTTGATGGCATTGGATAGCAGATTGATGAGCACCTGCCGCAGGCGCTTCTGGTCGCCGCGCACGAACTCCGGCAGGGCCTTGGGCACTTCCAGCGTGAAGGCAAGGCCCTTGGCACCGGCCTGCGGCCTGAACATGTTGGCGATCTGCTCGACAAAGGCGGGCAGGCGGATCGTATCGCGCGAAAGCCGCAGCACGCCCGCCTCCACCTGCGCAATGTCCAGCAGGCCGTCGACGAGGTTCGAGAGGTGCTCGCTCGACCGGCAGATGACCCTGCCGGCATCCTGCGGCTTCAGTTCGCTTCCCCGTTCCAGCAACTGGGCATAGCCATAGATCGCGTTGAGCGGCGAGCGGATCTCGTGGCTGACCGAGACGAGATAGCGCGTCTTGGCGGCGTTGGCCGCCTCGGCCACCTCGCGCGCTTTCTGAAGCGCGGCGTCGGTTTCCTCGTGCGCGGCGATCTCGGCTTCAAGCTCGGCCAGATGCCGCCGCGTTTCTTCCTGCGCGCCGCGCCTGCTGGCATGGGCCAGCACGATGATCCAGCTTCCCAGACCGGAGACAAAGCAGAACACGATGAACACGGCCAGCAGGATCGCCCAGACATGCGATGCCAGCGCCGGATGGGTGCGCACATATTCGCGCCCGATCAACCCCAGCACCAGTGCGTTGGCGCCAATGAAGATGCCCAGCACGCCGATGAAGTGCCCCGTGGCCGTGTGAACATAGCGCGCCAGCCGCCTTGGCAGCATCCGCTCGGCCAGATTGGTGAACTGCTCGGTGGCCCGGCTGCCTTGCTTGCAGATGTCGTCGCAGCGCATTTCCAGCGTGCAGCACAGCGAACAGATCGGTCCGTCATACAGCGGGCAGTGCGCCGTATCGCATGTCTGGAAAGTGTTGCGGCAGATGCTGCAGGTCTTTTCCGCTTCCGTCTCCTGCCCGCGCTCGCGGGCGAGGTAGAACTGTCCGCGCGTCAGGGCTGCGATCGCCGGAGCCGTCACGAAAGCCACGCCCAGCCCGATGAGCGGCGCAAACGCCTGCGCCACCGCACCGAACAGGTTGATCTGGCACATGACCGAGGCGATGATCGAGAGCAGCATCGCCCCGATGCCGACAGGGTTTATGTCGTAGAGATAGGCCCGCTGGAACTCGATTCCCCTGGAGCTGAGGCCCAGCGGCTTCGACACCGCAAGGTCTGCCGCCAGCGCACCGATCCATCCGGCTGCAAGGCTGGCATAGAACAGCAGCACCGCCTCCATCGAACGGGTGATGCCGAAGAACAGGAGCATCGTGGCAAGGCCGACGTTGAACAGCAGCCAGACCACCCGGCCGGAATGGCTGTGGGTCAGCCGCGAAAAGAAGTTCGACCAGGCGATCGAGCCGGCATAGGCATTCGTGACGTTGATCTTGAGCTGGCAGACCACAACCAGCAGGACCGTTGCCATCAGCGCGGCGCGCGCGCTGCCGGTGATCGGCTCGAAGGCATGGCTGAACAGGCCGGTCGGAGTCTCGACCATGGCGGGCGGCAGACCGGCCGCGATCGCCCATGCTGCCAGCACCGACCCCAGCAGCATCTTTAGGCCGCTGATGATCGTCCAGCCCGGCCCGCCCAGCACGACCACGGTCCACCACCGGCGCGGGCCGATATCCTCGATCCGCGGCAGAAAGCGCAGGAAATCCGCCTGCTCGCCAATGCGCGGCAGAAGCGACAGCAGCACCGAAACCGCAAGCCCGAACGCGATGAGCGGGGGGCGCGGTGCATAGATGCCCGTGAACTCGGCCCATTCGCCCAGCACCGCATCGCCCTGCCACAGCACATAGACCGCAGGCGCAAGCTGCAACACCAGCCAGAGCGGCTGGGTCCACAACTGGAACCGGGCAATCGCGCTCATCCCGTAGAGTGCCACCGGGATCACCACCAGCGCGCAGAGGAGATAGGCCGCTTCCAGCGGCATTCCCGTCGCCGTGCGCAGGGCAACGGCCAGAATGCTCGCCTCGACCGCGAACAGCAGAAACGTGAAGGTGGCGTAGATCAGCGACGTGATCGTCGATCCCAGATAGCCGAACCCGGCGCCGCGCGTCAGCAGGTCGATGTCAAGCCCCCGCCGCGCCGCCTCGGCAGCGATCGGCAGGCCGACAAGGAACATCACCGTGCAGGCGGCAATGATTGCGGCCAGCGCGATCGTCGAGCCGTAGAGAAGCGTGATCGTCGCGCCAATCGCCTCGCAGGCGAGAAAGGCGCTGGCACCCAGCGCCGTGTTCAGGACCGTCGCAGGGGTCCAGCGCCGCGCCGCATCGGCAGTGTAGCGCAGCGCATAGTCTTCAAGCGTCTGGCTGGCCACCCACTGGTTGTAGAGGCGCTTTTCCGGCACGATCCGCGCCGACAGCGGACCTGTCACCGAAGTGCGTGCGCCCGCGCGCCGGGTTGCGGCAAGGGAGCGGACAACCGAACGGCGCGGCATCACCCGTGATCGCCTTGTGGCAGGCTGGCCGGGAATGGCGCTGCGCGAAGACTGGAATGCTGCCGCTGGACCGGGACCGGTTTCATGCCGCCGATAGTGCAGGTGCGTGCACCGGGAGAGGATGGGCCGATATGCGTATGCGCGCCCCGCTGCGTCCGGGCGCCGCGCGCAAGCCTACGTCAAATGGCCCATAGGCCGCGCGGGATAAGTGCGTAACTTGCAACCAGATCGGAGAAACACGCCGGGTTAGTCACGGTGCGTCCCGAATGGTGAGAAGTCGAAAACGGTTCCGGCAAGACAGAGAACCGACGGCGGGGATGACTGAAACCAGGAGACAAGAAGCAACAAGTGAGGGTCTGATGATTTTTTCCCAGAAGCGTTACGCGCTGCTTTCGGCAAGCGCCCTGGCCAGCGCCCTTTCCGGCCTCGCCGCCACTCCCGCGCTGGCACAGCAGGCTCCCGAAGCCGATGCCGCAGAAGCGGCCGATGCGCCCGGAAACGAAATCATCGTGACCGCAACGCGCCGTTCGATCTCGCTCCAGAACGCGCCGATCAACATCTCCGCCGTCACCGCCGAAAACCTCAAGAACGAGCGCGTCGACGATGTGCGCTCGCTTGCCGCCTTCACGCCGGGCGTGACCATTCAGGACACCGGCCCGCGTTCGACCGGCGCAATCGTGCTGCGCGGCCTTTCGGCGAACGACACCAGCACCTTCGGCGCCAACGGCGACAACACGCTGGCCACCTACCTCGGCGAAATCCCGCTCTATCAGGATTTCAAGTTCATCGACATGAACCGGGTCGAAGTCCAGCTTGGCCCGCAAGGCACGCTTTACGGTCTGGGCACGCTGGCGGGCGCCATCCGCTATATTCCCAACCGCCCGAACCCCGACAAGTGGGAAGGCACCTTCCACGCCCGCGTCTATGATGTGGCGCAAGCCAAGGATCCCGGCTTCGTGGTCGATGGCGCCATCAACATCCCGATCATTCCGGGCAAGGTCGCGTTCCGTTCGGCCACCGGCTACTTCAACGATCCGGGCTTCATCGACTACATCTACCTGCTCAAGCAGCCCGGCATTTCCAACCCGCAGCCGCGCCGCCCCGGCACCTTCTTCGGCCCGATCGGCACGCCTGCGGAAATCGCGGCCAACTTCACGACCTATGAAGATGCCAACTTCGAACACACCTTCACCACGCGCAACCAGCTTGGCATCTATCCGACCGACTGGCTCAAGCTGACGCTGAGCTACGTCCACCAGCGCACGGATACCAACGGCCGCCAGGCAAACGGCGGCGGCGTTTTCGGCACGGGCAAGTATGAGGCGCCGTGGCGCTATCTCGAACCGGCCAACCGCAAGACCGATCTCTTCGCAGCCGAACTCGAAGTCGATCTTGGCGGCATCGCGCAGCTCGTTTCGGCCACCGCCTTCACCCGGCAGAAGTTCCGCAGCCAGACCGACGTGACCGACCTGCTGCTCGACCTCGACTACGACTACGAGCTGTTCCCCAACTTCTCCGGCTACACCCGGTCGAACGGCCAGAACGAGCAGTTCAACCAGGAAATCCGCCTCGTCTCGACCCATGGCGGGCCGATCAGCTGGGTTCTGGGCGGGTTCTACAACCGGCTGGAAACCGAATCCGATTACCGCGAGATCGTGCCCGGCTACCCGGCATGGGCAGGCATCAACCGGCCTGACGAAGTGGAATATGCCTCGTTCGTCAACACCAAAACCGTGGAAAAGGCGATCTTCGGCGAAGTCACGCTTCAGCCGGTCGATGCGCTCACCCTCACTGCGGGCGGCCGCTACTTCAAGTATGATGCCTTTGCCATCGGCGGTCAGGCGCTTCCGCTGTTCCAGCCCTTCCCGCAGATCAACTTCCGTTCGCGTTCGGGCGATACGGCGGATGACGGATTTGTGTGGAAGTTCAATGGCTCCTACAAGTTCTCGCCCGATCTGATGGTCTATGCCACCTACAGCAAGGGCTATCGCATCGGCGGGGTGAACCGCGTGGCACCCTGCGTGCTGCCGCTGCCGCCGGGCCAGAACCTGTGCGCCCTGCCCGATGAACTCGGCTATCGTCCGGATACGACCGAGAACAAGGAAATCGGCATTCGCGCGAGCCTGTTCGGAGGCAAGCTGCGCACGACGCTTTCGGCCTTCCACATCGACTGGAGCGGCATCCAGCTTCGCGGCCAGACCCAGAACGGCGCCATCGGCATCATCGTGAACGGCGGCAAGGCCGTCTCGAAGGGGATCGAGTGGACCTTCAACGCCCGGCCGATCGAAGGCTTCAGCATCAACGGCAACTTCTCCTACACCGATGCCTATCTCACCGAGGGCGTGCCGCGCCTGATGCAGGTTTCGGGTGGCGGGCGTGTCGATGCGGTGGCGGGCGATCGCCTGCCCGGCTCGACGCAGTATTCCGGCTCGATCGGGGCGAACTACGAGTTCCCGGTGGGTGAGGATACCATGACGCTGAGCTGGACCACGACCTACACCGGCGACATCCTCACCCGTGTCGGCGCGCGTGCCGGCGGCGAGAAGCTTCCGGCCTTCACCACCATGCGCGGCTCCATCGCCTATCGTCTCGACGAGACGCTGGAGTTCCGGCTCTATGCCGACAACATCTTCAACAAGTTTGCGGTGGTCTCGGTCTCTAATGACCTGACCCGCCGCATCGTGAACGATGGCGTGGTCTCGCGCTTCTATGCGAACTCGGTGCTCGCACCGCGCAAGATCGGCTTCGAAATGACCAAGACGTTCTGACCTTTCGCCCCGGTTCGCCTGCTGGCGGTCCGGGGCACGCTTTTCCTGCGAGGACTTGGGCCGCCGTTCGCAAGATCGGTGGCCCTTTTTTGTCCGGCGGGAATGAAGGCCGTAAGGACGGCAGAGCCTCCCGACCGGAAGGAGGCCAGCCCTGCCCTCGCGGCGTCAATCCAGCGGAATGCCGTTTGCGGTGAAGAACGCCATAACCTCGCCGAGGTGCGCTTCGTAATCGCGCCAGCGGCCGATGGAGCGGGCATTGATGGGGGCGCGCACCTGCTGCGCGCTGGGCGTTGCCACGGCGGCCGTATTGCGATGGAAATCAAGGCAGGCCGGATCCCACTCAAGCTCGCAGTAGGCCAGCATCCGCCGGGTCTGCACTTCCTGATCGGCGACAAGCCATTCGTAGGTCACTTCATGGACCCGGCCCGGAAAGCGTTGCCGCCAGAACCCCATGAGCCGCTGGAACAGAAGCACATAGCGCGCCGTGTCCATCAGATCATAGGACCAGCGGTAATAGGGTGAGCCAGTGGCGAACAGGTGCTTGTAGTTCGACCACACGCTGTCCATCGCGCCGCGCCGCAGGCACAGCACCTTGGCATTGGGAAATGCCTGCAAAATCCAGCCGATATAGAGGAAGTTCAGGGGAAACTTGTCGGTAAACCGTGCCGACTGCGCCCCGGCATTCTGCCGCGCCCGCGCAAGATACAACTCGCCCAGCGCCTGCGCCGAAAGGCCGACGCTGGCCTCGACCGTCGCGGGATCAAGGACCGTGCGTGTCGGCGTCTGCGCCAGTTGCTTCACCGCCAGCGGCATGGCCTGCAATTCGCCCGCCGATGTCACCTGCGGGTGCGACGAAACGATGCGGTCGACCAGCGTCGTGCCGGTGCGGGGCAGGCCGACGACAAACAGCGGCGCATCCTCGATCGTGCTGTCGCAGCGCAGGGGAAGTTCATGGGCAAAGACCCGGCGCACCGCATCGAACAGCGCTTCATCGGCAGCCGGATCATAGCCGATCTGCGCCCGGTGCAGCGCGTTGCCCGTGGCAAGATGGGCAAAGACGCGGTCATGCTCGCCCATGTCCTCAAGCGCGGCGGCGGCGGCATAGTGAAGCCGCACCTGTTCCAGCGCATCCGGCCCGCTGGCCAATGCAGCCTCGATCCGCGCCACGCCCTGCGGCGTTGCCCGGCGCTTCAGCCCGGCCAGCCCAAGATGCGCCCGCCCGTGCGCCGGCTCGCGCGCGAGGATTGCCTCATACTGGCGCGCCGCATCTTCAACCCGGCCGAAAAAGCCCAGCGTGCTGGCCAGATTGAACCGGTATTCCACCATGTCGGGCTGCGCGGCCACCGCCTGTTCGAACAATGGCAGGGCCTCGCCATGCGCGCCGAGCCGGGCAAAGACGCAGCCGATCGTATCGTTGACCAGCGGATCGTCCGAACCGGCAGCCGCCGCGGTGCGCGCTGCGGCAAGGGCATCGCCTTCGCGCCGCGCCAGCAGCAGGATCCGCGCCTGCTGGGCCAGATACTCTGCCCGGTGGGGCGCATCGGCGGCCGCTTCGCGCACCACCGCGCCGATGGCCTGCACGGCATCGCGAATGCGTCCGGTTTCCGCCAGCGCCACGGCCACCACGAAACCGGCTTCCACGTCGCGCGGATTGCGCGTCAGCGCCTGTCCCGCTGCCGCCAGCGCGCGGGGCATGTCCCCTTCGGCAAGAAGCGCGCGCAGAGGCGAAAGCGCCGCTCCGGCCATCAGCAGGCGTCCCCCCGCAGGGCGAAGCGGCTGCCGCATCGCACCGGCTGCTTCGGCAAGACCGGGATGTTTGCCACTCTTGCCCTGCGCCCCTTTCTTCACAACCCTCATGGAAGACTAGCTTCGTGCCTGTCCTTCCCTGCTACGTCAAATGGCGCAGACAGTGAAACGATACGGGCCGATGTGGCGAATGCGCGAGTTATTGCGCACTTAACCCTCTTTCTTGGGCGCGCGCTAAGCCGGAGATGGTCATATCGCTGCATGACCATGCGCGCCGCCTGCCTCCTTGCCGCCGCCCTTGCCCTGGCCCCGGCCGGGCTTGGCGTGCAGGCCGCGCCCATGATCGAAGGCGCGCACCACACGGCGCGGTTCGGGCCGTTCGTTGTGCTTTCCACCGAACGGGCAAGGCTGGTGGGCGTGACCGACAGCGAGTCTCCGGCAGCGTTTCTGGACATGATTGCGGCCTATCCGCGCCTTGCCACGCTGGAACTGGCTGATTGCCCTGGCACGCGCGACGACATCGCCAATCTGCGGCTCGGACGCCTCATCCGCAGGCACGGGCTGGCGACGGTTGCCCCGGCCGGCGCCTCGATCCGGTCCGGCGCGGTTGACATCTTCCTTGCCGGAAGTCCGCGCATGGCCGCGCCCGATGCGCGCTTTGCGGTGCATTCATGGCTCAGGGCCGACGGCCGCGAAGCGCCCTCCCCGTCTCGTGGCGCGATGGCCGGGGATCCTGCCCGTGCTGCCTATGTGCGCTACTACCGCGACATGGGGCTTGGCGAGGCGCAGGCAGGCGCGTTCTATGCGCTCACGGTATCGGTTCCGAACCGCCGGATGCTGCACCTTGCACCGCGCGATCTGGCGCGCTTTGCCAGCCTATCGCCCCTGTCCTAGGGTCCTAACCAGCCTTTGCCGCGCCGCACGCCTGTGCCAGCGCAACGATGCTGGCAGGACCGTCCTTGCCGCCGAACGCGATGGCGGTCCGGTTTCCGGCCACGACGATCTCGTCAAATCGCAGCAGCGCCTGCAATTCCCTCGCGGTCAGGGCGTGGCCCTTGCCATCCTTGCCCGGCTCCACCGGAAAGCGGGCGAGCAGGCGCCCGCCGCCATAGACCTCGGCGACATTGTCAGCGCCATTCACCGCCTGCATGAAGGCCCGCGCCTGATCGGCGGCAGCGTCCTTCACGCTGGCATGAACGGCGCCATTGCGGAACAGCGCGTGAATCTGGCCCGCGCGGCAGGTCACTTCCAGACTGAAGCTCGCCAGTTCATTGCCGGGAAAGCCTGAAACCGATGCAAACGCCTGATAGCTTCCGCGCGCCGGATCGGGGGAAAGCAGGCCGGGTGCGAAGACCCAGCGCGACTGGACGGGCGGTTTCGGCCGCGCCTGCGCTTCCACCGCCATGCGGCTGGCCCGAATGGGCGAGGCTGCGCCGCAGACAAGCGCGTTCGTGGCCGTGAGCGATCCGTTTCCGGTGAACCAGAACGTCCTGTCGCCCGCCTTCACCGTAACCGACCGGGCCGAACGGATCAGGCCATACTGTTCGGCAGAGAGATAACCGGCAACGTAATCGGCCGCGCCGGTCCGGCCGAGCTGCCCCTTGTCTTCAAGCGTCACGCCAAACTCGGCCCAGGCCGATTGCGATTCGACCGAAATGCGCAGCACGGCGGGACGCAGGGCGGAGATTGTCTTCATCAGTCCGGTGGTGTCCTCGGCGCGGAAGGTGCCGAAGACAAGCCGCCGTCCGCGCATGTCGTTGGCATCGCACTGCACGCCCAGCATTGCGCCGGACTGCGCCTTTCCGGCCGAAACCAGTGCCATGTTTCCTGCCTCTGCCAGCCGCCAGTCCGCCTGAGAGGAAACGACGCCCGCCGCAAACGCGGGCACGGGCATGACGGCAATCATCAGGGCAAGGCCCATCGAGGCGGGTGCGGAGCGCGACATTGTTTTCAAACCCCCTGCTCAATTCCGGTTGAGCCGGTGTTAACCAATTGCCGCAAGCATCCGCTTACCACGGCCTTACGCAATCACCCTGATGGCACACCATCCGCGCGCAGTTCGGCTTCCATCATCTTTCGCATCTCGAACTTCTGGGCCTTGCCCGTCACGGTCATGGCGAAGGCATCGACAATGCGCACATGACGCGGCACCTTGTAGTGTGCGATGCGTCCGCGGCAGTGCGCCAGCACGTCTTCAGGGACAAGTTCATGGCCTGCGCGCGCGATCACCCAGGCGCAGACTTCCTCGCCGAACTTCTCGTCGGCCACGCCGAATACCTGCGCATCCTGCACCGCCGGATGGGTCAGCAGGAACTCCTCGATCTCGCGCGGGTAGATGTTCTCGCCGCCGCGGATGATCATGTCCTTGATCCGGCCGGTGATCCGCACATAGCCATGCGCGTCCATCGTGGCAAGATCGCCCGAATGCATCCAGCCTTCGGCATCGATGGCCTCGGCGGTCTTTTCCGGATCGTCCCAGTAGCCCAGCATCACGGCATAGCCGCGCGAGCAGTATTCGCCCTGCGCGCCCACTGGCAGGGTTTCGCCATTTGGCCCCACGATCTTGGCTTCGGCATGGGGGTGAACGCGCCCCACGGTGCCCACCCGTTCCTCGATGGGATCATCGGTGGCGGTCTGGGTCGTCAGCGGGCTGGTTTCGGTCATGCCGTAGCCGATCGTCACTTCGGTCATGTTCAGCCGTTCCATGACCTGCCGCATGGTGGTGACCGGACAAGGCGAACCCGCCATGATCCCGGTGCGCAGGCTCGACACGTCGTGATCGGCAAGGCCGGGATGCGCAAGAATGGTGATGAACATGGTCGGCACACCATAGAGCGCGGTGCACCCTTCGGCCTGCACGGCCGCCAGCGCCTGCCCTGCATCGAAGGCTTCGCCGGGATAGACCATCGCTGCCCCGCTCGCCAGCGCCGCGAGATTGCCCAGCACCATGCCGAAGCAGTGGTAGAGCGGCACGGGAATGCAGATCCGGTCACGCTGGTCCAGCCTGATCGTGCGGGCGGTGAAGTGCCCGTTGTTCAGGATATTGCGGTGCGTCAGCGTCGCGCCCTTGGGAAAGCCGGTCGTGCCGCTGGTGAACTGGATGTTGATGGGATCGTTCTGATGCAGCATCCGGGCCGCCGCTTCCAGCCGCTCCGGGTCGGGCGCGGCACGCAAGGCTTCCCATGGCTCGAAGCCCGCGTGCGCTTCATCGCCCAGCACGACGATCCGGCGCAGCAGGGGCAGCCGTGCGCTGCCCAGTTCGCGCAGCATCGCCACATAGTCGCTGGTCTTGAAGCGCGATGCGGTGACAAGGAAGCTGCATCCCACCTTGTTCAGCGCATATTCCACCTCGCTGGTGCGATAGGCCGGATTGATGGTGACGAGGATGGCACCGATCCGTGCCGTGGCGAACTGGAGCACGGTCCATTCCGCGCAGTTGGGCGCCCAGATGCCCACGCGGTCGCCCTTGGCCACGCCGCGGTCGAGCAGCCCGGTCGCCACCCGGTCCACTTCCTCGTCAAGCGCGCGCCAGGTCCAGCGCACGCCCTGATGGCGCGATACGAGCGCAAGGTCATCGCCCCACGCGCGCGCCGCATCGCGCAGCGCCTGCCCGATGGTCTTTTCCAGCAGCGGTTCGTCCACCGCGCCCTTGGCATAGGAAAGTCCGCTCATCGCTTGATGTTCACCACCTGGGTCTGGGTATATTCCGCCAGCCCTTCCACCGATTGCTCCACCCCAAGACCGCTGGATTTGAACCCGGCCATGGGAATGTGCGGTCCGATGGCAATGTGCTGGTTGACCCAGACCTGACCGCTTTCGATCCGCGCCGCGATGGCGGCGGCGCGGTCCACGTCCTTCGACCAGACCGAACCGCCCAGCCCGTATTCGCTGGCATTGGCGCGGGCGATCACGTCCTCCACATCGTCAAACCGGACAAGCGGCAGGATCGGGCCGAACTGTTCCTCATCCACGATCCGGTCGCCATCGGTCACGTCGCGCACGATGGTCGGGCGGATGAAGTATCCGGCGCGCTCCATCACCTCGCCGCCCGCCACGATCGTTCCCTCCTCGCGCGCGGCCGCAAGGAAGCCCTTCACCTTCTCGAACTGCATGGCGTTCTGGATCGGGCCGATCTGGGTGCCCTGCTGCAAGCCGTCATCCACCACGGCCGCTTCGGCAAGACGCGCCAGTTCGCCGCACATGGCGTCGTAGATATCGGCGTGGACATAGGCGCGCTTCACCGCAAGGCAGACCTGCCCGTTGTTGAGGAAGGCATTGCCGAAGATGGCCTGCGCGGTTTCGCGCACGTCCACGTCCTCAAGCACGATGGCGGGGTCGTTGCCGCCCAGTTCCAGCGTCACCCGCTTCAGGGTATCGGCGCCGCTTGCGGCAATGCGTTTGCCGGTTGCGGTCGATCCGGTGAAGCCCACCTTCGCCACATCGGGATGCGCGGTCAGGTGCGGTCCCAGATCGTTGGCATCGGTAATGATGTTGACCACGCCCGCCGGAAACACCTCTTGGCAGATCTCGCCAAGGATCAGCGCGCAGACCGGAGTCGTCGGCGCGGGTTTCAGCACGATGGCATTGCCGGCCAGCACGGCCGGGCCGATCTTCCAGCAGGCCACCAGCAGCGGGAAGTTCCAGGCGATGATCCCCACCACCACGCCCAGCGGGCGATGCCTGACGGCGATGTAGCCGCTCGCGTCGTCCTGAATCACGCGGTCGGGCAGTTCCAGCGTGGCGTAGTGGCGCAGATAGCCATCGGTCCACGCCAGTTCGCCCATGGCCTCGGCCAGCGGCTTGCCCTGCTCCATGGTCAGGGCGCGGGCGATCTCGTCCCTGCGGGCGGCAATGGCGTCGGCCAGTTCCACCAGCTTGGCCTGCCGTTCCGCCCACGGCAGGGCCGACCAGCCCGACACTGCCGACTTTGCTGCGGCAATCGCGGCATCGGCCTGTGCCGCGCTGGCGCGGGGAACCGTGCAGAACGGCTCTCCTGTGGCGGGGTTGATTACGTCCATCGTCATGTCGCCATCGACGAGCTGGCCGCCGATCAGCAGCTTGTAGTCAGCCATTTTCCTCTCCCGGCCCTTTTCAAGGTGCCTTGCGTGTTACCCTGTCAGAACTTCATCCCCACGCTTACCCCATAGGTGCGCGGGTTGCCGATGTGGTTGTAATCAAAGCCGAACCCGGCCAGCAGATCGACGCGCGAGGTGAAGTAGAACTTGTCGGTCAGGTTCTTGCCCCAGATCGAGGCATTGAACCGCCCGTCTGCGCTTTCCCAGTCGATGTGTCCGCCCACGATGGCATAGCCGGGCTGGCGCAGCCGGGGCACGTTGAGCACCTCGAAGAACTGGCTCGACTGGTAGGCGATGTCCGGGTGGAGCGAGAGCTTGCCCATGTCGCCGTCGATCACCGTCAGGTCGATGGTGGTGTTGAAGGTGAAGCTGGGCGCGTTGAGCAGCCGGTTGCCCGCCACGTTCACCCCGCTGACGATCCCGCGCTGGACCTTGGTGGAAAGCACGCCCAGTCCGGAATTGATCGTCAGCCGGTCGCTCGCCCTGATCCTCAGCTCGGCTTCGCCGCCGAAAATGCGCGACTTGGGAATGTTCAGCAGGGTCTGCGCGGCAGTGTTCGGATCGATGTTGATGAACTGCTGGTTCTTGTAATCGTAATAGAACGCCGAAAGGTTCAGCGTAACCCGCCGGTCGAGGAACTGTGTCTTCACACCGGCTTCGAACGAGGTGACTTCCTCTGGCCGGGCAATCGAAAGCTCCGAAGGATCGAAGAAAGCCTGGGCATTGAAGCTGGGCGCACGGTAGCCCCGGCTCACGCTGGCATAGACGAGGTTGCCACCGGGCAGCTTGTAGTCCAGCCCGACCTTGCCCGAAAGGTTATCCTGCGAAAACCGCAGCGAGGACAAGGGGATGAGATTGACCACCAGCGACTGATCCACCCCCAGCGCATCAGAGGTGAAGTCGGTCTGCTGCCCGGTATCGTGCGTGAAGCGCAAGCCTCCGCGCAGCACCACCCGGTCCGACAGTTCGTATTTCACGTCGGAATAGAGCGCGTAGCTGTTCTTGACCTGATTGAAGCTGTTGCGGAACAGGCAGCCCAGCGGCAGCCCCACCGCGCAATCGTTGGCGGTAATGCCTGCAACGCCATCGGAATCGATGTCCTTGCCGATCTCGAACGTGGTCTGGTTGAAGACCCTTTCGTGGTGGTAATAGGCGCCAAGGATGAAATCGAACGGCCCGCCGGTGTTGCTGGTCAGGCGCAGGTCCTGCGCAAACTGGCTTGCCCGGTCGAGATAGGGAATCTCCAGCAGTTCGCTCGCCGTGCCGTCGGTATCCTCGTAGAAGAAGAGGTTGCCCTTGTCCCATGCCGTGATGCTGGTGACGGAGAGCGTATCGGAAACGTCGAACATGCTGGTCAGCGCCACCGAATAGGTGCGCGCGCGGCGCTTCTCGTCAATGTTCGAGGCGATCTCGCGCGGGCCGAGGCCTGGCCGGTTCACGGCCTCCGGCTGGGCATAGATCCCGTAGTTGTAGGGATTCTGGAAACTGGTCGAAGCGCGCAGCACGAAGCGCACTGTCTCGCTCGCCTCGAAGTTCAGGGTGGCGCGCACGGCATATTCGTCGACCGAGGCAAGATCGGGCTTGCCCGGCACCACGTTCCTGAACCACCCGTCGGCCCGCGCAAAAGTGCCTGCCACGCGCAGGGCCGCCTTCTCGCCCAGAGGCAGGTTGACCGCGCCGTTCACATCGACACGGTTGTAATTGCCGTAGCCTGCATTGATGTAGCCGCTCGTCTCGCCCAGCTTCGCACCGGCCGCAATGATGTTCACCGCGCCGCCGGTCGTGTTCTTGCCGTAGAGCGTGCCCTGCGGCCCGCGCAGCACTTCCACCCGTTCAAGATCATACATGGCAACGCCAAGGAAGGCGAAGTTGCCCTTGTAAACCTCGTCGTAATAGGTCGCCACCGGGCTGGACTGGTTGAGGCTGTAGTCCGACATCGACACGCCGCGCAGCGAGAAGATCGGCGTATTGTCGCCCACGATCGAGGTGAGCTGGAGGTTGGCAACCTTGGTGACGAGATTGTCCACGCTGTTCACCCGCGCCTTGGCGAGCGTATCGCCGCCGATCGCGGAAACCGAAATCGGCACGGATTGCAGGCTCTCCGCGCGCTTGGTCGCGGTGACGACGATCTCGCCCGAAAGCGGGTCATCCGCAGCCTGCGTGTCCTGCGGGGTGGTCCCATCCTGCGCCATGGCGGGCACCGCGAACACAAGGGATGCAGCGGCTACCCCGGCCAGTGCAATCCCGCGATAATGACGTTCCCTCATCACTTGCCTCCCAAAGTCAGGCGCCCGTCAGGGCAATCGTGTTCTTTCCTGCGAGATCGGGGCCTGCGACGGCCCCTGCTCAGACGTTCCGGTCTCAGCGAAACCTGCCACCAGTCGCGCTCTTGTCTCGGCGCGTTCCAGTCGCAGGGGAGTGCGGCGCAGGCGCCCGATCTCTTCCGCCGTGTAGGGCTGGAAATCGACGGGAACGTGCGCCGGATCAAAGGTGTAGAGCGTCCAGTTGACGAGGTTTGCCAGCCGCGCGTCATCAAGATCGACGGTCGCAACGCCCGGCACGCGGGCCAGAAACGCGCGCCCGCCCGGCACCGCCAGAAACCGCGCCACTTCGTGCTTCATCGGCGGTGTCGTGCGCGCATCGCCCCCGCCATCAGGGCGATGGCACCCCTGGCACTTCAGCATGTAATCGATCCGCGCGGCTTGCGGGTTGCTCACCCCGCGCATGGCATTCTGCGCGGCGCCTGCTTGCGCCCCTGTGCCAGCCAGAACCGCCAGCACGGCGGCCATGGCTGCACCAAGGGGCAGAGCGCGCTTCACCGGCCGCCTGCCCCGGCATGAAGCCTGCCGACGTCGGCACCGCTCAGGGCAGAGCCGGACGCACGCAGTCCGGCAACCTCGGCTTCGGTAAAGGGCCTGAAGGCCGGGCCGCTCGTGGCAATCGCCGTGCCTACGTGGTTAAGGACCGCCGCAACTGCCGCATCATCCAGCGCCTGCGCGGGCATGACGCCGCGGTAGGGCTTGCCATCCACGGTGATCGGCCCGGAAACGCCGCGCGTCACCACCAGCACCAGATAGCGCCGCCCTTCAGGCTTTGCGGCAAGATTGCGAAAATCGGTGGCAAGCGGCGGAAAAGCTCCCGGAACGCCTGCCCCGGTCCGCGTGTGGCATGCAGCGCAGCGGCCATAGACCGCGCTGCCATCGGGCGCTGCTGCTGCGGGCGTGGCCAGCCCGGCACACACCAGGCTTGCAAGCACCACCAGAGGAACCATGCGCCGTCTCATCGGGCCGCGTCCTCGGCCACGCCGATGATGACCGCAGTCGAACAGTTGTAGATGCTGCTCGCGGTGCCCAGACACCAGTTGTAGTCGTTGTTGGCCTGCGGGCGGACCTGCGGCCGGTCTCCCTCGTTGCGGTTGCACAGGCACTGCCCGCACGATGACACGCCGCAGCAGTCGTTGTAGCTGATGACATAGGCGCGCCCGTCAGCCGGATTGGTGCAGGTGCCAACCCATGTGATCGGAGACATTTCCGTGCCCGGCGGACAGGTGCTCGCCGATCCGCCGCAGCACGAACAGAGGAACCCGTCGATCGCGCAATAGCGCCAGTAGTCGCAGCTTGTCTGGTCGCCAGGATCCTGCGGGTTGCCGGAATGGAGCGGCGCATGCCCCGATCCGCCGCCATGGGGACCGGAACTGGCCGCGCGGGCCACGGGAAGCACCGGGAACATGGCCGCACCGGTGATCGTCGCGCCCAGCCAGGCCAGCGTGCTGCGCCGCGATGTGCCGCGTGCAATCCGGCGCGTCAGCCGCTCGGTCCACTTGTCGAAACCGCCCATGGTTCAGGCTCCCTTCCTGCGGGCAAGAAAATCCTGGATCGAGGCGACGCCCCGCTCCTTTGCTTCAAACAGGCTTTCCAGATGCTCGCGGCTGTTGACGAGGCCGAGCGAGGCAACCCGGCCCGCTTCATCCAGCAGCACGGCATAGGGCAGCTTCGAGACGCCGAAGGCCCGTCCGAGCGCTTCGGACAGCACCACCGGCACCGTGTCCAGCCCGTGTTCGGTGCGCAGGCGCTGGTATTCGGCCTTGCTGCCATCGCCCGCCACCACCAGATCGAGCCAGTCTGCCTCGGCGCTTGCCGCCGATCGCACCACGGGCAGCAACGACTTGCACACCGGGCAATCCGGCGAGGCAAAGAACAGCAACTGGCTGCGGCCCGCGCGCTTGCCTGCAATCTGCACGGGCGCACCGTCGATGCCGGTCATGCTCATCGGGCTGGCCACCTCGCCCACTTCAACCTTCTGGTGCAGCGTCAGCGCGCCTGCGGGGGCTATGCGTTCATGCAGGATGCCGACCTGGCGGGCGAGCGCGGCGATGAGCAGCCCCTCGACGATTACGGCGGTCCACAACAGGATCTGCGAAGTCAGCATCACGATTTCCTCCAGCGAGGATGGGGAATGGCAAGAAGTTCCGAAGCGCCGAGATAGAGCGCGAGCAGCCCGGCGGCGGCGAACGGCGCATCGATGCCGGGAGCGGCAAAGGCAAAGGGCGGCAAAGCGGCCACGGACAGCGCCAGCAGGGCCAGCACGGCGGACCGGGCGATAAGGGGCCAGTCCACCGGCTTTTCGCGCGCCACCAGATCACAGCCGCAGTCGAGCGTCCGTCCGCGTTGCCGCAGGAGGGCAGACGCATAGCCCGTCCAGACCAGGGCCGCGATCAGCGCGCCCGTGGTGCGCAAGTCCGGCAGAAGCAGCATGACACTTGCGGCAAGTTCAAGGCATCCGGCAACGATCAGGAGGGGCAGGCCCTGCCGCGATAGCCCGGAAAGTCTTGCCGCGGCCGCTGCCAGACGCTGGTGCGCCAGCGCCTTGTGCAGGGCCGAACCGGCCAGCAGCGCTGCCAGAAAGAAGACGACCGGCACCATCTCAGGGCACCGTCACGAGGATGGGGTTGGCACCGCCCGCCGTGCCGAGCGCGCGCACGAAGGCGCCGCTTGCCGCATCGTGCACGTCGATTTCGCCATCGGCGCGGGCCACGATCAATTGCGGGCGGGCTTCCCTGGTAACGCCGATGGCCACGGCCTGCGCACGCAAGGCAATGCGCGCAAGGCGGGTCTTCTTCACCGGATCGGCAACCCACACTTCACTGCCGCCGTCCTTGTGGCTGCCTTCGCGGCCATTGGGGCTCATCAGCACATAGAGCTTGCCGGCCGCGTCGCTGGCGATGACCTGCCAGCCGCCCGGCCGCCATTCAGGCGCGGCGCCATCGGCGCTGCCCAGATCGAAGGCACCCGGCAGGGGCCTTCCCACATCACCCGAAAAATCGAAGCCCTGAATGCGTCCGCGATAGGTCACGAACCAGGCAGTTCTTCCCTGCCACGCGGGCGTGCCGAACATCGGCTGGTTATCGATGTCATGGACCTTCGCCACGACCTTCGACGAAACCGCCTGCCCGTCCGGTCCCAGCTTCACGCTGAACAGCGAGCCATCGGCGCAGAAGCTGGAAAACCCGCGCTCGCCGGTGGGATATAGCTGCGCGCAGCCCGGCAGATCGATTTCGGAAATGACCTTGCGGGCATCAAGATCGATCACGCTGACCGACTGTGCGGGGGTGAAGTTGGCGATCAGCGCCCACTTCTCGCCATTGGTGAACTGGAAGAGCTGGGGATAGGTGACAGACTGCTGCCGCTTACCGCCCGGCAATACTATTTCACCCTTCGGAAGAAGCGTCGTGTCATCCCATATGGTAACGACGTCGGTCCTTTCACCCTGGGTCAGCCGCGAGTAGAAGGTCTCTGCCGTGAGCACTTCACCGCGGCGGGGAGAGACGAGCATGTTGGCGAACTGCGCGGCGCGCACCATGCCGCGCACAGGGCGTTCGGCGCTGGAAGTATCGACCAGCATGACGCGCCCGTCGAGGATCGAATTGAAGTGGAAATCGTGGATCAGCACCCAGCTTGCCGGCCAGGCATCGGGCAAGGCCGCAATTGCCGGAATCGGTTCTTCGGGAAGGGCGGCGGGAAACGCGCCCTTTTGCGCAGGTGTTGCCGTTTCGGCAGCACCAGTAGCTGACAGACCCGCAGCTGAGATGGCCAGAGCCAGCGCGAACGACCTCATCCGAACACTCCCCAAGGCACCGGCAGGCATCGCCGGGAACACGGAGATAGTCTCAAACAGGCAACAAATCTGTCAAGTGACCTAAATTAGTCGAACGACAAGTTTTGCCAGTGCGATAAACTGGCCAAAGTGATCAGAGGTTTTGCAAGATGAATCAGGAGCATACCCCCCCTTTCACCGTATCGGACATGATCATGCCCGAACGCGAGGGCGGCTATGTGAAAGGCAACGAGACGCGCGAACTGATCCTGCGCACGGCGCTCTCGATCCTCATCGAGGAGGGCTATCGCGCCATGTCGATGCGCCGAGTCGCGGCAGCCTGCGACATGAAGTTCGGCAACCTCACCTATCACTACCGCAGCCGCGAAGACCTTGTGCGCGAACTTACCGATGCCGTCATCCGCGCCTACGAAGCCGAGTTCGTGACGATCATGCACATGCCCGGCGTGCCGCCTGAGGAACGCCTGAAGCGCATCTGCATGCTCGTGCTCGACGACATCCGCTCGCGCAAGACCACGCGCTTCTTTCCCGAACTGTGGGCGCTTTCCAACCACGATCCCTTCGTGCTCGAACGGGTTCAGGAACTCTACGTGCGCGCCCGCGCGCCGCTGGTCGATATCGTGGCCGAAATGCGCCCCGATCTTTCACCGGAGGAGCGCGAGATCGTCGCCCTGTTCATTTCCGGATCGATGGAGGGGATGACCATCTTCGCGGGCAATGAAAAACCGTTCGAGCCGCGCATGCCGCAGATCGAGCGGATTGCGGTGCACAGCTTCTGCCTGCTGGTGAAGACGATCACTTCCGAACAGATCAGGGGGCTTGAATTACCGGATAGCCCTGCATCCGCTTGATCCGCCGCAGCGAAAAGCTCGACCGCATGGCCGAAACGCCCGGCAGCCGCGCCAGGCATTCGCGGTGGATCCAGTCGTAATGGTCAAGATCGCTCGCCGCCACGCGCAGAAGATAGTCCGCCGTGCCTGACATCAGATGGCATTCGAGAATGTCATCGAAATCGCCTACGGACCTTTCAAAACGGTCCATGGCCTCGCGGCTCTGGCTGGTGAGCGTGATCTCCACGAAAACCTCGACCGTCAGGCCGAGCCGCCGCGGCTCCAGCCGAGCGCCGTATCCGGCAATCACACCGTCCTGCTCAAGCGCCTTGATCCGGCGATGACATGCCGAAGGCGAAAGGGCGACCTTCTCCGCCAGTTCCGCGATCGACAGCGAGGAATCGTCCTGCAAGGCCAGAAGCAAAGCAAGATCAGCCCGGTCCATGCAAAATCTTCCCGATTATTCCGCCGTATGCGAATAATATCACCGCATAATGCTTTTCCAATGGGCAAAATAGGCAAAACTCGCCGCAAGACTTGCAGTAATCTCGATGCCACGGGGCCGCTCGGCTTCGCCCCGCCGGGGCAAGCGAGGCAAAGGCGGCCGAACTGAAAAAGCAAGGGAAACCCGTCATGCGCGTTGGCACCGTCCGGGAAATCAAGAACCACGAATATCGCGTCGGCCTCACACCAGAAAGCGTGCGCGAACTTGTCGCCCATGGCCATGAGGTCTGGGTCGAAAGCGGCGCAGGCAGCGGCATTGGCGCGAGCGATGCCGATTATGAAGCGGCCGGGGCCGCAATCCGGCCCGATGCCGCCAGCGTCTTTGCGGGCTGCGAATTGATCGTCAAGGTCAAGGAACCCCAGGCCGTGGAACGGGCGATGCTGCGCAAGGGCCAGATCCTCTACACTTATCTCCACCTCGCCCCCGATCCGGAACAGACGGCCGATCTGGTCCGGTCGGGCGTTACCGCGATTGCCTATGAGACCGTGACCGGTCCGGGCAATGCCCTGCCCCTGCTCAAGCCGATGAGCCAGGTCGCGGGCCGCATGGCCATTCAGGCCGGGGCGACCGCGCTTGAAAAGGCCCATGGTGGACGCGGCGTTCTGCTGGGCGGCGTGCCGGGCGTGCTTCCGGCCAAGGTCGTCATCATCGGCGGGGGTGTGGTCGGCTTCAACGCGGCACAGATGGCCGTGGGTCTGGGCGCTGACGTGACCATTCTCGACCGCGATGCCGAAGTGCTCGAAAGACTCGACAACCACTTCGAGGGCCGGGCGCGCACGCTCCATTCGGGCAAGGCGGCGCTGGCGGCCCATGTCGCGACGGCCGATCTCGTCATCGGTGCGGTGCTCATCCCCGGCGCTGCCGCACCCAAGCTGGTGACGCGTGCCATGCTTTCCACCATGCAGCCGGGCGCGGTGCTGGTCGATGTCGCCATCGATCAGGGCGGCTGCTTCGAAACCAGCCGCGCCACGACCCATGCCGAGCCGACCTATACGATCGATGGCATCGTGCACTATTGCGTTGCCAACATGCCGGGCGCGGTGGCGCGCACCAGCACTTACGCGCTGAACAATGCCACCCTTCCCCATGCCCTGCGCATTGCCGGCATGGGCTGGAAGGCCGCCCTTGCCGCCGATCCGCACCTTGCCGCCGGGCTGAACGTCCACGAAGGACGCATCACCTATGAAGCGGTGGCGCGTGATCTGGGATACGACTACACCCCCGTGGCCGAAGTGCTGGCCGGATAACGCCGCGGGCAAACCAGGGCCCGCTTCACCTGCGGTGCAGCAGCTTCCACAGGACGGGCCGGTCGCGCAGGATTTCCCGCGCGGCATTGTGCCCCGGCGCGCCGGTCACGCCGCCGCCGGGGTGCGCGCCCGATCCGCACAGATACAGCCCGCGGATCGGCGCGCGATAATCGGCATGGCCCAGAACGGGCCTTGCAGCCCACAACTGGTCGAGGCTCATCCGCCCGTGGAAGATGTCGCCGCCCACCAGTCCGAACTTGCGCTCAAGGTCGAGCGGCGAATGGATCTGCCGTGCAATCACGCTCTGCCTGAAGTTGGGCGCGTGGGCGGTGACGGTGTCGATCACGAGGTCGGCCACTTCCTCGCGGCAATCGTCCCAACTGCGGCCATCCGGCAGAACCGGGGCGAACTGCTGGCAGAACAGGCTGGCGACATGGCAACCCGGCGGCGCAAGGCTGTCGTCAAGGGTTGAAGGGATCAGCATTTCCACGATCGGCGCGCGTGACCAGCCGAGGGTGCGGGCATCGTCAAACGCGCGATCCATGTAATCCAGCCCCGGTGCGATCACGATTCCTGCGGTATGATGTTCGGCCAGCGCCTTGCCGGGCAGGACCGGGAAATCGGGCAGTTCGCTCAGCGCCACGTTCATGCGGAAGGTGCCCGATCCGGTCCGGAAACCGGCAATGCGCCGCCGGAAATCGGCATCAAGATCGCTTTCATCCACCATCTGCCGGAACAGCAGCGCCGGGCCGACATTGGCCGCAACCACGGGGGCGTGAAGTTCCTCGCCGCTTTCCAGCCGCACCCCGCGCGCGCGGCCCTGCTCGACCAGCACTCTGGCAACTGGCGCCTCCAGACTGATCTCCACGCCAGCCTCGCGGCAGGCAGCCGCCATGGCCGTGGTGATTGCCCCCATCCCGCCTATGGCATGGCCCCACACGCCAGCCTTTCCGTTCACCTCGCCAAACACGTGATGGAGCAGGACATAGGCCGATCCCGGCGTGGAGACCCCGGCGAAGTTGCCCACCACGGCATCGAAGGCAAAGGCGGCCTTCACCCGGTCATCAACAAACCAGCCATCGAGGAACTCGCGGGCGGAGCGGGTGAATATCTCCAGCAGATCACGCTGGGTTGCGCGATCGAGCCTTGCCAGCGGCCAGCCCTGAAGCGCTGCCGCCTGCATGGCGGCCAGCCCCCCGCCCGGACCGGGCGGCGTCTGCAAGGCAAGATCGCGCAGCACCGCCGCCAGCCTGCCCAGCGCGGCATCATAGCCCGGATAGCTTTCGGCATCGGGCGGGGAAATCCGCGCGAACTCGGCTCTCGTTCGCCCCTCGCCCAGCTTGAGATAGCTGCCTTCAAACGGCAGGAAGTTGCCCACCTTGCGCTCCACCACGCGGTAGCCGCGGTCATGCAGGCGCATGTCGGCAATGACCCTGGGCTGGAGAAGGCTGACGGTGTAGCTTGCCGTGGAGTTGCGAAAACCGGGATGGAACTCCTCCGTCACGGCCGCACCGCCCACGATGTGCCGCCGCTCCAGCACGCGCACCCGCATTCCTGCCCGCGCGAGGTAGAACGCGCAGACAAGGCCGTTGTGGCCGCCGCCGATGATCAGCGCATCGTAATGTCCGGGCAAGGCGCGCTCCGTGGAAGTCAGGTCTGGGCCCGACCCTTATACGCACCGGCGCGCGCCGTCAGCGGTTTCCTGAAGGGCGTCTCTTCCGCGTCAGTCCATGCGCGCGCGGAAACGGATGGTGAAGCTGGGCTGGGTCGTGGCGGTGGCCGCAGACATCGTGCCTGTCGGCGCGATCCGGATGCCGCGCACCTGCGCATCGAAAGCGCCCGTGGGCGTATAGGTAAAGGGTGCACCGCCGCTGGCCTGCGAGGAATATGTGACCATGGTCGAGGCGTTGAAGGTGTTGAGGCCGCTGGCGGTGGTGCCATTGGTGAACGTCACCGGGGTGCCCGTTGCGAAGGCCATGTTGGACGGCATCCGGTCCACCAGCACGATCGTGCTGGAATCGACCGTGCTGGCCCCGATGTTGCGCACGGTGATGGCATACTCCACGATCGCGCCCGGCATGGCCTTGGGATTGACCGTGCCGTTCACCGGATCGGAAATCACGCTGCTGGTCTTCTGGATATCCAGCACCGCAGTGCTGCGCCGCGTGTTGGTGATCGTGCAGGTCACAAGGTCGCCAAGATTGGGCGTGATTGTGCCGGGAACCACGGTCGGCAGGGTTGTGCCGGTTCCGCTGGATGCATTGGTGCAGGCCATGGTGGCCGTGTAGTTGCGCAGGTCTCCCGTGCCCGCCGCGATTTCGTCGAGCGTGTAGGCCTGCCCTGCGAGCAGTTGGACCACGCCGGTATCGCCGCCCGTCACGGTGCCCGATGTGCCGCTGGTGGTCGACTGGGCAACCGTGGTGGTGCCCTGCCGTATGCGGACCGT
This sequence comes from Novosphingobium sp., assembly GCA_046294595.1. Lineage (GTDB taxonomy): Bacteria > Pseudomonadota > Alphaproteobacteria > Sphingomonadales > Sphingomonadaceae > Novosphingobium. The sequence continues at coordinate 78,791 of JBKBKD010000013.1, forward strand.
GAACTGATCCCCGGCAAAGCGCCTGCCGCCCGATCCCAGCGCCTTCAGCAGCCTGACACGCGGATGGGCACCGTTGGTAAAGGTGCAGAGCAGCGCCTCGCCGAACTGGAGCGTGCCAAGGCTGAACTCGGTGGCGGCCACGTTGTTGGGCAGTCCGGGCCGGGTCGTGCCCGCGGTATTGGTGCAGGTCAGGCTGGATGCATATTGCGAAAGCGTGCTCACGCTGCCCGATGCCATGGCCTCGCGCACGGTCAGCGCAACGCCCGATGCAAGGCTGAGCGGCGTGGCCGAAAATGGCCCGTTGCCGGTTCCCGAAGTGGTGCCGCTGGCCATGACCGTGCCGCCCGAACTGCCCACGATCTCGAAGCGGAACTGGTCGGCGGAATTGATGCGCGGCCCCACGATGGTCTTGCGCAGGCGGATCGTGGCAAAACGCACCGCAAACATCACGCCCTGAAGCCCGCCCGCCACGGTTTCCACCGTCACAGTCGTCGGGCTGTTCGACCCCACGATATAGGCGCCCACGGTGCCGCCAACCCCGGTGATGCTGACCGAGGACGAGCCTACCCCGCTGATGGCGGGAAAGGTGCTGCCGCTGATCGGCGGAACACTGTCGAGCAGGGACCATGCGGAACCATTCGTCGTATAGCGCAGCGCCTCGCCTTCGTTGCTCGATTCCGCATCCGCCACGATGAACGCATAGGCTGTCACTGCCGCTGCGCCCGGCGGGGGGGTGATGCTGATGCCCGAAAGCGTGATCAGGCGCGTGCCCGCCGCTGCGGTATAGAGCACGGGCCGCCCCGGAATGCCGATGAAAGCCGAATTGCCGAAGGCCGCCCCCGACCATGAAGGCGCCGCCACCGCATTGTAGGCCGTGGTGGTTCCGCCGGTCACGCGCGCATTGAACGACAGCGTCGATCCGTCAGGCAGCGCAAACGAAAGGTTCTGCCCCGACGCGGAACGGGCGGTGGTGTCGTTGTAGTTGCCAAGGTTCAGCCAGCAGTAGGTTTCCCAGCTTGCAGGCGCCGTGCCCTGGCTGGCCGCGGGCGAACAGTTCTGCGCACGCGCGGCCGCGCCCCATCCAAGGGCTGCCGCGCAGAGAATCACCGCCACGATCACGCGGCACAGACGAGATAACCGAACCATGCCGCACAACTACCGACATGAGGGTAAAAACCCTGTTAACCGTGGCCCGCCCGATCACGCCCTGCCGCTTCCTGGTTCGGCAAAGGAAAAACCCCGGCCGCCAGGCGGGCCGGGGCTTTTGCCAAGCGTGCAGGCTTGCGCCTGGTATCAGCGCTTGATCTTGCTCGTATCGAAGGTGCCAAGACCGGGCTTGAAGCTCTTCTCGTCAAGGAACTGGCGCGTTGCCTCCTTGCGCGCTTCGACACCGCCGAAGCTGTGCAGGGCTTCCTGCGCGCGGATCAGGTAATCCTCGGCGTTGTCATAGGTCATCTCGGTCATGCGGCGCACGGCCCACTTGGTGGCGCGCAGGGCATGGCCATCCTTCTTGCAAAGCGCCTCGGCAATCTCCAGAACACGGGCCTTCAGGCGCTCGGCGGGAACGGCCTCGGTGACAAGACCCTGCTCCTCGGCCTGCTTGCCGGTCAGGTTCTCGCCCATCATGGCGTGATACATCGCCTTGCGCAGGGGCATCAGATCGGCAACCACCTTCGATGCGCCGCCGCCCGGCAGGATACCCCAGTTGATTTCGGAAAGACCGAACTGGGCTTCTTCCGCCGCAATCGCGATATCGCAGGCAAACAGCGGGCCGTAACCGCCACCGAAGCACCAGCCGTTGACCATGGCGATCGTCGGCTTTTCATACCAGCGCAGGCGCTCCCACCAGGCATAGGCTTCACGCTGCGACTTGCGGATGGCCCACAGGCCCTGCGCCTCGGTTTCGCGGAAGTATTCCTTGAGATCCATGCCCGCCGACCAGGCTTCGCCCTCACCGGTGAGGACAAGCACCTTCACATCCTCGCGGAACTCCAGATCGGCAATCACCCGGCCCATCTGGCGGTTGAGCTTGGGGCTCATGCAGTTGCGCTTTTCCGGGCGGTTGAACGAAACCCAGGCAATGCCGTTCTCGACGGTAAAGGCGACGGTATCTTCTTCCGCGCGTTCGATCTTCTGCTGTTCAGTCATGTTCGGTCCTTGAAGGTATTCGGGGATGTTCAGATCGGGAAGTGGCCGGGCTGGGTTTCCATGGTGATCCAGCGCAGTTCGGTGAAGCTGTCGATCCCGGCCTTGCCGCCAAAGCGGCCATAGCCCGACGCGCCAACCCCGCCGAAAGGCATCTGTGCCTCGTCATGCACGGTCGGGCCGTTGACGTGGCAGATGCCCGAACGGATCTGGCGGGCAACGCGCAGGCCGCGCGCGGCATCGCGGGTGAATACGGCGGCGGACAGGCCGTATTCGGTATCGTTGGCCAGTTCGATGGCGTGATCCTCGTCGCGCGCACGGATCAAGCCCACCACCGGTCCGAAGCTTTCGTCGCGGAAGAGCTTCATGTCCTGCGTCACGCCATCGACCACGTGGGCAGGCATCAGCACGTTCTGCGTGGTCTCGCCGCCGGTCAGAAGCCGTGCCCCCTTGGCAAGCGCATCGTCGATCAGGCTTCGGCAGTGCGCCACGGTCCTGGCATCGACAACTGCGCCGAGCGGGGTCGTGCCCTCGCGCGGATCGCCAACCGGCATTGCCGCCACCTTGGCACGGAACTTCTCGGCAAAGGCATCGGCCACCGCATCGACCACGATGATCCGTTCGGTCGACATGCAGATCTGGCCCTGGTTCATGAAGGCGCCGAAAGCTGCCGCCTTCACCGCCTCGTCAAGATCGGCGTCCTCCAGCACGATCAGCGGCGCCTTGCCGCCCAGTTCCAGCAGGCACGGCTTGAGATGCTGCGCGGCGCGCACCGCGATGATCCGCCCCACCGCGGTCGATCCGGTAAAGTTGATGCGCCTGACCTGCGGCGCGTCGATCAATGCGCCCACCACTTCGGGCGCATCGGCCGGGGCATTGGTGACGACATTGACCACGCCTTCGGGAAAGCCCGCTTCGGCGAAGGCTTCGATGATGAGCGAATGGGTGCGCGGGCACTGCTCGCTTGCCTTGAGGATGACGGCATTGCCGCAGGCCAGCGGCACCGCGATCGCACGCACGCCAAGGATGATCGGCGCATTCCACGGGGCGATGCCGAGAATGACACCCACCGGTTCGCGCAGGGCCATGGCAATGCAGCCCGGCTTGTCGGAAGGGATGACTTCGCCCGAAATCTGCGTGGTCAGCGCGGCAGCCTCGCGCACCATGCTTGCCGCAAGGCCGAGATTGAACAAGGCCCAGCCCCTGGTGGCGCCGATCTCGTTCATCATCGCCTCGACGAAAGCGTCGGCGCGCGCCTCAAGCGCAGCGGCGGCCTTCATCAGCACGGCCCGGCGCGCATTGGGCCCCATGGCCGCCCATGCCGGAAAACCCGCTTGTGCCCTCGCGGCAATGGCAGGGATTTCGGATGGCTGCATGGCCGGTGCGCTGGAAGCCACTTCCCCGGTCAACGGATTGATGCGTTCGAACTGCATGGCTGCTCTCCCAAATATGTTATGCTTTATAGCAATTTCAGTCCGAGCTTGCAACAGCCGATTGCAGCCGGAACCGGACTTTCCCGACCCTGCACAAATGTGCAGGTGCAAGAAATGCCCCTATACTTTCGGCCAATGACGGCCGACACGTCACCGCACCGCTTGCATTGAAATCACATGAGAAACGGGATTCCCCCCGCGCAACCGCCTGCATGGCGCCCGGTAAGTTGCACGACCTGCAATCATAATGTCAGATTTCGCACTTGCAGAAGAACGGGGGAACGCCCATCTCGATCGGGCCTTTCAGGCATCCTCTCCCAAACTTCAAAGGGCCGCCCGGCAACGGAGCGGCCCCTTTTTTGCTCGTGAGGCCGTGTCGCCTGCGCGCCCCTCGTCTGCACTGGCAGGATGAGCGTCCTCAATCCGGGTGCAGCAGGATGACGCTTCTGCCAATCACTGTCCGTTGCTCCATGGCACGATAGGCACTGGCCCAATCATCGAGCGGATAGGCGGCGTGAACATGGGGGCGAATGCGTCCGGCCTCGGCAAGGCCGAGGATGCTTTCGATGTTCTGTGCGCCCTTTTCCGGAAAGCGTCGGCCATACTCGCCGGCCCTCACGCCGATGACCGAAAACCCCTTGATGAGCGGCATGTTGACGCCGATCCGCGGGATGCGTCCGGCTGCAAACCCAACCACCAGCAGGCGCCCGTCGAAGGCGATGCAGCGGGTGGACTGATCGAAAGCGTCTCCGCCGACCGGATCAAAGATCAGATCGGCACCTTTTCCGCCGGTGATCTCCAGCACCTGCTCCCGCAGATTGGCCGGCGCGCCATCGATGACATGATGCGGCCCATAGAGCGCTGCGATCGCATCACGCTTGGCCCTGGTTGATGCGGCCGCGATGACCTTAAGCCCCAGCGCCATGCCCAGATCGACGGCAGCCAGCCCCACCCCGCCCGCCGCGCCAAGAACCAGCAGCCACTCTCCCGGCTGCGTCATTCCGCGCCGCACCAGCGCAACCCATGCGGTAAGATAGGCGGCCCGCAGCGCCGCACCTTCCGCCATGGACAGCGCCTGCGGCAAAGGCATGACCGCCTGCTGCGCGAACGCGCCAAACTGGGCAACGCCGCCGGTCAGGCCGCCGACAATTACCGAGTCCCCTTCGTGCCACCGCCCCCCGCGCGGGGCGTGGACAACGGTTCCCGCTGCTTCCATCCCCGGCACGAACGGCAGGGGCGGCTTTGCCTGATAGGCGCCGCGCGTCATCAGAAGATCGGGAAAGCCAAGCGCGGCGGCCTCGATACGCACCAGCACTTCGTCCGCGCCCGGCTGCGGAATGGGCACATCTACCACGCCAAGGCCGCCAAGATCATCACTCAGCCGCCGGACCTGAAGTGCACGCATCATCGCCATCGCTTTCTCCCGGTAGGGAGAGTGAAAGATCGCCCCTCCGGGGCCAAGAGCGAATTGATGACGGATCGCGCAATTTGCTGCATCGCAGCATTCGCGGATGCAGCATGGCTCGGCTCTCGTGCAGCCCGGTTCGCGGGAGCAAGCCCCTGACTTGACTTGATTTTCGGACACATGTCCTAAGTGGGGGTATTACAGCCCCGCGCGAACGTATGAAGTTTCACAGCCAAGCCATCCGGCATTGCTGCGAAGCAAAATACGAAATATCTGATTTTTCGAGATATTTTGTCAGAATCCGCTTGTTTCGGGCGCGCACTGACCTTATCTGGAGCATGGATGGACATAACGGGCAAACCGCCATCCTCTTCAAAGGAAGCCGGATCAACCGGTTCCAGCAAGAGATTGAACGCAGGAGAATACGCCATGAACAAGCTTCTCGCCGCAGCCGCGGCGCTTGGCCTGCTGTCTGCGCCGCAGATTGCATCCGCCAGCCCCAGCCGCGCCCCCCAGACGGTCAGCATTTCGGTCAATGCCGATGGTCTTGACCTCAGCCGCCCGTCAGACGTGCGCACCCTGCGCAACCGCATCGCCGATGCGGCTGCCGAAGCGTGCGATCCGGCTGATCGCATGATCGTGACTCCGATGCCGGACTATGCCTGCCGCCGCGCCGCTGTCGCCAGCGCCGAACCCATGGTGCAGGAACTGGCACAGGCCGCCCAGCGCGGCGCGATGGCGCGTCGCCGCTGAGAACATTCAGGAACGCAGCAGCCGCAGCCTGCCGCCGCGGCGGCTGCGGCAGCCTCCCTGGCTGCTGACTGGCTCTGGCTTCGGGCCACTGCGTTCCCGCATCTGCCAAGGCCGCAATTGCGGCCGGAGAACGCCGGACAGCGGACATCTGCCGCCGTCCGGCGTTTTTCATCTCAGGCTCAGTTGCCCAGCACCTTGATTGCCACGGCTGCGGCAGCCGCACGGGTCTCAACGCCCAGCTTCTCGTAAATGCGCTCCAGATGCTTCTGCACGGTGCGCGGGCTGATGGCGAGCACTTCCGAGATCATGCCGTTGGACTTGCCGTAGCTGATCCAGAGCAGCACTTCGGCCTCGCGATCGGTCAGGGCAAGGCGCTGCTGCAAGCGGCTGACATCGGCCTTGGGGTTCAGCTCGTTGAGCCGGATCAGCACTTCATTCTCGCGATATCTGGCAATGACCACGAGTTCGAGCGTGCAATCGCCCTGCTCGATCCGCGCCGAAGCGCCCAGTTCATCGCGCGCGAGCAGACGCGCCAGCAAGGCACGCATCACGTCCGGAAGCGCGCGCTGATCGCGGTCCCAGCCGGGGCTGAGCCGACCAATCGCCTGCTCGGCCATTGGTGTGCACCACAGGAGGTTGCCCTCGGCATCGGTGGCCATCATCAGGCGCCCGGTGGCATCAAGTCCCGCCGCCCCGGCGTGCATGGCACGCGCATGGCCGATATGCACCCTGACACGCGCCAGCAGTTCGTGGACGTTGACGGGCTTGCGCAGATAATCGACGCCGCCCACCTCGAACCCCTCGATCACATGCTCGCTCTCGGTCAGGCCTGTCATGAACATGACCGGCACATGCGCCAGTTCGGGGCGCTGCTTGATCCGCGCGGTTGCCGCAAAGCCGCCGATGCCCGGCATGACCGCATCCATGAGAATGAGATCGGGGGTGACGTGCTGGAGCAGTTCCAGCGCCGCCTCGCCTGAGATCGCCACCAGAACGGTGATGCCGGCACCCTCCAGCGTGTCAGTCAGGAAGCGGAGCGAATCCGGCTCGTCATCGACAACGAGGACCGTATCGCGCCGGGCGCCTGCGCCAATCCCTCCTGCGCCGCTCATCGTCAGAACTCCTCCAGAATGCGTTTGATTGCCGCAAGATCGAACCGATCGAGACAGGCATAGAGCCGCGCCGCCAGTTCG
>JBKBKD010000050.1:0-12101 GCA_046294595.1 Novosphingobium sp.
CCCGATCACCTTCCACGCCATCATCCAGTGGTCCGACGCGCTGAATGCAGGCGAAATGCAGCTGCGCGAGATCCTCGATCTCGACGCCATGCTTTCCAAGGAACCGCAGCCGGAAAATCTTTCCGAGGACGGTGACGATGCCGAACCCGAAATAAGCGAGGCGACCGCAGGCCCCACCTTCAAGGAAGAAGAGGACGTCGAGGAGGAAGAATCCGCCGACGACGAGGACGACGAACTGCGCGAGCGCCGGGCGCGTCCGGCCGAGGAAGAGGAAGAGGACAACACCCTCAGCCTTGCCCAGATGGAAGCGCAGCTCAAGCCTGCCGCGCTTGAACGCTTTGCCGAGATCACCTCGCTCTTCCGCCAGTTCGAGAAGATTCAGGCCGAACGCCTTGAATCGCTTGGCCTTGGCATCGATTTTCCGCCTGCCAAGGAAGCGCAATACCAGAAGCTGCGCGAAGACCTGACGGCGCAGGTGGAATCGGTGCAGTTCCACGCATCGAAGATCGAATACCTTGTCGACAATCTCTATGCCTTCAACCGCCGCCTGACCACGCTGGGCGGGCAGATGCTGCGGCTGGCCGAACGGCACAAGGTGCCGCGCAAGGACTTCCTCGACATGTATGTCGGGCGCGAGCTTGACGATGGCTGGCTGCAAAGCCTTGCCAGCCGCGACAAGCGCTGGGCCGCCTTTGCCGCGAACGAGGCCGCTGCGGTCGAGCGCATCCGCGCCGAGATCGCCGATATCGCGGCAGCCACCGGCATGTCGCTTCCGGAGTTCCGCCGCATCGTCAACATGGTCCAGAAGGGCGAGCGCGAGGCGCGCATCGCCAAGAAGGAGATGGTCGAGGCGAACCTGAGGCTGGTGATCTCGATCGCCAAGAAATACACCAACCGCGGCTTGCAGTTCCTCGACCTCATCCAGGAAGGCAACATCGGCCTGATGAAGGCGGTCGACAAGTTCGAGTATCGCCGCGGCTACAAGTTCTCGACATACGCCACATGGTGGATCAGGCAGGCGATCACGCGCTCGATCGCGGATCAGGCGCGCACCATCCGCATCCCGGTCCACATGATCGAGACGATCAACAAGCTGGTCCGCACCAGCCGCCAGTTCCTGCACGAACAGGGCCGCGAACCGACGCCGGAAGAAATGGCCGAACGCCTTTCGATGCCGCTCGAAAAGGTGCGCAAGGTGATGAAGATCGCCAAGGAGCCGATCTCCCTCGAAACGCCGATCGGTGACGAGGAAGACAGCCATCTGGGCGATTTCATCGAGGACAAGAACGCGATCATCCCCGTGGATGCAGCGATCCAGGCCAATCTCAAGGAAACCGTCACCCGCGTGCTGGCGAGCCTCACCCCGCGCGAGGAGCGCGTGCTGCGCATGCGCTTCGGCATCGGCATGAACACCGATCACACGCTGGAGGAAGTGGGCCAGCAGTTCTCGGTCACGCGCGAACGCATCCGCCAGATCGAGGCCAAGGCGCTGAGGAAGCTCAAGCATCCCTCACGCTCACGCAAGATGCGCTCGTTCCTCGACCAGTAAGCGGCCGCAGGACAGGATCGAAAGGGCGGTGGACCACGGGTCTGCCGCCCTTCTCGCGTCAGTCGACCCGATAGACGCTGAGGCGCACCGTGTTCCCGATCTTGCCGCCCGTGGCGAGGAACAGTTCGCGGTTCACCCATTCCCAGGAAGCATGTCCGCTTTCCAGACGGATGGCAGTGCGCATGTAGTATTCGGAAGGATCGACCTGCTCTCCGGCGGCAATGCGGGCATGAACCGCCGCCGAGGCATGACGGATGCCCCGGCTGACCACTTCGATCACTGCGCCGTCGGCTGTCTCCACCGCATAGCGCGCATCAAGGTCAGCGATGCCTCCCTTCAGAACCGTCTGCCAGTCAGCTCCCACCGGCAGGATGCGCCCGTTGATGAGCGGACCGCGCGCAGTGCCTCCCACGATGGGAATGATCCGGCGCACGCCCTTGGGCGATTCGCCCATTTCGTGCGGCGGCGAAAGCTCGACGACGAAATCGCTCGCATGGGTCAGCGCAATGCCCATCAACCTCTCCCCCAACCGTCTTCAGCGCACGTCACGCCGGAACCCGCGCCACTTTCGCACCGGCTGGAATGGTGCGCGGCGCGGCGTTCAGGCGGTCTTTGGCAAAGCCCGCCGCCTGCTGATAAGCCAGCATGAAGGCGCTGCGCTCCTGCGCCGGAATGACATCGTCGATATTGTCGAACTGCCCGCCGCAGCGCTCGTCAACCATGTTGAGCAGGCCGAACGGCCCTGCGCCGCGATTGCGCATCGCCACCTGCCCGATGGGTTCGCAAAAAGCCGCATCGAACGCGGCAAGCGCGGCGGGTGTCACCCCCTGTTCCAGCATGATCCGCCCGATCTGGCGTGCATCCATGATCGCCTGCGAAGCGCCGTTCGATCCGGTCGGATACATGGGATGCGCGGCATCACCGATCAGGCAGACGGGGCCATCGACCCACGTCGGCAGGGGATCACGGTCGATCATCGGGTTTTCATAGGCGACGTCGGACTTTGCCAGCAGCGCGGGCAGATCCAGCCAGTCATAGACGAAGCCGTCGAACTCGTGCGCGAACTCGGCCAGTTCGACCGGGCGGAACCAGCCGGACTTCGTCCAGTCATGGTCGGTGTCGTAAGTCTGTTCGGCAATCCAGTTGATGTCCGCAAGACCATCGGCATCCGGGTGCGAGATCGGATAGAGCACCACGCGGTGACGGCTGGTGCCAAGGCCGACAAAGGATGAGCCGGTGCGGATCGGAACACCCCGCGCCGTGCCGCGCCACATGATCGTGCCGCCCCAGTGTATCGGCGGCTGATCGGGATGCATCTGCGCGCGCACGGCCGAATGAATGCCGTCCGCCCCGAACAGCAGGGTGCCCGGCACTTCATGGTGCGCGCCGTCCGCGTCCTCGACCAGCGCTGCCACCCCGCCGGTGGCGTCCTTGCGGTAGCCGGTGATCTTCTCGCCGAGGCGCACCGCCTGCGGCCCCATCCGCTCGATCACCTTGCGGTAGAGCAGCATGTGGAAGGCGCCCCGGTGCACGGCATACTGGTGCCAGTTGTAACCCGCCAGCTTGCCGCGCGGTTCGGCATAGATCTCGCGCCCGTTCAGGCCCACCAGCGCCCATTCGCGCGCCGGAATGCCAACCGCATCCATCTCCGCCTCGCCAATGCCGAGGTCTTCCAGTTCACGCACGGCATTGGGCTGAAGGTTGATGCCGACGCCCAGCGGCTTCAGTTCGCGCACGCTTTCGAACACGGTGGCGGCCACGCCGATTTCGTGAAGCGTAAGCGCAAGCGCAAGCCCGGCAATGCCGCCTCCGGCAATCAGCACCTGTTCCTGCGGCATGGCATGTCTTTCCGTCGAGCGGGGCGCCTCGCCGGCGCGTCCTGGAGTTTCGCCCAGCGCCTCTACCGGCACTGCCTGCGCAACGCAATTGCGCGAAGGGATGCCTTCTGTGAACACTCTGCGAAGCCAGTGCGTGGCACGGGTGAAGTCCATTCACACGCCGGACAAGCCCGTTGGGGCAGATTTCCCTTGGCGATTTGCGGTGGCTTGTTCGGCGCTGAAGGCTTATGGGCGCACGGACGAATCCCGCCTTCGTGCCACGAGATGAAACGGACCCCAATGCGCATCGCCATCGCTTCCGATCACGCCGCCGTCGATCTCAAGGCGGAACTGCGCGAATATCTGATCGGGCTTGGCCATGAAGTTGCCGATCTCGGCCCGGAAACCGCCGACCGCGTTGACTATCCCGATTTCGGCTACAAGCTGGCCTCGGTCGTGGCCGAAGGCATTGCGCAGTTCGGCGTGGCGCTGTGCGGATCGGGCATCGGCATTTCCATTGCGGTGAACCGCCACCCCGCCTGCCGCTGCGCGCTGGTGAGCGAGCCGCTTTCGGCATCCCTCGCGCGCGAACACAACGATGCCAATGTCATTGCCATGGGCGCGCGGCTTACTGGCACGGACATGGCCAAGGCGTGCCTTGATGCCTTCCTTTCCACCGAATTCGGCGGCGGGCGCCATGCTGGCCGTGTCGACAAGCTTTCCAACCCTGCAATCTGAAGGAGCCAAGACCGATGACCACCGCAACCATGGCGCCGGAAATCCGTAAGGCCGGCTTCTTCACCGAGCACCTCGAAACGGCGGACGCGGAAGTCTTTGCCGCGATCAAGGGCGAACTGCACCGCCAGCAGACCAAGATCGAACTGATCGCATCGGAAAACATCACCAGCCGCGCAGTGCTCGAAGCAACCGGATCGGTCTTCACCAACAAGTATGCCGAGGGCTATCCCGGCAAGCGCTATTACGGCGGCTGCGAATATGCCGACATCGTCGAGAATCTGGCGATCGAGAGGGCAAAGAAGCTGTTCGGCTGCAATTTCGCCAATGTCCAGCCCAATTCGGGCAGCCAGATGAACCAGGCGGTGTTCCTTGCGCTGCTTCAGCCCGGCGACAGCTTCATGGGGCTTGATCTCAATTCCGGCGGGCATCTCACCCACGGCAGCCCCGTGAACATGAGCGGCAAGTGGTTCAACGTGATCCCCTATGGCGTGCGGCCCGACGATCACCTGATCGACATGGACGAAGTTGCCCGGCTTGCGCGCGAGCACAAGCCCAAGCTCATCATCGCGGGCGGCACCGCCTATTCGCGCACGTGGGACTGGGCGGCTTTTCGCGCCATCGCCGACGAGATCGGCGCATGGCTGCTGGTGGACATGTCGCACATTTCCGGCCTCGTCGCAGGCGGCGCGCATCCCTCGCCCTTCCCGCATGCGCACGTTGTCACCAGCACCACGCACAAGTCCCTGCGCGGTCCGCGTTCGGGCATCATCCTGACGAACGACGAGGAACTGGCCAGGAAGTTCAACACTGCCGTATTCCCCGGAATGCAGGGCGGCCCGCTGGTCCATGTGATCGCGGCCAAGGCCGTGGCCTTCGGTGAAGCACTGCGCCCGGAGTTCAAGGCCTATGCCCATCAGATCGTGAGCAATGCCAAGGCCCTTGCCGAAAGCATTGCCGATGCGGGCCTTGGCATCGTTTCGGGCGGAACCGACAACCACCTCATGCTGGTTGACCTCACCGCCAAGGACGTGACCGGCAAGGCCGCCGAAAAGGGCCTCGACCGGGCATGGCTTACCTGCAACAAGAATGGCGTCCCGTTCGACAAGCGCTCGCCCTTCGTTACCTCCGGCATCCGGCTGGGCACGCCCGCGGGCACGACGCGCGGCTTCCGCGAGGACGAGTTCCGCGCCATCGGCAAGCTGATCGTCGAGGTGGTGGACGGCCTTGCACGCAACGGCGATGAGGGCGATGGTCAGGTGGAACAGCGCGTGCGCGACCGTGTGGCCGAACTGTGCGCAAAGTTCCCCATCTATCCGGAGCTGTGATGCCATGAGCGACAGGGATGATCTCGCCACCCGCGCGAAGGACGAAATCGCCGGCATGGCAAAGCAGGGCCTTGCCCACCCCTCGACCCGCCCCGTGCTGACGGGTGCGGCCATCGGCGCGGTGGCGGGGGCCGTGCTGCCCGTGGTCACGATCCCTGTGGGCGTCATTGCGGGTGCGGGCTACATGCTGTGGAAGCGGATCAGCCGGTAAGCCGATGCGTTGCCCGTTCTGCGCCCATGACAACAGCCAGGTGAAGGACAGCCGGCCGAGCGAGGACAACACCTCGATCCGCCGTCGGCGCCAGTGCGAAGGCTGCGGCGCGCGCTTCACCACGTTCGAACGCGTGCAACTGCGCGAGGTCGTGGTCGTCAAGAGCGGAGAACGCCGCGAACCGTTCGACCGGGCAAAGATAGAGCAATCCGTGGCGCTGGCCTGCCGCAAGCGGCCCGTGGCGCAGGAACGGCTGGACCAGCTCGTATCGGGCATACAGCGCCAGATCGAGACGATGGGCGATGCCGAAGTGCCATCCAAGGTCATCGGCGAAATGGTGATGGAGGGGCTGCGCCAGCTTGACAGCGTGGCCTACATCCGTTTCGCCAGCGTCTATCGCGATTTCACCGAGGCACGCGACTTCGAGGAGTTTGCCAGCAGCGTGCGCGAGGTCGGAAACCAGTGATGGCGCAGGCAGAAGACAAGCGCCAGCCCGTGATCGTGCTGGTGCGCCCCCAGCTTGGCGAAAACATCGGCAAGGCCGCGCGCGCCATGCTGAACTTCGGCCTGACGGAAATGCGCCTTGTCGCCCCGCGCGATGGCTGGCCCAATCCGGCGGCCGGGCCTGCCGCCGCGGGCGCCGATCTCGTGCTGGAACGCGCCAGCGTGCACGAAACGCTGGCCGAAGCGGTGGCCGATTGCAGCCACGTCTATGCCACCACCGTGCGCAAGCGCGGCGTGACCAAGCCGGTGCTGACGCCGGAACAGGCGGCCAAGGACGTGATCGCCGCACCGGGGCGCAGCGCCCTAATCTTCGGCCCCGAACGATCCGGACTGGATACCGATGACGTGGCGCTCGCACGCGCCATCATCACCGTGCCGATCAACCCGGAGTTCGGATCGCTCAATCTGGCGCAGGCCGTGATCCTGTGTGCCTACGAATGGTCCAAGCATGTCGATCTCGTGCAGCCCACGGCCGAAGACCTGCTGCCCCCCGCCCCGCAGGAGGAGTTCGAGGGCATGTTCGAGCAGCTTGTCGCCATGCTGGAGCCGCGCGGCTATTTCGAGCCTGAGGCACGCGCGGTTGCCACCCGACGCACGCTGCGCACCATGCTGACGAAGCCGGGCTGGAACCACCTTGAACTGCGCACCTTCCGCGGCGTGCTGAGCACCCTGCGGCGCCGACCAGGATCGAAGCCGGGCGATCCCCGCGATTAGGCGCACCGCCTCTTGACATTGCCGGGTTAGTCTGTTCAAGGCCGCGCTTCGCAATTGGCCCTGCACTCCCGGTGAAGCAGCGGCCGCATTCAGCAGCAGGCTGAATGGTGCGGTTCCGGGACTTGAAGCATCGGCGCGTTGCCGGTGCATGGCAGATTGAAAGGCAGCGCATGTCCAAGCGCAAGGCATCCAAGTACAAAATCGACCGCCGTCTTGGCGAGAACATCTGGGGTCGTCCCAAGTCGTCGGTGAACCGCCGTTCCTATGGCCCCGGCCAGCACGGCCAGCGCCGCAAGAGCAAGGTCTCCGACTTCGGCATCCAGCTCCGCGCCAAGCAGAAGCTCAAGGGCTACTATGGCGACGTGACCGAAAAGCAGTTCAAGCGCACCTATCAGGAAGCGTCGCGCATGAAGGGCGATACCGGTCAGAACCTGATCGGCCTTCTGGAACAGCGTCTCGACATGGTCGTCTATCGCGCCAAGTTCGCGCCGACGATCTTCTCGGCCCGCCAGATCGTTTCGCACGGCCACATCTATGTGAACGGCGTGAAGTGCAACATCGCCTCGCGCCGCGTTCGCCCCGGCGACGTGGTCAGCCTCGGCAAGAAGGCCAAGGAAATGGCGCTTGTCGCCGAAGCGCAGGCCCTGCCTGAGCGTGAAATCCCCGACTACGTCGCCGCCGATGGCGACAAGGTCACGTTCACGCGCGTGCCGACGCTCGACGAAGTGCCCTATCCGGTGAAGATGGAACCGAATCTGGTCGTCGAGTTCTACTCGCGCTGATCGGTTTTCCCGCACACGGGAACAGACAGGAAAGGCGGGTGCGAAAGCCCCGCCTTTTTTGTTGTCCGGCAGAAAGGGGCAGAAGCCTCTGGATCAGCGCCCGGCCCTCTGGATCAGCGCCCGGCAAAGTAATCGCGCCGGAAATCGGCGGCAAAGGCGGCAAAGCGCCCTTCGGCGATGGCTGTCCGCATCCCGGCCATCAACTGCTGGTAGAACCACAGGTTATGTTCGGTCAGCAGCATGGCGCCGAGCATTTCGCCCGCCTTGTGCAGGTGGTGCAGATAGGCCCGGCTGTATTTCCGGCAGGTGGGACAAGGGCAGCGCTCATCGAGCGGTCCGGTATCTTCGGCATGGCGGGCATTGCGCAGGTTGAGCGGGCCGTTCCATGTAAAGGCCTGCCCGTTGCGGCCTGATCGCGTGGGCAGGACGCAATCGAACATGTCCACCCCGCGCTCCACCGCGCCGACCAGATCATCGGGCTTGCCCACGCCCATCAGGTAGCGCGGCCGGTCCGCAGGCAGTTGCTGGGGCGCGAAGTCGAGCGTGGCGAACATGGCCTCCTGCCCTTCGCCCACGGCAAGTCCGCCAATGGCATAGCCATCGAAACCGATCTCGATCAGCGCATCGGCACTGGCCTTGCGCAAGCCTTCGTCCAGCGCGCCCTGCTGGATGCCGAACAGGGCGGAGCGGCCTGCGTGGTCCTCGCCCGCATCGAAGGCAGCGCGGCTGCGTCTTGCCCAGCGCATCGACATTTCCATCGATCTTGCGATGACATCGCGCGGTTGGTCGGCGCGCGGGCATTCATCGAAGCACATCACGATGTCCGATCCGAGCAGACGCTGGATCTCCATCGAGCGTTCCGGGCTGAGCAGATGGCGCGATCCGTCGAGATGGCTGGCGAAAGTCACGCCTTCCTCGGTGATCTTGCGAAGGTCGGAAAGGCTCATCACCTGATAGCCGCCGCTGTCGGTCAGGATGGGGCGGTCCCAGCCACCGAACTTGTGCAGGCCGCCCAGCCGGGCGACCCGTTCGGCACCGGGGCGCAGCATCAGATGATAGGTGTTGCCCAGGATGATGTCGGCCCCGGATGCACGCACGTCCTCCATCTTCATCGCCTTGACCGTGGCCGCCGTGCCGACCGGCATGAAGGCCGGCGTGCGGATTTCACCGCGCATCATGCGGATCGTGCCGGTGCGGGCCTTGCCGTCGGTGGCGTGGATGGCGAATGCGAAACGGGTCATGGGAAACGGGATCCGGCAAAAAAGAGTGTTGCGGCCCTTAGGCGCAATCGCCAAGGGGCGCAAATGCTTGACCCGGTAACGCTCGACCTCTGGTTCTATCCCGCGCTGACGCTGGTGGCGGTGCTGACGGGTTTCATCGATGCCGTGGCCGGTGGCGGCGGGCTGGTGATGATGCCGGTGCTGCTGTCAACGCCCTTGCCTCCGCACGTGGTGCTGGGCACCAACAAGGTGCAATCGATGTGCGGCACGGCCATGGCCACCTGGCGCTATCACCGCGCCGGGCTGTTCAGCTTCCGCGCCAGCGCGCCTGCGGCTGCGGTGGTATTCTGCGGGGCCTTTGCCGGATCGCTGGCGATCCAGCGGCTGAGCGCCGATGTGCTCAAGCTGGTGGTGCCGGTCCTGCTGATCGCGGTGGCGCTCTACACCGTGCTTTCGCGCAGCATGACCGACGAGGACCGCCACGCCAGGCTCAGCGAGCGGGGCTATCTGCCGGTCGGTGCGGCCGTGGGGTTCTATGACGGCTTCTTCGGTCCCGGTGCGGGCCAGTTCTTCGCCACGACGCTGGTGGGCCTGCGCGGGCTGGGCCTGACGCGGGCGACGGGACTGACGAAGTATCTCAACGTCACCAGCAACATTGCCAGCGTCATCGTCTTCAGTCTGGGCGGTCAGGCAATGTGGCTGCTTGGCCTGTGCATGGGCGCGGGCGCAATGACCGGCGCGTGGATCGGCTCGCACTTTGCCACGCGCTTTGGCGCAAGGCTCATTCGCCCCTTCCTCGTGGTGGTCAGCATCGGTTTGACCGTGCGGCTGGTCTGGGGCTGGTTTTCCTGAGCGGCAGGCGCGCGGCTAGACCGGCCAGACCAGCGGCAGCGAGGTGCAGGCCCCGACGTTGCCGCCCTTCATCGTCACCGGACGATCAGGCGCAAGGGTGAACTCAGGCATGCCGCCAAGCCATTCGCGCAGGAACACGATCACTTCCATGCGCGCCAGCCCCGCCCCGACACAGCGATGCGCACCGGTGCCCATGGTGGTGTGGCGAATGGGCGTCAGCCCCCGGTCAAAGCGCACGTCCTCCGGCGCATCGAAGCTGCGCGGATCGAGATTGTGCAATACGCTGGGCAGATAGACGAGATCGCCCTTGCGGATGACCGCGCCATCGATCTCGACATCGGCCACGGCATTGCGGCTGACGGCAACCGTGGGATAGCGGCGCATCAGTTCATCGGCGGCATCGGGGATCAGGTCCGGCCGTTCGCGCAGAAGGCGCTGATCTTGCGGATGACGCGCAAGGTGCAGCGCGACCATGCCGATCATCGCCGCCACGGTATCCAGCCCGCCGAACAGCAGGTTGCGGCACATGCGCCGCGCCTCGTCCACGGTCCACGGCCTTCCATCGACCGGTTCGGACAGGATGCGGCTGAACAGGTCATCCCCCGGCTCGGCCATGCGCTTCTCGATGAAGGGCCAGAGGTAATCGTCGGCAGCCTGCCTCAGCCCTTCCACGGTGATCGAGCCATCCGGGCGGGTCAGTTGCACGCCAAGCTGGCGCAGGCGCGGCCGGTCCTCCAGCGGCACGTCGATCAGCGTCAGGAAGATGTTGAGCGGCAGCACTTCGGCAAAATCCGCCACGAAGTCGCACGCCCCGCGCGGGCGCAGCGCTTCCATCAGTTCGCGCGCCACGGCCTCGACCTTGGGTTCCAGCGCCACGACGAAACGCGAGGCCAACCCTTTCATCACGGGTGTGCGAAACGCCTTGTGTTCGGCCCCGTCCTGCTGGAGCGGGATGAACTGCATGACTTCGCCAAGCCCCGGCGTGACGGCAAGGCACTGGTTCGAAAGGCGTTCGGCATCGCCCCAAAGCTGCCGCACCACATCGCCGCGCGCGGCAATCCAGTGCCCGCCGTTGGCCGTGGTCCACACCAGCCCCGGCCCGTCAAGCAGGCGCTTCCATGCCGCAAAGTAATCCTGCTCGACGCCCGGAGGATTGAAAATGTCGAAGTCCACCACCCTGTCGGCCGGAACATGTGCCGGAATCATCGCGCTCTCCCGTTGTCGTTGGCGGGAAAGCTACCGTGCCAAAGAATGGGGCAAACTGCGCTTTATGGCAGGAGCAGGCTCGAATCCCCGTAGGAATAGAAGCGGTAGCCCTGCGCGATGGCATGGGCATAGGCGGCCTGCATCCGTTCAAGCCCCATCAGCGCGCTGACCAGCATGAACAGCGTGGATTTGGGCAGATGGAAGTTGGTCATCAGGCCATCGATGGCGCGGAAGGTATAGCCGGGCGTGATGAAGATCGAGGTATCGCCTTCGAACGGACGGATCACCCGGTCCTCACCCGCTGCACTTTCCAGCAGGCGCAGCGACGTGGTGCCGACTGCGATCACCCGGTGCCCGGCGGCACGGGCGGCATTGAGCCTGTCGGCAGTGGCCGCATCAAGCGTGCCCCACTCCGCATGCATCTGGTGGTCCTGCGTGTCATCGGCCTTGACCGGCAGGAACGTGCCCGCGCCCACATGCAGGGTGAGCGTTTCGGTGCGGATGCCGCGCGCGGCAATCGCCTCCATCAGGCGCGGGGTGAAGTGCAGCGCCGCCGTGGGCGCGGCAACCGCGCCGTCCTTGGCGGCGAACATCGTCTGATAATCCTCGCGGTCCTGCGCGTCGGTGGGACGCTTGCCCGCGATATAGGGCGGCAGCGGCATCTGGCCTGCGCGCTCCAGCAGCACTTCGACCGGCTCCTCGCCGGGAAAGAACAGGGTCCAGCTGCCATCGGCACGGCGGCTTTCGGCAAAGGCATTGACGCCTGCGCCGAAGCGGATCTCGTCGCCCTCGCGCAGCCGCTTGGCATTGCGCACGAAGGCCTGCCAGCGCCGCAGATCGACGCGCTTGTGCAGCGTGGCACCGATCCGCGCCCCTTCCCCGCCGTTCGGGCCGGGCCGTTCGCCCTCAAGCTGCGCCGGGATCACCCGCGTATCGTTGAACACCAGCACATCGCCGGGGTTGAGCAGCGAAGGCAGATCGAGCACCGTCAGATCGCGGAAAGGCCCTTCGCGCCCCACGCCGAGGAGCCGCGCCGAATCGCGCGGACGCGCCGGGCGCAGCGCGATGTTTTCCTGAGGCAGTTCGAAATCGAAAAGATCAACACGCATGGCGCGCCCCTAGCCGGAAACGGCGCGCGGTGCGACTCCCGTCAGTTTGACGAAGAATTGCTGAGCATGTCGGC
>JBKBKD010000051.1:0-11834 GCA_046294595.1 Novosphingobium sp.
CGGCCAGCGGATCGTGGGCCTGGGGGATGATCCCCTGCCCGGTCATCACCGCGGTCCAGTTGGCATCGGTGAACAGCTCGTCGTCATAGCGGAACAGGCGGCCCGTGCCGGCAAACAGCGCAATCTTGCGTTCCAGCGTTTCGGGCACGGGCATGGCCGCGCATTCCTGCCAGAAGGGCGCGCCGGCCCGTGCGTTCTGCTTGTAGTGCAGGATCAGGAAATCGCGGATCTGCGCCCACTGGATCGCGGTCAGCCGGTTGTATTCCGCGCGCTCGTGTTCGGGAAAGCTGCGGTCGGGCAGCAGCGCCAGCAGCTTGGATATGCCGATCTGCACCAGATGGATGCTGGTCGATTCCAGCGGCTCCATGAACCCGCTGGCCAGCCCCAGCGCCACGCAGTTCCTGACCCACGGCTGCTTGCGCATGCCGGTGGTGAAGCGCAGAAGGCGCGGCTCGCCGGTCGGCTCGGCATCGAGATTGGCCAGCAGCGTGGCAGTGGCCTCGTCGTCCGACCAGTAGCGGCTGCAATAGACCATGCCGTTGCCGGTGCGATGCTGGAGCGGAATGCGCCACTGCCATCCCGCGGCCCGCGCGGTGGAACGGGTATAGGGCAGGATCGGCCCCGATGCCCCGCCTGCCCGCGCGCAGGGCACCGCCACCGCGCGGTCGCACGGCAGCCAGTGGCTCCAGTCCTCGAAGGGCGAACCCAGCGCCCCCTCGATCAGGAGCGCGCGAAAACCCGTGCAGTCGATGAACAGATCGCCCTCGATCAGGCGTGCGTCCTCCAGCCGCAGCGCCTCGATGAAGCCGGTTTCGCCGTGCAGCAGAACCTCGCCGATGCGCCCTTCCAGCCGCTCCACCCCGCGCGCTTCGGCATGGCGGCGCAGGAACGCGGCATAAAGCCCGGCATCGAAATGAAAGGCATAATCAAGCTGCGACAGCGCCGAACGCGGATCGCCCGCAGGCCGGTCGAACCGGCCCATGCGCGCGGCCACTTCGGCCATGTTGAAATCGGCCAGCGGCACGGGAATGCCCATTGCGCGCAGCTTCAGCCAGATCTGGTGGAACTTCACCCCTTCGATGTCCGCGCCATAGGCGCCGAAGGGGTGCAGGTAGCTTTCGCCTTCGCGGTGCCAGCCTTCAAAGGCGATGCCCAGCTTGAAGGTGCCCTGCGTGGCCGCAAGAAAGGCATCCTCGTCAATCCCCAGCATGGCGTTGAAGGTCTTGATCGGCGGGATCGTCGCCTCGCCCACGCCCACCGTGCCGATTTCCTCGGACTCCACCAGCGTGACGCGCGTGGTGCCATTGGCGCAGAGGCGGCTCAGCGCGGCCGCTGCCATCCAGCCCGCCGTGCCGCCACCGGCAATGACGATCCGGCGCAGGGGGCGCCTCAAGCCTTCGCTCATGCGCAGACCTCGGCCAGCACCGCCGCATGAGGGGGCAGCCTCGCCACGCCTGCCAGCATGGCCTTGCGGATCGCCTCGAAGTGGGCCGTGATCGCCATGTCGGGCACGGTCATGGCCAGCGCATCGGGCCTGCGCGGCCTGATGCCCAGCGCCTCGAACTGCATGACCCATCCGGGCGTCTCGAACACTTCGCCATCGTGGAGCGCAACGCGCCCGTTGGCCGCGTAAAGATCATGCCGGTAGGCCGTGCGGTGCGGCAGGGCGGCGGCGCGCAGACGGTCCCAGACCGCGCCTTTCGCGCCATTGCGGGCCAGCCGCAGCACGGTGTAATCGAACGCGCAGTCGCTCTTCTCGCGCCATTGGCGGTTGTATTCGGCCGCCTCGACCGCGCAATCGGCACTGGCCGGAAACAGCGCGATCAGCCGCACCACGTCCGCCAGCGCCAGATGCAGTTGCAGACCCGCCACCGGATCGTGCTGCTGCGCTGCCGCACCCATGCGCACAATGGCGCCCTGCCATGCTGCCGCACTGCGTCCGGGCGCAAAGCGGTGCGCCTCAGGCAAGGCGCCCGCCACTTCGGCAGGCGGCGCGGCGGCGGCGAAGACCAGCGCCTCGGTCATCGCTCCGGCCAGCGGAACGAAGCCCTGCCAGCCTTCCGCCAGCGCGGAAAGATGGGCATAGGGCGGCGGCGGGGGCGGTTGAGCGCCGGGTTCGGCGCGCCTTGCCACCAGCGCCCGGTCGAACGGCATCAGGGCGCTCCAGTCCTCGGCCCCTTCCTCGCCCCCGTTCGCGCTCCACCCTTCCGGCACGCCGCGCGCATCGATCACCAGATCGGCACCGGCGCAAAGGCTGGCCGGATCGGCCATGGCTTCGCCTTGCTGCACCCCGTGCGCCAGCGCATCCTCGCGCAGCAGGCGGCGCAGCGCAGCGCTGTCCACCGCAAGGCCGAAGCTCAGCGTCGAGAGCACCGAGGCATCATCGCCGCGCGGCGGGGCAAAGCGCCCGGTCTGCGCGCACAGCGCCCCCAGCGCATAGTTGGCCATGTTCACATCATGCCCGCGCGCGCGGGCCGCCGCCACGATCTGGTGAAAGGGCACCGGCCCCAGCGGCGCGCCGATCTCGCCAAAGGGAACGAAGGCCGGGCCGCCCGCCGCGCGCCATCCCGTCAGCGCCGTGCCCAGCATGAAGCTGCCCCGGCAGTGCCGGATCAGATCGCCGCCGCGCAGGCCCGCCGCCGCAACATGTTCCAGATCGCCCGGCAGCAGCACTTCGGCCGCCAGCGGCACGCCAAGGCTGCGGTCAGGCCGCGCTTCCTCGTCGGCACGGGCGGGGTGCACCACGATGCGCAGGTCCGGCAGATGTCGCGCCAGCAGGCATGCCGCGAGCCAGCCGCACAGGCCGCCGCCGCTGATCGCCACGCGCTCTGCCGGGCCGAAGAGAGGCGAAGCGCCAAACGGGGCTGAACCGGACGCCGCCATCTCAGGCCACTCCCTCAGGCGCGCGCATGTCCATCCGCGCGCCGATCATTTCCAGGAACTGCGCCTGCTGCGGCAGTTCGCCCGCCATGCGCGCATAGTCCTCGCGCAGCGATGCCAGCTTGATGAACAGGCCCGCATCGCTCAACCCTTCGGCGCGCGGATCGCTGCGGCGCGGCACGATGCCCTGCCCGGCATAGACCGCCACCCAGCTTGCATCGAGGAACATGCCATCGCGATAGTTCACCACGATCCCGCGCTCGCGGAAGGCGGCGATGCGCTCGGCCAGCGAATCGGGCACGCGCATGGTGCGCACATAGTTCCAGAACGGCGTGTCGGCGCGTTCGGTGGCGTGATAGTGCAGGATCAGGAAATCGCGCACGCGCTCGTATTCGAGGTCCATCAGCCGGTTGTATTCGCGCGCCAGCATCGGATCCCATTCGCGGGTGGGGAACAGGTCCATCAGGAAACCGATGCCAAGCTGGATCAGGTGGATGCTGGTCGATTCCAGCGGCTCCAGAAAGCCTGCGGAAAGTCCGATGGCCACCACGTTGCGGTTCCACTGGCGATGGCGCTTGCCGGTAAGGAAGCGCAGAAAGCGCGGTTCGGCCTGCGGTGCGCCGTCCAGCCGCGCCAGCAGTGTCTCGGCCGCCGCCTCGTCGGAGATGTAGCTGCTGCAATAGACATGCCCGTTGCCGGTGCGGTGCTGCAAGGGAATGCGCCACTGCCACCCGGCATCGAGCGCGGTGGCGCGGGTATAGGGCGAAAGCGGCCCCGCAGACGCACATGGGACCGCTACCGCACGGTTGCACGGCAGCCAGTGGCTCCAGTCGGCATAGCCGGTCTTCAGCGTCTGCTCGATCAGCAGGCCGCGAAAACCCGAACAGTCGACAAACAGCTCGCCCGCGATCTCGCGCCCGTCATCCAGCGTGAGGCGGCGCACCTGCCCGCTCTCGCCGTCCTGATCGACCGCGATCACCCGCCCCTCGATGCGCCGCACCCCGCGCTTCTCGGCATAGTCGCGCAGGTATGCCGCATAAAGCGCGGCATCGAACTGATAGGCATAGGAATAGGTCGAAAGCAGCGAATCGGGATCAGGCGCGGGGTGAGCAAAGCGGTTCGCGCGCGCGACCAGCACCGGCAGCGAGAACGCCTCGATCGGCTCGGTGCCGCCCGCCCGGCGATACCGCGCCCAGAGATGGTGGAAGGCCACGCCTTCGATCGCCTCGCCATGCGCGCCGAAAGGGTGGATATAGCTGTCGCCCTTGCGCCCCCAGTTCACGAACTCGATGCCCAGCTTGAAGGTGGCATTGGTGCGCCGCATGAAATCGGCCTCGTCGATGCCCAGCCGCGCATTGAAGAAGCGGATGTGCGGCACCGTGGCCTCGCCCACGCCCACCGTGCCGATCTCGTCCGATTCGACCAGCGTCACGGTCACGGGGAGGCCCGCCAGCCGGTTGGCCAGGGCCGCGGCCGTCATCCAGCCCGCCGTGCCGCCGCCAACGATGACGACCGAGCCGACCGGCGCCTCCGCCCCCGGTTGCCGACCCATGGCTGCCGCCGCGCTGTCTGCCATCATCCTTCCCTCTCTCCCGCCGCTTCGCACGATAGCGCTTTCAGCCTGTGCATCAAAGTGCATGACGAATTGCAGCAATGCTATTGCGCTTGGTGCCCGATTGACGTAACCAAAGCGTGATGTTAGCGCAATCATGGTTTTGGGCACACCGATAACGGTGGCGCTACCATGGGGTTTATGAGGGAGAGGGGCTGCGCAATGCACGCTATCAATGAATCATGTCAGACCGCGACGGAAGCCGCTTCTTCCGCAGCACTGCCGTCCGGCGCCATGCGCCGCAAGGCCAGCCTTGCCGGAGCGTCGCTGCTGACGCTGGCCATGCTCACCGCGGCGCTTCCCGCCGCCGCGCAGGAGCAGGCCCAGGACGAAGCGCAGGCCACCGGCGAAGGCACGCCTGCCACCACCGATCAGACCGGCGCGATCATCGTCACCGGCTATCGCGCCAGCCTTGAAACCGCGCAGAAGAAGAAGCGCAACTCGAACACCATTGTCGATTCGATCTCGGCCGACGATATCGGCGCCCTGCCCGACCGTTCGGTGACGGAAACCCTTCAGCGCGTTCCCGGCATTTCGATCAACCGCTTTGCTGCGGGTGTCGACCCCGATCACTTCGCCGCCGAAGGCGCGGGCGTGGTCGTGCGCGGCCTCACCTATGTCCGGTCCGAGTTCAACGGCCGCGATGCCTTCACCGCCAACAACGGGCGCGGCCTCGGTTTTGCCGACATCCCGGCCGAACTGCTGGGCGGTGTCGACGTGTTCAAGTCGCTTCCGGCCGATCACATCGAAGGCGGCATCGCCGGCACGGTCGATCTGCGCACCCGCAAGCCGTTTGATCGCAAGGGCTTCTTCCTCGCCGCCTCGATCGAGAACAACTACGGCGATTTCATCCGCAAGAGCGCGCCGACCGGGGCGGTGGTCGTCTCGAACCAGTGGCAGACCGGCATCGGCGATATCGGCGTGCTCGGCAGCTTCAACTATTCGCAGCTCTTCACCCGCGCCGACCGCATCGCCATCTCGCGCTTCCGCCCGGTCCCGCTGGACAGCGCCGGGCAGCAGATCTTCCCGGCCGGTT
Organism: Novosphingobium sp.; assembly: GCA_046294595.1. Lineage (GTDB taxonomy): Bacteria > Pseudomonadota > Alphaproteobacteria > Sphingomonadales > Sphingomonadaceae > Novosphingobium. Next base: position 5,529 of record JBKBKD010000051.1, read on the forward strand.
CGGCCACGCCCGCGCGCTTCGGCCTGCTGCCGGCCGGTGCGGTGGCCGGTTCGCAAAGCTTCAACCGCGAACGCATCGGCGGCTCGGCCGCGCTCCAGTGGCGGAGCAACGATGGCGCGCTTGAAGCCACGTTCGAGTTCCTGCGCACCGAAGCCAAGCAGAACTGGGGTGAACACACCGTCGAGGTTGCCACCGACAACGTCGACAGCAACGGCGGCGCCTTTGCCGCTCCGGGAACGCAGTTCAGCTTCGATCAGAGCGGCGTCTTCACCAACGGCGTGATCACCGGCGCCACCGGCTGGCGCGCGGATGCCGATTTCGCAACCGGCTTCGGCCGCGTTCCCGGCTTCGGCCTGCAAAGCAACAACATCCGCCGCGGCCATGTCGAAAACAACGTGGTCAAGGACTACTCGGCCAACCTCAAGTGGAAGATGACCGATCGTCTGACGGCGGTGTTCGATTACCAGCACGTCGATTCCACCGTGAAGGTGATCGACAACACGATCTGGGCCAGCACCTATCAGAACGCGCGGATCACCAACAACGGGTTCGATCTGCCCGTGATCGAACTGCTGCCGGTGCAGAACTGCACGCCCAACTGCCCCAACGGCGTCGGCGGCATGACCTACTTCACCGGCCCGCACCAGAGCTACCTTGATCCCTACAACAGCTTCTGGCGTTCGGCGATGGATCACGTCGAGGACAGCGAGGGCCAGTCTGACGCCGCCCGCGTCGACCTGCTCTATGCCTTCGACGACGATTCCTTCCTGAACTCGATCAAGGTCGGCTATCGCTACGCCAAGCGCGACCAGACCGCGCGCTTCTCGACCTACAACTGGGGTGTCCTTTCCGAACAGTGGGGCAATGGCGGCCCGCGCTGGCTTGACAGCCAGGTGGCGCAGCAGGCCCCCGGCTATGCGGTGTTCAGCTTCCCCAACTTCTTCGGCGGACGCACGCCCAGCCCGGTGGGCGAAGGCCGCCTGTTCTATGCGGGCAATCCGGCCGAGGATATCGCCGCCTATCAGGCCTATGCGCTGGCCATCAACCAGTCGTGGAACAATGGCGAAGGCTGGCGTCCGCTGGCGCAGCGCAATGGCGTGGTGCCGGGAACGCCATACCTGCCCGGCGAAATCAATTCGGCCACCGAGCAGAACAACGCCGCCTATGTCATGGCCAACTTCGGCAAGGATCTGGGCGGGGACAAGCGGATTTCGGGCAATATCGGCCTGCGCTATACCCGCACCGATCGCACGGCCTTCGGCGGCGCGTTCATCGCACAGGCCGCCAACTCGTTCGCCGATCAGCTTGAAGCCTGCTCGATCGTCCAGAACGGCCAGCCCAACAACAGCCCGTTCTGCCGCCTGCCCAGCGATGTGCAGCAGGCGCTGGTCGCGTCCGACACCGGCGGGGTGGATGCCTATGTCCCCTCGGTGGCGAAGCTGCGCTACGAATACTGGCTGCCAAGCGTCAACATCCGTCTGGAAATGGGCGGCGGCCTCCAGTTCCGCGCGGCCTACTTCAAGGGCGTGACCCCGCCGGAGTTCGGCCTTACCCGCAACTTCCAGCGGGTCGATCAGATCGCCGTGCGCGCCGATCAGGCAGTGAACAACAACGCACCTTTCCTCACCGGCAATATCATCGCGGGCAATCCGTTCCTGCGCCCGATCGAAGCCGACAACTTCGATCTCACCGGCGAATACTACTTCGGCAATGGCGGCCAGTTCACCGTCGCGCTGTTCTACAAGCGGCTGAAGAACGTCCTGACCAATGCCAACACGTCCACCCAGATCCCGGTCGGTTCGGCCACGGCCTTCGTCAATTCGACCCAGCCGATCAACTCGCCCGATACCGGCAAGATCAAGGGCTTCGAACTGACCTACCAGCAGAACTACACGTTCCTGCCGGGCTTCCTCAGCGGGCTGGGCCTTCAGGCGAACTACACCTACGTCGACAGCAAGGGCGTGCCGCAATCCACGCTCAATCCGACAGACCCGGATGTGGCCGCGGGCCTTGTATCGACCATTCCGGGCAACGACTTCCCGCTACAGGGCCTGTCGCGCCACACCTTCAACATCGTTCCCTACTACGAAAAGGGCGCGGTAACGCTGCGTGCGGCCTACAGCTGGCGGTCGCAGTTCCTGCTGACGCTGCGCGATGTCATCACCCCGTTCGATCCGATCTTCCAGAAGCCCTACGGGCAGCTTGACGCCTCGATCTTCGTTCGGGTGAACAAGAACTTCACGCTCGGCCTTCAGGGGGTCAACCTGCTCGACAGCCTCGTGAAGACGGCGGCGGCGGTCTATGACCGTCCCGCCTCCGATCCCGACAAGAAGATCCTGCTGGTCCCGCGCCAGTGGTACAAGACGGACCGCCGCTACACGATGTCGGCCCGCCTCACCTTCTGATTCACCCGCGAGTGCAACCTTGACGGGGGCGCCGATCCGCTCGGCGCCCCCTTTTTTGCAGTAGCGCGCTGCGTGAGAGAACCAGCCCGATCGCTCCGGGCAGCTGATCTCAGTCGAACAGCGACGGGTCGTCCAGCTGCTCGGCGATGAAGCGGCAGAAACGCGCCGCGTCGGCCCCGTTGATCACGCGGTGATCATAGGAGAGCGACAGCGGGAGCATGGTCCTCCATGCAATCCCCCCGTCTGCCGACGGGAAGGGTGCCTGCCGTGCGCGCGACACGCCGAGGATGGCAACCTCCGGCGCATTGACGATGGGCGTAAAGCCGGTTCCTCCGATATGGCCGAGCGAGGTAAGCGTGATGCACGCTCCCGACATTTCCGCCATGGACAGCCCCTTGCTGCGGGCCTTTTCGGACAGGGCAGAGACCTCGGCAGCAATTGCCGCCGCCGGCTTGCGGTCGCAGTCGCGCACCACCGGCACAAGCAGCCCTCCCGGCGTATCCACCGCCACCCCGACATGGACATACTGCTTCATCACCAGCGTGGCGTTCGCCGGGTCGACCGAGGCATTGAACTTGGGAAATGCAGCCAGCGCGCGGGCCAGCGCCCGGACCAGCAGCGGCACGATGGTAAGCCTGGGTCCGCCATCGGCAACCAGTTCCTTGCGCCGGGCCTCCAGCGCGGTGATGTCGGCATCGTCGTGGTGCGTCACATGTGGTATCGCCACCCAGTTGCGGCCGAGATGTGCCGAGATGTATTTCTCCATCCGGTCGAGCGGGCGGGTTTCGACCGGCCCGAACACCGAATGGTCCCCGGTCGGCCATGGGGCCAGTCCATCAAGCAGGCGCGTTGCGGCACCGGTCATTTCGGATTCCTTTCAGGCCATGTCAGACAATCAGCGGGGCGCCATGCGGATCGCGCCGTCAAGCCGGATGACCTCGCCGTTGAGCATCGGATTGCGAACGATCGATTCCACCAGCATCGCGTATTCCTCAGGCCGGCCAAGGCGGCTGGGGTGGGGAACCTGCTGCCCCAGACTGTCCTGTGCGGCCTGGGGCAGGCCCGCCAGCATGGGGGTCCAGAAGATACCGGGCGCGATGGTCACGACCCGGATCAGATGCTGCGCCAGATCCCGCGCAACCGGCAGGGTCATGCCCACGACACCGCCTTTGGACGAGGCATAGGCTGCCTGCCCGATCTGCCCGTCATAGGCCGCGACGCTGGCCGTATTGACAATCACCCCGCGCTCCTCGCCAATCGCATCGGCCGCAGCAAGGCGCGCGGCAAACTTGGTGATGACATTGAAGGTGCCGATGAGGTTCACCTCGATGGTGCGGCGATAGGTATCAAGCGGATGGGGCGCGTTGTCGCGGCCTACGGTCTTGATCGCGGGCGCAATGCCTGCGCAGTTCACGAGAATGCGCGCCACCCCGTGCGCTGCCTCCGCAGCAGCGATGGCATCGACCACGCTGGCATCATCGGCCACGTTCGTGCGATGGAACGTGCCGCCAATGTCCTGCGCGGCTGCCGCTCCCGCCTCCTCGTTCATGTCGAAAATTGCCACTTGCGCGTCGTTCGCTGCCAGCATCCGTGCCGTGGCATTGCCCAGCCCCGATGCCCCGCCGGTAACGATTGCGGCCAGACCATTGATTTCCATGATATTGAGACCCTTTCCTGCAATGGTGAGATGAAGCCCCCCGATACGCCCGAACCCGATGCGGCAATCCCCGATCCACTGCGCCTTCAGGCAGGGGCGATCATGCCGTGACGATCATGCCCGTCAGGCGCTGGCGGATGATCGTCTCGGCCTCGGCCACGATGCGGCTGACCAGCTGCGCGCAGGTCGGCACATCGTGGATCAGGCCCTGCACCATGCCCGCCCAGAACACGCCCCTGGAAAGGTCGCCCGTCGCCAGCAGCTCGCGCCCGGCTGCCCCGGCCACCAGTTCCTTCACGTCGTCGAACGTCGCGCCGGGCTGCTCCAGCCTGCGCGCCACTTCCTCGGACACCGCGCTGCGGCCCACGCGCGCGGTGTTCTTCAGCTTGCGGAAGATCAGCAGGCTGCCGCGCTCGTCGTTGTCGATGTAGGCCTGCTTCACGTTGGGGTGGATCGGCGCTTCCTGCGTGGCGCAGAAGCGCGTGCCCATGTTGATGCCGTCCGCCCCCAGCGCCAGCGCCGCCGCCAGACCGCGCCCGTCGCCGAAGCCGCCGCTGGCCAGCAGCGGGATCTTCACCTTGTCGGCAGCGGCCGGGATCAGGATCAGGCCGGGAATGTCATCCTCGCCGGGATGGCCCGCGCATTCGAACCCGTCGATCGAGATCACGTCGCAGCCCGCGCGTTCGGCCGAAAGCGCGTGGCGCACGGCGGTGCACTTGTGCAGGATGGTCACGCCGTGGGGCTTGAGCATGTCCCAGATTTCGCGCACGGCTTGGGTTCCGGCGGTTTCCACCACCTTCACCCCGCCATCGATGATCGCCTGGGCATAGCCCTTGTAATCGGGCGGGTTGATCGTGGGAAATACGGTCATGTTCACGCCGAAAGGCTTGTCGGTCATGGCCCGGCAGCGCTCGATCTCGGCGCGCAGCGCATCGGGGCTGGGCTGGGTCAGCGCGGTCAGGATGCCAAGCCCCCCGGCATTGGACACCGCGCTGGCCAGTTCGGCCACGCCCACCCCCTGCATCCCGCCCTGCACGATGGGATGTTCGATACCCAGCATTTCGGTAATGCGCGTCCTGATGGCCATGGCAGGCTCTCCCTCTTGAGTGTCACGAACGGGCAGGGTTGCAGCGCGGGTGGCGGCCCGCAACCCTGCCAATCATGTCATTTGACCATCCGGTGATCCGGCCGCACCGGCATGCGCATCCTGCTCTCTTGCCATCAGCCCATGGTAGGAATGACGAACGCGTTCGCTCCGTCCGCACCGCCATCGGGCCAGCGCGCCGTCACCTTCTTGACCCTGGTCCAGAAACGGATGCCTTCCATCCCGTATTGGTCGGTATCGCCGAAGCCCGACCGCTTCCATCCCCCGAACGAGTGATAGGCCACCGGCACCGGGATCGGCACGTTGATGCCGACCATGCCGACATGGACCCGCGCGGCAAACTCGCGCGCGGCATGGCCGTTGCGGGTGAAGATCGCCACGCCGTTGCCGTATTGGTGGCGCGAGGGCAGCGCGAGCGCCTCTTCGAAGCTTTCGGCGCGCACGATCTGGAGCACGGGGCCGAAGATCTCGTTGTGATAGCTGCGCATGTCGGGCGTCACCCGGTCCAGCAATGTCGGGCCGAGGAAATAGCCGCCTTCGTGCCCCTGCATCACGAAACCGCGCCCGTCGATGACCAGTTCCGAACCTTCATCCACCGCCGTCTGGATCCAGCGCTCGATGCTGGCCTTGTGCGCCTGCGTCACCACCGGGCCATAATGCGCTTCGGGATCGGTCGATACGCCGACCTTGAGCGCATGGATCGCCGGGATCAGCCTGGCCCGCAGCCGCTCGGCGGTATCGTGGCCGACCGGCACCACCACCGGCAGCGCCATGCAGCGTTCGCCGGCCGAACCGAAGGCCGCGCCGCACAGGTCGTTCACCACCTGATCGAGATCGGCATCGGGCATGACGATGCCGTGGTTCTTGGCGCCGCCCATGGCCTGCACGCGCTTTCCCGCAGCGGCGCCGCGCTGATAGACATAGTTGGCAATATCCGACGAACCGACAAAGCTGACCGCGCCGATCGCCGGGTGATCGAGGATCGCGTCGACCATTTCCTTGTCGCCGTGCACCACCTGGAAAACGCCTTCGGGAAGGCCCGCCTCAAGCCAAAGTTCGGCAATGCGGTTGGGCACCGAAGGATCGCGTTCGGAAGGCTTGAGGATGAAGGCATTGCCCACTGCCAGCGCTACCGCGCC
>JBKBKD010000014.1:0-77822 GCA_046294595.1 Novosphingobium sp.
CTGATGTTCAGCCAGAATGCCGGAGCACGCCGCGCCATGAAGCCAGTCGCCCTGATGGCCACTCTCGCCCTGTCGCTTGCGCTGATCGCACAGCCCGCATCGGGGCAGGATGGCCCTGCTCCCAGCCGCGAGACCATTGCCACCCCAAACCAGCCCGGTGCGATTGCGCTTCCGGTGCCGGCATCCACTCCGCAACGCGAGGTGTGGCATCTGGAAGGTGGCAAGGTTGCCGTGCGCAATGTCACCCGGCCCACGCTTACGCCGATTCTGCCGGTCGGCCCCGGAACCGGCGCTGCGGTGATAATCGCGCCGGGCGGCGGCTTTCTGGGGCTGGCCATAGAAAAGGAAGGCTGGGACGTCGCCCGCTGGTTTGCCAACAGGGGAATTGCCGCCTTTGTTCTGAAATATCGCACCCTGCCGACACCGCCCTCGCAGGCCGAGTTCGTCGACGTCCTTGGCCGTGTGATCCGCGGAGAGAAGACCGACTTCTCCCCGCCCGCCGATACACCGCCCGATGCGCTTGCCGATGGCCTTGCTGCGCTGCGTCATGTCCGCGCGAACGCGGCCAGCTACGGTATCGATCCGGCTCGCATCGGCTTCATGGGCTTTTCGGCCGGCGGATTTCTAACCCGCACCGTGGTGGAAAAGGCCGGGGCAGACATGCCTGCCTTTGCCGCGCCGATCTATCCCGGAATGCACGGCATGAATGTGCCGGAAAATGCCCCACCGATGTTCGTGGCCATTGCCGCCGACGATTTTCTGATCCCAATGGCAGGGGGCCAGACAGCGCTCATCGACAGCTACCGCAAGGCGGGCAAGTCCATCGAGTTTCACCTCTTCGAATCCGGCGGTCATGGTTATGGTCTGGGCAACCCGGCCAGCACCACCTCGCAGTGGCCCGCCCTCATGCTGCGCTGGCTCGAAGTCAAAGGTTTCCTGAAGCCCGCTACAGCAACCGCCGTCACGCCCGCGCCGACTGCTCCTTGACCGGCTCCATCACCACGAAAGTGCTGGTGTTCGCCACATGGGGCAGGGTTGATATTTTCTCCCCCAGCACCGTGCGGAACCGGCGGATGTCGGCCGTGCGCACTTTCAGCAGGTAATCGAAATTGCCCGCGATCATGTGGGCTTCCTCGATTTCCGGAATCGCCATCACCCCGCGGTTGAACTCCGCCAGCGCCTGCTCGCGCGTGTCCGAAAGCTTCACTTCGGTAAAGGCCACATGCTCCAGACCCAGCCGCGCCATGTCCACCACGGCGCGAAAGCCCCGGATCACGCCATCATCGATCAGCCGCTTAAGCCGCACCTGACACGGCGTCTTCGAAAGTCCGACCTTTTCCGCCAGTTCCGTCACCGCCATGCGCCCGTCGCGCACCAGCAGGTCAATGATCCTGCGATCGAACTGGTCAAGTTGCCTATCCAGAGCACTCATCGGCCCGTCCCATCATCATTTCAGCGACTAATATAGGCATATTACCTGTAATCTGCCACCTTATAAGGCGGAATGGCGCGTCGGCACATGATATTGTGGCGGGCATGACGATCCATGCCCCCTTCTCGCAGTTCGCCCCAGCCCTGGCCGAATCCCGCGCGCCCTTGCGGGCCGCAATCACGGCTGCCACGCGCAAGCCTGAACGCGAATGCGTGGCCGCGCTGCTGCCCGAAGCAATCCTGCCCGATACGGTGCGCGCCTCTGCACAGGCGCTTGCCCGCTCGCTGGTCGAAGCGCTGCGCGCCCGGCCCCGCGGGCATGGTGTCGATCAACTGGTTCAGGAATATGCGCTGTCCACGCAGGAAGGCGTGGCCCTGATGTGCCTTGCCGAAGCGCTGCTGCGCATCCCCGACAACGATACGCGCGATGATCTCATCCGCGACAAGATCGCGGGCGGAGACTGGCTTGCCCATCTGGGCACGGACCGTTCGCTCTTCGTCAATGCCGCAACCTGGGGCCTCGTCATCACCGGCAAGCTGACCGAGACACTCCAGACCGGCAGCGTCGACGATTCCGGCCTTGGCGCCGCGCTCACGCGCCTCATTGCCCGTGCAGGCGAGCCGGTGATCCGGCGCGGGGTCGATCTGGCCATGCGCATGATGGGCGAACAGTTCGTCACCGGCGAGACCATTGCCGAAGCGCTCGATCGCTCCCGGCCCATGGAAGCCCGCGGGTTCCGCTACAGCTACGACATGCTGGGCGAAGCGGCGATGACCGCAATGGACGCCGCGCGCTACTATGCAGATTATGAGGCCGCAATCCACGCCATCGGCGCTGCCTGCGCCGGGCGCGGCATCCACGATGGGCCGGGCATATCGATCAAGCTGTCCGCGCTGCACCCGCGCTATGCCCGCGCCCAGCAGGAACGCGTCATGGCCGAGCTGCTGCCGCGCGTGAAGGCTCTGTGCAGCCTCGCGCTCCATTACGACATCGGGCTCAATATCGATGCGGAAGAGGCTGACCGGCTGGAACTCTCGCTCGATCTGCTTGAAGCGCTTGCCGCTGATCCGGCACTTGCAGGCTGGAACGGGCTGGGCTTCGTGGTGCAGGCTTACGGCAAGCGTTGCCCCTTCGTGATCGACTGGATCATCGATCTTGCCCGCCGCACCGGCCGACGCATCATGGTCCGCCTCGTCAAGGGGGCCTACTGGGATGCCGAGATCAAGCGCGCGCAGGTCGATGGGCAGGCGGATTTCCCGGTCTATACCCGCAAGGTCCATACCGACCTTGCCTATATCGCCTGCGCCCGCCGCCTGCTTGCCGCCAGTGACGCAGTGTTCCCGCAATTCGCCACGCACAACGCGCAGACCCTCGCCACCATCAAGACCATGGCCGATGACATGCTCGGAACCGGGTTCCGCACCGGCGACTACGAGTTCCAGTGCCTGCACGGCATGGGCGAGGCGCTCTATGACGAAGTCGTCGGCCCGGACAAGCTGAACCGCCCGTGCCGTATCTATGCGCCCGTAGGAACGCATGAAACGCTGCTGGCCTATCTCGTCCGCCGCCTGCTGGAAAACGGGGCCAACTCGTCCTTCGTCAACCGCATCGCCAATCCCCACATTCCGGTGGAAGCCATCATTGCCGATCCGGTGGCCGAAGTCTGCGCCATGGCAGAGCAAGGCGCCCCCCATCCGCTGATCGCGCTGCCCCGCGCGCTCTATCCCGATCGGCGCAACAGCGCCGGGCTTGATCTTTCGGACGAGGCAACGCTGCGCCATCTGGCAACGCGCTTTGCCGCCGCCGCACGTATCCCGCGCCATGCAGTGCCGGGGGCCGATCTCCCCTCGGCCGATCCGCGCCCGGTGCTCAACCCCGCCAACCATGCCGATCGCGTCGGCACCGTGCGCGAGGCCCTGCCGCAGGCGGCAACCGCTGCCGCGCGCCTTGCCGCCGCTTCGCGCTGGTCCGCCACCCCGCCTGCCGCGCGCGCCATCGTGCTTGAACGTGCCGCCGACCGGCTGGAGGCCATGATGCCCGAACTGATCGCGCTGCTCGTGCGCGAGGCCGGAAAATCGGTTGCCAATGCCGTGGCCGAAGTGCGCGAGGCGGTCGATTTCCTGCGCTACTATGCGGCGCAAGCCCCCATGCTTGCCGGGGCCACACCGCTTGGCGTTGCCGTGTGCATCAGCCCGTGGAACTTCCCGCTCGCGATATTCACCGGACAAGTTGCCGCAGCGCTCATGGCGGGCAACGCTGTGCTGGCAAAGCCTGCCGAGGAAACCCCGCTGATCGCGGCAGAGGCCGTGCGGGTGCTGCACGAAGCAGGCGTGCCCGAAAATGCCCTGATCCTGCTGCCTGGCGATGGCGCCATCGGGGCCGCTCTGGTCGCCGCGCCCGAAACCGCCGCCGTGCTCTTCACCGGCTCCACCGAGGTCGGCCGCCTGATCCAGCGCCAGCTTGCCGGAAGGCTGTCTGCTTCAGGGCGGCCCATTCCGCTCATTGCCGAAACCGGGGGGCAGAACGCGATGATCGTCGACAGTTCGGCCCTCGCCGAACAGGTCGTGGCCGATGTCATCGCCTCCGCCTTCGACAGCGCGGGCCAGCGCTGTTCGGCCTTGCGGGTGCTGTGCCTGCAAGAGGATGCCGCCGATCATGTCCTTGCCATGCTCCGCGGGGCGATGAACGAACTGTCGGTCGGCCCGACCGATCGCCTTTCGTCCGATATCGGCCCGGTCATCACCGCTAATGCCCGTGCCGGCATCGAAGCGCATGTCGCACGGATGCAGGCAGCGGGCTGCGCGGTGCACCGCCTGCCGCTTGGGCCAGAAACGGCAAACGGCACTTTCGTTGCGCCGACGATCATTGAACTGGCAGACCCCGCACTGCTGACCGGCGAAGTCTTCGGCCCCGTGCTGCACGTGATCCGCTTCCGGCGCGAGAACATGGACGCGCTCGTCGATACGATCAACGGCTGGGGCTATGGCCTTACCTTCGGCCTGCACACCCGCCTTGATGAAACCGTGGCACGGATCACCGCGCGCGCCCACGCCGGGAACATCTATGTCAATCGCAATGTCATCGGCGCGGTGGTGGGCGTGCAGCCCTTTGGCGGCCATGGCCTGTCCGGCACCGGTCCCAAGGCCGGCGGACCGCTCTATCTGCGGCGCCTCGTGGCATCGGCCCCTGCGGCACCTGCGCTGGCGCCGGGCAAGCGCGAGCTTCCCGGCCCCGTGGGCGAACGCAACGTCCACGCCCTGCGCCCGGTCGGCAAGGTGCTGATCGCCGCGCAGGATGCGACGCGCCTCAAGGCGCTTGAGGCGCGCGTCGCCCGGCTTGGCGGAACGGCGGTTGCGGCCGAGCCCGGCTGGCAGGCCCTTGGTCCCTATGCCCGCGCGCTGGTTGATGGCGACGCGGCCTTCACCCTCGCTTTCCAGCAGGCGCTGGCCGCGCTCGATGGCCCGATCGTGCCGATGCTTGCCCCGGCAGACGATGATGCCATGCTGCTGGCCGAAGTTTCCCTTTCGATCAACACCACGGCCGCAGGCGGCAATGCCAGCCTCATGGCCATGGCCTGAAGCCGCACCATACCGCGGCGTCCGGATCATTCCGGGCGCCCGCAGGCAAGGATCACTGCTTCAAGGGATGATGGTGCGGTCGAGAAGACTCGAACTTCCACGGGCTTTCGCCCACAACGACCTCAACGTTGCGCGTCTACCAATTCCGCCACGACCGCAAAATCAGACGGGATGCTCAGGCTTTGCCCGGCGCCCCGTGGTGGGGTAGGAGCGCGCCCCTAGCAAAGGAGTCTGGCCCGCGCAACATGCTTGCCGACTTTTTTCGGCAACCGCGCGGGCAAATCGCGGTTCAGTCCGGCTTCCAGCCGATTTCGGCAAACTTTGCCGAGCGCGGCACGTCGGTCACGGCGGCGTTGATCGTCACGCTTTCGCCGGGGGCCAGCTCATCCTGCGGTGGCGGAACTTCCCAGGTCTTCACCACCTTGTCACGCGAATCGCGCAGCACGATGAGAATCTGCGGCAGGGCGCGGACCTGCTTTCCGGTATTCGTCACCGTCCCGCTGGCGCCGAAGTATTCCGTGCCGTTCGGCAGCTTGCGCCGGTCCTGCTTCTCTGCCGGGAAAGACAGCTTCAGATCGGGCCGGTCCGCCCCGAACGTCTGGCCCGCCCCCGGAAGCCACTGCGGCACGCCATAGGTATAGACCGCCGCGCTCAGCCCTGTCACCGTAAGGGCAAAGGCCACCGCGCCTATGGTCCACATCCTTGCGGGATTGCGGCGCGGGCGGAAGGGCGGCTCATGCTCGAAGGGCGAATGCGGCAGGTCGGGCACGGCATCGGCAGCGGCGCGATAGCGGGCCTGTGCTGCCGGTTCGGGCCGCGCAGGCGGCATCGGCGGCTCGGTCGCGGCCTCAGGTGCAGCAGCGGCTTCGGGTGCCTGCTGCACTGTCGCGGTGTTGTCGGCAGGTGCTGCGGGCACGGGTTCGGCGGCCGCTGCCCCCGCCATTTCAGGCATTTCCGGGCCGTGCTGGAACCACGAATGCCGGCATTTGGCACAGCGCACCGTCCGGCCATCCACGCCAATGGCGCTGTCGGGAACGACATAGCGCGTCGAACAGGCGGGGCACGCAATAATCATGCTTGCGGTAAAGCATGGTCATGCCTGTCGAAACAATAGCTTCGACCCGGCAGAAACGCGCCAGCGGCCTTTTTTCCACATGGATTGCGGCGTATAGCCGATCGGGCATAACCCACACCATGCGGCAAACAGGTACAGTCTCTGTCTGATGAGCAACACCGATGATGCAGAGATTGTCCACTTCGACAATGTCGGGCTGCGCTATGGCACCGGCAAGGAAGTGCTGACGGACATCAGCTTCACCCTGTTTTCGGGCCGCTTCTATTTTCTCACTGGCGCATCGGGCGCGGGCAAGACCAGCCTGCTCAAGCTCCTCTATCTGGCCCAGCGGCCTTCGCGCGGGCTGATCCGCATGTTCGGCACCGATGCGATCACCCTCCCGCGCGATCGCCTGCCGGACCTGCGCCGCAGGCTGGGCGTGGTCTTTCAGGATTTCCGGCTGGTGCCGCATCTTTCGGCCTTCGATAACGTCGCCCTGCCGCTGCGGGTGGCGGGCTTGCCTGAAAGCGAGATCGTGCGCCCCGTTACCGACATGCTCGAATGGGTCGAACTGGGTGATCGCAGCCATGCGCGCCCGGCCACGCTTTCGGGCGGTGAACAGCAGCGCGTCGCCATTGCCCGCGCCGTAATCGGGCGACCCGACATGCTGGTGGCCGACGAACCTACCGGCAACGTCGATCCTGAAATGGCCCTGAAACTGCTGCGCCTGTTCGAGGCGCTGAACCGGCTTGGCACAACGGTTGTCGTGGCCACCCACGATGCTCACCTCATCCGCAACGTGCCCGCTTCGCTCATCATGCGGCTCGACAAGGGACGCCTTTCCGATCCGACCGGCGCGCTGCGCTATCCGCCCCGCCGCGCCGTGCCCGTGCAGGGCCTCGACCGCAGCCACGCCGGGCAAGCCACGGGGCTGCCCCGCGCATGATCTGGCGCAAAGGCCCGGCGCCCCTGCTCGACAGAATCGTGCGGCGAGGGCCGAACAGCGACTGGCGCGAAGCCCTGCGCGCAGAAAACCGCCTCCTGCCGCAAGGCAGGCTTTCCGGTCCGATGCCATGGGTGATCGCCATCATGATCGGGCTTACCGTGGTCGCCAGTGCCTGCGGCCTTGCCCTGCGCAATACCGCGCGCCTGGCCAGTGCCGACGTGGCGGGCGGCGTTACCGTGCAGATTGTCCACGGCGCCCCCAGCGAGCGCGACCGGCAGGCGCAGGCCGCCCTGGCCGCGATCCGCGCGGTGCCCGGCGTCGCCTCGGCGCGGCTGGTGCCGCAGCAGGAACTCGACGCGCTGGTCGAACCCTGGCTCGGCACGGCGGCGGGCGATGACGTGAATGCCCTGCCGGTGCCTGCGCTCATCGACGTGCGCCTTTCCGAGAAAGCCGATGCTGCACGGATCAGGGCCTTGCGCGAAACGGTTGTCGCCCGCGCGCCTGCGGCACGGGTCGATGCGCAGGCCGCATGGCTCGGCCCGGTCTTCGAGGCGATCAGCGCGCTGCAATGGCTGACCGGCGGCCTCATCGCCCTGCTGGCCTTCGCCACCGTGGCAACCGTGCTGCTTGCCTCGCGCAATGCGCTGGGCAATCATCGCGGCACCATCGAGATCGTTCATATGCTGGGCGGCACCGATGCCCAGATCGCGCGGATCTTTCAGCGCTCGATGGCGATCGATGCGGCTGCGGGCGGGGTCGGCGGCCTGCTGCTCGGCACTGTCACCACGCTCCTGCTGGGGCGCCAGTTTGCCGCGCTCGGCTCCGGCCTGATGTCGCTTGGGGGGCTTGGCTGGGACGACTGGCTGATTATTGCCTGCATTCCGCTCGCGGGCGTCCTCCTTGCGGTGCTGACCGCGCGTTTCTCGGTCCTCGCCGCACTGAGGCGGATGCTGTGACACGTCGCGGCATCTTTCGGCGGCTCCTGTCGCTGCTGCTGATTGCCTGGGCGCTCGGCTTCTGCTGGTTTGCCATCTTCCTGCCCCGTCCGGTGATCGAACCGGTGCGCAGCGATGGCGTGGTCGCGCTGACCGGGGGCAGCGGCCGCATTCCCCGCGCGCTTGCCGTGATCGAAAAGGGCTACGCCCGCAAACTGCTCGTCTCCGGGGTTGACCGCGAAGTGCGCCCGCGCGAATTCGCTGCCGAATACGATGTCCCGGATCGCCTCATGGCCTGCTGCATCACGCTCGGCTATGACGCGGTCGACACCCGCACCAATGCCATCGAAACCGCACGCTGGATCAGGCAGAACAACCTGCGCTCGATCCGCCTCGTTACAACCGACTGGCACATGCGCCGCGCCGCCTTCGATCTGGCGGCCGAGGCGCCCTCCAGCCTTGTCATCGTGCGCGATGCCGTTGCCTCCCGCCCCACCTTCAAGATCCTGTTCATGGAATACAACAAACTGGTTGCGCGGCTCATCGCGTGGATGATCGGCTGGTAACGATGAGCAGGCTTTTCTCTGTCGTGCGCAGTCTTGCCTTCTATGCCGCGTTCTACGGTGGTTCGGTGCTGTTCGTGCTCGGCTCGCTGCTGACGATGTCGGTCTCCCGGCCGCTCTTTCGCGCCATAGTGCGCGGCTGGGGCGGCTGGCACCGGCTGTGCTGCCGCGTGCTTCTTGGCATCCGGGTGGAACTCGAAAACCCGGTATTCAAGCCGGGCGTGCTCTATGCCATCCGCCATGAAGCCTTCTTCGAGGCCATCGACCTGCCCTGGCTTTTCCGCCTTCCCGTGGTCTTTGCCAAGGCCGAGCTGATGGCGATCCCCGGCTGGGGCCTTGCCGGGCGCAACTACGGCCTGATTGCGGTGGAACGCGATGCCGGGGCCAGGGCCTTGCGCACCATGCTCACCGAAGCGCGGCGGCTCATCGCCGAAGGGCGCCCGCTCATCATCTTTCCCGAAGGCACGCGCGTGCCGCATGGCGAGCGACGCGCCCTGCAATCGGGGTTTGCGGGTCTCTACAAGCTGCTTGGCCTGCCGGTGATCCCGGTGGCGGTCGACAGCGGGCCGCTCTACCACCGCATCTGGAAGCGGCCCGGCACCGTGCGCTACCGCTTTGCCGCGGAAATCCCGCCGGGCCTGCCCAGAGAGGACATCGAAGCCCGCGTCGAAGCGGCAATCAACGCGCTCAACGGCACCGCGCTTGATGGCAACGCGCTCAACGGCTGAAGCGCTGGATCAGCCTTCGGGCTGATGGTCGGAACGGCCGAAGTCGGGCCGCGCATCGTCCTGCCCCATTTCGATGATGCCGCGCCGGATGGCGCGGGTGCGCGTGAAGTGATCGAACAGGAACGCGCCATCACCCTTGCGGATGGCCTTCTGCAATTCGGTCAGATCCTCGGTGAAGCGCTGGAGCATTTCCAGCACCGCGTCGCGGTTTGAAAGAAAGACATCGCGCCACATCGTCGGATCGGATGCGGCTATGCGCGTGAAATCGCGGAAACCCCCCGCAGAATACTTGATGACTTCGCTCTGCGTCACCTGTTCAAGATCGGATGCGGTGCCGACGATGGTATAGGCAATCAGGTGCGGCAAGTGGCTGGTCACGGCCAGCACCTTGTCGTGATGGTCGGCGTCCATCGTCTCCACCCGCGCGCCAAGCGCCTCCCAGAAGGCGATCAGGCGCGCACAAAGGCCAGGGTCCGCATCGGCCGGGGGCGTGACGATGCACCACCGATTGCGGAACAGCGTGGCAAAGCCTGCATCGGGGCCGCTGCGCTCGGTCCCGGCCACGGGGTGCGCGGGGATGATGTGGCGGCCCGGCAGGGCTTCGGCCAGCGCGGCGGCAACGGTTGCCTTGGATGATCCGACATCGCTGACCAGCGCTTCGGGCGACAGCCCCGGCGCAATCGCGCGGGCCGCGGCTCCCATTGCGCCAACGGGAACGCAGAAGATGACAAGGTCCGATCCGAGCGCTGCGTCTTGTGCATCATCGGCAATCCGGTGCGCCAGCCCCCGCGCCCTTGCCGCGCCTCGCACCGCAGGATCGGCATCATATCCGACTACCCTGGCGCCCGGCAGGAATGCCTGAACGGCAAGGCCGATCGAGCCGCCAAGCAGGCCCAGCCCGACGATGGTGATCTGCCGGAAGGGCGCGTCACTCACTTTGCCGCCTCGCACATCTTCCGGATGGCCTCGGCAATCTCGTCCATCTGCGCCTCGGTGCCGATGGTGATGCGCAGCGCCTGCGGCAGGCCCTGCCCCGGCAGCCAGCGCGTGATGTAACCATGGCCCATCAGACCCGTATAGACCTGCTCCGCGCTCAACCTGCCTTCGAACAGGATCAGCACGAAGTTCGCCCGGCTTGGCAGGGGGCGCACACCGTGATTGCCCAGCGCTTCGAGCTTGCCGACAAAGCGCGTCCGCACCGCGGCATTGTGGCGGCGCGATGCCTCGACGAAAGCCTGATCCTGCACGGCGGCAAGCCCGGCGGCCTGCCCGGTCAACGAGATGTTGAACGGCCCGCGAATGCGGTTCAGCATGTCCACAATGGCAGGATGGGCCGTGCCCCAGCCAATGCGCTCACCGGCAAGGCCATAGATCTTCGAGAAAGTGCGCGTGACGAGCACATTGGCCGCGCTTTGCGAAAGGGCCAGCGCGCCGTCATCCTCTTCGGGATCGAGATATTCGGCATAGGCGCCGTCGAGCACCAGCAGGATGTCCGGCCGCAAGCCGGCATGAAGCCGGGCAATCTCGGCGCGCGGCAGCCAGCTTCCCGTCGGGTTGTTGGGATTGGCGAGGAACACCACGCGGGTCCGCCCGGTCACGCAGGCCAGCAGCGCATCCACATCGGTGCCGTAATCGGCATCAGGCGCGATGACCGGGGTCGCTCCGCAGCGGCGCGCGGCAATGTCATAGACCGAGAAACCGTAGCGCACATAGAGAACCTCGTCGCCCGGCCCGGCATAGGCCTGCGCGGCAAGGTTGAGCAGTTCATCCGAACCCGTGCCCATGACGATGCGCGCCGGATCGATCCCGTGGACCGCACCGATGGCCGCGCGCAAGTCCTTGCTGTCCGGGTCGGGATAGCGTGCCGGATCGCCGGCTCCAAGGCGCGCCTCAAGCGCCGCCGCGCTCGTCCCCAGCGGGTTCTCGTTTGCCGAAAGCTTGGTCAGCACCTGTCCGTCCTTGCCGGTCGACTTGCCGGGGACATAGGCGTGAATGCCGAGGATCCAGTCCTTGGGCTTGGGAGCAGGGGAAAGCGGTGCGTCTGCCATGGCCGCGCCTTAGAGTTTGCCGGACCTGCGGGCAAGGCGATGCCGCCAAAAAAGCCGCCCCGGCCGGAACGAAAAAAGGGCCGGAAGCGGGCTAGCGCTTCCGGCCTTAGTCTGTTCGCAGGAGGAACAAGGTTTGGCGGGGTGGGGGATGAGAGGGAGAGGATCTGGCTCCGCCCGCCCCGCCAATTCGGTCAAAACTTACATGTTGTAGGCACGCTCGCCGTGTTCGCCGAGGTCGAGACCTTCACGCTCGACTTCTTCGCTGACCCGCAGCCCGGTCAGGGCCTTGGCGACATACATGGCGATCGCGGTGCCGATGGCTGCCCATACGATCGTCGCCACGGTCGCGCTGAGCTGGGTCACGAGCTGGGCGCCCATGTCGAAGTCGTCGCCGCCAGGGCCGCCGAGCGAGGGCGAATAGACGATGCCGGTGCCGATTGCGCCGATCATGCCGCCAACGCCGTGGATGCCGAAGGCGTCGAGCGCATCGTCATAGCCGAGCTTCGGCTTGACCACGGTCACGAGGTAGAAGCAGACCAGCGAGGCAATCGCGCCCAGAACGATGGCGCCGAACGGGCCGGAGTTGCCGGCGGCAGGCGTCACGGCAACGAGACCGGCGATGATGCCTGAGCAGAAGCCCAGTGCCGAACCCTTGTGGCCGGACATGCGCTCGGCCAGCATCCAGAACAGACCCGCCGAAGCCGTGGCGACGAAGGTGTTGATCATGGCAAGCGCTGCCGAACCGTTGGCTTCAAGCGCCGAACCGGCGTTGAACCCGAACCAGCCCACCCACAGCAGACCCGTGCCGACGCCGGTCAGCGTCAGCGAGTGCGGCGCCATGATATCCTTCTGGTAGCCGATGCGCTTGCCCAGGATAAGGCAGGCAACCAGCGCCGAAACGCCCGCGTTGATGTGCACCACGGTGCCGCCTGCGAAATCGAGCGCGCCCATTTCGAAGAAGAGGCCGCCGCCTGCCCAGACCATGTGGGCAATCGGGAAATAGACGATCGTCAGCCACACCGCCGCAAAGGCCATGGTGGCGGAAAACTTCATGCGTTCGACCACCGAGCCGAGGACCAGCGCCACCGTGATTGCGGCAAAGGTCATCTGGAAGCAGATGAACACGTATTCCGGTATTTCCACGCCATCGGTGAAGGTCGCGGCCTGGCTCGATGCATCGACGCCGGAAAGGAAGAACTTGCCCCAGCTGATGAAGGCGTTGCCCTCAGGACCGAACGCAAGGCCGTAGCCGAACATGACCCACATCAGCATGGCAAGGCATGTCACCGCGCCGATCTGCGTCATCGTGGAAAGCATGTTCTTGGAGCGCGTCAGACCGCCGTAGAAAAGCGCAAGGCCCGGCAGGATCATCATCAGCACGAGCACGGTCGAAACCATCATCCAGGCCGTATCGCCCTTGTCGACGGTTGCTGCGGCAGCTTCCTGCGCATGGGCGGCCGAAGCGGCAAGGAAAGTGGCACCGGTCCCCGCCAGGCCACCGATCAATTTGCGGAGCATGTCTGTCCCCCTGAAGTCGGATTTGGAAAACGCCGTCACAGCGCGGTGTCCCCGGTTTCGCCGGTGCGGATGCGCGTGGCCGATGCCAGATCGAGCACGAACACCTTGCCGTCCCCGATGGCCTCGGTGCTGGCGGCCTGCTGAATCGTCTCCACGATCTGCGGCGCAAGATCGTCGCTCGCGGCGATCTCGATCTTCACCTTCGGCAGCATGTTGGTGGAATACTCAGCACCGCGATAGATTTCGGTCTGGCCTTTCTGCCGCCCGAAGCCCTTCACCTCGGACACCGTCATCCCGGCAACGCCCAAGGCCGACAGCGCTTCGCGCACCTCGTCGAGCTTGAACGGCTTGATGATGGCGATGATGAACTTCATTCATGCCCCCTTTTCGTTGCCCTCACGCCGGGCGACCCGCCGGCATCGAAGGTTAAGCAAGGGGCGTGCCAGATCCGTAGTGTGCCGGATTCGGGCTTTTGCGGTTCGGCAAATGTCGCGAAATGTGCCGGGTGCGCCTGAAACTTGTGCAGCGCACACGATGTGCCTGTTTTTTAGGCAGAGGGCATTGCGTCTTTTGAGGGCAGTTCCAGCTCCGCCCAGACCGGCAGGTGGTCCGAACCGACCGCAGCCAGCGGGCTGTGGTGCACGCCTGCCGCTTCCACATGCAGGCCACTGCTGATGACGATGCGATCAAGCTGGGCAATCGGGCGCCGCGCGGGAAAGCTGCGGCCCGGCGCCAGAACGCGCATCGCAGCCGGAAAGGCGCCGAGCGCGCCGCGCGAAGCCGACCATTCGTTGAGATCGCCCATCATCACGACATGCGCGCCGTCCTGCAAGGCTTCGACATGGCGGCAGACCGCCCGCACCTGCTGGCGGCGGCGCAGCCCGGAAAGGTCGAGATGCATCCCCACCACGTGGACGAGTTCGCCGCCAAGGCGCAGCGTTGCCGCGAGGGCGCCGCGCGGCTCGATCGTCGGCAGGACAACGGGACTGGCGTCGACAACCTCGATCCCGCGCCTCACCAGCAGGGCATTGCCATGCCAGCCCATGCTGGCCGCCGTGCGGGCGCGATCGTAGTGGCCGGTTTCCACCGCCATCCACGGGCTGTGATCGTCCAGCATCGCGCGCGGAATCACCGCCTCGCGCTGGCCGAAGCGCAGATCGGCCTCCTGCAAGGCGATCACGTCGGCGTCCATCTCGCGCAGCACCGTGAGGATCCGGTCGGGGTCGCGCTGCCGGTCAAGACCGACGCCCTTGTGGATGTTGTAGCTGGCGACCTTGAGCTTCACCACAATCCTGCTCGCGGACCGTTCAGAGGAAGTCCCTGAGCGTGGCGATGAAGCGGTCGAACTGGTCGTGGTGCAACCAGTGGCCGGCATTCTCGAACTCGACCACCTGCGCATTGCGGAAGTAGCTGGCCATGCCGTTGCGTTCGGGGTTGCCTGCCCAGGAATCCGCGCCGTTCAGCAGCAGCGTCGGGCAGGTGATCGCGCTCCACAGTTCGTTGCGCTGCTCGATGCTGATGTCATAGGGCGCGCCATCGACGTTGAGATGCGGATCGAACTTCCAGCTGAAGGTGCCGTCCTCGTTGCGGTTGATGCCGTGCAACGTCAGATGACGGGCCTGTGCGTCGGTAAGGTAGGGGTTCTCGCTCTTCATGCGCGCATAGGCATCTTCGAGCGTGGGATAGCGGCGCGGCAGACGCCCGGCAGCCTTGCGCTTCTCGCCGATGAACTCGCGCACACGCCGGGCGAAGGGCACGTTCTTGATAAGCGCCTCGCGCTCAGGCGTCGGGAACAGGCCCTCGATCGCCACGATCTTGCGCACGTTTTCCGGAAACAGCCCGGCATAACGCAGGCTGGTGTTCGCCCCCCACGAATGCGCCACGATCGTCACCGGCGCCAGATCGAGCTGATGGACCAGCTGCGCCACGTCATAGACGAGGTCCATCGTGCGGTAGTTGCCGTCCGATGTCCATTCGCTGTCGCCATGGCCGCGGTGGTCCATGGCGATGATGTGCCAGTCCTCGCGCAGGGCCTCGGCCGTCCAGTCCCACGAACGGCAATGGTCGCGCCCGCCATGAACGAGCAGCAGGGGCGGCTTGTCCGCATTGCCCCAGTCCACATAGTGAAGGCGCAGGCGCTGCGAGATGAAGGTGTTCGAGGTCGGGCCGAGAAGTTGCATGGCAGGCTAACTGCGCCTGATGCCTTCCGGTTTCAACCCCTGACCGCTCCACTCCCCCAAAGCGATAGCTGCACTCAGCGTTCCTTCGTGGCCGAAAAGACCAGTTCGGGATTGCGCTCCTGCTGATACCCCACGTCCCAGGCCGAACGCGCCATGAACACCGGATCGCCATCACGGTCCTTGGCAAGGTTCGACATGTTGAAATCCGCAAACGCCTTGAGCGCCGAATCGCTGCCCCGCACCCAGCGCGCGGTATCGAACGGCGATGGCTCCAGCACGGCCTCGACCTTGTATTCCGCCTCAAGCCGCGAGACGAGCACATCGAGCTGAAGCTGGCCGACCACGCCCACGATCCACTGCGAACCGATCTCCGGGTAGAACACCTGGATCACGCCCTCTTCGGAAAGGTCATCCAGCGCCTTGCGCAACTGCTTGGTCTTGGTCGGGTCTTTCAGCACGACGCGGCGCAGGATTTCCGGCGCGAAGTTGGGCAGGCCGGTAAAGCGCAGGTCATTCCTTTCCGAAAGCGTATCGCCCACGCGCAAGGTGCCGTGGTTGGGAATGCCGATGATGTCGCCAGCCTCGGCCGTGTCGGCAATCTCGCGGTCCTGCGCAAAGAACAGGATCGGCGAATGCACGGCAATCGGCTTGCCAAGGCCCGAAGGCGTCAGCTTCATGCCCCGCCGGAAAGTGCCCGAAACCATGCGCATGAAGGCAATGCGGTCGCGGTGCTGGGGGTCCATGTTGGCCTGCACCTTGAAGATGAACCCGGTCACGTCCGGCCGGGAAGGATCGACCGCGCCGCTGTCAGAGGACTGCGGACGCGGCGGAGGCGCATACTGCGCAATCGCATCGATCAGTTCGGCCACGCCGAAGTTCTTGAGCGCCGATCCGAAATAGACGGGCGTCAGATCGCCGTGGCGATAGGCTTCGATATCGAACTGGGGATAACCGGCGCGGGCCAGTTCGATTTCCTCGGCGATGTCCTCCGGAATGTCCGTGGCGGGTTCGCGCTTGCCCAGAAACTCGCGGCTGTCGCCTTCGGGGCGGGCGATGGTCTCGTCGGCAAAGTTCATCACGCCCTGAAAAACGCCGCCCATCCCGATCGGCCAGGACATGGGCACCACGTCCAGCGCCAGCGCATCGGCCACTTCGTCCAGCGTCTCGAACACGCTGCGGCCTTCGCGGTCGACCTTGTTGACAAAGGTGATGATCGGCACCGAGCGCATCCGGCAGACCTCGAACAGCTTGCGCGTCTGCGGCTCGATGCCCTTGGCGGCATCGATCACCATGATCGCCGAATCGACCGCGGTCAGCGTGCGGTAGGTATCTTCCGAAAAGTCCTCGTGGCCCGGCGTGTCCAGCAGGTTGAAGACGATGCCGTCCTTCTGGAACGTCATGACCGAGGACGTGACCGAGATCCCGCGCTGCTGCTCGATCTTCATCCAGTCCGAGCGGGCGCGCCGCGCCGCGCCGCGCGCCTTGACTTCGCCCGCCAGATGGATCGCCCCGCCTTGCAGCAGGAGCTTCTCGGTCAGCGTGGTCTTGCCCGCGTCGGGGTGGGAAATGATGGCGAAGGTGCGGCGATTGGACATGGCTCGCGCGGTTAGCGCGGGCGGACGGTCACGTCCATGCAGAAGCTGCGGGTTTCGCCCGGCGCAAGCAGGACGATGCCGGGCTTTTCGCGGAAATCTCCGGCAAAGCCCTCAGGGTCGGCGTGGCCGGCCCAGGGTTCGATGCAGATATAGCGCGCACCGGGAACCTGCCACACGCCCAGCGACGGCATGTCCGGAAAGGCAATGTCCAGCCACGCCCCACCTTCCGCGCCATAGGACAGGGTCTGGCTCGCCACCCTTTCCCAGATCAGCGCATCGGCGCGGAACAGGTCTTCATGCAGGGCAAGTTCGCGCCCCTGCACAGGGCTGGGGACCGTGCCGGGAAGGAGGACGCCCGTGCCGGGCGCAACCTGCCGCAACTGCCCCGCTTCCTCGGCGGCAAACACCAGCTTGTGCGCGTGCCTTTCGGCACCGCCCGGCAGCGGCCACGCGAATGCCGGGTGGAAACCGAAACTGAACGGCAGGGTCTGCGCATTGGGATTGAACACGCTCACGCAGGTGTGCAGCGTCATCCCCGCGATGCGATAGGCCGCCTCCAGCACGAAACCGAAGGGATAGACCGCCCGCGTTTCAGGCGAATCGGTCAGCCGGAAACGCGCTTCGGCGGCTTCGACCTGAACCGGCGCAAACATGCTGCGCCGGGCAAATCCGTGCTTGGCCATGGTGAAGGCGCGCCCGTCCAGCCGCAAGGTGTTCCCGGCCAGCGCGCCGATGATCGGAAAGAGCAGCGGCGCATGGCCCGACCAGAACGCGGGGTCTGCATCGGTCATGTATTCGCGGCCTTCGCCATCGGTCAGCGACCACAGCTCCGCGCCCAGCGGATTGATCCGCGCGGTCAGCCCGCCAGACGCGTTGGCATTGCCGATGGTGACAAGCGCCTCGCTCATCCCCGCAGAACGCCTCCCAGCTTGGCAGCCGCCGCCACGATCCTGTCCGAAACCGCCTTCAGCACAGCTTCGTCGAACGACTTCTCGACCGGCTGGAGCGTGACCTCGATGGCGAGGCTCTTGCGGCCTTCGGGCACGCCCGCGCCGCGGAAATCGTCAAACACGCGCGCACCGACGATGGCCTGCTTGTCCGCGCCTCTCACCGCGCGCACAAGATCGGCGGCCGGAACCCCGGCATCGACAAGGAAGGCAAAATCGCGCTTCACCGCCTGCAACGCGGGCGGTGCAAAGTGTGCACGGGCAAAGGTGCCCCCGCCCTTCCTTGGCGGAATGCGGTCAAGGAACAGTTCCGCCACCGCCACCGGGCCATCCAGATCAAACGCCTTCGCGGTGGCGGGGTGGAGCATCCCGAAGCGCGCCAGGACCTGCTTCGGCCCCAGCCGCAGCGTGGCCGACTGACCGGGATGGAACTGCGCCCCGGCCTCGCCCATCACTTGCAGGTTGTCCACGTGCGCGCCCGCTTCCGCCAGCAGCGCAAGAGCCTCGGCCTTGGCGTCGAACGCATCGAAGGCGCGGGCCTTGCCGCCATTGACCCTCGCGTCCCAGCCGCGCGCCACGGCATCGCCCGCCAGCACCACGGCAAGGCTCGGCTTCTCGTCGCTCGCGCCGCCTTCCCCGCGCAGATAACGGCGGCCGATCTCGAACAGGCGCACCGCGCTGGCACCGCGGTGCAGATTGCGCTGCGCCGCCGCAAGCAGGCCCGGCAGCAGCGAAGGCCGCATGACCTTGAGATCTTCCGAAATCGGATTGGCCAGGGCCCACAAGGGCTGGCCATCGGCAAAGTGGGCCGCCTCGCGCTCCGGCAGGAACGACCAGGTCACCGCTTCATGCAGACCCCGCGCGGCCGCTGCACGGCGCAGGCGCCGCTCGGTCATCTGCGCAGGTGTCGCCGTGGGGCGCGCCACGCCATCAGCGCGGGGCAGCGGCGTTGAAGGCACGGCGTCAAGCCCGTGCACGCGGATCACCTCTTCCACGATGTCGGGCGCGCCGTCCACATCGGGCCGCCATGTCGGGACCGTGACCGTCCAGTCCTCGGCCACGGCAAAGCCCAGCGCTGCAAGGATGCGCTTCTGTTCGCCCGCGCCCACATCGATGCCGCCCAGCGTTCCCGCCAGCGCCGGATCATAGGCAACGGTCCGCTGCGCCAGCGGCGGCTGGCCTGCGCGCACCACTTCGCTCGCCTCGCCGCCGCAGATATCAAGGATCAGGCTGGTGAGCAGGTCCATGCCGGTATCGAGGAACGCCGGATCGACGCCCCGCTCGAACCGCCCGCGCGCATCCGATGCGAGCGCCAGCGCCTGGCCGGTGCGGGCGATCGAGGGCGGATCGAAATAGGCCACTTCCAGCAGAACGTCGCGCGTCGCCTCGGTGCAGCCCGAATGTTCGCCGCCCATGATCCCGGCAATGTCATGCACCCCCGCATCATCGGCAATCACCGTCATGAAGGGCTGGAGCGCGTATTCCTTGCCGTTCAGCGCAAGGCAGGTCTCGCCCTCGCGCGCCTTGCGGGCCACGACCGCACCGGTCAGCCGGGCAAGGTCATAGGCATGGGCCGGACGGCCATAGCCGAGCATGACGTAGTTGGTGATGTCCACCAGTGCCGAGATGGGACGCTGGCCCGCGCTTTTCAGATAGTCCTGCAACCACTGCGGGCTGGGGCCGTTCTTCACCCCGCGGATGACGCGGCCATAAAATGCCGGGCAGCCTTCGGGATCGTCGGTGCGCACCTCCACCGGACAGGCGAAGCTGCCCGCAACCGGGGCCGCCGTGATCGGCTTCAATACGCCCAGCCCCGCCGCCGCCAGATCGCGGGCAATGCCGTAAACCCCCATGCAATCGGGGCGGTTGGGCGTGATCGCCACATCGAACACCGGGTCGGAACCGAGATAGTCGGCAAAGCTCGTGCCCACCGGCGCATCGGCCGGCAGCTCGATTATCCCGTCATGGTCCTCGCCAAGGCACAGCTCGCGCGTGGAACACATCATGCCGTTGGATTCGACACCGCGGATGGCCGACTTGCGCAGTTCCATGCCGTTGGCGGGAACCACTGCGCCCGGCAGGCCGAGCACGCCGACAAGGCCCGCCCGCGCATTGGGCGCGCCGCACACCACCTGAAGCGGCGAACCGTCCCCCAGATCGACCGAGAGAACTTGCAGCTTGTCGGCCTGCGGGTGCTTTTCCGCGGTCAGCACACGGGCAATCCGGAACTTCGTCAGCGCCGCCGATGCATCCTCGACGCTTTCGATCTCCAGACCGAGCGAGGTCAGCTTTTCGGCAATCTGCCGGGCATCGGCCTTGGTATCGAGGACCGACTTGAGCCACGAGAGCGAGAACTTCACGAGCGAACTCCCACAGGCACCCCTACTCCGCCGGAAAGGGTGGGCACATCCAGCGCGCCGAAACCATAGTGGCCAAGCCACCGCGCATCGCCGTCGAAGAAGGCGCGAAGATCGTCCATGCCGTATTTCAGCATGGCCAGCCGGTCCACGCCGGTGCCGAAGGCAAAACCCTGCCATTCATCCGGATCAAGCCCGCCGAACGCGATGACCTTGCGGTTGACCATGCCGGAGCCAAGCACTTCCATCCAGCCGCCGTCGGGCGCATCGCCGCTCCCGCCGACCACGCGCTTTCCGCTCACCAGCGTATAGCCGACATCAACCTCGACCGAAGGTTCAGTGAAGGGGAAATAGCTGGGGCGCAGGCGCAGGACGATGTCGTCCCGCTCGAAGAACGCCTTGAGGAAGGTTTCGAGCGTCCACTTGAGGTGGCCAAGGTGAATGCCCTTGTCGATCACCAGCCCTTCGATCTGGTGGAACATCGGGGTGTGCGTGGCATCGCTGTCCGAGCGATAGACCCGCCCCGGCGCGATCACGCGCAAGGGCGCGCCTGCATTCAGCATGGCCCTGATCTGCACCGGCGAGGTATGCGTGCGCAGCAGCATCGAACGGCCCTGCGCGTCCCTGTCCGGGAAATAGAAGGTATCATGCATGGCCCGCGCGGGATGCGTTTCAGGCATGTTGAGCGCGGTGAAATTGTGCCAGTCGTCCTCGATCTCCGGGCCGCTCGCCACCGCAAAGCCCAGATCGGCAAAGATTTCGGCCAGCTCATCCATGACCTGGCTGACAGGATGGACCGAACCACGCGGCGTTTCGGGCGCGGGAAGCGAAAGGTCCACCGTTTCGGCCGCAAGGCGCGCTTCAAGCGCGGCATGTTCAAGCGCCGCCTTGCGTTCGGTGAGCGCGGCGGTCACGGCCTCGCGCGCGGCGTGAATCTTCGGGCCTTCGCTCTGGCGCTGCTCCGGCGTCATCCCGCCAAGAGACTTCAGCAGCGCGCTGACCCAGCCCTGCTTGCCCAGTGCTGACACGCGGATCGCTTCGACGTCCTGCACGGTCGCGGCCTCGGCGATGGCGGCAAGCGTTTCAGCCTGATGGTGATCGAGGTTTTCCATGCGCGCAGCCGCTAGCCGCAAATGCGCCGGAATCAAAGTGTGGAGTTATCGCGGCGAGGGGGAATGCAGCGCCTGGACGGCACTGCCCACGAACTCCTGCCTTGCGCGCATCACTTCACCGACGACAGGTTTGGCGCAGGCGGCATATTCGCGCGGGCTCATCCCCATGAACCGGTGGAAATCGCGCACGAACTGCGCCTGATCGTGATAGTGGCTGTCGATGGCGCCGATCCATTTGAGCGAAGGATCGAGAAGATACTGCACAAGGCTGCGCATGAACCGCTGGCGCCGCAGCAGCAGCCGCGGCGCAAAGCCGAAATGGCGGCGGCACAGGCGCTCCAGCGTACGCGCCGGCAAGCGCGCGGCCTCGGCCATGGCGCCGACTGTGGCTATCTCAGGATCGACCAGCGCGGCATGGCAGGCCATGATGCGCGGATCATCCTTGTTCCCGCCCGCCGCAAGGGCCTGCACGAAGAAGGCGCTGATCCGCGCCAGTTCGGCGTCCTCATCGGCTTCCTGGCCAAACAGCTCTTCGGCAAGCGGCGCGAAGGTCCGAAGGAAAGGCTGGTCCTTTAGGTTATAGACACGGTCGGCATGTAGGCTGGCCGGCTGTGCGACGAACCGCGCCCAGCCGAGCGGCAGGAACCCGATGCCCCATGAACGTGCGGTGCCGATCGTGAACCTCAGGGTCGTGCTGGTCGGACCGGTGAAATTGGCCCCGGCTCCGGCAAGCAGGGGCTGGCCCGGCAGTTGCGAATCGGGAAAGTCGCCCTGGAAGACGCGCAGATTGGCCCATTCCGGGTGAAGATGGTCCGTTACCCGCCCGCCGGACGCAACATGGATTTCGGTAAGGTAGAAGGTTGTGAAATAGCGGGCGAGCGGCGCTGGCGGCCGGTGGAAGCGAACCCGGACAGAACAGTCCTCGGCCGTCAAGAAGTGTGCGCCCCGTGCCCTTGTGATTGATGCTTGATGCCAGCCTGCACCGCGGCCGCGCTATCCGCAACGAAAAAGGGCGGATTTCCGGAGAAATCCGCCCCTTTCATCAGGTGCAATGCGTGCCGTCGCCTCAGGCGGGCAGCGCCGCCTTGGCCTGTGCGATGACCGCGTTGAAGATCGCGCCTTCGTTCATGGCGAGATCGGCCATGGCCTTGCGATCGAGTTCGATCCCGGCGAGCTTCGCGCCGTGGATGAACTGCGAGTAGGTCAGCCCTTCGGCGCGCACGGCGGCGTTGATGCGCTGGATCCACAGGGCGCGGAAGTTGCGCTTCTTAACCTTGCGGTCGCGATAGGCATACTGGCCGGCCTTTTCGACGGCCTGACGGGCAACGCGGATGGTGTTCTTGCGACGGCCGCGGAAGCCCTTCGCCTGTTCCAGAATCCGCTTGTGCTTTGCACGGGTGGTAACACCACGCTTGATACGGCTCATTGGTCAGCGCTCCTCAGTTCAGCCCGTAGGGCGCCCACTTCTTGATCACCTTCGCATCGGCGTCGGAGATCACTTCAGTGCCGCGGTTCTGGCGGATATACTTGGCGTTGTGGCTGATCAGGCGGTGGCGCTTGCCGGCCACGCCGTGCTTCACCTTGCCGGAGGCCGTGAGCTTGAAGCGCTTCTTCACGCCGCTCTTGGTCTTGAGCTTGGGCATTTTCGTCTCCTGTAATGCGACGCGTCCGATCTGCCTTGGCAGCCCTTGTGGCCAGGCCGATCATCGAATCCGTGTCGGTTGAAGCTGGGGCCGTTAGGCGAAGCCGCGCCCAAAGGCAAGGGCAGACAGCAGTGCCTGCCCGTTACGTCCCCCCGGTTACATCCCTATGTCGTCCAGATCATAGGGCGTGGTCTGGTAAGTCTCGTTCACCCAGTTGCCATAGAGCAGATGGCCATGCCCGCGCCACGAATTGACCGGGCGGGCGTGGGGATCGTCACCGGGGAAATAGTGCCGCGGCAGATAGCGCCCCTCGTCGCGCGCATATTCGCCCGCAAGCGTCAGCGTATCGTATTCAAGGTGATTGAACATGTGCAGCGTGCGCATCCCCGGATCGTCGACAAGGCACAGCCCGGTTTCCTCGCTGTCGGCCAGCACGGCAAGGCCATGCCCCTCCGGCAGGTCCTCGCGGCGCACCTCGCTCCAGCGCGATACCGGAACATCGAACACGTCGGGCAGGCCCCGCATCCACGGACTCGCGGGCGCGCGGTTGACATGGCGGAACACGCCCGATGCCTTGGCCGCCAGCGCGTGCTTCTCCACGCCGTGGAAATGATGCAGCGCCGCCATCGCGCCCCAGCAGATGGAAAGGGTGCGATGCACATGGGTCTGCGACCAGTCGAAGATCCGGCGCAGTTCGTCCCAGTAGCTCACCTCCTCGAAGGGGATCGTCTCGACCGGCGCGCCGGTGACGATCAGCCCGTCGAACTTTTCCTGCCGCACTTCCTCCCACGGCCGGTAGAACGCGGAGATGTGTCCGGCCGACGTGTTCTTGCTGACATGGTCGGAGATGCGCACCAGTTCCAGTTCCACCTGCAAGGGTGTGGCGCCCAGCAGACGGGCGATCTGGGTTTCGGTGGTGATCTTGTCGGGCATGAGATTGAGCAGGGCAATCCGCATCGGGCGGATGTCCTGCCGGGCGGCCTCGGTTTCGGCCATGACGATCACGCCCTCGGCTTCGAGGGTGCGGCGGGCAGGCAGATTGTCGGCAATCCTGATCGGCACTGTCTTGGCGTCTCTCTTTCATGCTGAGGGAGATGACGCTGCCGCAGTGTCCGTGTCCGCTTGGTTGCCGGATCGGCCACATCCCCTTTTCAGTGTCCTGAAGCGGGTGCCACCTTGCCCGGATCGGCAGGTTGGCGTTGGAGCGTCACTCCAACTCTCGATGTTGCTCTTCATGTAGAACGCGCGCGGCCTGTTTGCAACGGGGCAGCGGGATGCCGCGAGCGGCTCTGGAAGATGCCAGTAAGCTGAACGCACCGGGGCTTGCGGGCACAGGCCGACGCAGGCCGGTTCAGGCGCTTCCCGTCTGCGCCGCGAGGTGCGCGGGGTCTATTCCCTCGCGCTTCCAGGTCTGGGTCCAGCGCCGCCCGGTGGGCGTAGCAAACAGGATTTCAGGATCGCCCTTGGCCGCATACCAGCCGTGGTGGCGCATTTCCCCTTCAAGCTGGCCCGCGCCCCAGCCGGCATAGCCCAGCGCAACGATGAACCGGCGCGGCCCGCGCCCCTCGGCGATGGCCCGCAGCACATCGAGCGAGGCAGAGAGGCTGCACAGCGGGTTGACGACGACAGTCCCCTCCCCGCCCCAGTCGCCGGTATGCAGCACGAACCCGCGCGCGGTTTCCACCGGCCCGCCATCCAGCACCGGCAAATCGGGGGCCTGCCCCGGATCGATCCCCACGTCCTCAAGCAAGCCATGCAGCGTCAGCCCGTCGCGCACCCGGCCTATGCCGATGCCCAGCGCGCCGTGCTCGTCGTGCACGCACATCGCGATCACCGCATGATCGAACCGCTCATCGGCCATGCCCGGCATCGCCAGCAGCAGCCGCCCCGAAAGATACTCCGCATCCTGCATCAGCCGTGAGATAGGGATTGCGCCCCGCCGTTGCGAGTCCGCCCGTGCCCCGGTCAGTAAATGCAATCCCTCAGGCTGCGGCCTTGACCTTGCGGTCCTCGGCAGCTTCGAGCAGCTTCTTCTCGATCGCCTTCATGCGACTGGTCTCGGTGATCTTTTCGCCCAGCACGTCGGTAACATAGAAGGTGTCCACCGCGCGTTCGCCATATGTGGCGATGTGGGCGGAGTGCACGATCAGCCGCGCCTCGAACAGCGCTCGTGCCAGCCGGTTGAGCAGGGCGGGCCGGTCACGCGCGCCGACCTCGATCACGGTGAAGCGGTTCGAAGCCTTGTTGTCGAAGATCACGATGGGGCGCACGTCAAAGGCATCCGCGCGCGGCCGGGCGAGCGGGCGGGCGGCAAGCTGCGGCACCAGCTTCACCCGGTTGGCCAGTGCATCGGCAATGGCATTCTTGAGCCGGGCGATCTGGCTCGCCTCGTTGAGCGGCCGTCCCAGCGGATCCTGCACAAGGAAGTTGTCAACCGCCGTGCCGTTGCGCGCGGTGTGGATGCGGGCATCGATGATGTTGCCGCCGGCAAGGTGTATGCCCCCGGCAATGCGATAGAACAGCCCCGGATGGTCGGCCGCCAGCACGGTGACAAGCGTTGCCCCCCGCGCCGGATACCAGTGCGCCTCGACCGAGAGCGGCTCGCCAAGGGCCGTATCCATCTGCTGAAGGTTGAGCGCGATGATGTCTTCCGGCTCGGCAATCCAGTAGGCATCGCCAAGCTGCTTGCCCACCGTTCCGATCAGCGCGTCGCGCTCCTTCAGGAGCGCCGCCACGGCCTTCTTCTTGGCGGCAATGCGTTCGGCGCGGCCATGCTGCTTGTGGCCCAGCCGCAGCATTTCCTCGGCGGAGATGAACAGGTCGCTCAGAAGCTGGCGCTTCCACGAATTCCACACCCCCGGCCCTACTGCGCGGATATCGACCACGGTCAGCACCAGCAGCAGGCGCAGGCGTTCCTGGCTCTGCACCAGGTTCACGAAATCGGCGATGGTCTTGTAATCGGCCAGATCGCGCTTGAAGGCGGTTGCGCTCATCAGCAGGTGCCAGCGCACCAGCCACGCGACGAGTTCGGTCTCGGCGGGTGAAAGGCCAAGGCGCGGGCACAGCTTGAGCGCCACTTCCGCGCCCAGCACCGAATGATCGCCCTGTCGGCCCTTGGCGATGTCGTGGAGCAGCGTGGCCAGATAGAGCACCCGGCGCGAGGCGACCTTGCCCACCACTTCGCTGGCCAGCGGATGGTCTTCGCGCGCCTCGCCCTTCTCGATGCGTGCCAGCAGACCGATCGCCCGGATCGTGTGCTCGTCGACCGTGTAGTGGTGATACATGTCGAACTGCATCTGCGCGACGACCCGGCCGAAATCGGGAATGAAGCGCCCGAACACCCCCGCCTCGTTCATCCAGCGCAGCACGGTTTCGGGATCGTTGCGGCTGGTCAGCACTTCCATGAACAGGGCGTTGGCCCTGGGATCCTTGCGCACCGCGGCATCGATCAGCCCGGCATCGCGGCGGGCGATGCGCATGGCTTCGGGGTGGATTTCCACCTTCTGCTCGGCGGCGATGGCAAACATCTCCAGCAGGCGCACCGGGTCCTGCTGGAATACGCTGTCGCTTGGAACGCCCAGCTTGCCGCCTTCCAGCACGAAGGCCCCGATCCTGCGCGCACGCCCCCGCAAGGCTGCGAAGAACCCGCGCTTCTGCCGCGCGAACTGGCCATCGAGCTGCGCAAGGAACACCCCGGTCAGCGAACCGACCTGCTTGGCCTGAAGGAAGAAATACTGCATGAACCGCTCGACCGCGCTCTTGCCGGGGCGGTCGGCAAAGTTCATGCGCATGGCCACTTCACGCTGGAGATCGAAGGTCAGACGGTCTTCGGCGCGCTTCGTCAGCATGTGAAGGTGGCAGCGCACGGCCCAGAAGAAGTTCTCGGCCTTGCGGAAGGCGCGGTATTCCTCGGCCGTCAGCAGGCCGACATCGACCAGTTCCGAGGCATCGCGCACCTTGTGGATATACTTGCCGATCCAGTAGAGCGTGTGCAGATCGCGCAGGCCGCCCTTGCCTTCCTTCACGTTCGGTTCGACCACGTAACGGCTGTCGCCCAGCCGCTTGTGGCGTTCGTTGCGCTCCTGCAACTTTTCGGCCACGAACTGCCTTTCGGTGCCGTTGACCACTTCGGCCCAGAAGCGCGCGGCGGCCATGTCGTAAAGCTCGCGGTCGCCCCAGACATAGCGGCCTTCGAGCATGGCGGTGCGGATCGTCAGGTCGCTGCGCGCCATGCGCACCACCTCGTCGAGCGAGCGGCTGGAATGGCCGACCTTAAGGCCCAGATCCCACAGGAAATAGAGCACCGCCTCGATCACCTGCTCGCACCACGAGGTGGGCTTGATCGGTGTGACAAAGGCAATGTCGACATCCGAATGCGGAGCCATCTCGCCGCGCCCGTAGCCGCCAACGGCAATCACGGCGATCCGCTCGCCCATCGACCGGTTGCTGGCGCGGTAGAGCCGGGTGACGACATGATCGTAGATCACGCGCACGAGCTGATCGACCAGAAAGGCCTGCGCCTGCGCGCATTCCGTGCCCGCCGAAGGTTTTGCCTCAAGCCTGCGGGCAATTTCCGTTCGCCCCGCCTCAAGCGCCTCGCGCAGCAGTTCGACGACGGCCGACCGCGATTTCTCGCCCTGTTCGGCAAAGGCGGCGGCCACTGCATCGGCAAGGGCGCGCCGATCGATTATGGCGCGCTGATTGGCAATCCGGGGGAGCATCATGCTCCCCCTTTAAAGCCTGCATTCGCGCCGTCCAACAAGATTACCTTCGGGGCAAGGCCCGATCAGGCGGCCAGCCATTCCCTGGTGTAGCGATCGCGCAGGGTGCGCTTGTCCACCTTTTCGGTTCCAAGACGCGGCAGGGCCTCGTCCACCTGCCAGAACCGCACCGGCACCTTGAACGGCGCGATGTGCTCCTTGAGAAAGGCGGTCAGCTCGTCGGGCGTCACGCTCTGCCCTTCCTTGACGAGATAGACCGCGGCCGGCACCTCGCCCAGCTTTTCGTCGGGAAGCCCGAACACGCTGGCCTCGGCAATGGCGGGATGGGCATAGATCGCGCTTTCCACCTCGATGCAGGAAATGTTCTCGCCGCCGCGGATGATGATGTCCTTCTTGCGATCGACGATGAACAGGTAGCCTTCGGCATCAAGATAGCCCAGATCGCCCGTGCGGAAGTAGCCATCGGGCATGATCGCCTCGCGCGTGGCCTTCTCGTTGTTCCAGTATCCCAGGAAATTGGCGATCGACCGGATCGAGACTTCGCCCACCTCGCCCGGCGGCAGGGGATTGCCCGCGTCATCGAGGATCGCCAGATCGACCAGCGGCCTTGATGCGGTGCCGGTGCTTCCCGGCTTGGCGAGATAGTTCTCGTTGAGGTTGCCGCAGCCCACGCCGTTCGTCTCGGTCAGGCCATAGCCCAGCAGCGGGAAGGCGTGGGGCAGGGCCTTGCGGATGCGGTCGACGTGCTCCACCGGGCGCGGCGCGCCGCCAGCGGCAAACGACACGCAAGTGGAAAGGTCAAACTTGTCCCGGTCGGGATGGGTGGCGATCTCGAAGCTCATCAGCGGCACGCCGACGAAGTAGGTCACTTTCTCGCGCTCGATCAGGCGCATGGCCTCCACCGCGTCCCACTTGGGCATGAGCACCAGCTTGCGCCCCAATGCGAACGACTGGAGAAACACCGGCACTTCGCCGGTCACGTGGAACAGCGGCACGTTGACCAGCGTGGTGGGCTGGACATCGGGTGCGGGCGCCTCGCCGCGCGCGGTCAGGATCGCCAGCATCGCGGCCGATTGCGCGACGTAGTTCATCGTGCCCTGAACCACGCCGCGATGATCGGAATAGGCGCCCTTTGCCATGCCCGTCGAGCCTGAGGTGAAAAGCACCGTGGCCAGATCATCCCCCGTCAGTTCGGGCAGGATCGTGGCCATCCCGCCGCCACCGGACAGAAGCGCGGCAAGTCCTTCGGTGTAATCGCAGTCATGCTGCATCGGCAGCACCTGCGCGCCATGGGCATGGCCTTCGAGCCGAGCCGCACGCGCCGCATCGGCAATGACATAGCGGCATTCCACCAGATCGATGCCCGCCGCCAGTTCCTCGCCCTGCCACCAGCCGTTGAGCAGGGTGGCGCAGCCCCCCGCCATCAGCACGGCCATGTAGGCAATGACCCAGTTCGACGAATTGCGCGCGGCAATGCCCACGCGGTCGCCCTTGTTCAGGGCAAGCCCTTCCACCAGTCCGCCCGCAACGTGCCGCGCCGCCTTGTAGATGTCGGCAAAGCTGAGGCGCAGGTCGCCATCGACGATGAAGGTCTTGTCGCCATGCGTGGCGCAGAAATAGGCAAAATAGGCAGGAAGGTGCGGCGGCGCGGCCGCGATCATCGGCAGGTCCCGGCCGAACCGGCGGATCGGAACCGTGTGGAACATGGCGCCTTCGGCGGTGAGCGCATTGAATGCGCTGTCCATGGCAAGGTCCAGTTCGGTCTTCATGTTGCCCTTTCATTTCTCCTCACCCGCAGGCACATCGTGACGCGCGCCTTTTCGGGTTTGCCTGTGTCCCTTTTCCCGTGCCATTACGATAGCGCAAAGTGCCCGCATGGCTGCACGAAAACGGGTCCGTTCAGGAAGTTGTAGGGAGTTCACCGCTTGCTGTCACTAGTGTCAACGGCAACCGCGCTTGCCGTAACGTCCACTGCATCGGCAGCGGCGACCGGCCCGATTCGCTGGGAGGATCTGGGCGTTTCGCCGATTGCGCTCGACCTCGGTTTCTTCGCTCTCAAGTGGTATTCGCTGGCCTATCTGGCGGGGATCGTGCTGGGTTACTGGCATTTGTCCAGAATGTTGCGCACACCCGGCGCGCCCATGGCCCAGCGCCACGCGGACGACCTGTTCTTCTATGCCACGCTCGGCATCATTCTGGGCGGGCGGCTTGGCTATGCGGCATTCTATGCCCCCGAACTGCTGGCCGAGCCGCAGAACCTCGTCAAGCTGTGGGAAGGCGGCATGAGCTTTCACGGCGGCCTGATCGGAACGGTGGTGGCCATCGCCTGGGTTGCGTGGCGGGCGCGGCTCGATTTCGTGCGGGTTTGCGATTACATCGCGGTCTGCGTGCCTGCCGGCCTGCTCTTCGGGCGGCTGGCCAATTTCATGAACGGCGAGCTGTGGGGGCGCGAGGCAGGAGCGGGCGTTCCCTGGGCCATGATCTTCCCCGGCGGCGGCCCTGTCGCCCGCCACCCCAGCCAGCTCTATGAAGCCGCGCTCGAAGGGCTTATCCTGCTGATCGTGCTGCTGTTCCTGTTCTGGAAGACCAAGGCCCGCTGGCGGCCGGGGCTGCTGGTGGGCACCTTCACCTTCGGCTATGCGCTGGCCCGCTTCACGGTGGAGTTCTACCGCGAACCGGACGCGCAGCTCCTCGATTTCGCCATGCGCACGGGCCTGTCCATGGGCCAGTGGCTGACCGTGCCGATGATGGCGGTGGGGCTGTTCTTCCTGCTTCGCGCCCTGCTGCGCAAACCGCTTTCGGCGCAAGGACCGGCCACCGCGTGAAGCCGCCGCTGCTCGATACCTTTCTTCGGCTGATCGCCAATACCGGGCCGATCAGCATTGCCCATTACATGGCGGAATCGAACGCGCATTATTATGCCAGCCGCGATCCCTTCGGCGTCACCGGCGATTTCATCACCGCGCCGGAGATCAGCCAGATGTTCGGCGAACTGATCGGCCTGTGGCTCGCCGATATCTGGACCCGCGCCGGCCGGGACGAGCGCGTGCATTACGTGGAACTGGGGCCGGGACGGGGAACCCTCGCACGGGACGCGCTGCGCGCCGCAGGCCGCTATGGTCTTGATCCCAAGCTCCATTTTGTCGAAACCAGCACGGCGCTGAAAGCCCTGCAACTGGAACGGCATCCCGGTGCGGTCTGGCATGATGATCTCTCGACCCTGCCGACCGACGGACCGATCCTGCTTGTGGCCAACGAGTTCCTCGATGCCCTGCCGGTGCGCCAGCTTGTCCGCACCGCGCAAGGCTGGCGCGAACGCATGGTGGGGATCCATCAAGGCAGGCTCGCCGCCGTTACCGGAACGGCGCCGATGGAAGCCGCCGTGCCCGCCAGCCTTGCGGCGGCGGCAGAAGGCGCGATCATCGAAACATCGCCGGCTTCGGCCGCGATCGTCAATGAGGTGGCGGGCAGACTGGCGCGGCAGGGCGGCGCGGCGCTGTTCATCGACTATGGCCATGCCGAGCCGCGTCTCGGCTCAAGCCTTCAGGCGGTGCGCGCCCATCGCAAGGTCGATGTCTTTTCCAGTCCGGGCGAGGCAGATCTTACCGCGCATGTCGATTTTTCGGCGCTGGCGCCGATCGCCCGTTCGCGCGGTGCGCGCTGGCTGGGGACGGTCGAGCAGGGGCGCTGGCTGAAGGCACTGGGCATCGATGCGCGGGCAAGGGCGCTGTGCGCGCATGCGCCCGGCCAGGCCGCCGCCATCGCGGCGGCGCATGAACGCCTGACCGGCGAGGGGCAGATGGGCGCCCTGTTCAAGGTGATGGGAATCGCCGGGCCGGACTGGCCTGACGGCGCAGGTTTCGAGGGCATGGCCCGATCGTGACGATCTGCGCCACGGGCGCGAAAAGGCGCGCAAACAAGGGCTGTTTCCCGCACCAAAATGCCTGTTGGCAAAGCCGTGGCTTTGCGTCTATCAGGCGCGCCGAGTGGGGGCTGGCGCCGCGCAACCGCGCGTGTCCGGCTCCGGGGTGATGCAGGGCTGGGCTGATGGCTTCTCCTGCATTGCCGAAAAAGGGCAAGTCGGACCGCGCGCGATCCGCGCGTGCGGCGGCATCAGGCAGGGAATATCAATGGCTGATCAGGCGAGCATCAACACTCCGGACATGACCGGAGAGGGCGTGCGCCGACGCGATTTCATCAATATCGCGGCGGTGAGTTTTGCGGGCGTGGGCGGCCTTGCCGTGCTGGTTCCGCTGGTGAGTCAGATGGCGCCTTCGGCAGACGTGCTGGCGCAAAGCTCGACCGAAATCGACATCTCGGCCATCCAGCCGGGCCAGGCGATCAAGGCGGTGTTCCGCAAGCAGCCGGTCTTCATCCGCAATCTGACACCGGAAGAAATCGCCTCGGCCGAAAAGGTCGATGCCGCCTCGCTGCGCGATCCGCAGACGCTGGAAGAACGGACCAAGGCGGGCAAGACCAACTGGCTCATCACCATGGGCGTGTGCACCCACCTCGGCTGTGTGCCGCTGGGCGCGGGCGAAGGCGAAGTGAAGGGCGAGTTCGGCGGCTATTTCTGCCCCTGCCACGGTTCGCACTATGATACCGCCGCCCGCATCCGCAAGGGTCCGGCACCCAAGAACCTTGAGGTGCCCGAATATGCATTCATTTCCGACACTGTCGTGAAGATCGGCTGAGGACAGGAAACATGAGCTTTGCTTGGGCAAACGAATACAAGCCGTCGAACGGCCTGACGCAGTGGCTTGACGAAAAGCTGCCCCTGCCCCGTTTCGTCTACAACGCCGTGGGTGCCGGCTACCCGGTGCCACGCAATCTGAACTACATGTGGAACTTCGGCGTGCTCGCCGGGTTCTGCCTCGTGCTCCAGATCGTCACCGGCGTCATTCTGGCTATGCACTATGCGCCCAACGCGCTGGTCGCCTTCGATTCAACCGAGCACATCATGCGCGACGTGAACTGGGGCTGGATGCTGCGCTATGCGCACGCCAACGGCGCTTCGGCCTTCTTCGTCGTCGTCTATCTGCACATCTTCCGCGGCTTCTTCTACTCCTCGTACAAGGCGCCGCGCGAAATGATCTGGCTGCTGGGCGTGGTCATCTTCCTGCTGATGATGGCAACCGCGTTCATGGGCTACGTGCTGCCCTGGGGCCAGATGTCGTTCTGGGGTGCCAAGGTCATCACCGGCCTGTTCGGCGCAATTCCGGTCGTGGGCGAGCCGCTTCAAGTGTGGCTGCTGGGCGGCTTCGCGCCCGACAACGCCGCGCTGAACCGCTTCTTCAGCCTGCACTTCCTCCTGCCCTTCGTGATCGCGGGTGTCATCATCCTCCACATCTGGGCGCTGCACATCCCCGGCTCGTCGAACCCGACCGGCGTGGAAGTGAAGCAGGAATCGGACACGGTCCCCTTCCACCCCTACTACACCGCGAAGGACGGTTTCGGCCTCGGCGTGTTCCTGCTGATCTACTGCGCGGTGCTTTTCTTCGCACCCAACGCGCTGGGTCATCCGGACAACTACATCCCGGCCAACCCGCTTTCGACGCCTGCGCACATCGTTCCGGAATGGTATTTCTGGCCGTTCTACGCGATCCTGCGCGCCTTCACGTATGACTTCTTCTTCATTCCCGCCAAGCTGATGGGCGTGCTTGCCATGTTCGGCGCGATCCTGGTGTGGTTCTTCCTGCCCTGGCTGGATACCTCGCCGGTGCGTTCGGGCCACTACCGTCCGCTGTTCCGCAAGTTCTTCTGGTTCGGCCTGATCCCTGCGATGGCCGTGCTGTTCTACTGCGGCGGTGCTCCGGCTGAAGAGCCTTACGTGATGCTGAGCCAGCTTGCCTCGCTCTATTACTTCGCGCACTTCCTCATCATCCTGCCGATCGTCTCGTCGATCGAGAAGCCGGAACCGCTTCCGTTCTCGATCACCGAAGCCGTGCTCGGCAAGGATGAGAGCGCCGTGCTCAATGCCAACCCTGCCGCTGCCTGACAGCCACGAAGCGTAAGAGAAAGAGAACCCTCATGGTCCGTCTTTTTGGCCCCCTTGTCGGCCTTTTCTTCGCCGTCGCGCTGCTCTGGTCGTTCGGCAACGGCGCCTACACCGCGATCAAGGAACCTGCCCCGGCGACCGCCGAGCACGAATTTCACCTCCACCCCAAGGACGTGAAGTTCGCCAGCGACGGTCCGTTCGGCAAGTTCGACAAGCAGCAGCTCCAGCGCGGCTTCCAGGTTTACAAGGAAGTCTGCTCCACCTGCCACTCGATGCGCCACGTGGCCTTCCGCGATCTGGCCGATCTTGGCTATTCGGAAGCCGAAGTGAAGGCCATTGCCAAGCAGTGGGGCACCAAGCAGCCAACCTTCGACGAGAAGACCGGCGAACGCGGCGAGCGTGACAACATCCCGTCCGATTACATCCCGGTCGTCTATTATGCCGGCCAGGGCGTGCCGCCGGATCTCTCGCTCATCACCAAGGCGCGCCACAATGGCGGCGCCTATGTCTATTCGCTGCTGACCGGCTATCAGGAGCAGCCCGCCGAACTTCTCAAGAAGTTCCCGGACGCCAAGACGCCTGATGGCCTCTACTACAACCCCTACTTCGCCAACCTGAACCTTGCCATGCCGCAGCCCATCGCCAGCGACGATCAGGTCGCCTATGCCGATGGCACCAAGGCGACGGTCGATCAGATGTCGAAGGACGTGGCCGCGTTCCTCATCTGGGCGGCAGAGCCGAAGCAGGACAAGCGCAAGCAGACCGGCTGGGCCGTGCTGGGCTTCCTCCTTGCGGCAACCGTTCTGGCCTACCTTGCCAAGAAGAACGTCTGGGCCGACAAGAAGGCCGCCTGAGGCGTGTTTCGCCAGAATGGCAAAACGAACAAAGGCCACCGGAAACGGTGGCCTTT
Source organism: Novosphingobium sp. (assembly GCA_046294595.1). Taxonomy (GTDB): domain Bacteria; phylum Pseudomonadota; class Alphaproteobacteria; order Sphingomonadales; family Sphingomonadaceae; genus Novosphingobium. The sequence goes on from JBKBKD010000014.1 coordinate 34,266, forward strand.
TTCGCATCCGGCGATAGCATCGCACCTGCCATGACCCCCGATGATCTCAAGCAGCTTGTCCGCACCGTGCCGGACTTTCCCGCGCCCGGCATCCTTTTCCGCGATATCACCACCCTCATCGCCCATGGCGAAGGGCTTGCCGCCACGATCAGTCATCTGGCAGACAAGGCAAGCGGCGCAGGCGCGCAGGCCATTGCGGGCATGGAGGCGCGCGGGTTCATTTTCGGTGCCGCAGTGGCTGCCAGAATGGGGCTTGGCTTCATCCCGGTGCGCAAACCGGGCAAGCTGCCGGTGCCGACCGTGGGCATCGACTATGCGCTGGAATACGGACGCGACCGGCTGGAGATCGACCCGACAGCCATTTATCCCGGCCAGCGCATCGTGATCGTCGATGACCTGATTGCAACCGGCGGGACGGCGCTTGCGGCGACCGAACTCCTGCGCAGCGCAGGGGCATGCGTGACCCATGCCCTGTTCGTGATCGATCTGCCCGACCTGCACGGCGCGGCCCGCCTGCGTGACGCGGGCCTTGCGGTCGAGGCGCTGATGGATTTTCCGGGTCACTGACGCCCGCAAGGGAGGTCAACCCGGCCGCCCCCGTTCCAATACCCGCCAACCTTTCTCAATCCACCAGCATCAGCGCATCCAGCGCCACCACGCCTTCGCCCATGGGGTGAAGGATCACGGGGTTCAAATCGATCTCGCGGATCGCAGGCTCGGCCCGCAGGACCTGCCCGACCTTGACGATCAGAGCGGCAAGGGCCGGAACATCAAGCGCGGGCGCGCCGCGATAGCCGGATAGCAGCGCTGCACTCTTGAGCTTCATCAGTTCCGCCTCGACCGCTGCCTGCGTGAGGTCAGCTGTCAGCAGGCGCACGTCCTGAAGCATTTCGGCCGTCACCCCGCCAAACCCAGCGAGCACGACCGGCCCCCATTCGGGATCGTTTCTGGCGCCGACGATCATTTCCATCCCGCGCTTGCCCATCGCCTCGATCAGCACACCGTCGAGCCGGATGGAGGCAGAATAGGCCGCGACATTCTCGTGAATGCGGCGCCATGCGGCGCGCACGGAAGCGGCGTCGGCAAGGTTCAGGATGACCCCGCCTGCATCGCTCTTGTGGCCCAGAGCGGCGGCCTGCGCCTTCATCGCCACGGGATAGCCCACTGCATCGGCCGCCGCGACCGCAGCATCCGCGCTGTCGGCAAAGCGGCCCCTCGGAAAGCTCACGCCAAGCGGCCCCAGCAGTTCCTTCGCCCGGTATTCGGGAACGACCCCATGCACCTGCGCCAGCCCCGGCAGGGACGTGGGCGGCAGATCGTTGACCGAAAGGTCCTGTGCAGCCCAGTGCGTCATCCGCGTGATGGCGCGCAGCGCGCGTTCGGTCGTGGGGAACCACGGCACCCCTGCTGCACGCAAGGCCGCGATGCGCTCGGCCGGAACGTCGGCGCCTTCGTCCAGCCCGGCGAAGATCACCGGCTTGGGCAAGGTCTTTCCTTCCACGGCGGCGAGGATGGCCGGGAACTTGATGGCGCAGGTGATCGGCTCCGCCTGAATGATCCCGGCCAGCACGGTGCCCACGCGGTCATCCCCCAGCAGGGCTTCGATGCAGCGCGTGTAGATCGCCGGCTCGGACAGGCCCTGCGCGGTAATGTCGAGCGGGTTGGAAACCGGCACGAACGGCGGCAAGGCTGCGCGCAGCAGCGGCGAATCCGCGTCATGCAGATCGGCCAGCGGCAGCTCCAGTTCCTCTGCCAGATCAAGCGTCAGCGCCTTGAACGCGCCCGATTCGCCCAGCACCGCGGTCCGGCCCGATGGCAGGACCGGACAGCGCACCGCGATCTCCGCGATGTCCCCCAGTTCTTCCAGCGTCTCGGCAAAGATAACGCCCGCCCGCGCCACCATCGCGCGCATGAGCTTGTAATCGCCCGCCATGGCACCGGTATGCGTTGCCGCCGATTCGCGCGCGGCGCTCGACTTGCCGGGGTGCAGCAACACGACAGGCTTGCCCGCCGCACGGGCACGGCGCGCCGCGGCCAGAAACGCCTGCGGCTTGCGGAACTGCTCCACGATCATCGCGATGACGTGTGTGTCGTCCTGATCGACCAGCCAGTCGACATAGTCCTCCACGCCGCTCGCCGCCTCGTTGCCGGTGGAGACGGAATAGGACACGCCGCAATCCCGCGCGAGCATCATGGTGCCGAGCACGGCCGCCATCGCGCCCGATTGCGAAACGATGCCGATGGCGCGCCGGTCGCCCGGCGGCACGGCATGGGTTTCCACGAACGTCAGCGGAATGCGATCGACATAGTTGACGAGGCCCAGGCAGTTCGGCCCTTCGACCACCATGCCCGCTTCCTGCGCAATGCGGGCGATCTCGCGCTGTTCGGCAAGGCCATCCTCGCCGCCTTCGGCAAACCCGGCCGAGAAGATCACCACGCCGCCGCACTTGCGCGCCGCCAACCCCCTTACCGCATCGAGCACGCCGCCGCGCGGGATAGCCAGGACTGCCACGTCCACCCCTTCGGGCAGGTCATCTACCGAGGCATGGCACCGCCGCCCCATGATCTCTTCACGCTTCGGGTTGACCGGATAGACCGCACCGGCATAGCCGTTGCGATCAAGGTTGGTGAGGATCGTGGCCCCCAGCGCGCCCGGCTTGTCCGATGCGCCGACGACGGCGACCGATTGCGGACGCAGGAACCGGTCGAGCGCGGCGTGAGCCAGTGTGGGCCGGGCCAGTGTGGATTGGGCGAGATTGGATTGCGGCAGACTCGTTTCAGCGGCCATGAGATCCTCCGATTTCGCTATGCGCTATAACAATTATCGGAGGATCGGCAAGTGTGGATGCCCTTTCAGGCGCGCACCACCCGTTGGTGCAGGACACCGAAGGGCGCCCTTCCCCTGGCATCGACGGCTTCCATCCGCACGGTATCGCCAAAGGCCATGAAGGCGGTCTTCGCCTCGCCCTCGTCAAGCACTTCGATGCCCCGCCGCTCGGCGATGCAGGATGAACCGATCTCACGGAAGTTTGCGTTGGATACCGTGCCCGAACCGATCACCGTTCCTGCCACGAGATCGCGCGTGCGGGCTGCATGGGCGACCAGTTCGTGAAAGCCATAGCCCATCGCCCGGCCATTGGCCGCGCCGAACCGCTTGCCGTTCCAGTCGACCAGAAGATCGAGGCAGACCCGGCCGTCAGTCCAGGCGTCGCCCAGTTCATCGGGCGTGACCGCAAAAGGCGCCATCGCACTTGCAGGCTTTGCCCCCACCCAGCCGAACCCGGTTTTCATTTCCGGCCCGGCAAGCGCGCGCAGCGACCAGTCGTTGATCTGGACGATCAGCCTGATGTGCGCCATGGCATCGACCGCGCTCGTGCCCATCGGCACGGCATCCACAATCACGCCGAACTCGCCCTCGAAATCGATGCCCAGATCTTCCGACGGGAACCGCGCATCGGCCAGCGGGGCCAGGAAGGTGTCCGACATGCCCTGATACATCAGGGGGAAATCAACCTTCGGCTTGGCGATCCCGATCACCGCATCCATCAGGTCGCCATGGCTCTGGAAGGCAGAGCCATCCAGCCACTGCCATGCGCGCGGAAGCGGCGCGAGAACCTGCGCAGGATCAAGCGGTTCGGGAAAGTGATCGATGGCGGCAAGGGCAGGTGCCGCGGTCTCCCATTGCTCGATGGCCTGCTGGAGCGTTGCGAAAGGGGCGGATGCGCATGTGGCCCCATCGGGTGCCACCACCACCAGGCGCCCGTCGCGCGAACCATCGTTCAATGTTGCCAGCCGCATTTCTTTCTCCCATCCGATTGCCACACAGGGCCTCTGCGCGGCTTAGGGTCCAAACCCGATCGGGTTTGGACCCTAGCCTTGCCTCGACCCTGCGGCAAAGAACTGGTTTTGATTGGCAGGCATTCACCTGATGAATGGAAAGTCAGTCGACGGCTTGCCAGTCGAAGGCCAGTTCCCCTTCGCGATGGGCAAAGCGGTTGAGATGGTCGGCCACAACCTGCTGCATCCGGGCAAGGTCGCCTTCGCCCTCGATCCGGCAGGTCACTTCCAGCGCCTCGCCCGTCGCCTTCAGGTCGAGCGGGCCAAACGGCAAGGCCACCCGGCCGCTGGCGGAATCAAACTCGACCGCAAACTTGTGTCCCCAATGCTTGCACAACTGCTGGAGATAGCGGCTGGCGTGGGCTGTAGGCACGATCGCACGACTGACAGACATTGGAACCCTTCCGAGATATTTATAACGCATCTAAGATATATCTTTAATATGGAGAGTCAACAAGCGCGTATCCGGGCATGAAACTGCATGGTTGACGAGGCGGCCCTTGGCGTGGCAAGCGCTCGGCACCACAAGAAAGGGGCGCAGGCCCCGCGGCTCAAGCGGGTATAGCTTAGTGGTAAAGCCCTAGCCTTCCAAGCTAGTTATGCGGGTTCGATTCCCGCTACCCGCTCCAGCCCTCGCTATCCCGCCCCGTGGATAACCTTCTGATAGTCGTATCGTGCAAAGAAAGCCGGGGTCGGCGGCATGTCGAAGCCGGTGCGCTTTCGGCCACGGCCTTGATTTGTCTGCAAGACGGTGGGCGGGCGAAATACACGTGCTCACGGCGCGCTTCGATGCTTGGGAAAGAGTGGAGGCCCGAGCCGGAATCGAACCGGCGTAAACGGATTTGCAGTCCGGTGCGTAACCACTCCGCCATCGGGCCTCGATCGCAGGTCTTGCGTGGTTGGGCGCGGTTAGCCCGAAGACGGGCTGGCCGCAAGGGGTTCTTGCATCCTGCCCGAAGGACAGGAAAATCGTGCAGCGGTCACGGGTCGACAAATGCGCCGGGGCGCTTTTCCATGCCTGCGCGCACGGCTTCCATCTGGTTCTTCGAATACATCAGTTCGTGCTGGGCAAGCGATTCGGCCATGAGCACTTCATCCACCGTCATGTCCGGCGTGCGGTTCGACAGCGACTTGGCGCCGCGCACCGCGGTGGGGCTTTTCAGGGCGATCTCGCGGGCGAGCGTGATGGCATCGGCCACAGGATCGGCACTGACATGCGTGGCGAAGCCGAAGCGCACCGCTTCCTCGCCCGAAAACTCGCGGTGGGTATAGGTCAGTTCGCGCAGGACATCATCACGCACATTGCCGCGCCACAGGGCATAGCCCGCCATGTCGGGCACCAGCCCCCACTTCACTTCCATGACCGACAGCCGCGCATCGGGCGCGACGAAGCGGATGCAGGCCCCGCTGGCCACCTGCAACCCGCCGCCGAAGCACACCCCATGCACCGCGGCCACGACCGGCATCGGCAGCTTGCGCCAGACCATGGCCGCCTGCTGCGCACGGTTCGCGTTGCCGTGGGTTCGCTCGGCCAGACCGCCGCTGCCGCCCTCGGCGCCCCAGCGATCGGTCCGGCCCATGCTGGAAAGATCAAGGCCCGCGCAGAACGACCGCCCCGCGCCCGAAAGCACCACCGCACGCACGCCGCGTTCGTTATGGAGGAAATGGCCGGCAGCGACGATGCCTTCGAACATGGCATCATCCAGCGCGTTCATCTTGTCCGCCCGGTCGAGCAGGACATGGGCGACATGATCGTCGATGGTGACGGTGACGCGATCATGGAAGTTTCTGGCGGGGGTTGTCATCCGGGGCATCCGTGGCTGGGGCTATTGCGGCTTTCCCGCAAGGTTGCCCCAGCCCCCGGCCGCGGTCCAGCGCCGTGATTTGACGGATCGCCGAAATGCAAGGCCCTCCGGCGGATGCGCGCCGGAGGGCCATGGTGCACGAAGCGCGTTGCGCCTCAGGCTGCCGAGGCGTTGACGCCCATCGATTGCAGGTAGCGCTTGATGTTGCGCGCGGCCTGGCGCAGGCGCTGCTCGTTCTCCACCATGGCGATGCGCACGAAGCCTTCACCGTCTTCGCCATAGCCGACACCCGGCGCCACCGCGACTTCGGCATGGGTGAGAAGCTGCTTGGAGAACTCCAGACTGCCAAGGTGCATGAGCGCGGGCGGAAGCGGCGCCCAGGCAAACATCGAGGCCCTGGGGCTGGGGATTTCCCATCCCGCCCGGCCGAAGGCTTCGACCATCACGTCGCGGCGCTTCTGGTAGAGTTCGCGGTTCTTCTGGACGATGTCCTGCGGACCGTTGAGCGCGGCGCAGGCCGCTGCCTGTATCGGCGTGAAGGCACCGTAATCGAGATAGGACTTCACTCGCTTGAGCGCAGCGATGAGGCGCGGGTTGCCCACTGCGAAGCCCACGCGCCAGCCCGCCATCGAGAAGGTCTTGGACATCGAGGTGAACTCGATCGCCACATCCTTGGCGCCGGGAACTTCGAGGATCGACCGGGTCGGATTGCCGTCGAAATAGAGTTCGGAATAGGCAAGGTCCGACAGGATCCAGACCTTGTTCTCCTTGGCCCATGCCACCAGCCTTTCATAGAAGGCAAGGTCCACCGTCTCGGCCGTGGGGTTCGACGGATAGTTGACGATCAGGATCGAGGGGCGCGGGACCGAATACTTCATCGCCCGGTCAAGCGAATCCCAATAGCGGTCATCCGGCGTTGTCGGCACCGAACGGATCGTCGCCCCGGCGATGATGAAGCCGAAGGTATGGATCGGATAGCTGGGATTGGGCGCCAGCACGACATCGCCCGGCGCGGTGATCGCGGTGGCGAGGCTGGCAAGGCCCTCCTTCGACCCCATGGTCATGACCACTTCGGTTTCGGGATCGAGTTCCACATTGAAGCGGCGGGCATAATAACTGGCCTGCGCCCGGCGCACGCCGGGAATGCCCGAAGATGCCGAATAGCCGTGCGCATCGGGCTTTTGCGCCACTTCGCACAGCTTGTCGATCACGTGCTGGGGCGGCGGCAGATCGGGATTGCCCATGCCGAGGTCGATGATGTCCCTACCGGCGGCGCGCGCGGCGGCCCGCATGCCGTTGACTTCGGCAATGACGTAGGGCGGCAGGCGCTTCATGCGGTAGAATTCTTCGTCCACGGTTGAATACTCGTTGAAAAGGCGGGGCACGATTGCCGCGCTGTTCCCGCCCTTACGCCAATTGCGCGGCGGTGGGAACCGTGCTTCCATTCCGGCGGTTTGCGGCTTTGGCGGCTAACAAGCTGTCATATGCCGTGTATATTGGGCCCACTGATGCCAGTGGCGCGACGACAGGGACGATGCATGACGGACAGGACGGCAACGGGTGGCGCGGCGGATACGGTCGTGTTCGAGGATCTGGTGCGTCAGCAGGGTGAAGCGATGCGCGCTCTCTTCGCCCCGCTGGTTCCGGGGGCCGAAGCCATCAGCACCGATCCGGCCGAATTGCAGCACTGGGCAATGTCGGCTGCCAAGTTGCAGAAGATGTGGCTGGATTTCAGTGCCGAGCAAGCAGGGCATGTCGAACCCGTGCTCAACCGGCTGGGGGATATCGGCAAGTGGACGCAGACCTTCCTCGCCATGGCCGGGCAACTGCCCATCGCCCATGCCGAAACGCAGGCGAAGCTCTGGAACGAGAGCGTGGCACTGTGGGGCACGGTCATGGGGCAGTTCATGAACGGCCTTGGCACGACCGGCAGCAGCGACGCCGCGCCGCCCCCTGCCCTGCCCCGGCAGGACCGGCGCTTTGCCGACCCGCGCTGGCAGCAGCAACCCGCATTTGCCCTGATTCACCAGACCTATCTGCTGCTTGCCGAGCGGTTGCAGCAGATGGCGCAGGAAGCCCCCGGCCTTTCACCGGAGCGCAAGGAGCAACTGGTATTCGCCACGAAAGTGGTGACGGATGCGCTTTCACCGGCGAACTTTCCCTTCACCAATCCCGTGGTGATCGAGCGCACGATGGAAACCCGCGGCGAGAACCTCGTCAAAGGGGTGGAACACCTGCTCGACGATCTGCGCAAGGGGCAGTTGACCCACACCGATCCCAACGCCTTCGAACTGGGGCGCAATATCGCGGTGACACCGGGCAAGGTGGTGCACGAAACGCCGCTGTTCCAGCTCATCCAGTATTCCCCCGCCACGGACGAGGTTCTGGAAGTGCCGCTGGTGATCTTCCCGCCGTGGATCAACCGCTTCTACATCCTCGATCTCAACCCGCAGAAAAGCTTCATCCGCTGGGCCGTGGAACAGGGCGTGACGGTGTTCGTCGTTTCATGGAAGTCGGCCGATGCCTCCATGGCCGACGTGGTCTGGGACGATTACGTGCGCAGCCAGATCGAGGCGATCGACCATGTGCGCGACAGGCTGAAAGTGCCCGCGGTCCACACCATCGGCTATTGCGTGGCGGGCACCACGCTTGCCGCCACGCTTGCCGTGCTGGCCCGGCGCGGCGAGGCCGACAAGGTGGCCAGCGCGACGTTCTTCACCGCACAGGTGGATTTCGAGGACGCGGGCGACCTCAAGAACTTCATCGATGACGGGCATCTCAAGCTGCTCGAAAGCCTCTCGACCGACGGCTACCTTGACGGCCGTTACATGGCGGCAACGTTCAACGCGCTGCGCGGCACCGATCTCATCTGGAACTACGTGGTCAACAACTACCTGCTGGGCCACGACTATCCCGCATTCGACCTGCTGCACTGGAACGGCGACACGACCAATCTGCCCGCCAAGTGGCATCAGGCCTATCTGTGCGATCTCTACCGCGACAACCGCATGGTCATTCCCGATGCGCTGGCGGTCGACAATACGCCGATCGATCTGCGCCGCATCGCAACGCCGTGTTACATCCAGGCGGGCCGCGAGGATCATATTGCACCAGCGAACAGCGTATGGAAGATCACGCGGCACCTTTCCGGCCCGTGGAAGTTCGTGCTGGCCGGGTCAGGCCACATCGCGGGCGTGGTCAATCCGCCCTCGTCCGGGAAATACCAGTACTGGCTGAATGATGCCGATCCGGCATCGCTGGAGGAGTTCGTCGCCGGGGCGCGGGAAATCAAGGGAAGCTGGTGGCCGGACTGGATCGAATGGCTCAAGGCCCAGGCCCCGGCGACGATCCCGGCCAAGGGCAAGCGCATTCCCGGCGGCAAGGGCGACAAGGTGATCGAGGACGCGCCGGGCCGTTACGTCAAGACCCGCTGATCTGACGCATATCGCCATTGCCGGGCGGTTTCGTATTTTGTGCATCGCACAAAATGCATTGACAAATGGCGCCCGATTCCTATTTTGTGCGGTGCAGCAAAAGTGCTTCAGCCGAAGCGCCCAAGCCAGCAGGAGCCGCAATGATGGTCGATGAAGTGAAGGACAGCACGGCACCAGCCGCCCCCGTGGCGGATGAAGCCGCAAAGCTGCCGGATGCCCCGGCGATCACGGTTGCGGAAGTGCCGGTTGCCGAAGCGGTGACATCCGAAGTGGTCGAAACGGCCGCGCCGGATGCCGCGGCGGTGACTGCGCCCGCAAAGACGCGCAAGCCCAAGGCCGCCCCCGCCACCAAGGCGGTGGCAAAGTCGGCAAGCGCGAAGACCACGGCCTCGAAGCCCGCTGCCCCCGTGGCGGCGGCCCCGAAGCCTGCGGTGAAGCCCGCCACCAAGCGTCCTTTCACCGCTCCCCCTCGCGTGAAGCAAGACAGCGCCGCCCCCGAAGCAACGACGGCGCCCAGAAAGGAACTGTTCGCAATGGCTACCACCACCGAAATGACCGAAAAGATGACCGCCGCCTTCAAGGACGCGCAGGAAAAGGCCAAGGCCGCATTTGGCGACGCCGGCGAGTTCGCCAAGGGCAACGTCGAAGCCGTGGTCGAATCCTCGAAGATCCTCGCCACCGGCCTTCAGGAAATGACCAAGGGCTATGTCGAGGAAGCCAAGTCGGCGATGGAAGCGATGACCGCCGACGTGAAGGAACTGACCACGGTCAAGTCGCCCACCGAGTTCTTCGAGAAGCAGTCGGCCCTGCTGCGCAAGAACTTCGACGCTGCGGTTGCCGCCAGCTCGAAGAACAGCGAAGCCATGCTCAAGCTGGTCAACGAAGCGTTCCAGCCGATCTCGACCCGCGTCAGCCTGGCGATGGAAAAGATCAAGAAGGCCGCCTGATTCGCGCTGCCTGAGCCGCGAGGGCGCCGCCGCGGCGCCCGGCCGGCCGATGCAAAGGGGCCATGCGGATGCGCGTGGCCCCTTTTCGCATGTCAGGGCAAGTCGTGTGTCGCGGCCCTGCCGCCGATCGCGGCATCCTGCCCACCAGTGCCACTTGTGCTGATGGCCCGGCAATGCGATATTGCGCCGATCATGCACAGCGACCGTCACTTCCAGCCCGACCGGAGCCTTCGCGCCCCCTGTGCGCAGGATACCGTCCGTTCGAAGGGCGCAATCCGCGCGCAGGATGATGATTCGCGCAGGCCTGGCGGTGACGATCAGGTCGGCATTGCCACCAAGACCCGTGCCAAGCCCAAGAAGCCGAGCCAGTTCAAGGTGCTCATGCTCAACGACGACTATACCCCGATGGAGTTCGTGGTCATGGTCCTCAAGCGCTTCTTCGGCATGGACCTTGAGCAGGCCACCCGCGTCATGCTGCACGTGCACCAGCGCGGCGTGGGTGTTTGCGGGATCTACCCGTATGAAATCGCCGAGACCAAGGTGAACCAGGTGATGGATTTCGCCCGGCAGAACCAGCACCCGCTGCAATGCACGCTTGAGAAAGCCTGACGCCGTCGCGCCTGTCCGCGGCGGGCCGATACGCCGCTTTTTCCTTCCCCGCAGCGAAACTTGCCGCTAACCGGTTGAACGATCACCGGTGGTTCATCTGGCCGTTGCCATGGCGGCCTGCGGACTGTCGGCATCGCCGCCGCAGGTTCCGTCACCGCTTCTGAAGATCGCATAACGCCCGCACCGTGAAGTTCTTCACCGCCATCGACCGCTATATCGCAAGGCTCGTGTTCGTGCCGATGGTGTCGGTGTTCGTGCTGGCCGCATCGCTGCTTGTGCTCGACAAGATGCTCAAGCTGTTCGATTTCGTGGCGACCGAAGGCGGGCCGGTCAGCGTGGTGTTCAAGATGCTGGCCAATCTCCTGCCCGAATATGCCAGCCTCGCCATACCCCTGGGGCTGATGCTGGGCATCCTCTTCGCCTTCCGCAAGCTGGCGATGAGTTCGGAGCTTGACGTGATGCGCGCGGTCGGCCTGTCCTATACCCGGCTGCTGCGCGTGCCCTATATCTTCGCGATCGTGCTGGCCGCGCTCAACCTGCTGATCGTCAGCTATCTCCAGCCGCTGTCGCGCTATTATTACGAGCAGTTGCAGTTCGAACTGCGTTCGGGCGCGCTGGGCGCCTCGATCAAGGTGGGCGAGTTCAACTCGCTCCAGGACCGCACCGCGCTGCGCGTCGAATCCAGCCGGGACGAGGGACGCGACCTGCGCGGCATTTTCGCCCGGCTCCAGACCGCCGAAGGGCAGGTCATGGTCATTTCCGCCCGCGAAGGGCGGTTCTTCGCCAACCGCGAAAGCCGCGACACGGTGATCCTGCGGCTGACCGACGGCCAGATCGTGCAGGACGGGCCGGGCATCCGCTCGCCGCGCGTGCTTACCTTCGCCAGCCACGATCTGCCGATCGACCTGCCCAAGATCGAGCAGTTCCGCCAGCGCGGCGATGCCGACCGCGAATACTTCCTGCCCGAACTGCTCCAGATCGGCTGGAACGAGCGTTATTCCGAGGAAGCGCGCAACCAGTCCAAGGCCAGTTTCAACTACCGCATCGTCGAAGTGGTGATGATGTTCCTCCTGCCCCTGCTGGCGGTGGCGCTGGCTGTGCCGCCCAAGCGTTCGACCTCGGCGCTTGGGGTGTTCCTGTCGATCGTGCTCGTCGTCGCCTATCACAAGGTGAACCAGTACGGGCAGGATGTGGCAAGCCTTGGCCGGGTCGATCCGATTCTGGCCCTGTGGGGGCCGTTCGCGATCTTTGCCGCGCTGATCGTGTGGATGTACTGGCGCATTGCCTATGTGCCCGGCGGCCAGCCGATCGGCGCGCTGGAAACCGGCTTTGCCAAGATTTCCAAGATGCTGCGCAAGCTCTTCGCGCGGCGACGCCTGCCCGGCGAGATAACCGCGCAGGATGCCGAGGACGCAGCCCATGCAGCTTGAGTTCTTCCCCTCGCGCACCCTTGCCATCTACATCGGCAAGATGTTCGCGGTGCGCATCGTGGCCGTGCTGCTCATGCTCGTGCTCGTGCTGCAAATGCTCGACCTGCTGAGCGAGAGCGGCAAGGTTCTGGCCGCGCCGGGCAACGGGCAAGGCGAGCTCCTCACCTATGTCAGCCTGCGGATGCCCCAGCTCGTCAGCCGGTTCCTGCCCTATTCGGTGCTGCTGGCAACGATCATCACGCTGATGACGCTGAACCAGAACAGCGAGGTCATCGCCATGAAGGCCGCGGGTCTTTCCGCGCATCAGGTGCTGGCCCCGCTGTTCCTCGTCGCGGCGGCCACATCGGCCATCACCTTCGGCTTCAACGAGCGGATCGTCACACGCGCCACGGCAACGCTGAAGGCGTGGCAGAACGTGAACTATGGCCCGATCCCGGCCGAAACCGGCACCAAGACCAATGTCTGGTTGCAGGACGGGCCGAACATCCTCTTCGCGCGGACCATTGCCGGAACAGGCGCGTCCATGCACATGGAAGGCGTGAGCTGGTATCGCCGGGATCCGACCGGGATGGTCACGGAGATCGTGATGGCCCCCTCGGCGCGCTATGCCAATCCCGGCTGGCTCCTGCGCAACCCCGTGGTCTTCGATGTGCAGAGCGCGCGCAAGACGCCGCTGGGCCGCGATGCGGTTTATGCCAAGGGCGTGGAGCCGGTGCAGGTCACGATCAGCCGGGTTGATCCCGATGCGGAATCGCTGCTGCAACTGACCGGTTCGCTCGCGGCCATACGCGAGGCGGGTTTCCGCACCACCGAGCTTGACGGCAAGTGGTGGCACAAGCTGTCAGGCCCGCTCTCGGCCCTGCTCATGCCGCTGCTGGGCGCGGTCGCCGCGTTTGGCCTTGCGCGTTCCGGGCACCTGTTCGTGCGCGCGGTCATCGGGATGGCGCTGGGCTTTGCCTATTTCGTGTTCGACAATGCCGCGCTCGCCATGGGCAATTTCGGCGCCTATCCGCCGTTCCTTGCGGCGTGGGCGCCGTTCGTGCTGTTCTTCCTGATCGGGGAAACCGTGCTGATCCGCACCGAGGAATAGCGCCTCAGGATGGAAGCGCCCTTCCTTTCAGCGCGCCAGCATCGTGCTGCGCACCAGTCGCCCCAGCAGCGGGAAAAGCCCGCCATAATTGGCCCGATCATAGGTCGAACCAAGGCCAAGATGCGTCCGGAGACGGCGATGCGCCTCGCCCAGCGAGTGATAGGGCATGGATGGCAGCAAATGGTGGAGCGCATGATAACGCAGGCCCACCGGCGCCCAGAGCGGCGCCAGCAGTGCAGGCGGCGGCACGTTGACCGAATCGAGATACTGCCCGGTCACGGTCATGGCATCGCCCTCGTTCTCCCACAGGTGCGCAACCAGCGTGCGGATCTGGTTGAGCAGCGCGGTGAGCGCAACCACGGCCACGGCGATGAGCAGCGGCCGCCACGAATGCGTCGCGCTCCACCAGAGCACGAACAGCGCCCAGGCCGATGCGCCGAGCTCCTGCCAGAACACCATCCGGGCAAAATCGCCTTCGGGCGGGCGACGGCGGAAATCAGGGTTGATGGAAAGCGACGAGGCCCGTTCCCACACCAGCCGCCGCAGAGGCGGAATGACGACGCCCAGCGGCACGAGCAGTGCCGAACGGATCAGCAGCCCCACCGGCAGAAGCAGCGCCACCAGCGCGAAGACCGGAAGCGACCATGGCTTCATCAGGGCAAGCGGCAGGTATTCGGGGTCTTCCGCCGTGCCATACCGGGTGCGGGCATGATGCAGCGTATGCACACCTTCATACATAAGCGATGGCGTGAGCATGGGAATGCCGACCAGAAGGTTCCAGCCGAAGCGGAAACCGGGAAGCGCATTCTTGTGGATATGCGTCAGTTCGTGGATGAACAGGAGCGCGCGGTAGAGCGCCAGCGCCGAAATCACGCCGCACCCCGCTGCCGCCAGCGGGCTTTCGGCAAGGATGGCGCCTGCGAGCGCGACGTAGCCCACCAGCGCGGATGCCAGCATGTCGGGCCAGTAGATTTCGGGCCGGGCCGTGGCGATGTCGCGCGTGAGGTCGACGGCGGCACGCAGCATCTCGCGGTCGTCCGGGGTGCCTGCCAGCCCTCGCGGCAGGGTGGGCTGGGACTGTGCGGGCATCGGCTGAGAAGTGCCTGCGGGGTGTTCAAGCGCGTCGGTCGCAATCATGCCACAAAATCCAGTATGACCCATTCATGGCCGGGCTGCCCCGGCTTGTTGACTGCGCGGCGCGCCCCACACACGCGCCTCGCAGCTTGACAATGTGCCGAAGGGAACCGCAGTTCCCCCGGCGGACCGACCGCTTACCCGCAAACAAAGGCAAGATCGTGGCCCAGGGCGAACTAATCATCACTCCCGTTTCCGGCAAGGCAGACCAGAAGGCATTCGTCGATCTTGCCTATCGCCTCAATGCCGCCGATCCTGCCTGGGTGCCGCCGCTGCGGATGGAAGCCGAAGAGCTTATCAATCCGGCGAAGAACCCCTTCTTTGCCCATGCCGACGTGCAACTGTTCCTCGCCCGCCGGGATGGCGCGGTGGTGGGGCGCATTTCCGCCCATATCGACCATCTCGCCACGACGATGGACCCTTCGCAGGGCATGGGACCGGGCACCGGCAACTGGGGACTGCTCGAAGCCGAGGACGAGGCGATTGCCCATGCGCTCATCGCACGGGCCGAACAGTGGCTGCGCGACAAGGGCATGACCCGCGTTCTGGCCCCGCTTTCGATGTCGATCTGGGAAGAACCGGGGCAACTGGTCAAGGGCTTCGACCAGCCGCCGACGGTGATGATGGGCCACCAGCCGAAGCGCTATGACGACTATATCAAGGCCCTTGGCTATCAGCCCGCCAAGCTGCTGCACACCTACGAGCTGGACATCACGCGCGAGTTTCCGCCGCTGATCCAGCGCATCGTCCAATCGGGCGAGAAGAACGCCAAGATCCGCATCCGCAAGGTGGACAAGGCGAAGTTCGAAGCCGAAGCGGCCCTCATCCTCGACATTCTCAACGATGCCTGGTCCGACAACTGGGGCTTCGTGCCGTTCAGCGATGCGGAGATCCTGCACGCCGGCAAGAAGTTCAAGCCGATCGTGCGCGAGGATCTCATCATGATTGCCGAATACGAAGGCGAGCCGGTGGCCTTCATGATGACCCTGCCCGACCTGAACGAGGTTCTGAAGCCGATGGGAGGCAGTCTCTTCCCGTTCAACTGGGCCAAGCTGCTGCTGTGGCTGCGCAAGCCCCGCGTGCGCACCATGCGCGTGCCGCTGATGGGCGTGCGCAAGCGGCTTCAGGCATCGCGCCTTGCCAGCCAGCTTGCCTTCATGATGATCGAATACATCCGGCGCAATTCGGTGCGCGACTATGGCGCCACGCGCGGCGAGATCGGCTGGATCCTTGAGGACAATCAGGGCATGAACGCCATTGCCGAGGCGATCGACAGCCACATCAACAAGACTTACGTGATCTACGAAAGGCCGCTCTGACCTGAAGTCTTCGAGACGGCCCCTGCGCGGTCGCCCTGTGCCGCAAAGCTCGCAAAGTCCGCTGTAAGAAGGCCCGCTGTAAAAAGACCCCCGGCGTTACCGCCGAGGGTCTTTCGGGATCGTATCACCAGCCGCTTGGACGGGAGGGGGGTCTCGGCGGTGACAGTGGGGAAATGCACGGGCGGCAGGATTGTTCCCGCCCGCACCAAACTTTTTTTGACGATCCCCTTTCGAAAGTAAGCTGGCGGCATGTCCCGGTGCGGGACCGGGCGGAACGCCGGGAACCGGATGCCTGCTCGTGCGTTGCGCATGGCGACACAGTTCGGGAAGGGTTTGCATGTCTCTGGGTGCCCAAGTCGCCAGCCAACTGCCTTATCTGCGCCGCTATGCCCGCGCCCTGACGGGAAGCCAGTCGACCGGTGATGCCTTTGTCCGCGCCACGCTTGAAGCCGCGCTGGCCGATGCAGACCTGCGCGATACGATCGGCAGAAGCCGGGCCAGTCTCTACCATGTCTTCGACCGCGTCTGGTCGAGCGCGCATCTCGAAACCGCCAGCCGAGCCGATGGCGCGCCTTCGCTCCACGAAGCCGCGGCGCAGGAGCGCCTTTCCGCAATGACCCCGGCCAACCGCCAGGCCCTGCTGCTGACCACGCTGGAAGATTTCGGCATCGAGGAAGCCGCCTACATCATGGGGCGCAACGCCGCCGAGGTGGAGCAGCTGGTGCAGGATGCGATTGCCGAGATCGAGCGCGAATCGGCAACGTCCGTGCTCATCATCGAGGACGAACCGCTGATTTCCATGCAGCTTGAAGATCTCGTGCGCTCGCTGGGCCACGATATCTGCGGCATGGCGGCAACCCGCACGCAGGCGCTGGAAATCGTCGAGCGCACCCGGCCGGGGCTGGTGCTGGCGGACATCCAGCTTGCCGATGGCAGTTCGGGACTGGATGCGGTGGACGATATCCTGAGCATCGGTGCGGTGCCGGTCATCTTCATCACCGCCTACCCGGAACGCCTGCTGACGGGGGATCGCCCGGAACCGACCTATCTGGTGACAAAGCCGTTCCAGGAGCGCACGGTGCGCGCCGCCATCAGCCAGGCGCTGTTCTTCCGGTCGAGCCAGCCGCTCTGACGATCCCGGCGGCGGCGGCGATCAGCGCCCCGGCCGCTGCCGCATCGCAAAATCGCCGCGGCGGCGCACCGGCACAAGCAGGGTGCAGCGCACGCCGGCCGGTTCGAAGCGCAGGTCCACGGGGCTGCGCAATTCGTGCGCCACGATCTTCTCGATCAGTTCGGTGCCGAACCCGCGCTTGCGCCGCACATCGTCATCGACCGCGGGTCCGCCCTGCTCGGTCCATTCGATCCGCACCAGCCGCTCGTCCACCATCTCCCAGCGGATCGAAACGCAGCCGTTCTCGACGCTGAGCGCGCCATATTTGGCCGCGTTGGTCGCCAGTTCATGCACCGCCAGCCCCAGCGAGAGCGCATCATTGGGCGCAAGTTCCACATCCGGGCCGGAGATTTCGACATGGCGGTGCAGCCCCTGCGCATAAGGGGTCAGCTCGGCACGGATGATATGGGCCACCGGCGTTGCCCCCCATTCTGACCGGGTCAGCAGATCATGCGTGGCCGAAAGCGCCCGGATGCGCCCTTCCAGACTGTCGGCAAAATCGGCCAGCCCGGTCGCCCTTCGGCGCGTCATGGCAATGATCGAAAGCACGTTGGCCAGCGTGTTCTTCACCCGGTGGTTGAGTTCGCGGGTCAGCGAATTGCGGATGGAGGATTGCTGTTCGAACCAGGCAAGCGCGATCCTGTCCTCGACCGCCTGCTGGGTCAGGAGCCGGGCCAGCACCAGCAGCAGCGTTGCTGCCAGAAGGCCGAACAGCAGCGTCAGGGCCGACATGGCCGAAAGCGGCGGAAAGGCCGGGGCCTCGATCTCGACCACGAAATCATGCCCCGCCAGATCGAGCGGACGCCGCACCACCCGTCCCGAAATCTCTTCGGGTGCAATGGCCGCAAGGGGCTGTGCGGCACGATCAGCGCCATCGAACAGGCGGACGCCCGCGCCCTGAAGCTGGTCCTTGCCGACGGCCGATTCCAGGAAGCTCTGGCCATTGAAGGGGGAATAGACGAAGCCGCGCAGCCTGCGCCCGCCCGCATCCGGTTGAAGCGCGAAGACCGGCATATAGACAAGAAAGCCCGGCGCCTCGCCATCGCCTTCCTGCTGGAGAACGACCTTGCCCGTCGCGGTTGGCTGCCCGGTCTGCTCTGCCCGGTTCATCGCCTCTCTGCGCACGGGATCGGAATACATGTCGAAGCCGATGGCCCGCCGGTTGCGTTCGCTGTCAGGTTCGAGAAACATGACAGGAACGACGGTCGGCCTTGCGCTTCCGGGCAGGGAGCGCACCGCAAAATCGGCTGCCCCGCCCTTGCGCATGACGGCCTCGACGGTGGGAATGTCGGCGCGGTTGATCCGCAAGGCCCAGCCGATGCCGTCAGATCCGGCAAGGCGGCCGTCGAGTTGCAACTGGCGCACGAAAGTGCGGAACAGGGGCGCCTCGACCAGCTTCTGCGTGGCGAAAAGCGCCGCGCTTGAACGCAGATAGGCCGAATTGGCGTTGAACCGCCGCTCCAGCCCGGCAGCGACGGCCTGCGCCGTCTGGGCCACCTGCGCTGTCTGTCGCTGCGCCTCGGCCCGCTCGATGGCAAAGACGCTGAGCAGGGTGATCGCCATGGTCAGCACGAAGATGCCGATCGGCACCGCCCGCGGAAACCGCTCATACCACCGCGGGGCGAGCTTCTTCTGGGCGAGAAGCTTCTCCATTGCGCCTGCCGATGTCCTTTCTTCACCCGATCCGCCGACTTGGCCGAATGCCCGCAGCGAAGGCAAACGAAATGCGCCCCGCGCTGCTGCAAACCGGGAACCGACGGGCGACAATATCGTTCCATAACCGAAATCTGCCGCGAGCATCGGCCAGCACCCGACACTGGCGGACATGACCGGCGGATGCCATTGTGCTTATCCGTGCCGCCCCTTGCGGCCACCCTTGTTCGAGTATCTGTCCCCGGAGGGAGCAGCGTTGTCGCAGCGCATGACGAAGGACCAGCCGATGAAGCCCGCCCAGCCGCGGCGCAAGAGCGCCCGGACACAGGCCCCCGCGTGGGCCGACGGGCTGAAACGGCTCTATGATTCCGTGCTGGACGAGCCTTTGCCCGACACTTTCGCGCAGCTCCTCGACAAGCTGGACGATCCGGCCAATGGCTGAATCCGATAGCGCCGCGCCCCCCCGCCCCGCCGTCGATCCGGCGGCGTTCAAGCGGGAACTGACGGGCGTGATCCCGCATCTGCGCGCCTTTGCGCGGGGGCTGTGCGGCCGCGCCGATCTTGCCGATGATCTGGTGCAGGAAGCCCTGCTCAAGGCATGGTCCGCGCAGGCCCGGTTCGAACCCGGCACCTCGATGCGCGCCTGGACCTTCGTCATCCTGCGCAACGCCTACCTCACCGACATGCGCCGCAACCGCTTCCGTGCCGATTATGACGAAGGCGTGGCCGAACGCACGCTGGTGGCCCCGGCATCGCAGGAAGATCCGATGCACCTGTCCGACCTGCACCGGGCGCTGCTGACCCTGCCGCCGGAACGGCGCGAGGCCCTGCTGCTCGTGGGTGCGGGCGGCTTCAGCTACGAGGAAGCGGCCCAGATCTGCGGCTGCGCGGTGGGAACGATCAAGAGCCGCGTCGGCCGCGCCCGCGCCGCGCTCAGCCAGATGATCGAGGACGGGCAGATTCCGCGCCGCAGCACGGACGATGCGGTGGCCCATGCCGCGATCATGGGCGAACTTGAAGAAACCGTTCAGTCCGGCGCGTTCGACTGAGGCTCCCCCGCATGGCGGGGGAGCAAGCCCTGTCAGGCAGGATAGGCCCAGTTGCCTTCGCGGGCCAGATTGGCCGCCGCGAAATCCCAGTTCAGGTGCCGATCGATCACGGCCCTCAGATAATCGGGCCGCAGGTTCCGGTGATCGAGGTAATAGGCGTGCTCCCACAGGTCGATCACCAGCAGCGGCCTGACCGCGTCGATGGCGAAGGTCTGCGCATCATGCGTCTGTTCAACCGCAAGCCTGCCATCGCGCAGCACCAGCCAGACCCATCCCGAAGCAAAGTGCGCGGCGCCCTGTGCCGCAAGTTCGTCCTTCAGTGCTGCAATCGAGCCGAACGCAGCATCGATCGCCGCAGCAAGAGGCCCGGCAGGCGCGCTGCCTGAGGGGCAGAGGCTGTTCCAGTAGAAGGCGTGGTTCCAGCTCTGCGCGGCATTGTTGAACAGCGCCCTGTCACCGCGGTCCTGTGCGGCGGAGATGATCGCCTCAAGCCGTGCATCGGCCAGATCGGTGCCCTCGACCGCGGCATTGGTCTTTTCGACATAGGCCCGGTGATGCTTGCCGTGGTGCGTCTGCATCGTGGCCGCGGAGATGGCCGGGGCCAGCGCATCCTCGGCATAGGGCAGCGGGGGCAGGATAATGGACATTGCGTGTTTCCCTGATTGAAAGGAGATGTGTCCGATCAACGCGGGAAAGGGGCTTTGGTTGCCTTGGCATGGGCGGCGAACCGGGCCTTAGGGGCGTGCTATTCCTGCACGGACAGTTGCGCCTCATGCATGTCGTCTGCCGTCTGCGCCCGGTCGACAGCGGCCGTGACGGCGACATCCATGGTCACGTTGCCCAGCGTGCGCATGAGATCGGGCAGGACTTCGACCGCCACGAGCAGGGCCAGCGGTTCCACCGGAACGCCCATGGCAATGGCGATTGGCCCCACCGATGCCACGAAGCTGATCGAACCGGGCAGGCTGACCGAACTGAGCGAAACGAGGATTGCCACGGCAAATCCGGCGATCATCGCCATGGGCGTCAAGGCCACGCCGTAAAGATGCGCCACATAGACGGCCACGGCCAGATTCATCGCGGGACTGGTGGCGCGGAACAGCGCAACCGCCAGCGGCATGACGAACTCGGCAGTCGTCTCGCGCAGGCCCAGATTGCGGCACGCGCCAAGCATCGCGGGCAGCGAGGCGAGCGAGGACTGCGTGGACAGCGCAAAGGTCTGCACCGGCACCATGGCCCGCGCAAAGGCGCCCAGCGGCTTGCGGGCGAGAACCACCGCCAGAACATACCCGGCGATGACCACGCCCGATCCCGCCAGCGCCACGATCAGGATATAGTGCGCCAGCGCACCGATGACGGCCGTGCCGCTCTTCGCTGCCACCGCAAGGCTGAGCGCGAAGACACCGAGCGGGGCAAGCGCCAGAACCCAGCCGATCACCACCAGCATGGCCGAGGCAATGGCGGCGAAGAATGCGCTCATCACCTCGCGCTGCGGTGGGGCAATGCGCGTGACGGCCAGCGCGAAGACCGCCATGAACAGGATCAGCGGCAGCATCCGGTCATTGGCGGCAGCATCCAGCACATTGGTGGGCACGATCGATCGCAGGAAATCGGCAATCCCCGGCACGGGGCCGGCCTCCCTGCCCGAAAGGGTCTGGCGCAGCGCCTCGGCCGCATCGCCGGGTATCGGCAGGAGCGCGATCAGCGCGGGCGTCAGCACGAGCGACATGGCCGCGCTGAATGCCAGAACCATCAGGAACAGCCCCAGACTGCGCCGCGCCAGCGCGCCCGCGCTGGCCGTGGCGACGGTCTGCGTGACCCCGGTGAAAAGCAGCGCCGCCACCAGCGGGACGATGGTGGCCTGCAAGGCCCTGAGCCACATTTCGCCAACCGGCTGCACCCACGTTTCCACCACAGGCAAGGCCTGCGGCGCGGCAAAGGCCACGCCCGCCCCCGCCGCCAGACCGCCCAGCAGACCCAGAAATGTCCAGGCGGCGGGCACCTGCGCAATGGGCGGCAAGGTCATCGAGGGTGCCGCGGGCGACACGGTGGACGAATTTTCGCTGGTTGGTAAGGTCATCTTGAGGTGACATTAGCTATGTCGCACGGCATGGCAACGTGCGCCCTCTGACATGAGGCGCAAGCAATCAAGGGAAGAGCCGTTCGATGGCACGCAAGTTCTTCGGCACCGATGGCATCCGGGGCCGGACCAATGCCGGGGTGATGACCGCCGCCACGGCCATGAAAGTGGGGCAGGCAGCAGGCACCTATTTCCAGCGCGGCGATCATCGCCACCGCGTGGTGATCGGCAAGGACACGCGCCTTTCGGGCTACATGATGGAAAGCGCGATGGTGGCAGGCTTCACCTCGGTGGGGATGGACGTGGTCCTCCTCGGCCCGATGCCGACACCGGCGGTGGCCATGCTCACGCGCTCGATGCGGGCCGATCTCGGCGTGATGATCTCGGCCAGCCACAACCCGTTCGAGGACAATGGCATCAAGCTGTTCGGCCCTGATGGCTACAAGCTTTCCGACGAAGCCGAACTCGCGATCGAGGCCATGCTGTCGCAGGAACTGCCGCTCGCCGATGCCTCGCAGGTGGGCCGCGCCCGCCGGATCGAGGATGCGCGCGGCCGCTATATCCACGCGGTCAAGGGCAGCCTGCCCGACAATGTGCGCCTCGATGGTCTCAGGATCGTGCTCGATTGCGCCAATGGCGCGGCCTATCACGTCACCCCTTCGGCCTTGTGGGAACTGGGGGCGGAAGTCATCGCCATCGGGGTTGAACCCAACGGCAAGAACATAAACCTCAATGTCGGTTCCACCCACCTCGATGCGATCAAGGCCAAGGTCCGCGAAACCCGCGCGGATATCGGCATTGCGCTTGATGGCGATGCCGACCGGCTGATCGTGGTCGACGAGAAGAGCCAGACCGTGGACGGCGACCAGATCATGGCGCTGATCGGCACGCAGCTGGCGGCACGCGGCCAGTTGCGCGGCGGCGGCGTGGTGGCCACGGTGATGTCGAACCTTGGCCTTGAACGGCATCTCAATGCCCATGGGCTGACCCTTGAACGCACCGCCGTGGGCGACCGTTACGTGCTTGAACGCATGAAAGCGGGCGGCTTCAACGTGGGCGGAGAGCAATCAGGCCACATGATCCTGACCGACCATGCGACCACCGGCGATGGCACCGTGGCTGCGCTGCAAGTGCTTTCCGCGCTGGTATCGAGCGGCAAGCCCGCGAGCGAACTGCTCCACCAGTTCGATCCGGTTCCCCAGCTTCTGAAGAACGTGCGCTTTGCGGGCGGCAAGCCGCTGGAAGACAGCCGCGTGCAGGAAACCATCGCCGAAGCCGAAGCCCGGCTTGCAGGCAAGGGGCGGCTGGTGATCCGTCCATCGGGGACCGAACCGGTCATCCGCGTCATGGCCGAAGGCGACGATGCCGCCGAAGTGGAAGCCGTCGTCGAACAGATCTGCGCCGCCGTGCGCAAGGCGGCCTGATGCTGGAGATGCGCCCCGATTGCGAGCGGTGCGGTGCCGATCTTCCGGCCGAGGCCCCCGGCGCGTTCATCTGTTCGCTGGAGTGCACCTTCTGCGCGGAATGTGCCGACGCACTCGATGACCGCTGCCCCGGCTGCGGCGGCGAACTGATGGACCGGCCCACCCGCGCCAGGGCGCTCCACGCGAAGTATCCCCCCTCAACCCGGCGCAGGTCCAGGAGCTGACATGCAACCCGTTCGCGTGCTTTCGATTGCCGGTTCCGATTCGGGCGGCGGCGCGGGGATTCAGGCCGACATCAAGACGATCACCATGCTTGGCGGCTATGCCATGACCGCCATCTGCGCCCTGACCGCGCAGGACACCACCGGCGTCCACGCGGCAACGCCGGTCGATCCGGCGATGGTTGCCGCACAGATCGATGCCTGCGTGAACGACATCGGCGTCGATGCGGTGAAGATCGGGATGCTCGGCGCGCCGGAGATTGCCGCCGTCGTCGCCGACCGGCTGGAACGCCTTGCCGTGCCGATCGTGTTCGATCCGGTGATGATCGCCACCAGCGGCGCGGTGCTGGCCGATGCCGCCACCATCGCCGGGTTCGAGCGGCTGATGGCCATTGCCACGCTGACCACGCCCAATGTGCCGGAACTGGAGGCGCTGGGCGGCGATGCGGCCATGCGCGCGCGCGGCATTGCCTATATCGCCAAGGGCGGCGATTCCGAAGGCGATGAGGTGACGGACCGGCTGGTCGTGCCCGGCAAGGACGACCGGGTATGGACCGCGCCGCGCATCGTCACGCGCCATGCCCACGGCACCGGCTGCACGATGTCGAGCGCGATCGCCACTTTCCTTGCCAGCGGGGCATCGCTGGAAGACGCGGTCGAGGACGCGCGCGATTTCGTCCGCGCGGCGATGCTGGCCGCCCCCGGTTTCGGCACCGGGAACGGGCCGCTGGGCCATCAGGCGGTGCGCTGAACGCGCAACCGTCCCTGCATCCGCCCCTTTCGTCCGCCGAACCCGGTTCAGCAATCGAGATCGTAGAACCGCACGATGTGCTGCCATGCCTCCTCGGCGGTTTCGACCGGGGTGAACAGGTCAAGATCGGCGTGATTGATCACGCCTTCGTCCGCCAATGCCTCGAAATTGACGATCCTGTTCCAGAAGTCCTTGCCGAACAGCAGGATGGGGATCGGCTGCATCTTGCCGGTCTGGATGAGGGTGAGCAGCTCGAAGAACTCGTCGAGCGTGCCGAAACCGCCCGGAAACACTGCCACGGCGCGCGCGCGGATCAGGAAGTGCATCTTGCGCAGCGCGAAGTAGTGGAACTGGAACGAAAGGTGCGGCGTGACAAAGGCGTTGGGCGCCTGTTCGTGCGGGAGGACGATATTGAGACCGACCGATTCGGCCCCCGCCTCGTGCGCGCCGCGATTGGCGGCCTCCATGATCGACGGCCCGCCGCCGGAGCAGACCACGAACTGGCGCTTGCCGTCCTCTACCGGTGCGCACTTGCTGGCGATGTAGGCCAGCCTGCGCGCCTGTTCGACATAGCCCGCCTTGGCGGCCAGCCGTTCGGCAACGGCGCGGCGCTCCGGCGTATCGGCGGCGGCTACAAGAGCCTCTGCCTGATCGGGCGCGGGAATGCGCGCGGAACCATAGATGACAAGGGTCGATCCCACCCCGGCCTCTTCCAGCAGCATTTCGGGCTTGAGCAGTTCAAGCTGGAAACGCACCGGGCGCAGTTCCTCGCGCAGCAGGAAATCGATGTCGCGAAACGCGAGGCGATAGGCCGGATGCTGCTGCTGGGGTGTGGCCTGCGAGTGGCTTTCGACAAAACCGGCTTCCTGCTCGGCCTTGTAGAACTTGCGGCTGGTCAGCTCGTGCTGCCTCTTCTCTTCTTCTGTCATGCCACACTAAGTCGGGCCGCAAAAGGCAAAGCGCAAGAGGCACTTGCACCCACAACGAACCGGAAAATCAGGAAGAAGGTGGATGCCCCGCGAGGATTATAATCCACGTCCACGCTCACCCGTGACCTTCTCATAACATGCTAACAACACTGTATTTATCTAGATTTCTTGTCCGCCAAGCCCCATTGACTCCCGCCAGCATCCACCCCAAAGTGTGGGAACAAACGTGGGAACAAGATGCATATGGGCAAGCTGACGGCGATCAAGGTTAAGAACGCCAAGCCGGGACGACACGCGGACGGCGATGGCCTCTTTCTTTACGTCAAGGAGTCGGGCGCGCGCACGTTCGTGCTCAGGGTTCAGTATCAGGGCAAGCGGCGCGACATTGGACTCGGGACAGCAGACGTTGACAGCTCTGGCCGCGATGCATTCGGCGCTCACAATCCGTTGGATGCCACGTCTCTTATGCTCCGCAAATCGCTCACACTGGCGGAAGCACGCGAAAAAGCTGCCGCCCTGCGTAAGCTGGCCAAAGCTGGGGCCGACCCCGTTGCGGAACGAGACAAGGAACGACGGGTGATCCCCACGTTTGCCGAGGCGGTGACCTCGGCACACAAGGCGCTGGCCCCCGGTTTAGCGGAAAAGAACGCCAAGGCTTTCCTCGCCTCACTTCAAGAACATGCAAACCCCAAGCTCGGCAAGTTGACGGTCGACGCCATTGGTGCCCCCGAGATCCTCTTGGCGCTGGCGCCAATCTGGACCGACAAGCCGGTCATGGCCAAGAAGGTGCGCGCGCGTATTGTTCAGGTTCTGGCCTTCGCTAAAGCGCAAGGCTGGCGCACGGAGGCCCTTCCAGATGCCCGCGAAATGAAGTCCGGCCTGTCACGCCAAGCCCGCGGCGGAAACTTTGCCGCAATGCCGTTTGCAGAAGTGCCCGAATTTTTTGCGGATCAGTTGGGCAAGGGGCAGTCGGCCAGCCGCAACGCCATGATGTTCGCCATCCTGACGGCAGCGCGCTCTGGCGAGGTGCGACAGGCTAGGTGGGAGCAAATCGACCTTGAGGCGCGCACGTGGTCGCGCCCCGCCGACATGATGAAGATGAAGGACGCGCATGTCGTCACCCTGAGCAACGCAGCGATTGCCTTGCTGGAGCGACTTGCGCCTGAAGACGCACGTAAAGGCCTTGTGTTTCCGGGCACGAAAGGTGGCCCTCTCTCGGATATGTCGCTGACCAAGATCATGCGTCTCGCCCACCGCACTGAGACGGTGCATGGCTTCCGCTCCGCGTTTCGCGTCTGGGCTGCCGAGAAAATGCCCACCATTCCGGCGATGGTGTCGGAAATGGCACTGGCCCACCGGGTGGGAACATCGACCGAGCAAGCCTATCTACGCACGGACCTGCGCGACATGCGCCGCACACTCATGGATGCATGGGGGATGTTTGTCTCGCCGCTACTGTCTGGCGCAAGCGCCGAAAACAATGTGGTATCGCTCATGGCATCGCAAGCATGACGACCATGCGCGTTGGCGTACTCGGTGGCTGGTATAAAAGGACCCGTAGAGGTGCGCTGACGCGGGAAGAGCGCGACTTGCTCCCCAACGCTGCCGAAAAGCTCGCCGCGAAACTTGGGCTTCCGGCCCCGAACAGGCCGATCCCCATTGCTGTAGGTATCGGGGAACCGCTCACCAGGCTGCAAAAGGAGAGGCTGCGTAGAAGACTTTGGGCGATCCCAGCCGTGCGATCACTGGCCATTGGCAAGCGCAAGCTACTGCTGAAAGTGATCGCAGATGCGCTTCAATGGTGGTGGTGTGAAGCCAAGCCCATGTGGTCGTGGGCTGAAGTGCCCCGACACGTGCAACTGCTCGGGCGCAAGCCAAATGTCGGGGATCGCCGGTTCCTGATAGCCTGTGTCGATGCGTGGAAGCTAGTTGCGGGGAAGTGCCAAGCGCCAAGTGCTGCCGAGATTGAAGGGCGCGCACGTTCGGGAGGTGTGACGAGCGCGAAGCCGTATTTGAATATCACGGCTAACATTGCTGACACGGCATGGCGCGCGTGCGGCCATGCGGTGCCGCACTCAAAATGGGCTGGCTTGTGCGACAACGTTCGGAGCGATCTCGCGCTCAGGGCCAAAGCCAAAAACAATTCACCGAATTAAGGACTAAATCCGCGCGACTTCCGCTGCTGTAGCTGGACTGCCGACCCGGAATATCAGGACTGCATGGGCAGTCCGTCCGGGCCGGAGTCACTGAAATGACGCTGCCTGACACTTCCACCGCGCAGGAGCCCACCGGGCTCTTCGACCTTGCCGACCTCACTGCCGAAATCAGGATGGGGCATAGCTGGATTTATTCCGAAATGAAGGCGGGCCGGTTCCCTCGCCCCGTCAAGCTGGGGCGCGCTTCACGCTGGCGGCGTTCCGACATCGCCGCATGGCTCGCGAATGCTGCCAACGATAACACCGGCGGGGAGGCGTAACCCATGGTCAAGAACCTCGCGCCGTCAGCCGCCTTTAAGAAGGCCTATGAGGACCGGAAGGCACACCCCCTGCAGCTTCCGGGAAACCCCTACAAGCTCGCCGACGCAAGGCGAGCGCTTACCCCCACGCTCCGAACCGCACGTGCTGTACTCGACTACGAACGGCATCCGGTGAAGGGAGGGGGCGACGACTACCTCGGGGGCTGCTTCGCGCATGAGCGTCGAGCTTGGACGGCAAATGTGTTTCGCCGGTGGATCCCCTTTGTGCTCGGGTACGAAGCTGTGCCCGGCCTTGAGGTGATGGCGCGCCCCGACCTGCTGAAGCGTTTTTCCGACGCTGTGCTGCAAGACATCCTCCCTGCCGCCACGGTGGGGCTGGCACTCCCCAAGGGCGTGCCGATGATGGTTTGTCTTGTCGAAGTGCTGGAATACACGCTGCGCCTGATCGACGAGACGCTTGCCGCCTGCGAGGTGGTCCATGCCTGACCCGATCAACGTGCCGGTGGCTTTTGCCACCGGCCAGCTTGCCGCCGAATATGTCCTGCACGACATGGCCCTGTGCCCGGTCGCCGCGGGCAGCAAAGGCCCCCGGTCGCGCGGCTGGAACGAACGTGCCAACGCGATCACCGATCCGGATACGGCGGCAAAGCTGAAGGAGGGCGTGGGGCTGCTCCACGCCTACTCCGGCACAATGGCACTGGACATCGACAATGACGCGGAGGCAGCGGCATGGCTGCTGGCACGGGGGATCAACCTTGGCCAACTGTTCGCCGCGCCCGGTGCGGTGGCGATCAACTCGGGGCGCTCGGGCAAGGGCAAGCTGCTTTACCGTCTGCCGCCGGGCAGCGCGCCAGTGGAAACCGTGAAGATCAACGGCCCGAACGGCATGGTGCTGGAATTTCGTTGCGCCACGCGTGACGGCAAGAGCGATCAGGACGTGTTGCCGCCTTCGATCCACCCCCGCACCGGGCAGCCCTACCAGTGGGACGGAGCTGGGGACTGGCGCAACATCCCGCTGATTCCCGACGCGCTGCTTGGCTGCTGGCAGGGGGAACTGGCGATCCGGCGGACGCCCGCGAACGATACCGGCCTCGTCTCGGTCATGACCGACTTTCCGCCTTCCGACGCGGAACAGGTTGCCGACCGCTGCGCGATCATCGGCGCGATGCGCGATTCCAAGGGCCAGAATCAGGGCGAGGAGGAATGGCGGGCATGCCTCGGGGTGCTTCGCCATACGGTTCAGGGCGAGGCGCTGTGCCACGAATGGTCCAAGGGGCACCCGGACTATTCCCGCGCCGAAACCCAAGCGAAGCTGGACCGGCTCAGAGCGTATGGCCCCACGCTTTGCAAAACCCTTGGGACGTGCAAGCCGCAGGTCTGCGCGGCTTGTCCCTTCCGTGGCTTCACCAAGTCGCCGATCACCCTCGGGACGCTTCGTTTCAACACGGGTGACGCAGGGAGTGAATCCGCAGGGGGTGGCTGGCCTGTCCCTTCACCGATCGGGCGCGCACCGCTGCCGGTCCTGCCGTGGGAGGCACGGTTCCTGCCTGCCGTGTTGGCCGACATGGTTGTTAGCTATGCCGACTCCATCCCCATGAGCCGCGAATTCGTCGCCTCCAACGTGCTGGCCGCGTGCGGATCGCTGCTCAGCGGCAAGGTGCAACTGGCGCTCAAGCAACACGGGCCTTGGTTCGAGACGCCGAATAGCTGGGCGCTCAACATCGCCCCGGTTTCCTCGCACAAGACGCCTGGCCTTGCTCCCGCGCGGGAGGCGCTGAACCGGGTGGAGGAACGGTATCGGCAGGAACATCAGGTCGGGCTGGCCGGGTATCAGGCTAACAAGATCGTGTATGATGTGCAGGTGAAGGCGGCGAAGGCAGCGGCGGTCAAGGGCAAGCCCCCGGCGCAGGTGCCGCCGGAACCTGTCGCACCGCCGCTGCGCCGGGCCGTCACCAACAACGCGACGCCCGAAGCGCTCAGTGCCCTGACCGAAGGCGGCCCGGTGGTGGTGCTGGACGATGAAGCCTCCGGCCTGTTCGCGCAGATGGCGGACCCGAAAAATCAGCCCGGCAAAGCGTTCTACCTCGCCGCGCATACCGGCAGTGGCAGCTTCCAAACGGACCGCATCGGGCGTGGCGCGGTTTACATCCCCCGGCTTTGCGTGTCGGTTATCGGCAACATCCAGCCGGAACCGCTGCTTCGCATCCTGCTCGGCGCGGCACGTGAAGGTAGGCAGGCCGATGGCTTTGTGCAGCGGTTCGGTCTGATGACCATGCCCGACCCGGTGGCGCATACGCATCTGGTCGATATGCTTTACGACATCGGCAAGTGGGCCGCAGGGCAGGACGCCATCGCGGGGCTTGTGGATTACGACCCGGTTGCCCACGGCGCGGTCGCTTCGATGCTCGGCACCACGCTGCCGCATTTCCGGCTGTCCGATGCGGCCATGGCGCTCTGGCAGGGGGAGTATGCCAAGCAACTGGCTGAGGCCCGCAACACCGAGTTGATGGAGGCCTATCGCCAGCATGTGATGAAGCAGCCCAAGGTTATCGCCACGGTGGCGCTGGTCATCCACGCTGTGGAAGGGTGCCAGGGCGATGTTTCTGGCCCCGTGATGGAACGGGCCATCGCCGCTTCGCGGTTCTATCTCTCCCACGCCAAGCGGGTCTATCACATGTCGGCCCATGACGTTTACGCCGAACCGGCTCGCCAGATCGCGGCACGCATGTCGCGTGGCGAAGTCACCGGGGAATTCACCTCTCGCGAGGCTCAGCGCAGGGGATGGGCTGGCTGCGATACGCCCGAGAGCGTGGCGAACGTGCTGGCCGTGCTGGAAGATGCCGATTGGGTTCGTCCGGTTGTGGTCCAACCTTCAGCGGCAGGGGGGCGGCCCTCCAAGCGGTGGCAGGTCAGCCCGCTGGCACAGGGCAGCAAGTGGTGATGCCAGCAAGTTCTGTCGGTTTTGTCAGGGTGTTCTATATGTGTTTTCTACACATCTGGATCGCCTCCACATAACACCCCCTGCGCCCAATACAGGTGACAAAACCGACAGAACCACCTTGCGTTTGCCTCCCTCTTGCGTACGTTGGGATCGTAGGCCAAACGAACCATCGGCGGCGAAATCGCTCAATGGCGGGGTTGATCCGGAAAAGGGGGGAATATGACCAACAAGTTGAAAAAACCGACTGCTATGTTGCTGATGGCTTCAATATCTGCGCTTTCTGCTTGCGCTACGGTTAGGCAAGTCGATTTAGATAGCTGGAAAGGTGTTCCCGTCGAGGCCCTAGATACTCACTCTCTTTTTATCACTATGAAGTTGGTAAAGACTCTGACTGATGGCGGCGTTGAAATTAGAAATTATATAAATTCAGGAGATTATGCTAGCTGCTACGGGAGCGGAAATGCATATGGCGGTGGCGGATATGTCAACGCATCAGCGTTCTCGCGGTGCAGCTCCGGAACCATAAGCTGTAACAACATATTCTACATTAAGGACGGAAAAGTCCTTGAGTATGCGCCTACCGGAAGCTGTTATACGGATAAGACCGTCCAGCCGGAATCTAGATACCTCCTACTGAAAAGAGGTCTTGGACAATGAGCAGAACAAGGCCGGCACGTGTTCAGCGGCTGAGGTGTTCTGTCGTCAACGCTCGCTTGTGGGTGAGGGTATTACGATATTTACGCTGAACTTGGCCTGTTGCTGCGTCTCCGGTTCGGCGTAGAGGCCCTGCAACTTCGCTGCTGCCTCCACCCCCCGATGAAGTTGGCCGCTAACCGCCGCCAGTGCCGAGTGCAGGTTATCGGTTGCAGCTGCGTCCGCAGCACCTTCCAGTCGATCCAACGACCTGCCCAGCCGATCCAGCAAGCCGGTCAGCGTCAACACCTCCGCTGCGCTTGGCATTTCACCCGTCAGAATCGCTTTGGCCCGCTGAACCGGCGCACGGCTTTCACGGATGGGTTCCACCACCTTCGCTGCTGCCTTCAGCTTGGGGGCGAGGCAATTGGCCCGGTGCCGCCCGAGGGCGGACTTGCTAACGCCGAAATGCGCCGAGGTGGGAATGAGTGTGCCGCCAGCCGATAATGCCGCGTCAATCGCGGTCAGGTCAGAGCGTTGGCAGATACTGCAAGCAGGTGTGGCCATGGTATTATAATACCATCTGTTGTCGCATCATGCCAGCTTCCCAGCTTTCCCAAGTAGGGCTTGCGGTGAACGGGAAAGGCAAGAGACCACCCGGGGGTGTAAGGGCTGTGGTCCCACCCGGTGGGGGTGGGAGTCTTTTGCCATTGGGTCTGGCTATCCCGAGTCATCTGACGCCATTTCAGAGCGAATCAGTCCTCTGCGTGCGCTTCACACCTAAGGGAGAGGCAGCGGGCGCAGCCATGTAGCAAAACCGCAACGTGGGAACGAATGTGGGAACACATCTCACCGGCCACCTAGAAAGTAGATGGAATTCAAGGCGTTAGATGTAGGTAAATGGATGCCCCGCGAGGATTCGAACCTCGATAGACGGAATCAGAATCCGTAGTCTTGCCATTAGACGACGGGGCAGTGTGGGGTGCGCAACTAGGCGGCGGGCTGGTCTGAGTCAAGCGGTTGAAACGCCATTTTTGGTTGCCGGTCTTGCGGGCAGGGCATTGCAACGCTAGCATCACAATCAAGTACCCGGCGGCATCAGGCAGTGCGGGAAAACATAAGCGATTTGTGAACGATGGCGGGATCCATTCCGCCGGCCACTGGACAGAGCAGTGGGCATGATGGCCGGCAGGGCGCACGATTCGGCAGCAAGAAGGGGCAGCGCAAGAAGCCTCGCAAGCCGCGTGGCAAGGTCAGGAGCAGCAGCCCCTCTTCCGAACTGGCCGGCACGCCCAGGCCGCCTGCACCGCGCGGCGCGGCCACGATGGCAGCAAGCGATGCACCGGTGCGGATTGCAACCGGTGCTGCGCCGGCAGATTTAGCCAGCGCCGCCTTGCCCGAACGCGCGGCGGGCTGGCCTGTGCAGAGCCGCAGCGGAACAGGCCATCGCCAGGCCTATGCCGCGATCGATCTGGGCACCAACAATTGCCGGTTGCTGATTGCGCGGCCTTCGGGTGAACACTTCACCGTGATCGATGCATTCAGCCGCGTGGTGCGGCTGGGCGAAGGTCTGGCGCAGACGGGGCGCCTTTCCGATGCAGCCATGGACCGGGCGCTGGCCGCGCTGCATGTCTGCGCCGACAAGCTGCGCAAGCGCAACGTCCACCTTGCCCGCTCGGTGGCGACCGAAGCCTGCCGCCGCGCCAGCAACGGGCAGGCCTTCATCGACCGGGTGCTGGCCGAAACCGGCATTCACCTGAACATCATCACCGCGCAGGAAGAGGCGCGGCTTGCGGTGCTGGGCTGCCATATCCTGCTGGAGCAGGGCAGCGGTCCGGCGATGATCTTCGACATCGGCGGCGGATCGACCGAAATGGTGCTGGTGGAAACCGGCGAGACCGTGCCGCGCATCCTTGACTGGCAATCGGTGCCATGGGGCGTGGTATCGCTGACCGAAAGCATCGGCGCGATTGCCGATGATCCGGCCGCGCGCGCGGCCGCCTATGCCGAGATGCGCCGCAGGGTGGACGAAGGTTTTGCCGAGTTCGCCCAGCGGGTCAGGCCGCTCGGAGGCAGCGTCGCAGGCGACGGCGGCGGCATCCGCCTGCTGGGAACGAGCGGCACGGTGACGACGCTGGCCAGCCTGCATCTTGCCCTGCCCCAGTATGACCGGCGCGCGGTCGACGGTCTGGTCGTTCCTGCCGAGGCGATGCGCGACATCAGCAGACGGCTTTCCACCATGAGCCCGGCCCAGCGCGTGGCCCTGCCCTGCATCGGGCGCGAACGCTCCGATCTGGTCGTGGCGGGCTGCGCCATCCTCGAATCCATACTCGACATCTGGCCTGCAAGCCGCCTCGGCATTGCCGACCGGGGCATCCGCGAGGGCATCCTGCGCAGCCTCATGTCGATCAGCACCGACACGCGCCCGCCGCGGCGCCCGCAAGGCCCGCCGTCGCACCGAACGGAAGCGGCATGAGCCGTTCGGGCAAGAACCCCAATGAACGCCTGAAAAGCGCCAAGGGGCGATCGGCGTCTTCGGTCCGCTGGCTTTCGCGCCAGCTCAACGACCCCTATGTCAAGCAGGCCAAGGCCGAAGGCTGGCGCAGCCGCGCGGCGTTCAAGCTCATCGAACTCGACGAGAAGTTCGGCCTGCTCAAGGGAGCAAAGCGGGTGGTGGACCTCGGCATCGCGCCGGGCGGATGGAGCCAGGTGGTGCGCCGGAAATCCCCCGCGGCAAAGATCGTGGGCATCGATCTCCTGCCGACCGAACCGATCGAGGGCGTGACCATCTTCCAGATGGACTTCATGGCCGACGAGGCCCCGCAAGCCTTGCAGGATGCGCTGGACGGGCCGCCCGATCTGGTGATTTCCGACATGGCCGCCAATACCGTCGGGCACAAGCAGACCGACCATCTGCGCACCATGGGGCTGGTGGAAACGGCGGTGGACTTTGCCGTCAACACGCTGGCGCCGGGCGGCGCGTTCGTGGCCAAGGTCTTTGCCGGCGGGACGGATGCGGAACTGCTGGCCATTCTCAAGAAGAACTTCGCCACCGTGAAGCACGCCAAGCCCCCCGCCAGCCGCAAGGACTCCTCGGAGTGGTATGTCATTGCGCAGGGGTTCAAGGGCCGGGCAAGCTGACCCTGCCTGATGCGAAAAGGGCCTGACGCGAAAAGGGCCTGACGCGAAAAGGGCGCCCGAAGCTGGTTCGGACGCCCTTTCGATGTCTCGTGCAGCCTTTGATCAACCGGCGGCGGGAGCTTCCGCAGCGGCTTCGCTGGCAGCGGCGCCTTCGGCTGCGGCATCGGCCGGAGCGGCCGCGGCAGGGGCTGCTTCGGCGGCAGGCAGCGGCAGGTTGGAGCCGAGCGAGTTGAGATAGAGGATCACGTTGGCGCGGTCTTCAGCCTTGGCAAGACCGGCAAACGACATCTTGGTTCCGGCGGCGAATGCCTTGGGGTTCTTCAGCCATTCGTTCATCGTGGCGAAGTCCCAGTTGCCGCCCTTGCCTGCCAGATCTGCCGAATAGGCAAAGCCGGCCGCGTGCTTGCCGATGGGCTTGCCGAGAATGCCCCAGAGATTGGGGCCGATGCCGTTGGCGCCGCCTTCATTGCCGGTGTGGCAGGCCTTGCACTTGGCAAACACGGCTTCGCCCTTGGCGACATCACCGGCGGCCAGAAGGTTCGGCAGGGGCAGTTCGGCTTCGCCGCCCGCAGCGGCTTCTTCCTCGACTCCTTCGATCGGATAACCCATCTTTTCGGGGCGGTGCGCCTTGTCGGCAAGGAAGTAGTGACCGGAAAGACTGGACAGGCCCAGAGCCACGATGCCTCCGAACAAGGTCCATCCGGCGATGGTATTGAAACGATCGTCCATTTAAGAGCCCCATTGGCGCACGCCGACCCTATGCCAGCACCCGCGCGAGTTCGGGGACGCTCTAGTCAGCGCCATGCCGCAGCGCAAGATGATTTGACACCCAAAAAGCCCACAAAAAAGTCTTGTCACTTGCCCGCAAGCACCGAGCAGCCTAACGCGCGCAGACCATGCAAAGCTACCCCGCCCCCGCCCTTGCCCTGGTCGAGAAGTTGACTGCCGAAGCCGCCGCCGATCCGGCGCGGGCGGTTGCGTTTCAGGGCGCGCCGGGGGCCAATTCGCACCGCGCGGCGATGGAGGCCCTGCCGGGCTGCCTGCCGCTTCCCTGTTTCTCGTTCGAGGACGCGCTCGATGCGGTGAAGGAAGGCCGCGCCGGATGCGCGATCATCCCGATCGAGAACTCGCAGCACGGGCGCGTGGCGGACATCCACTTCCTGCTGCCGGAAAGCGGCCTGTCCATCGTGGGCGAGCATTTTCTGGAGATTCACGCCGCGCTGATGGCGCTGGGCGATGGTCCCTTCACCGCGGCCTACAGCCATCCGCAAGCCCTTGGCCAATCGCGCTTCTACCTGCGCGAACGCGGGATCGTGCCGATGAGCCATGCCGATACGGCAGGAGCGGCGGCCTATGTCGCCGAACTGGGCGATCCGCAGGTGGCGGCACTTGCCCCGCGCATCGCGGCCGAACTCTATGGCCTGAAGGTGATCGAGGACAACGTCGAGGACGCGCACGACAACACCACGCGCTTCGTGATCCTTTCAAGAACCCCGCGCGATCCGGCAACGATCAGCGGCCCGGCGATGACCACGTTCGTTTTCGAGGTGCGCAACATTCCCGCCGCGCTCTACAAGGCGCTGGGCGGCTTTGCCACCAACGGCGTCAACATGACCAAGCTGGAAAGCTACCAGCGCGGCGCAAGCTTTGCCGCTACGGCCTTCTATGCCGACATCGTGGGCGCGCCGGGCGAGCGTGCGGTGGATCTTGCCTTCGAGGAACTGGGCTTCTTCGCCAAGGACCTGCGGATGCTCGGCACCTATCCGATGGAGCGAATCAGGGGATAGCGCCCCGGACGCAAGAGCACTTGCCCGCCTGCCGGACCCGTGCAAGGTTGCGAGCGTGACGAAACTGACGGCGGCACCTTCGGCAGGCGATGATGCTGCGACGGCAGACGCCGCGTGGCGGGCAATGCGCGAAGCGGGCGATATCCAGTTTGCCCCGCTTGCCCCTGATCCCCCGCGCGAACCCTCCCCTTGGCTCAAGTCGCTGGGCGAGTTTCTGGAGTGGCTGCTTTCGCCGCTGGGCCGCGTTCTAGGCGAAAGCTGGAGCCTGATCGAAAGGCTGCTGCTTGTGGCGGCGGGGCTGGCGCTTGTCTGGCTGGTCTGGGCGCTGGTGTGGCCGCTGTGGCAGGCACGCAAGGCTCGCCGCGCCGCCCTGGTGCCGAACGCGCCATCTGCGCAGGGAGAAGCCCTCGCCTTGCTGGAGGATGCCGACCGGCTGGCCGCGCTGGGCCTCTTCGCCGAAGCCGCGCATCTGCTTTTGCGGCGCAGCGTGGGGCAGATTGCCAGCGCCCGGCCCGACTGGTTCAGCCCGGCCAGCACCGCGCGCGAGATCGGCGCGCTGAACAGCCTGCCCGATGGCGCACGCACCGCCTTTGCCACCCTTGCCGGGCTGGTCGAACGCGCGCGCTATGCCCTTCGCCCGCTCGATGCCGAAGACTGGCAGGCTGCGCGCGCAGCCTATGCCCGCTTTGCGCAAGTGCCGCTGGACCTGCCGCGATGAGCGCCGCGCCATCCCCCTTTGCGCGCGGGACCGTGATCGGCATCCTGCTGGCAGGGGCGCTTGCCTTCGTGGCCGTGCTCTGGCTGCTCGGCAAGGATAGCGGCGGCAGCGGCAATGACGGAGGCGGGCATGTCGGCGGCAAGGGGCTGAACGGCTTTGCCGGGCTTGCCCGCATGCTGGAAGGCGAAGGTCTGGGGGTGCAGCGCCTGCGCAACCGGCAGGCGGCAGAAGGCTTTGCTGGCCTCCTCATCCTCACTCCGCCGCCGGGGGCCGATGGCGCCGAGATCGCCAGGCTGGTCGAGGCACGGCGCATGACCGGGCCGACCCTTGTCGTCACGCCCAAATGGTTTGCCGTGCCGCTCAACGCGGCCAGGGCGAAGCGCGGCTGGACGCAGCTTGCCGGAACGGCAGCGCCGCAGTGGCAGGGCTTTGCCGAAAGCGTGAGCGTGGAGATCGGCGATACCACATCCCCGCCCGCCGATGGCTGGCGCGCGGGGACAAGGCGCGGCAGGCTGCCCGATGACCGGCGGGTAGAAAGCGGATCGGGCGAAGGGCTGGTCCCCGTCGTTCGCACAGGGAGCGGCAAGGTGCTGGCGGCATGGCTTGATGATGGCAAGCGCTATCCCGCGCTTGCCGCGCTTACCGGGATCGATCCCGGCCAAGGTGACGGGATTGGCGAACCTTACCCGGTCATGCTCGTGTTCGAGCCGGACCTTCTCGACAACTGGGGGCTGGCCGACCGGGGCACCGCCCTGCTCGCGCGTGATCTGGTGCTGGCCGCCGCCGGAGACCGCACCCGCGCAATCGCCTTCGACATGACCTTCAACGGATTTGGCGCGAGGCGCAACCTCCTGACGCTGGCTTTCGAGCCGCCGTTCCTTGCAGCCACGCTATGCCTGCTGCTGGCGGCACTGGCAGTGGCGTGGCGCGCGCTCAACCGGTTCGGCCCTGCTCTGGTGCCGGAGGCGGAAATCGCCAGCGGCAAGGCGGCGCTGGTTGCCAGCAGTGCCGGTCTCATTCGCCGCACGGGCCGGGTGCATCTGGTCGGCCGTCCCTATGCCGATGCCATGCGCGACCGGCTGGCCCTGCTGCTGGGGCTGCCCAAGGTGCCCTCGGCGCAGGAGACCGAGCGGCTGATCGATGCGGCGCTGCTTCGCCGCGGCTGGCAGGGCGGCAGCTTTTCGGCAACGGCCGCAGCGCTGCGCAGCGCACGCAAACCCCACGAGATCACGCGGCGGGCGCTGGCCCTCCAGCAGATGGAAAGGCACCTGAAGTGACCGTCGAAACACCTCCCGCCACGCTGGCCGAACTGGGCGCGCTGGCCGATGCAATCCGCGCCGAAGTGGGCAAGGCCGTGGTCGGGCAGACTGCGATTGTCGATCACCTGCTGGTTGCCCTTCTGGCAGGCGGCCATGTCCTGCTTGAAGGCCCGCCCGGCACGGCCAAGACCTTTCTCGCCCAATCTTTCGCCACCAGCCTCGGCCTCGATTTCGGCCGGATCCAGTTCACGCCCGATCTGATGCCGGGCGATATTCTGGGATCCAACCTGTTCAACTTCCAGACCAGCCAGTTCACCCTCACGCGCGGCCCGATCTTTCACGAACTGCTTCTGGCCGACGAGATCAACCGCACCCCGCCCAAGACGCAGGCCGCCCTGCTTGAAGCAATGCAGGAACGGCGCGTCACGCTTGATGGCGCGGTCCACCCCCTGTCCGAGCGTTTCATTGTGGTGGCAACGCAGAACCCGATCGAAAGCCAGGGCGTCTATCCCCTGCCAGAAGCCCAGCTTGACCGCTTCCTGTTCAAGCTTCTGGTCGATTACCCTTCGGCCGAGGAGGAAGCGCGCATCGTGGTCCGTTACGGCGAGGGACGCGGCGCGCCAAGGCCAGCCGATCTGGGGGTGCGGGCCGTGGCGGACGCGGCCATGCTGGCAGCCGCGCAGCGGGCCGTTGCGGGCGTGACAATGGCCGATGCCGTGGTCGATTACGTGGTGCGGCTGGTGCGCGCCACGCGCGAAAGCGCTGAGCTTGTGGTGGGGGCCAGCCCGCGCGCGGCCGTGCTGCTGGCAGGGGCGGCGCGGGCGCGGGCGGCGCTCGATGGCCGGGATTACGTCATTCCCGATGATGTCAAGGCACTGGCAACGGCCACCTTGCGGCACCGCCTCATGCTCAGCCCCGCCGCCGAGATCGAGGGCCGCCAGATCGAGACGATCGTCAGCACCCTGATCGAAGCGACGGACGCCCCGCGTTGAACCGGCTGCCCGCCCTTCTGCCCAGTAGACGCGCGGTGCTGCTGCTTGCCGGGCTTGCACCGGCGGCGTTGATTCTGGCTGCGGCAGTGCCCGGCGCATGGATTGCAGCGCCCGCCATGGGCGCGGCGCTGCTGGTGCTGATCGTGCTGGATGGCCTGTTTGCGGGACCGGTGGAGAACCTGCGCGTGATCGCGCCGGGCGATGCCGAAGTGGGCGAAGCGGCCCGGCTGGTCATACTGGCCGATCTGGCGCGCGGCACATCCCGCACGGTCGCAAGGGCCGCGCTGGAATGCGATCCGCGCCTTGCCCCCGGCGGCCGCGTGGCCTTGCCGCTGGCCTTTGCCGACGGGGCATGGAGCGCAAGCGCCGATCTGGTCCCGCTGCGGCGCGGCACGGGCATGATTGCGCGCGCATGGCTGCGCTGGTCCGGGCCGCTTGGCCTTGCCCACCGGCAGACCAGCCGCCCGCTTGATCTTGCCGTGCGGGTCTGGCCCGATATCGCGCCCGTGCGCAGCCCGGCGCTCCAGATCTTCCTGCGCGATGCCCAGTTCGGGCTGATCGCCCGGCGCATTCGCGGCGAGGGCACCCAGTTCGAGGCGCTGGCCGAATACGAACCCGGCATGGACCGGCGGCGGATAGACTGGAAAAGCTCGGCCCGCCACGCCCGGCTCTATGCCAAGGAATACGAGGTCGAACGCAACAACCAGATCGTCTTCGCCTTCGATTGCGGGCAGGCGATGTGCGAACCGATCGAGGGCCTGCCGCGGATCGACCGCGCGGTGACGGCCGCGCTGACCACCGCCTATGTCGCGCTCAAGGCGCAGGACAGGGTTGCGCTGTTCGGCTTTGCTGCAAGGCCCGAAGTGGCAACGCCCTTCATCGGCTCAAGCCGCGATTTCTTCCGCCTGCAACGCGCCGCCGCCGGCCTTGACTATCATCACGGCGAGGCGAACTTCACGCTTGCCCTTTCCACGCTGGCCGCGCGGCTCCAGCGCCGTTCGCTGATCGTGCTCTTTTCCGATTTCACCGATCCGACCAGCGCCGAACTGATGGTCGAGAACGTGGGCAGGCTGGTGGAACGGCATCTGGTGCTGTTCGTGGTGATGCACGATGCCGAACTTGGCGCCATCGCGGCGGCACCGGCCACCAGCCTGCAGGCGGCGGCAGAGGCCGTCACGGCGGGCACCCTCATGCGCGAACGCGCGCTCGTGCTGCAACGCCTGCGCCATCTGGGCGTGCGCGTGCTCGAAGCCCGGCACGACCGGATCGGCACGCGGCTGCTCGACAGCTATCTGGCCATCAAGCGGCGGGGAAGCATCGGATGAAGGCCCCGCCCCTCAGCCTTGCCGCACGGATCGGTGGCTGGTTTGCCCGCCCGCCTGAACAGGCGATACTGGCCGAACAGGCCGCGCTGCGCTCCGACCGGTTCCGGCTTGAACGCGAGGCGGACTGGAAGCGGCTGGAGGCCATCGTCAGGCACATGGAGGCAGGGCGCACCCGGCGCCTGTCCGATGCGGATCTGCTTGCCCTGCCCGCGCTCTATCGCACTGCCGCATCCAGTCTGGCCATTGCCCGCGAAACCTCGCTCGATGCGGCGCTGATCGCCTATCTCGAAGCCCTGACGCAGCGGGCCTGGCTGCTCGTCTATGGGCCGCGCGCATCCTTGTGGTCATGGTTCAAGGGCTTCATCGGCGGCGGGTTGAGCGCGAGCGTGCGCGCCATGGGCACCGAACTGCTGATTGCGCTCGCGCTCATGGTGGCGGGCACGGCGGCTGGCTGGCTGCTCGTCGCGGCAAACCCGGAATGGTATTATGCCCTCGTGCCCGGCAGCTTTGCCGACGAGCGTGTGCCCGGCGCCAGCCGCGCGGTGCTCGAACGCACGCTCTTCGGCAATCAGGATCAGGGCGGGATGGGCGTGTTTGCCGCCAGCCTGTTCAGCAACAACGCGCAGGTCTCGATCCTGTGCTTTGCCCTGGGCTTTGCCTTCGGCCTGCCCACGATGCTGCTGCTGGTCCACAATACCGCGCTGCTCGGCGCCTTGCTGTGGCTCTATCACGGGCAGGGGCTGCTGATCGATCTGGTCGGCTGGCTTTCCATCCATGGCACCACCGAACTCTTCGCCATCCTGCTGGCGGGCGCTGCGGGCCTTCACATCGGCCGCGCCATGGCCTTTCCCGGCACCATGGCGGTGCTGGATGCTGCCGCTGCCGCCGGGCGGCGCGCGGCGCAGGTCATGGCCGGTGTCGTGCTGATGCTGGTCGTGGCCGCAGTGCTTGAAGGCTTTGCCCGGCAACTGGTCGATTCGACGCCCTCGCGCCTCGGCGTGGGGGGATCGATGCTGGTGCTGTGGTGCGCCTATTTCTTCGCCTTCCGACGCGGCAGCCAATGACGGCGGGATCGCTCGATCGCAGCCCCGTCGACAGGCGGCAACGCGTGATCGTCTCGCCCGAAGGCGTGCCGCTGCATTTCACGCTGGCATCGCGCGGCGCGCGGGCTGCCGCCCTGTTCATCGATCTGGCGATGATCGTCGGCGCCATGGTCGGGGCAACGCTGATCCTTGCCAAGCTGGCAGACGGGGTCGGCGTGAGCTTCACCGGCGGCAACGGCCCCGCCGGGCGCGCGGCAGAAGCCATCGCAGTGGTCTGGATCGTGGCGCTCTTCCTGTTCCGCAACGCGTGGTTCCTGTTCTTCGAGCTTGGCCCGCGCGGGGCAACACCGGGCAAGCGCATCTGCTCCGTCCGCGTGGCGGCGCGCCCGCGCGGCGCAGGCGGCGGGCAATTGACCACCGAGGCCGTGATCGCGCGCAATCTGGTGCGCGACATCGAACTGTTCCTGCCGCTGCTGTTCTTCGTCACCGCCGCCATTGAAGGCGAAGATACCGACCTTGCGGCGCTGGCGGGGCTTGTCTGGTTCCTGATCTTCGCGTTCTTCCCCTTCTTCAACCGCGACCGGCTGCGCTGCGGCGATGTGATCGCAGGCACATGGGTGATCGAAGTGCCGAGGCCCCGCCTGCAACAGGCCCTGTCCATCAGCGAGGCGGCACGCGGCCGCGCGGCCGAAGCGGGCGCACGCTATCGCTTCACCGAAGCGGAACTGGCCGTTTACGGAGAATACGAACTTCAGGTGCTGGAACGCGTTCTGCGCGACGAGCGGGCCGAGGCCATGCAGGCCGTGGCTGAGGCCATCGGCCGCAAGATCGGCCGGAGCAGCGACCCCGGTGACGAACGCGCCTTCCTCGAAGCCTATTACGCCCAGCTTCGCGCCCGCCTTGAAGCCGGCATGCGCTTTGGCAGGCGCAAGGCCGACAAGCACAGCGGCGCCGGAGCGTTTCCTTCGGGCTGATCGCCTATGGCGCCGCGGTGGATGAGGCGGTTGCTTGCGGTGCGGCTTCGCCCCAGCTTATCGACCATCCCGGAAAGGCGATTTCCAGTGCCGGAAGTGTCGCGGGCAGCAGCGGACTGGCCGAGAATACCCGCGCAGAGCGCCGCTCCGCATCGACGAGCACCGAACCGGAATCCCCTTCGACAAGCCGGGCCAGCGTTGCGCGCAGGCGGCTGACTTCCTCCTTGCGCGTGCGCTCGGTGGCTATGGCATCTTCAAGCGCGCGGCGGGCATCCTCGGCTTCCGGCGTGCCGCTGCGGATCTGCACCAGCCTCACGTTCACCTCGCGCCCCAGCAG
Source organism: Novosphingobium sp. (assembly GCA_046294595.1). Classification (GTDB taxonomy): domain Bacteria; phylum Pseudomonadota; class Alphaproteobacteria; order Sphingomonadales; family Sphingomonadaceae; genus Novosphingobium. Next base: position 76,775 of record JBKBKD010000014.1, read on the forward strand.
CCCTTCCACCCGGTCGGCAAAGCGGTCCTGCAAGCCCTCGTTGTATCGCGGCGCCATGACCACCGCATCGATCTGGGCCGGGGTCACGGCAAGATTGCTGTCAAGCCGGTCGATCCGCGCGCCGGACCCGGCCAGTTCCTGCAACTGGCGCGTGATGGCCGATTGCGCCCTTGCCTCGGTCACGTTGGCGGCAAGCCGCAGCCCCAGCGGAATCGCCAGCGCCACCAGCGTGGCGAAGATGCCGATGGTCTGCGCCCAGCTCTGGCGCGGCGAAAGCTGCGTGCCGAAGCCGCGCAGGCGTGCGGTGACAGTCGCCATCAGGGCAATGGCCGTCGCATTGGTGATGAACAGCAGCAAGGCGCCCCAGGCATAGTCGAAGCGCAGCGTGGCAATGGAAAAGCCCACCACGGCCAGCGGCGGCACAAGCGCGGTGGCAATGGCCACGCCGACAAGGCTGATCGCCTCGCGCCGCACCGTGGCATAGGCACCCGCGATCCCGCCGAACACCGCCACCAGCAGGTCAAGCAGATTGGGCCGCACGCGCGCCAGGATGCTGGGCGTCACGTCCTGGATCGGGGAAAGCCATGTCAGCACGATGGCGATGAGCACGGCCAGAACCATCCCCGCGCCCAGCGCCTTGGCCGCGCGGCGCAGCAGTGCCAGTTCGAAGATGGCAACGCCGAAGCCGAAGCCCATGATCGGGCCGAGCAGCGGGGAAATCAGCATCGCCCCGATGATGACCGGCGGCGAATCCATCAGCAGGCCGACATGGGCCAGCGCCGTGGCCAGCGCCACGAGCATGAGATAGGTCGGCGTCAGCCGCGACGAGCGGGCGATCGATGCAAGAAGGGCAGCGCGGCCATGGCTTTGCCGGTTCGCGCTGCCCTCAGGCTTATCGGATTCTTTTGTGGCCATTGCGGCCCTTAACTCACAGTTTCCCTGTGAGTTCCGGGACGGCTGAGAAGAGGTCTGCGACGAGGCCGATGTCTGCGACCTGGAAGATGGGAGCGTCCTCGTCCTTGTTGATGGCGATGATGGTCTTGGAGTC
>JBKBKD010000015.1:0-77501 GCA_046294595.1 Novosphingobium sp.
AGTATTCGACCTTGGCGACCATGCGCACCGTTTCGGTGGGCAGGAACTCAAGCGCGCCGCGCACGATTTCGGTCTCGGCCTTGCCGAAGTCGCTGTTGTCGAACAGGTTCTTGAAATAGCCACGGTCGTTGTTGACATAGCCGCCGATCTTGAAGTTCAGCTTGTCCTTGATGAGCGGACCGGAAACCACGGCTTGCGCCGCGAAGTTGCCCGAACCGCGCCCGGAATCGACCGGGCCTTCATAGAACACGCGGAAATTGCCGCGGAAATCGGAGGTCGGATCGCCGGTATTGACGAGCACCGCGCCGCCGGTGGTGTTGCGGCCATAGAGGATGCCCTGCGGACCGCGCGCCACTTCGATCGAGCCAAGGTCGAACACGTCGAAGACAAGGCCCGCGTTGACCCCGATATAGACGCCATCGATGAACACGCCCACGGTCGGGTCGATCGAAGGGATCGAGCTGTTCACGCCAAGGCCGCGGATCGAGAAGTTCGCCGTGCCGCGCGAGGTGCCGACCTGATCGAGCGAGACGTTGGGGGCGCTGAAGGTCAGGGTCTGGAGGTCGCGCACCTGAAGCGCCTGAAGGGTCTGGGCGTTGAAGGCGGTGATCGCCATCGGCACCGCCTGGACGTTCTCCACGTCCTTCTTCTTGGTCGCGGTCACGATGATGTCGGCGTTGAGCAGGTCGATCGAGGACATCTGTTCCTCGCTCTGCGGCGTTTCCTGCGCCACGGCGCTGCCCGCGCCCGCAACGAGCAGGGCAAGCGCGCTGGCCGAGCGGACCAGACCGGAACGCAGACCCTCGTATCGCAGACCACGCGCATGAATAGCTGGCATACACAACTCCCGTTTTGATTATGCACGGGACTTGGTCCAGCAGCGCGCCGGGATCAACCGGTTTTCAACTAAGCAATTAAATATTACAGTGAAGTGTGGCACATTTGCACGGCACTGATGCCTCATGGCCAGCCTGGCGGTGTGCAGGCGGTGCGATGCAGCCAGCCCTGCGGCGTCTCGGCCTTCGCTATCCGTGCCGCTCCAGTTCGTTGCCGGCCAGTGTCACCACGTGCAGCAGGTTGGTGGCGCCCGGCGTGCCGAACGGCACCCCGGCCAGCGCCACCAGCTTCGACCCGGCAGAGCCGAAACCGTGGCGCAGCGCCATGCGCTTGCCCTTGCCGATCATCTCCTCGAAGCTGCCGATATCCTTCGTGCTCACCGCGTGCGCGCCCCACAGCAGACCCACCTTGCGCGCGGTCGTCTGCGAGGGTGTGAGCACCAGCATCGGCACGCCGGGGCGTTCGCGCGCCACGCGCCGCGCGGTGGAACCCGATCCGGTAAAGACGATGATCCCCGCAATCGGCAGGGTTGCCGCGATGCTGGCCGCGGCCTGCGCCAGCGCATCGGCCGTGGTCGGATCAGGCAGCGTTTCGATGAAGTGGACGCGCGCAAGGTATCCGGGATCGGCCTCCACCTGTGCGGCGATGCGGTGCATGATCGTGACCGCTTCCTCCGGCCAGGCGCCCGCCGCCGTTTCGGCCGAGAGCATCACCGCATCCGCACCGTCATAGACCGCGTTGGCCACGTCCGAAACTTCGGCGCGGGTGGGGGTGGGGGCTTCGATCATCGATTCGAGCATCTGGGTGGCCACCACCACGGGCTTGCCCTGACGCCGGGCGCTCTCGACGATGCGCTTTTGCAGCGGGGGCACTTCTTCCGGGTTCAGTTCCACGCCCAGATCGCCGCGCGCCACCATGATGCCATCGGCCAGTTCGATGATCTCTTCCAGCCGGGAGATTGCCGCAGGCTTTTCGATCTTGGCCATGAGCGAGCCGTAGCCGCCCATCAGGCGCCGTGCTTCGGCCACGTCCTCCGGGCGCTGGACGAACGAGAGCGCAATCCAGTCGGCGCCGTGTTCGACCGCGAAGGAAAGGTCGCGCCGGTCCTTTTCGGTGAGGGCGGGCACCGGCACCACCGCATCGGGCACGTTCACGCCCTTGCGATCGGAAATGACCCCGCCGACTTCTGCCGAACACAGGATTTCGTTCTGGTCGGCCCGGATCACGCGCAGCCGCAGCTTGCCATCGTCGATCAGCAGGCGCTGGCCTTTCTGGAGCACGCCGAAAAGTTCGGGATGCGGCAGGCAGACGCGGGTTTCATCGCCTGGTTCGGGATTGCGATCCAGCGTGAAGTGGCCCGAATGGCGGATCACCGCGCGGCCTTCCCTGAAGGTGCCGACCCGCAGCTTCGGCCCTTGCAGATCGCACAGGATCGTGATGGGCCGGTTCATCTTCTTTTCCAGCGCGCGGATATTGGCGATGGTCTGGGCATGGATGGCGTGTTCGCCGTGGCTCATGTTGACGCGAAAGGCATCCGCACCGGCGCGATAGAGCTTTTCCAGCATTTCCGGATCGCGGCTTGCAGGGCCGACCGTTGCCAGGATCTTCACTTTTCTGCCGCGAGGATCAAGCTTGGCCACGAGGATCATACTCCTTATCAGAACGCGTGACGCGCTATGGCCCATGCCATTTCAAAACCCAAGGACGATTGCAGTGGATACGAATGCAACCCCGCCTGCCCTAACGGTGGATGATCTTCCCGATGCGGTTGCCGCCGCGGCCTTCCGCCGTCTCGTCAGGCATCTTCAGCACCGCCACGATGCCCAGAACATCGACCTGATGGGTCTTGCGGGCTTTTGCCGCAATTGTCTGGCCGACTGGATCCGCGACGCGGGCTTTGCCGCTGACAAGGCCGCAGCCCGCGCGGTGATCCACGGCATGCCGTTCGATGAATGGAAGGCTGCCTACCAGACAGAGGCCACGCCCGAACAGATGGCGCGCATGGAGGAAAGCCTGAAGCGGAACGGCGGGACGCACTGATCGCGCGCTGGCGCGGCCCTGCTTCGGCGCGCCAGGTTTCTCCGAAAGCAGATTTCCACAGGCACCCTTTTGCCCGAAGCGGTTGGCGCGTCTATCAGGCCCGCCAACCGATTCACGCTTCTTGCCCGGAGATTTTCCCCATGGCCGATTCCGCCGACGACCGCCTGCGCCTCCTGATCGAACGGATCGAACGGCTGGAGGAAGAGAAGAAGGGCATCGCCGACGACATCAAGGACGTGTACAACGAGGCCAAGGCCACCGGCTACGATGCCAAGATCATGCGCCAGATCGTCCGCCTGCGGAAGATGAAGCCCGATGACCGGCGCGAGATGGAAGCGGTCCTCGAAACATACAAGAACGCCCTCGGCATCGATTGATGCCTGCGTGCGGGGGCAAGAACGCCCTCGGCATCGACTGATGCCTGCGTGCGGGGGCAAAAACGCCCTCGGCATTCACTGCTGCGGGCGCTAGGCTGGGCCTGACACATCGCGAAACCTGCGTTCGAAAGGGCAGCCATGATCCTTACCACCACGTCGCGCATCGAAGGTCGCCCGGTGCAGCGCTATCTCGGCGTCGTTACCGGCGAGGTCATCCTCGGCGCGAACATCGTGCGCGACATCTTTGCCTCGATCACCGACATCTTCGGCGGCCGTTCGGGCAAGTATGAGGAAGTGCTGGCCCGCGGGCGCGAACAGGCCCTGCGCGAACTGGAAGACCGGGCCCGCTCGGTGGGCGCCAATGCCGTGATCGGGCTTGATATCGACTATGAAACCATCGGCGCGCGCGGATCGATGCTGATGGTGAGCGTGAGCGGGACGGCGGTTCTGGTCTGAAGGGTGGCAACAAAGCGCCCCTTGCACCCCGGACAGTGGCGGTGCATAGGAACAAACCATGATCGCCAAGCTCACCGGCATACTCGATGATACCGGCCCCGACTGGGCGGTGATCGACGTGAACGGCGTGGGCTATCTGGTCCATTGCTCGGCCAAGACGCTCAGCCACCTCGGCGTCCGGGGCGACAGGGTGGTGATCCACACCGAAATGCAGGTGAGCGAAACCGACCAGCGCCTGATCGGCTTCGCCAGCGCCGGAGAGCGTGCGTGGTTCCGCCTGCTCACGGCGGTGCAGGGCGTCGGCAGCAAGGTGGCGCTGGCCATCCTTTCGGCTTTGTCCGTCGAAGAACTCCAGCGCGCCTGCGCGCAGGGCGATGCCGCCATGGTTGCCCGCGCCAACGGCGTCGGCCCCAAGCTTGCCAGCCGCATCGTCAACGAACTGAAGGACAAGGCAGGCGGCCTGGCAGGCTATGCCTCGCCCGTGGCGATTGGCGGCGATACGTTTGCGCCGCCTCCAGGCAACGCCAGCGCCGATGCGGTCTCGGCCTTGCAGAACCTCGGCTTCAAGCCGACGGTCGCCAGCAGCGCCGTGGCCGCCGCAGTCAAGGAACTGGGCGAGGATGCGGGCCTGAACGATCTGGTGCGCGTGGCGCTGAAGAGGGCGGCGGGGTGATGGACCCAAAGATACGGAAGATGCTGGAGTTCATCGAAGGCTGCTCGGACGCTGCCAAGCTGCGGCAGCTTGTACATAATGCCGCGAACGAGGTCGCGAAAAACCCGGCGAACACCGGAGCTGCGGAACTTGTCGCTGCCGCAAGAAGGAAACTCTACCGCATTCTGCCAAGCGAGCAGCCCGGCACCATCGAGCACGCAGTCTGGCAGTCGATCTATGCTCTTGAGGACGTCCTCAAGCAGGAACGGGGCAAGACAGTTCTTCTTGCCCGCACCCGGCAGAAGATCGCCCGACAGGGCGTGACGCGTTGTGTTGCCGATCTGGTTACGGGAACGGCTTCGGAAGGGTTCAGAATGCTGAAGGAGCGCGACATGCTGGAACTGTCCTTCGAATCAATTGCGCTGCAATTTCCGAATGCGTTCGAGCATGACGTTCTGGATTCCGCGCGGGAACGACTGCGTGGTGCGGGATTCAGGGTTTCCTGACGAGGAATTGAGTTCCTTGAAGTGCTTGCTTTGCCATTCCAACAGCAACCCGGTATGATCCTGCCATGACCGACCTCAGCTTTTCGCTCCCCTCGTCTCTCGAAAGCCGCTTGCGGCAGAGGATGGCCGAGGGCGGCTATGCCGATGCGGGGGCCTACCTGCGCGATCTGGTTCAGCGCGACCTGGACGAAGCGGCGGACACGGCATGGGTGCGCCAGATGATCGAAGAGGGAGAAGCATCGGGCTACATCGACCGCGACGCGCGCGACGTGCTGCGGGAGATCGTCGAAGAGCGCCGCGCCGGGCGTGCCTAGGATTGTCCTTAGCAGGGCTGCCGTTCGCGACCTGATCGAAATCATTGATCATGGAGAGGCGGAGTTCGGTGCAGCTGCCGCAGACGCCTATAACGCAGAAATCGAGGAGCGGTTCGATCGGCTGGTCGATCATCCGCTGATTGGCGAGGCAAAGGACGATTGGGGCGAGGGCATTCGCCAGTTGCCCTGCAACCGCCATCGCATCATCTACCGGGTCCTTGATGAAACTGTGCGGATCATTCGCATCCTGCATCACTCCCGCGATGTTCGGAAGCACTTGAAACCATGACCGATAACCCGCTCCTCTCCGCCGCTTCGCAGATCGACGATCAGGACGCCGCGCTGCGTCCGAAGACGCTGGCCGAGTTTGTCGGGCAGGCCGCGGCCAAGGACAACCTGCGCGTCTTCATCGAAAGCGCCAAGATGCGGCGCGAGGCGATGGATCATGTGCTGTTCTTCGGCCCGCCGGGGCTTGGCAAGACCACGCTGGCGCAGATCATCGCCCGCGAACTGGGGGTCAACTTCCGCGCCACGTCCGGCCCGGTCATCGCCAAGGCCGGCGATCTTGCCGCGCTGCTGACCAATCTCGAACACGGCGACGTCCTGTTCATCGACGAGATCCACCGTCTCAACCCGGTGGTCGAGGAAGTGCTCTATCCGGCCATGGAGGACCGCGCGCTCGATCTGATGATCGGCGAGGGGCCTTCGGCGCGCTCGGTGCGGATCGACCTGCCGCCCTTCACCCTGATCGGCGCGACCACGCGCCAGGGCCTGCTGCAAACCCCGCTGCGCGATCGATTCGGCATTCCGGTGCGGCTGCAATTCTATTCGGTCGAAGAGCTTGAGCGCGTGGTCGTGCGCGGCGCCAGCCTGATGGGCATCGGCATCGACAAGGGCGGCGCCACCGAGATCGCTCGCCGTTCACGCGGGACGCCGCGCGTGGCCGGGCGTCTGCTGCGCCGCGTGCGCGATTTTGCGCAGGTCGCCAGCGCGCAGGTCATCACCGAATCGATTGCCGACAACGCGCTGACCCGGCTTGAGGTCGACAAGATCGGGCTGGACCTGCAGGATCGCCGCTACCTCATGATGATCGCGGACATCTACAAGGGCGGGCCAGTGGGCGTCGAAACGCTGGCCGCAGGGCTTTCGGAACCGCGTGACACGATCGAGGAAGTGATCGAGCCTTACCTCATCCAGCTTGGCCTGATTGCCCGCACCGCGCGCGGGCGCTGCCTCAATGACCGCGGTTGGCAGCATCTCGGCATTGCTCCGCCAACCGGGCAGAAGGCCGGCGAACTTCCCGGCCTGTTCGACAGCGCCGACTGACGGACTGTGCCTGCGGTAAGGACTCGCGCCGGATTCGGTCCCATATTGGCACAAGGTGAACGGCCCGCCCGGATCGGTCCCGATTTCGGTCAGAATCCGGCCTGCAAAGAGGGTTAACGGCATTGCCCTTGGCCCGGCCATCTGCGTTGTTTGATCCGTCAAGGAGGGCCAACAGGGCGTTAACCGCGCATCTGGTAAGCCGCTCCCAGGAAAGAACGAGAGCAAGATCATGTCTGTTCGGATGGCATTGGCAAAACTGGCGGCAGCGGCAGCAGGCGGGGCGATGCTCGGCGGCGGTGCGGTTCACGTGTCCGAACCTGCAAGTTCGAGCGAGATCCACCGGGTCAAGCCGGTCAAGGTCAAGCAGGCCAAGGTGGCCAAGCGCGTGGCCCCGGCCCGCAAGAGCGCGCGGGTGGTCCATCGCGCCCGCCGCGTGGTGACAACCACCACCACGCGCACCTGCCAGCCCGCGCAGCAGATGGCGATGGTGCCCGTGCCCTACATGCCGCCCATGCCCCCCCAGCCCGTGGGCGGTGGTGGTGGCGGCGTGCCGGTCGTGATCGGCGGCGGCGGTTTCGGGGGCTTCGGCGGCGGCTTCTTCGGCGGGTTCTTCGGCGGCAGCGGCGGCGGTGGCGGCGGCAGCGTCGTGATCTCCTCGACCAGCACCGGCTCTTCTTCCACTTCCGGGGGTTCCACCTCCACCTCCGGCGGTTCGACCTCCACGTCGGGAGGCTCCACCTCGTCGACTTCGGGCGGCGTCTCGACTTCGAGCGGCGGGGTCTCGACGTCAACCGGCGGCATCTCCAGCACCAGTTCGACCGGCGGCGTGTCGACCTCGACCGGGGGCGTATCCACCTCCACGTCGACCGGCGGTGTCTCGACCTCCACGGGCGGGGTTTCGACCTCCAGCTCGACCTCGTCGGGCAACGTCTCCACCTCAAGCGGCGCGGTCAGCAGTTCTTCCAGCACCTCGTCAGGCAATGTCAGCAGCAGTTCGGGGAATGTCTCGTCGTCGAGCGGTAATGTCTCCTCGTCGAGCGGTAACGTGTCCTCTTCCAGCGGGAATGTCTCTTCCTCCAGCGGGAATGTGTCCTCGTCGAGCGGCAACGACGTGTCCTCGTCAAGCGGGAACGTGAGTTCCTCGTCGGGCAATGTCACCTCAAGTTCGTCCTCCTCGACGTCATCGGGCAACGTGAGCACCAGCAGTTCCACGTCGTCCTCGTCGGGCAATGTCAGCACCAGCAGCTCGACATCGACTTCTTCGGGCAACGTCAGCACGAGTTCGTCGACATCGACGTCATCGGGCAATGTGAGCACGAGTTCATCGACTTCGAGCAGCACCAGCAGTTCGACCTCAAGCTCGACCTCCTCGTCGACCTCGTCTTCCACCTCCAGTTCGACATCGACGTCCAGCTCCACGTCCTCGTCGACTGGCGGCACGACAACGGGCGGAACGACAACGGGCGGCACCAACGGAGGCACCGATGTGCCCGAACCTTCGATGGTGATCCTGTTCGGTGCAGCGGCGGCGGCTCTCGTTGCGCGGCGGCGCTTCGGCGCGCCAAAGCAGGCCGGCGCACCGCGGGGATAAGGCATTTCATCGCCTGCTGCGGCAGGCGAGCGGGAAGGGCGGCCTCCGGGGGGAGCCGCCCTTTTTTGTGCGGGGTGCGCCCTGACCGGGTTTGGGCGCTAAGCAGCCTTGCGCGTTAGCGGTGGCTGCCGAGCATGTTGGCGTGGGTGATGGCCACCGCCAGTGCGTCGGCGGCGTCTTCGCCGGCAAGTTGCACGCCGGGCAGCAGGATCTTCAGCATGTGCTGGATCTGCTGCTTTTCCGCTCCGCCCGTGCCCACCAGCGCCTTCTTGATGACCTTGGTGGGATATTCGGCCACGGGAATCCCCGCCCGTGCAACGGCCACCATCGCCACCCCGCGCGCCTGCCCCAGCTTCAGCGTGGATTGCGGGTTGACGTTGACGAAGACCTCTTCGACCGCGCCGCTGTCGGGCCTGTAGATGTCGATCACCGAGGCCAGCGCCGCATCCAGTTCCACAAGGCGTTCGGCCATGGTGGCCTTGTTGTCGGTGCGGATCTGTCCGTTGGCGACATGGCTGAGGCGGCTGCCCGCCTTGGACACGACACCCCAGCCCGTGACGGTGAGGCCGGGGTCGATACCCAGAATTATCATCCTAAAGCTTCAGTCCGAAGCGCGGGCCGACCTGCATCATGGCCAGATAGAGCAGCACGGTGAGAGCGCACCCTGCGATGAGCGCGATCCAGAACGATACCCCATGGCGCAGCAGCGCCGGGATCAGCAGGAACATCGGCAGCGAGGGCAGCACATACCAGAACGTCGCTTCGGCATGGACCGCCATGTTCTCGGCATCGGGCCTTGCGTGCCAGAGGAACACCATGCCGAGCACCGAGACGAGCGGAAGCGAGGCGACCAGTGCGCCCAGCGCGGGCAGGCGCTTTCCGGTCTCGGCAATGGCCGCGATCAGCACGCCCGACAGCAGCGCCTTGGCGGCCAGTTGCCACATGCCCGCGATCAGCCCAGCTTCTCCATCACCTCGTCGGGGATTTCGTAGTTGCCCCAGACGGTCTGCACGTCGTCGTCGTCATCAAGCACGTCGATCAGCTTGAGGAGCGTCGCCGCGTCTTCGGCGGAAACTTCGGTCTTCATGTTGGGGCGCCAGGCGAGCTTCACCCTTTCGGCTTCGCCCAGAACCTTTTCCAGTTCGCGCGCGACTTCGTGCAGGTTTTCCACCGCAACCCAGATCTGGTGGCTGCCGGGGTTCTCGTCGCCATCGCCCATGTCGGATTCGACATCGTCGGCGCCTGCCTCGATCGCGGCTTCCAGAACCTTTTCCTCATCGCCCACCTTGGCCGGATACTCGATCAGGCCGAGGCGTTCGAAGCCGTGGCTCACCGCGCCGCTGGCACCAAGATTGCCGCCGTTCTTGGCAAAGGCGGTGCGCACGTTGGTGGCGGTGCGGTTGCGGTTGTCGGTCAGCGCCTCGACGATGATCGCCACGCCGCCGGGGCCATAGCCTTCGTAGCGCACTTCCTCGTAATTCTCGGCATCGCCCTTCGATGCCTTGTCGATGGCGCGGGCGATGTTGTCCTTGGGCATGGACTGGGCCTTGGCCGCGTTCACCGCCGCGCGCAGGCGCGGGTTCATGTCGGGATCGGGCATGCCCATCTTGGCCGCCACGGTGATTTCGCGCGAAAGCTTGGAGAACATCGCCGAGCGCTTCTTGTCCTGCGCGCCCTTGCGATGCATGATGTTCTTGAATTTGGAATGGCCTGCCATGATCCGTCTTCTTGCGGTGATCGTGAGTCTGCAAGGCCCCTAGCCCACGCGGCGGCCTTCTGGCAATCGCCGCGCAAAGGCGGACTGGCGCAACCGGCCATTTGGCGGCAGAACAGGCGCCGATGATACGCCAGACCCTGACCGAACTCGTCGCGTTCCTGAAGAACCCCCGCCCGATGGTTGCCGAAGGGCTGAACGCCGATGGCGCGATCCGGCGCTGGCTGGTGCTGGCGGCAGTGCAGATCGGCGGGCTGGGGCTTGTCGTCATGCCGCTGATGCTGGGCTGGCAGAAGCTGTTCGGCCTGCCGTCGCCCAATGCCTTCGAGGGTCTTTCGCCGCTCGCATTGTGGGGCGGGGCCGTGCTGCTGGCCCCGGTGCTGGAGGAACTGTTATTCCGCGGCTGGATGAGCGGCCGACCCGCCACGCTGGCGATGATGGCGCTCGTCATGGTGGAACTGCCGCTCCATGCCGCATTCGGACGGGGCAACCCCCACGCCGGCGGGGCTATCCTGCTGGCCACGGTCATTGTCGGCGCGGTGCTGTGGTATCGCCTGCAAGGCCGCCGCGAGGCGCCGGGCTGGTTCGTGCGCAGCTTTCCCTGGCTGTTTCACGGCATGACCGCGCTGTTCGCGCTGCTCCACGTGTTCAACTATCCCAAGGTCAGCCTGATCGTCCTGCCGATGGTTCTGCCGCAATACTTTTCGGGGCTGATGTTCGGCCACATGCGGGTGCGGCTTGGCCTGCTGGCGGCAATCCTCAACCACATTGCATCCAACGCCATCATGCTGACGCTGGCGCAGCTCTCGGTCTAATCGATCACCAGATAGTATCCCGCCGCGCTTGCCGACGAATTGCTCAGCACGATTTCGAAGCGGCCGCTGTAGAGGGGCGTCCACGTGCATTCGGGATTGCGCGCGCGGGCAGGCGGACACACGGGCCGCGCTTCGGCATCGAGCACGGCAAACTCGATGGCGGCCTGCGCCGGTGTCGCCACGGCAACGCGTGCAATGCGGCCACCGTTGAACAGTTGCGGCAGGCGGACGCTGGCGCCGGGGGGAAGCTGGCCAGCCTTGTAGGCCGGGCCAAGCAGACGCCCGCGATAGGGCGGGGTTTGCGGCATATGCGCCGTGCTTCGCCACGCGGCGACCGGATCGGCCCCCGGATCAAGCGGGCGGGCGCCATATGCGTCGAGCATGGCGATGGCCCTGCCCAGCGCGCGCGGATCACCTTGGGCGGCATCGGCTTCGGCCAGCAGCCGGGCAATGGCTGCGGCAGGCGGTTCGGCCACTGGCGTAGCCGCTGCGGGATGGGGGATTGCGCGCGCCTCCTGCGCGGCGCGGCCGGCGGTGCATCCGCCAAAGCCCGTGGCAAGCATCAGGCCTGCCGCCAGCAGGAACGCCGGGTGCAGGTGCGACTTCGAAACGGTCATGGTGCAGGCTCCAGAATGAACTTCGCACCGCGCGGACTGTCGCCCAGATGCAGCACCATGCCGTGCCGTTCGGCGATGGCTTTCGACAGGGCCAAGCCCAGTCCGTGGCCGGGCTTTTCCGGCCCGTCCCGGTCGGCGGGAGCAGTTATGCGGGAGAAGCGCTCGAAGATGCGGCTGCGCTGGTCGTGCGGGATGCCGGGGCCATCGTCCTCGACCACGACGCGCGGACCGGAGGCCACGCTGAGCCGGATCGTGCCGCCTTCGGGCACGTATTTGATGGCATTGTCGAGCAGGTTGGACAGAAGGCGCGTGATCTGCATCCTTTCGCCCAGCATGGTGACGCCCGGCGCAATCGCGGTTTCGAGCAGAAGCCCTGCATCTTCCGCGCTGCCTTCGTAAAGCTCTGCGAGATTGCGCGCCAGTGCGCTGAGATCGAGTTCGGCAAGCCCTGCCAGATCGCCCCTGCGGCTTTCGGCAGACGCGATGTCGAGCAGCGAATCCAGCATGGCGGCGATCGAACGGATCTCGTCCCTTGCCTGGCCCAGCGGCCCGCCGGGCGCTTCGGGACGTTCCTGCATGGCGCTTGCCAGCCGGTTGTCGAGATGCATCAGCGGCGTGCGCACTTCGTGGGCAACGTGCTCGGAAACCTGCTTGTAGGCTTTCAGCAGTTGCGCCTTGCGGGCCAGCAGGCGCGTGCCGTGGGCGGCAATCTCGTCAATCTCGTCGCCCCCGCGCGACCGGGCCGGAAAACGGGCGCTGCGGCCATCGGCGGCGGCCCCCAGCGCGGCATTCACCGCATCCATCCGGCGCGCCAGATGACGGGCCGTCAGCCATGCGGCGAGCGCCACGGCAGCAACGATGGCCGCGCCGACCCCAAGGAACGCTGCCGAAAGCATGGTCTGGGCTGCGCTGTCGCGGTCATATTCGCGGGCCACCAGCAGTTGCAGCCCCGGTGCCAGCCGCGCCCCTTGCGCATAGACTGGCGTTCCGTCCGGCAGTGCAAGAAAGCCCTGCTCGGACCGTGCTGCATCCAGCGCAGGCCATTTCGGGATGTCGCCCGCCAGCGGGCGTCCGGCACCGTCGGCGACAAGATAGTGCGAACGCCGCCCTTCAAGGCTGACGACAGCCTGCCGGTCGTTCACCCGTTGCAGCAGTTCTTCGCGCCCGGCGGTGGCGTAGATGTCGATCAGCCCGGCAAGATCGGTCGATACCGTAGCCGAGAGCGATGCGCGGGTCTGACGCTGGACTGTCAGCAGCGTGACCGCGAACAGCACCGCCACCGCCAGGACCGCAATCAGGATCGAGGCGGCAGTGAGTTGCCCGAAGATCGACCGGCGGCGCCTGCGCTGGGGTGTTGCGGCGTTCATTCCCCTCTCGTCAGGCGGTATCCTGCGCCCCAGATGGTTTCAAGCGCAGGGCTGGAAAAGCCGTCTTCCAGCTTGCGGCGCAGGCGCCCGATGTTCACGTCGACGACGTTGGTCTGCGGATCGAAGTTCATGTTCCACACATCGCGCAGCAGCATTTCGCGCGTCACCGTCTCGCCCGCGTTTTCCATGAAATAGCGGAAGAGCGCAAACTCGCGCGGGGAAAGCGCAATGTGCCTGCCGGAACGGAAGGCGGTGCGCGCCTTCACGTGGCATTCGAAGGCGCCATAGATGATGACCGCGCCATGCACTGCACCGGCCGCGCGGCGATGCAGCGCGCGCAGCCGCGCCACCAGTTCGGGCGGTTCGTAGGGCTTGGCAAGATAATCGTCGACGCCCGCTTCCAGCCCTTCGATGCGGTTCTCGCTCCGGCCCAGCGCGGAAAGCATCAGCACCGGCGTGCCCACCCCCGCCGCGCGCAACCGCGAAACGATGGTCAGACCGTCGATATCGGGCAGCATCCGGTCAAGGATGATGACGTCGAAAGGTTCGGCGCCGGCGCGCTGGAGCCCGCCGGTCCCGGTCTGCTCCCATGCCAGGCGGTCGCCATCGGCATCAAGCAGCGAACGCACGGCTTCGGCGGCGCGCGGATCGTCTTCGACGTAAAGGATGTTGAGGTTGCTCATCGGTCCTGTGCTTCCGGATCGCCAAACGGCAAACCGTCCGGCGCGATCATTTCACGCCGGACGGTGGCCATGCAACACCTGCCTTGCCGCGAGGGCTTCAGCGCATGTCTTCCACCGAGACCCAGCCCTTGGTGCCGAAGCTGTCCTGGACCTCGATGAAAAGACCCTGCCGCTGGCCGGTGGGGGTGAGAGCGGTTCCGGCGCGCACGGAACGCAGGGTTGCGGACTTCGCATCGGCTGCTGCCAGCAGCTTGGTATCGACTGCCGCGGTCGCTGCGGGCAGCGCCGCCGGGGCAGGGGCTGCCGGCGCCAGCGAGGCCAGCGCCGAGCGCTGTGCGGAGATGCCGTTGAATGCCTTGATGAAGGCTTCGATCAGCATCTGCCCGTCCTTGCTGCCCGCATAGGCGGCGCCCGTCGCGCCATTGGCAATCGCGCCGATGGTGCCGCCACCGCTGCCGAACGAGATCGTCGTCTTCTTGACCTCGCCCGAACCGGTCGCCACGGTCTGCCCGCTGGCCGGGCTGATGAGGCGGATGCCGGCGGCCACCACCTTCTTCTTGCCGCCAAAGCCGCCGAACATGCCCAGCATGGATCCCCCGCCGGGAATGCCGCGCAGCATCCCGCTGGCCGCGCCCGAACGGACCAGCCCTTCCATGGCGACGCCCTTGGCGGTCTCGATGGACTTGTCCACCTCTTCCTTGTCGCCCGCGATCACGTTCATCAGGAAGGTTGCGGGTTTGCCGCTGGCGGCATCATGGATGGAAAAGCACCCGGATTCGCGGGCCAGTGCTGCAATCAGTTCGCGCGGAGAGCCGAGGCCGTATTTGGTCCAGCCCTGCGTATCGCCATCGACCAGCGCGACCGTGCCGAGGCTCTTCTCGCACTTGTCGAGCGTGACCGGTGGCTCCTTGTCGGCGGCCAGTGCGGTTGCGGAAAACGTGCCGATCAGACCGGCGGCAATGGCCAGCCGGGTGGCAGTCGAAGCGATCATGCTGGATTTGCGAAGCATTTCGGACACCCCTTGATAACCCCCGCCGTTCTCTCCATCGGCGCAGGACAGATCATGCGCCCCCGCACGTGCCGGTCACAGACAAGAGTGCCGTCATGGAGATGACAAATACTGTTAGGCGGGCATTGCCATGCCTCTGTCGCAGCCGGGGCGGGCGCGCTATAGGCCGGGCCATGCAGCAAGAACCGATCCTCGTGCTCACCACCGGCGGCACCATCGACAAGGCCTATTTCGACGCGCTGAGCGAATACCGGATCGTTGAAAGCGGCATTCCCGCGCTCATCGCCGAGGCGCGTGTGGCCTTGCCGTTCCGCGTGGTCGAACTCATGCGCAAGGACAGCCTTGAACTGACCGATGCCGACCGCGCCCTGATTGCCGCCGCCGTGCGCGAGGCACCCGAAGCGCGCGTTATCATCACCCACGGCACCGATACGATGACCGAGACGGCCAAGGCGCTGAGCGGCATTGCGGGCAAGACCGTGGTGCTGACCGGTGCGCTTTCTCCGGCCCGCTTTGCCGAAACCGATGCTCCCTTCAATCTCGGCATGGCCTTCGCCACTGCCCAGACAGCGGCCCCCGGCGTGTGGATCGCGATGAGCGGGCAGGTGTTCGACGGACTGAAAGTCAGGAAAGACCGCGCCGCCGGCAAGTTCGTTGCGATCGACTGACCGCGCACCGCATCAGCGCCGCACGACAGCTCCGGTCATTCCCATTCGATCGTTCCGGGCGGCTTCGACGTGTAGTCATAGACCACGCGGTTGATGCCTTTCACCTCGTTGACGATGCGCGTGGCCACGCGGCTGAGGAAGCCAGCGTCGAAGGGATAGATGTCCGCGGTCATGCCGTCGGTGCTGGTGACGGCGCGCAGCGCGCAGACGCTGTCATAGGTGCGCCCGTCGCCCATGACACCCACGGTCTTGACCGGGAGCAGCACGGCAAAGGCCTGCCAGATCGCATCATAGAGGCCCGCGTTGCGGATTTCCTCAAGGTAGATCGCGTCCGCCTTGCGCAGGATGTCGCAGCGCTCCTTCGTCACCTCGCCCGGAATGCGGATGGCAAGGCCGGGGCCGGGGAAGGGATGACGGCCGACGAAGATTTCCGGCAGGCCGAGTTCGCGGCCCAGCGCGCGCACTTCGTCCTTGAACAGTTCGCGCAGCGGTTCGACCAGCTTCATGTTCATGCGTTCGGGCAGGCCGCCCACGTTGTGGTGGCTCTTGATCGTGACCGAAGGGCCGCCGGTGAAGGATACCGATTCGATCACGTCCGGATAGAGCGTGCCCTGTGCCAGAAAATCGGCCCCGCCCACCTGCTTCGCTTCGGCTTCAAACACGTCGATGAAGGTCTTGCCGATGAACTTGCGCTTGGCTTCAGGGTCAGTCACGCCCGCAAGCCCGCCAAGGAACAGCGCCGAGACATCCTTGTGGACCAGCGGTATGTTGTAATGGCCCCGGAACAGCGAGACGACCTGTTCGGCCTCGCCCATGCGCATCAGCCCGTGGTCCACGAACACGCAGGTGAGCTGGTCGCCGATCGCCTCGTGGATCAGCACGGCGGCAACGGCCGAATCGACCCCGCCCGAGAGCCCGCAGATCACGCGCGAATCGCCCACCTGCTCGCGGATTTCGGCAATCTTGGTGCGGCGGAACTCGGCCATCGTCCAGTCGCCCGCACAGCCGCACACGTGCCGCACGAAATTGGCGATCAGCTTGCCGCCATCGGGCGTGTGGACCACTTCGGGATGGAACTGCATCCCGTATTGGCGCTTCTCGTCATTGGCGATGACCGCAAAGGGCGCGCCATCCGATACGGCCACGATGCGAAAGCCGGGTGCAAACTGCGTCACCTTGTCGCCATGGCTCATCCAGACCTGATGCCGTTCGCCCACGGCCCATAGCCCGTCGAACAGGACGCACGGTTCGGTCACGGTCAGGAATGCGCGGCCGAACTCGCCCGAATCGCCCGGCTCCACCTTGCCGCCAAGCTGGTGGGTCATCACCTGCTGGCCATAGCAGATGCCGAGGATGGGTAGGCCGCTGTCGAACAGCACCTGCGGCGCGCGGGGCGATCCTTCGGCCGGAACGCTGGCGGGCGATCCGGAAAGGATGATGCCCTTGGGCTTCATCCGGTGAAACGCGGCTTCGGCCTGGCTGAACGGCGCGATCTCGGAATAGACCCCGGCCTCGCGCACGCGGCGGGCGATAAGCTGCGTAACCTGGCTGCCGAAATCGACGATCAGGATCGATTCTGAAGGCTGGATGCTCATGGTTGGCCGATAGGGGGAAGGGCCGTTGCTGTCCAGATGGGGCAGAGAATGTGACAATTGCGTTACATGCAACTGCGCGTGCCGGCTTCGCACTTGCAGCATACGCCTAAAAGCGTATTTGCAGCCCCGGTTCCAATGCTTCCAGCCCACCCTGCCGGACAGCCAAGGACCGGGGAGAATGCCTGCAAGGGTGAACCACAACAGGAGGCACACCATGCGCAGCATCACTGCTATCGCGCTTCCGATCATCCTTGCCGCTGGTCTCAGCAGCATGATGTTCGGCGCCACGCTCGCCTGAGCACGGCACCAAAGCGTTGCACGACAAAAGCGGCTGCCCCGGCGGGGCAGCCGTTTTGTTTGTCCGGCATGGCCCCCTGCGGCCCGCGCACGATGTGACAGGCTTCTAACCCCTGCCTCCCGGCGCTAGTCTGCCCGGCGATGACCGTCACCCGCTTCGCCCCCAGCCCCAACGGCCCGCTCCATCTGGGTCATGCGTATTCCGCAATCGTCGCCCATGACCGGGCGAGGCGGGATGGCGGCACGTTTCTCCTGCGCATCGAGGATATCGACGGCGCCCGCTCCCGCCCCGAACTGGCCGAGGAGTTCCGCGAGGATCTGCGCTGGCTGCGTCTCGATTTCCGCGAGGTGGCCCCGCAATCAAGCCGCATCGACGCCTATCGCACCGCTGCGAACGAACTGCGCGCCATGGGCCTGCTCTATCCCTGCACCTGCACCCGCGCCGAAGTGGCCGCCGCAGCCGTGGCGCATGGCCCGGATGGCCCGCTCTATCCCGGCACCTGCCTGCGCCGCGGCCCGGTGCCGGGGCCGGGGGTGGCGTGGCGGCTTGACATGGAGCAGGCCACGCTGATTGCCGGGGTGCTGGAGTGGACCGACGAGCGCCATGGCACGCAGCAGGCCCGCCCCGAACTGTTCGGCGATGTCGTGCTGTGGCGCAAGGATGCGCCCGCCAGCTATCATCTGGCGGCAACGCTCGATGATGCGGCAGACGGCGTCACCCATGTCACGCGCGGGGTGGACCTGTTCCAGTCCACCCACATCCACCGGCTCTTGCAGCATCTGCTCGGCCTGCCGGTGCCTGTCTGGCACCATCATCCGGTGCTGGTCGAGGCGGATGGCCGCAAGCTGGCCAAGCGCCGCGATGCCCCCGCGCTGGCCGACCGCCGCCGCGCCGGCGAGGACGGGCGGGCCGTGGCGGCCGAAGTGCGTGCTACCCTATTTGACACTGGTATTTCACTGTCCGACGCCATAGACCAGCAGGCATGAACTATGTGCTGATCCCGCTGATTATCATCTTCACCGTCATGACGGTGGTATCTCTGGTGCGCGGGATCGTCGCGTTCCTGAACAGCACCAGGGAAGACCTGAACCGCGATCCCGCATCGGGCGCAACGGCCAACCAGTTGCTCCAGAACAGGATGATGTTCAATCGCATCAAGTTTCAGGGACTGGCCGTGCTCACTGTGGCGATCCTGCTGGCTTTGTCGCGCTGATCGCGCCCGCCCATGGTCAAGCTCAACCGGATCTACACCCGCACGGGCGATGATGGCACGACCGGGCTGGTCGATGGTTCGCGCCGGGCCAAGCACGATGCGCGGATGCAGGCCATCGGCGATGTCGACGAGGCCAACAGCCTGATCGGTCTTGCCGCGGTTGCCGCTTCCGAAGTCACCGCCCGCAATCTCCAGCGCATCCAGAACGACCTGTTCGATCTTGGCGCCGATCTTGCGACACCGGGCGACGATTTCACGCCTTCGGAGATGGTGCTGCGTGTTGTTGCAAGCCAGGTCGACTGGCTCGAAGCGGCGATCGATGCCTTGAACGAAGACCTGCCGCCGCTGACCAGTTTCATCCTCCCCGGCGGTTCCGAAGCGGCGGCGCGCATCCATGTCGCCCGCGCGGCCGTGCGGCGGGCCGAGCGCAGCGCCGTGGCGCTGGCCAGCGCCGAACCGGTCAACCCGCAGGCGCTGGCCTATCTCAACCGGCTTTCCGATTTCCTCTTCGTGCTGGCGCGCGCCACCAATGCCGGGCAGGACCCGTTGTGGGTCCCCGGAGCCTCGCGTTAGGCGCAGGTGGACTTGGCCGGGAACGCCGGTTAGGCAGCCTCGCAAACAGGATTTTGGCGAGGGAATCAGATGATAAGGACGGTTGCGGTGATCGGTGCGGGCCAGATGGGTTCGGGCATTGCACAGGTTTCGGCGCAGGCAGGCATGAAGGTGCTGCTGGGCGACGTGTCGGTCGAACTGGCCGAGAAGGCAAAGGACAAGATCGCCAAGGGTCTTTCCAGGCTGGTCGAAAAGGGCAAGGTCGATGCCGCTCTGGCCGCTTCCACCGTTGCCAACCTTCACACCTTTGCCGATCACGCCGCCCTTGCCGAAGCCGATCTGGTGATCGAGGCCGCGACCGAGCGCGAGGACATCAAGCACAGGATCTTCCAGTCCGCCGGGCAGCATCTTGCGCCCCATGCGATCATGGCAACGAACACGTCCTCCATCCCGATCACGCGCATGGCCGTGTCCTCGCCCGATCCGGAACGCTTCATCGGCATCCACTTCTTCAATCCCGTGCCGCTGATGAAACTGGTCGAGGTCATCCCCGGCCTTGCCACCTCGGTTGCCACCATCGAAAGCGTGCGCGGCTATGTGGCCGCAATCGGCAAGGAGATCGTGCTTTCGCAGGATGAACCGGGCTTCATCGTCAATCGCATCTTCGTGCCCTTCATCAACGAGGCGGCCTTCGTGCTGGGCAGCGGCACCGGCTCGATCGTGGACATCGACAAGGGCGTGAAGCTGGGGCTGAATCACCCCATGGGGCCGCTTGAACTGGCCGATTTCATCGGGCTGGATACCCTGCTGGAGATCATGAAGATCTACCTCGCATCGACCGGCGATCCCAAGTATCGCCCCGCGCCGCTCCTTCAGAAGTATGTCGAGGCAGGCTGGCTCGGCCGCAAGTCGGGCCGCGGCTTCTATGACTATTCCGGCGAGGTTCCCGTCCCCACTCGCTGACCAGCGGGACGCATTCCGGGCGGGCGCGCCTGCCTGCCCGGATCATCAATCGGCAAATGCGCCTTCCGGTTCGCCGCCGTCCGGGTCCGGCCCGGTTTCTTCCGCCAGTTCCGGCTCAGGCTCCACCGGCTCGCCTGCGTCGACGGCATCGTCAAAGCCGCCTGCCATGGGCGCAGGCCCTGCCGGTTGCGGGTTCCACGGAGCGGGGCCGGGATCCTGCCCGGATGATCGGGCATCCTTCTGCGAGGACACGATGGTCCGCGCGCCGTCGGCTCCTGAAAACAGCAGTGCCGCAAACGCCAGAAGGCCCAGCACCGCCAGCACGATTTCCGGGCGGATGCGCGGTCTATGGGAACGCATGGCCGTTCTCCCGCAGTTGATGGTAATTCCGCGCTGATCTCTTTCGCGTCGGTTAAACAACGTGCCTAATTTGTTAAGAATCGGATGCCTGCATGTTTCCAGCCCTTCCTTCCGCCTTTCCCGTAGTCGGCCTGCTTGTCGTGTCGAACCTGTTCATGACCGTGGCGTGGTATTGGCATATCAGGGGCGACGCGGCCGAGATTGCAGCGCGGCCGCTCGTATGGGTGATCCTTGCCAGTTGGGGCATTGCCCTGTTCGAATATTGCCTTGCCGTGCCTGCCAACCGCCTTGGCGCCCTTCACGGATGGAGCGCGGGGCAACTGAAGATAACGCAGGAAGCCATCGCGCTGACCGTGTTCGGGGTGTTCATGGTGCTCTTTCTCAAGGAGCCGCTGCACTGGCGCCATCTGGCGGCGTTCGGCTGCATCATGGCGGCGGTGTTCTTCCTGTTTTCCGGCAAATGAGTGAGCGCGGTGCTGATGCCTGAGCAGGAATACGGACCGTAATCCCGCGGAGACGCATCGACACAGGGATTCGGCCAGAATCCCTGCATGAGGATACCCGGACTTTCCTGGCGCAGCGTGCTGCTGGTTGTGGCGCTTCCTTCGGCCCTGGTGGCTGCTGGCCCCGTCCACGCCACCCCGCCCGATGCCGAGCACGCGCGGTTTGCACTTTGCGGCAGCGGTCCGCGCGTTACCTGCGTGGTGGATGGCGATACCTTCTGGTATCAGGGAACCAAGGTGCGCATCGCCGATATCAACACGCCTGAAACCGCCCGGCCATCATGCCGAACCGAGGCGGAACTGGGGGAACGTGCCCGGCTGCGGCTGCTGGAACTGCTCAATTCCGGCGCGTTCACGCTCGAAGTGCGCGGGCGCGAAACCGATCGCTATGGCCGGGCGCTGCGCATTGTCACGCGCGGCGGCAGGAGCCTTGCCGAAACCCTTGTGGCCGAGGGGCTTGCCGAAGCCTGGACGGGCCGACGCGGCAACTGGTGCACCGCGGCGGGTGCATGAACCCGGTTCAGGCCGCGCGCAGCCCGGAAACCGCCTTTGCGCCGCGATCAGTGGCCGAAAGCCCGTCGAACACGGCATCGATGATCCGTGCCAGCTTGTCGGTGTTCAGACGCTCCATCACCATCAGCATCGTCTGGAGCGAGCAGTAGGGCGTGCACATCTGGTTCACCAGACTGATCGTTTCATCGATCTCCAGCCCGGAAAAGTAGCCATCGTTCATCGCCTGTGCGATGATCTCGCCAAGATAGTGGTCGGCCAGATCGATGTAGCTGCGCACCTGTTCGAAATAGTCGCTGCCGACATCGATATAGGTCTGGAGCTTGACCGGATCGTCTTCCCACTTGGCGCGCATCATCAGGAAGCGGCGGGCAAAGAACTCGAACATCTTGCGGCGCGGCGGCAGATCGCTGGCCAGCACCTCTTCCATGATTTCGACCATGGGCTGGAACCAGTGGTCGGCAATCGCCTCCATCAGTTCCTCGCGCGTTTCGAAATAGCGGGCAAGGCTGGCGGGCGACATGCCGGCACGCGCCGCCAGTTCCGCAAGGTTGAGGCCCGCCCCGCCGCGCTCCTCGATCATCGTCTGCGCCAGATCGACGAGCCTTGCCCGCATGGCGTTTCGGTCATTGTCGGAAAGGGCCATGGCGGGTTCGCGTCCTGCGTAGGGTCTTATCCCATTGTAAGGATGCGCCCCGCCGTTGCCAATGACCGTGCAGGCAAAGTTTGGAGCCAATCTGCCTTCAAACCTGCATGATGATGGGCTAGAGCCTCGCAACCGGTTGCACTTGCTACGAAAAAGGCCCTTCCTTCCAATGCTTCAGCCTGCCTGCCGCCGCCCGTTCCGTTCCGGCCTTGCGCTGCTTATGCCAGTCCTGGCGGGCGCCTGCGCCGGCCCCATGGCCGGAACCGGCCCGGCAGCACCTGTCGAAGTGGGCATCATCGGCATCAACGATTTTCATGGCAGCCTTGAACCGCCGCGCCAGTCGGTCAACGTTGCGGATGGCAAGGGCGGCGTGATTCCGGTTCCGGCGGGCGGTGCGGCCTGGCTCGCTTCCGCGATCGACAGCGTGCGGGGCAAATATGCCCATTCGATGACCGTTTCGGCCGGAGACATGATCTCCGCCTCGCAGCTTGCCTCCTCGCTCTATCTTGATGAACCCACGATCGGCGTGATGAACCGCATCGGGGTGGATTTCAACGCGGTGGGCAACCACGAGTTCGACCGCGGCCAGCAGGAACTGCTGCGCATGCAGAACGGCGGCTGCGAAAAGTTCACCGCCAAGCAGCCCTGCGCGCTGGAACCCTTCACGGGCGCGCGTTTCCGCTATCTTGCCGCGAGCACGAAGCGGGCCGATGGCTCCACCCTGTTTCCGGCAACCGGCATCCGGACTTTCGGCAAGGGGCGCAATGCCGTCAGCGTCGGGGTCATCGGGCTGACGCTCAGGGGCACGCCCAACCTCGTCAATCCCACGGGCATTGCAGGGCTGACCTTCGCGGACGAGGCCGAGACGATCAATGCGGCTGTCCCCCTGCTGAAAGAGCAGGGCGCGGATGCCATCGTCGTGCTGATCCACGAGGGCGGGCGCACCAGGGGCGAACCCGATCCGCAGGGCTGCAATGACCTTGCCGGAGACATCCGCCCGATCCTTGACCGGCTGGACAGCCGGGTGGACGTGGTGGTTTCGGGCCATACCCACTGGGCCTATGTGTGCGATTACGGCGCGCTCAACCCGCAAAAGCCCTTCCTGCTGACAAGCGCGGGTGTTTACGGCGAACTGGTGACGGACATTACCCTGAAGATTGATCCCGTTGCCGGGCGGGTCGTGTCCAGGCAGGCGCGCAACGTCATCGTGCAATCGGTGCCCTATGTCTCCACCCGCGGACCGCTTGAGAACACGCCGATCTTCCCGCTGTTCCAGCCCCGCGCCGACATTGCGCAATACGTGGCGAAATATGTCGAAGCCTCGAAGGCTTACACCCAGCGTCCCGTGGGCCGGATCGACCGTCCCGCCCCCAAGACCGACGGGAGCGACGGTGGCGGCGCGCTGGGCTATCTCGTCGCGGATGCGCAGCTTGCGGCAACCCGCGCCGCCGGGGCCGAGATTGCCTTCATGAACCCCTTCGGCCTGCGCGCGCCCCTTGTCCCTGCGGCCGATGGCTCGCTCACCTTCGGCGACATCTACCTGTGCCAGCCTTTCGGCAACAATGTCGTCACCCAGACCATGACCGGCGCCGAAATCAAGGCCGTGCTGGAGGAAGGGCTGGACGATACCGGGCCGAAGCAGGCACTGGCTCCCTCGACCGGGTTTGCCTTCACCTATGATCTTGCGCGTCCTGCGGGCAATCGCATTGTCTCGATCCGGTTCAATGGCCAGCCGCTCGACATGGGCCGCGCCTACCGCGTAACCGTCAACGGGTTCCTCGGCCTTGGCGGCGACGGCTTTTCAGGATTCGTCGGCAAGCCCGATACCGTGACCGGGCCGACCGACATCGACGCGCTGGAAAGCTGGCTCAAGGCAGCGCCCGTGCAGGCAGTGCCGCAGGACGTGCGGGTCGTGG
Source organism: Novosphingobium sp. (assembly GCA_046294595.1). Lineage (GTDB taxonomy): Bacteria > Pseudomonadota > Alphaproteobacteria > Sphingomonadales > Sphingomonadaceae > Novosphingobium. The sequence continues at coordinate 23,529 of JBKBKD010000015.1, forward strand.
CGGTGAAGTGAGCCAGCAGAGGCGAAGCGGGGGGCGGCGAAGCCTCAGCCCCGCTTCGGCCACCACGGGACAAAGCCCGACGTGCGCTCCACATAGGCCCGATACCCCGGCCGCCGCTCTTCCATGCCCTTTTCCAGCAGCGGCTTGCCCGACCACCTGGTGAGCGTGAAGGTGAGGAACAGGGGGCCGATCAGGCTGGCGAGGGCAACCCACGCGCCCGCATCGGCTGCGGCGAGCCAGATGCCCCACCACACGCAGGCATCGCCGAAATAGTTGGGGTGGCGCGTGTAGCGCCACAGGCCGGTTTCCAGCACCTTGCCCTTGTTGGCGGGATCGGCGCGGAAGGCGCTGAGCTGCGCATCACCCACGGCTTCGAACACCATGCCCCCCAGCCACAGTGCGGCGCCAAGCAGCGCCAGCGGTCCCGGCGGGGCGGGGGCAGGGCTGGCCATGACGCCAAGCTGCGCGGGCAGGCAGGTGATGAACAGCAGCAGCGCCTGCGGGGCAAAGACGTACTTGAGCGCCGCGCCCGCGAAACGCCCCTGTGCCTTGGCCTTGCCCAGCATTCTGGCATAGCGCGGGTCTTCGCCATGCGCCCGCCACCGGGTGTAGAGATGCCATGCCAGCCGTGCGGCCCAGATCATTGCCATGCCGGCAATCAGGCTGGCCCTTGTGCCTGCCTCTCCCGGCAGATGCAGCCATGATGCCAGCGCCAGCACGCCCATGCCGCCGCCCCACACCGCATCGATGAAGCTGACATCGCCGATCTTCACCGCCACACGCCATAGCACCAGCATTCCCGCAGCCAGAAGAGCGGCATTCAGCAGCAGCGGGGCAAGCACGGCATCAGGCATCGTTCAGGTCCGGCGGGCTGGCCAGTCCGCGGCCGGGATGGCGCGGCGTGACCTTGCGGTAGAGTTCGAAGATCTTGCGCATGTCGGCGACATAATCGCCAGATGGCCAGATGGCCGGGCCAAGGCCGCCGGTTTTCGTGCCATAGTCCATCATGCCCACCACCATCGGCACCTTGGCCTTCAGGGCGATGTGATAGAACCCGCTGCGCCATTCGCCCACCTTGCTGCGCGTGCCTTCGGGCGCAATCGTCAGCATGAAGCGATCCCGCCGGGCAAACTCGGCCACCATGGCATCCACCACGTTGCGGCGGGCCGATCGGTCGATCGAAACCCCGCCCATGTCGCGCATGAAGCCGCCCAGCGGCCAGCGGAAGAGGCTGTCCTTGGCCATGAAATGCGGTCTGATGCCCAAATCCTCGGTCAGGCCGATGAAATAGAGGAAATCCCAGTTCGACGTATGCGGCGCGGCGATGATGACGCAGCGCCCGTCGGCGGGCGGCGTGCCCACGGCCTTCCAGCCCCGGCTGCGGTAAAACCAGACCAGCGCCTTGCGCACGATCCGCGAGAGCAGGCTGGGCCTGCGGTCATCGATAGCCCGTTCCTCGATACTGCCCATCGGTTTCTCCCCTGCACGAGGATAGCCGCGGGTGTCCGGCTTGTCGATTGCGCGGCCGATTGTGCAGGCAGGTCTGGCGGCCTATGGGGTGGAGCCTCTCTTGCTTGGAACGCGTTGCGCCATGGCCTTTTTTACCAAGAACCCCAAGTTCGACTGGATCGTGCGCTGCGGCTGGAAGGGGCTGTGCCCGCGCTGCGCGAAGGCGCCCATGTTCAATGGCTGGCTGCGCCTGCAGAAAACCTGCCCGCATTGCGGCCTCGATTACCAGTTCGCCAATGCCGATGATGGCCCCGCCTTCTTCGCGCTGTGCATCACCGCGTTCCCGCTCACTTTCGTCGCGGTCTGGCTGGAGGTTGCCTATTCTCCGCCGTGGTGGGTGCATGTCCTCACATCGGTGCCCATCCTCGGCATCGGTTGCCTTGCCACATTGCGCCCGTTCAAGGGCTGGCTCGTGGCCTCGCAATATGTGAACCGCGCGATCGAGGCGGGAACCGAGGATCTGTGGGCCAAGCTCAACGCGCGCGAAAAGGACGCGGGTTGAGACCGGCGCTCAGGCCGCCTTCCATCGCAGAGGCAGCGCCTTGAACCCGCCCACGAAGGTGGAGTTCACGCGCCTCGGTTCGCCCGCCAGTTCAAGGCTGTCCACCCGGTCGAGCAGCACGTCGAGCAGGATGCGCATTTCCAGCCGCGCGAGATGCAGACCAAGGCACTGGTGCGAACCTGCGCCAAAGGCAATGTGCCGGTTGGCGGGCCGCGTCGGGTCGAAGGCGCGCGGATCGGGGAACTGCGTCGGATCGTGGTTGGCTGCCACATAGTTCAGCATCAGCCAGTCGCCTGCCTTGATTTCCTGCCCGCCAAGCTGCGTGTCCACCGCCGCCGTGCGCATGAAGTGCTGAACGGGTGTGGTCCAGCGGATGGCCTCTTCCACGATGCCGGGCAGCAGGCTGCGGTCGGCCTTGGCGCGGGCGAAGAGATCAGGGTTGCGTGCCAGCGCCAGTGCCGCACCGGATGAGGAAGCCGATGTCGTATCGTGCCCGGCGCTGGCAACAATGATGTAATAGCCCGCCGTGTCGCGGTCGCTCATCGGCTCCCCGTCGATCACGGCATTGGCGATGACCGTGGCCACGTCGTCGGTGGGATTGCGCCGGCGTTCTGCCGCCAGCCCGGCGAAATAGCGTTCGAACTCGGCCACTGCGCCTGCCACGATGGCGCTGATCTGTTCGGGCGGCAGGTTGCGGATGCCTGACTTGTTCATGTCCTCGTCCTGCCCGCCGAACATCTGCTGGGTCAGGAACAGCATCTTCGCCTCGTCCTCAGGCGGCACGCCAAGGATCTGCATGATGACATGAAGCGGATAGGGCGCGGCGACCAGCGCCATGAAATCACCCTCGCCGCCATTGCCATTGCCCGCCGCCAGCATGCGGTCAATTGCCTCATTGGCGATCTTGCGGATCTCGCCGTCCAGCCGGGCGAGGTTCTTGGGCATGAACCAGTCCTGCGTCAGGCGGCGCATCTTCGGGTGCTTGGGCGCATCCATCTGCACCAGCGATTCCACCAGATGCGGGCTGCCGCCGGTGATCGAGCGCGCCAGCGCATCGCCCACGCGCAGGGTGAACACTGCCGACTTGGGGTTGTTGAGGAACGTGGCGTTGTCCTTGCTGACCTTCATCACCGCATCGAAGCCCGATACCAGCCAGAACGGCTCGTGCGTGTCGTCCGGGTCGATCACCTTGCCTACCGGCATCGCGCTGCGCAGCGCATCGAACTGGTCGAGCAGCGGATCCCAGGCGCCATAGCTTTTCGGATCGATGACCGCCCGGCCGATTTCGGCGGGGACAAGGTGTTCTGCTGTCATCATGCTGGTCCCTTCAAACACCGGTTCAGGCATCGGCCCTGGGGGCAGAGGCTTCGTGGGCCTGCTTGTATTCATCGCGCAGAAGGCGCTTGAACAGCTTGCCCGTCGGCTCGCGCGGCAGCTCCTCGCGGAAGTCGATCTGCCGCGGCATCTTGATCCGGGAAAGCTGCGGTGCCAGCCAGTCGGACAGTTCCTGTGCCAGCGCCGGGCCGGCTTCGGCCATGTCGCGCGGCTGGACCACGGCCACCACCTTTTCGCCCATGTCCGCATCGGGCGCGCCGATCACCGCCACATCGGCCACCTTGGGGTGCGTGACCAGCAGGTTCTCGATCTCCTGCGGGTAGATGTTCACCCCGCCGGAAATGATCATGAAGCTCTTCCGGTCGGTCAGGAACAGATAGCCGTCCTCGTCCACCCAGCCCACGTCGCCAAGGCTCGTCCAGCCGTGCTTGTTGGTGGCATCACGGGTCTTTTCGGGGTCGTTGTGGTAGCTGAACGGGCTTCCTCCTTCGAAGAACACCTGCCCTTCGGTGCGCGGCGGCACCTCGTCGCCGTTCTCGTCGCAGATGCGGATCGTGCCGAGCAGCGCGCGGCCGACCGATCCGGGGCGCTGCAACCATTCCTCGCTGGAAATGAAGGTGAAGCCGTTGCCTTCGGTCCCGGCATAGTATTCGCGCACGATCGGGCCCCACCACGCAATCATCGCCTGCTTGACCGGAACCGGACAGGGCGCCGCAGCATGGATCGCGCATTTCAGGCTGGAGGTGTCATAGCGGGTGCGCACTTCATCGGGCAGCTTGAGCATCCGCACGAAATGCGTGGGCACCCACTGGCTGTCCGTCACCTTGTATTTCTCGATCAGTTGCAGGGCGTGTTCGGGATCGAACTTCTCCATCGCCACCACGGTGCCGCCCATGCGGTGGATGGTCATGCACCAGCGCAGCGGGGCTGCATGGTAGAGCGGCGCAGGCGAAAGATAGACCGCGTCGCCCGTAATCCCGAAGGCCTGCGCGGCAATGCCGATCAGCGAATTGACCGCGCCGATTTCCGGGTCTTCCGGCAGGGGAATGCGCACGCCCTTGGGCTTGCCGGTCGTGCCCGAAGAATAGAGCATGTCGCATCCAGCGCGCTCGTCGGCAATCGGGGTATCGGGCATGGCGGCAAGCGCCGCATCGAGCGACATCGGCCCATCGGTATCGAAGCGCAGTTGCGGCACGTCCGGCGCCAGCTTCGCCACTTCGTCCAGCACCGGTGCGGTATAGGCCGATCCGATCAGCAGGCGGCTGCCGCTGTCCCTGGCGATATAGGCGATTTCCGGCGCGGCAAGCCTGCTCGATACCGCAACATAGACAAGGCCCGCGCGCTGCGCCCCCCAGGCAAGCGCAAAGTAGTCCGCCCGGTTCTCAAGGCACAGCGCAATGGTGTCGCCGATCTGAAGGCCCCTTGACCGCAGGAGCTGGGCAAAGCGGTTCGATGCGGCGTCAAGTTCGGCATAGGTCAGCATTGCGCCGCTGCCGCCCATGATGACCGCCGGACGATCGGGATTGCGCGCGGCATGGAACTTGGGGTGGAAGTGCGCCTGGGGTTGCACGGCCTCGTCCTCTCTCGTTCTTCGTGCGGCAGATTCGCCCTGCCTGCTTCGGTCGAAGCTTAATCGATCGGTTAAGGGGTGCAACCGCGATTTGCGCCGGGGTTTCCGGGCGAGGGCAGCAATTCATGCCCGATTCCCTCAGGTTGCGCGCATGGGACAAGCCGCCTACGGACGGGCCGACCAGTTCCGGGACATTTGCGAGAAGGCCAGCCCCATGATTGCACGCGAACTTCTTGGCACGGCGCAGGTGCCCGGCGGCGAGGAACTGCGGCTCTACCGCCATGATCGCGATTTCATGATCGTGCTGGGCCATAACGAACTGATGAGCACCCGCCAGAACGGCTCGGAAATTGCGCTGGCAACCCAGAGCATTGCCCGCATCGCCAGGGCGCAGCGGCCCGCCCTGCTGATCGGCGGCTATGGCATGGGCTTCACCTTGCGCGCCGCGCTGGAAAAGCTGCCCGCCGATGCGCAGGTGACGGTGGCCGAACTCGTGCCCGAAATCATCCAGTGGGCAAAAGGGCCGATGCAGGCGCTTGAGGCAGGATGTCTCGATGATCCGCGCGTGCGGCAGGTCACGGCCGATGTGGCCGATGTGATCTCAGCCAATGCCCTGTCGGTGGGCGGCACCGGCTACGATGCGATCCTGCTCGATGTCGACAACGGCCCGGATGGCCTTGTGCGGCAGGGCAACAACCGGCTCTATGCGATGCGCGGCCTGCGCACCGCGATGGATGCCCTGCGACCCGGTGGCGTGCTGGCAATCTGGTCTGCCGCGCGCGACGCCAATTTCACCCAGCGGCTGAAAGCGGCAGGCTTTGCGGTAGAGGAAGTGGAAGTGCGCGCCCGCACCAATGGCAAGGGCGCAAAGCACGTGATCTGGTTTGCAACGGTGTAGGCTATTCCCCGGCCAGCTTGCGGCGCAGCAGGCGGCGCACCAGCCACGGCTCCAGAAACCGGCCGACCAGATAGAGAATGACGAAGAAGCCCGCAAAGACATAGGCCGCCGTGGCCGAAGGCTTGCGCTTGCGGCTGCCGCCTTCGCCGTCCTTGGGCTTTTCCGGGGCCGGCGCGCCCAGCATCTTGTCGATGGGGTGCAGTTCCAGAACCTTCTTCTCGTCCTTCTTCGCCTTCTCCGGCGCGGCCTTGGCCTTCGCTTCGGCCTTGGCCTTCTGGTATTCCCCAGCGACCAGGGTGATCTGGCCAAAACCGATGAACAGCAGCGGCAGGAGGAAGCAGAACAGCAGGATGCGGCTGGTCAGCCGGTAGCGCACGACCGGCCCGGCAGCGCCCTCGTCAACCGCAAGCGTGCCCTTTTCGAAGGCTGACAGCGTGTCCTGCGCCGCCGGGTCTTTCTTGGCATAGTGCAGCGTGCCCGCGTCGCGCACGTAGCTGGTGCGCGCCGCTTCGGCAAAGATCGGTTCGATCCTGTCCAGCGCTTCATCGGCGCTCAGCCCGTCGGGCAGGGGAACCTCGCCGCGCGCCGTCCAGATCCAGTCGATCAGCCGGAGGTTTCCGCCATCGCTGACGGTGCGCTGTTTGCCGCCGGTCATGTTCGTCGCAGGTTCTGGCCAGGCCGATGATGCCACGTCGCTTACTCCGCCGGGATTGCGGCGTGATCGTCAAATCCGCCAGTGGTAGTGCGGCGACCAAAGCGCGCCCTGATCGATTTCCATCCTTCCGAGAAGGGGAAGTGCATGGCCTCGCGGATCGACATGCGGCGGCCGCCTTCCATGCCCAGCAGCTCGGCCTCGCCATCCACGCAGGTGCCGAAGATGCGATCGATGAAGATCCACGTGCCCGAATAGTTGCTGCGGCTCGCCTCGTAGTCCTGCGAATGATGGACGCTGTGATGTTCGGTGGTGTTGAAGATGAAGCGCCACCATGCGGGCGTGTTGAAGCGCACGTTGATGTGCTGATAGGTGCTCACCGCCATGCCGAAGGAACCGGCCAGCAGGAAGGCTCGCGGCAGGAAATCGAAGAAGCCGCCGATGCCCAGCCCGATCAGGAACAGTTCCACCGGATTGCCCACCGCGCCCTTGTTGATGTTGAGCTGGGTGATGTAGTGGTGCGGCGCGTGGGTAAGCCACAGGGGATACCAGTTGTGCATCCCGCGGTGCATCCAGTATTGCCCGAAATCGAAGATGAACGAGATGAGGAAAGCCTGCACCAGAAGCGGCAGGCCGGTGAACCAGTCCAGCTTGCCGAAGTCGAAGCTGCCCTGGATGGCGGTGATGATCGCATCCGAACCGATGAAACTGTCAACCACGCGCAGGATGGTATAGCCCAGACCGACATAGAACAGGTCCGTCACCAGTTCCTTCCACGTAAGCTGCCAACTGCGGAAGCGCGGGTTAACCCATTCCAGCGCCAGCAGGAACACCTTGAAGCCGATGCCGATGTAGAGCGCGGTCGATGCCTTGGCGATATCGTTCGGGGCATAATACCAGAACAGGATGAGCGCGAAGAGCACGGTGGGCTGGAACCATGTGAAGAAGGCCCGCTTGAAGGGGCCGCCTTCCACCTTCGGCACGTTCTCCCACCCGATGGTGACGGGTGAATCCGCGCCGATGATCCGGTTGCCAACCTGAACGCCTGCCATATCGCTTTTCCCAGTAATAACAAACGGCTACTTGCGTAATACTGATCCGCGAATCAGTAATATCACCGTTGTTACCTGCCGCGCTGGCCCTCGGTCGTATACGCGCCGAATGACGTATGCCGCCCTTCAGTGCAGGCCAAGGATGACCCGTTCTCCCAGAAGGCCGTCAGCATAGCGGACGCGGACCGTGGCGGGGCGGCTGCTGGCAAGGCGTTGCCACACGTCCTCGGCAATGAAGAGCCGCCCGGCCTTGACCGGCGGTGCGAGGATCACCGGTTCAACCCGCGCCCAGTGATAGAGGCCCCGCTGGCGGGTCTTCCGGCTGGTCTCAAGCCCGGCCAGCCGCATCGTGGTTTCGCGCTCATCAAGCAGCACGCTGCCGTTGATGCTTGGCAGAATGCCCAGCGTCCAGACCGGCCAGCCCATCAATCCCGTCAGGGTGCAAAGGCCGCCCACCAGAATCCGGAAGGGACGCTGATCGTGCCGCCGGGTCGTGCGATGCCAGACGAGCGCGGCGGTCAGCGCCGAGGCGATCAGGCCCTCGAACTTCAATCCCGATCCCGGCGCGATCTGGCGGGGCCATGCCTCGCCGATGATGACGATCAGCGCCAGTGTCAGCAGAAAGGGCAGCACGAAAGGCAGCATGACCTGCCAGGGCAGATTGCGGGCGGGGCCTTTGCCATGGCGGTTGCGGCGTTCGTCCATGCGCCCCGCCATAGGCCGATTCGCGTTACCGGCAGGTCAAGACCCGCCAAGACCCGCAGCGCGCTGGTATCAGGCGCCGATCACCGGCAATCCGGGACACAAAGAAAAGGGCGCCGCGATGGGCGCCCTTTTCCGCATCCTCTCCAAGATGCAATGCGGCAGGCTGTTGCCTTGTCCGTGTCAGCCTGTCGGGGCCTTATTCTTCAGGTCCGCCCATGTGATCGTGTTCTTCCGAGGCGTAAAGCGCTTCGCCCTTGCCGTGCATGTAGGGCATGGGGTTAACCGCTTCGCCGGCGACGCGGACTTCATAGTGGAGGTGGGGACCGGTGGAGCGGCCAGTGGAGCCGACATAACCGATGATGTCGCCCTTGCGCACCTGCTGCCCTTCGGCAACCGCGATGCGCGACATGTGGCCATAGCGCGTTTCCATGGCGGCGCCGTGGCCAAGCTGGACATAGAGACCGTAGCCGCCGAACCAGTCAGCCTTTTCGACGACGCCATCGGCGGTGGCGCGGATCGGCGTGCCGGTGGGGGCGGAAAGATCAACACCCTTGTGCGCGCGGCGGCCGCCCAGCACCGGATGCTCGCGCATGCCGAAGTTGCTGGACAGGCGGCTGATGGCAACCGGGATCAGGGTGGGGATGGAAACCGAAGCCGGGCGGCTGGCCACGGGCTTTGCCGAGGGAAGGATGCCGTTGTCGAGCTGCTGCCAGCTTGAGAAGAGGCGGCGGAACTCTTCATCGCCGCGATCGGCGGAAACGCCTGCCTTGGCAGCCTCGACGTTGCGGAGCGGGGCGGCCACATCAACAGCGGCGCTGTTGGCAAATGCCGGGGCGGAAGCGAATGCAACAACTGCCGAAAGGGCGCTGAATGCAGTCTTGAAGGCTTTGATGTTGAACAACATTACGACCCTTGTGACCCTTTTCTTCCGCTTTCCGGCCCCGGCCTTTTGCGGCCTTCGGGGAGCCGGTCCGCGCCAACCCAAGGCGAACCCAGCATGAGGCAGCGGACTGTATTGGCCCTGCTGCCCGGTATTTTCAGAGCTGGTCGGAAACCCCCCGCCATCTCGTGAGTTGGGGTAGGCGAGGGTGTTGCGCTTAGGCAACCCCTGCCATGAAATCGCGCGACAGACCGGCTGATCGACGCGCCGAGTCGTTGAACGGCGGCTTAACCACGCCGCGAAAGTGCCGTTCGACCAAGGTTTTCCAGTGGTGCGGCGGTGATTCCCCGCGTTCTTCGCACACCGCGATGAAATGTGTTGTGCCGAACCGCACATGGCGGATTTCGTCGTCAAGGATTCGTTGCAGTATCCGTGCCGAGCGTTCGTCGCCCGCGGCACGGAAGCGCTCGATCGTCAGCGGGGTCACGTCCAGTCCGCGTGCCTCCAGCACCATCGGCACCACGGCAAGCCGCGCGGCCACATCGTGCGCAGTCTCGCGCGCGGCATCCCACAGGCCGTCATGGGCGGGCATGGCGCCGTAGAAGCTGCCGAGGGTGCGCAGGCGGCGTGCCAGCAGGGCAAAGTGCATCGCCTCGTCCGCCGCAACCGAAAGCCAGTCGTCCACGAACGACCGCCCCATGTGCTCGCCGAACCGGCCCGCCGCGTCAAGCGCAAGGTCGATCGCCACGAATTCGATATGGGCCAGCGCGTGGATCAGCGCGATGCGCCCCCGTTCCGATCCGCCGCGCCCGCGCTTGGGCATTGCGGCGGGCGGCAGCAGTTCGGGCCGCGCGGGGCGGCCGGGCACATCGGGCATGGCCACGTCGAAGGCAAAGGCGAGATCGCCGGCACGCCAGCGCCGCACCACTTCGCGGGTCGCCATGATCTTGGCCTGCGGCTCGGCGGCAAGCATGGCCCCACGGATCGCCCGCGCCAGCGTTTCGCCGGATCGGCTCGCTTCCCTCATGCCGCCTCGGCCTGTCAGAGCGCCCGCGCCGCTGCCAGAACCTCTTCGGCGTGACCCTTGACCTTCACCTTGTTCCAGACCTGCGCGATCCGGCCATCCGGCCCGACCAGATAGGTCGTGCGCTCCATGCCCATGTAGGTGCGGCCATACATCGACTTTTCGGTCCAGATGCCCAGAGCATCGGAAACCCCGCCCGTTTCGGCATCGGTGGCGAGCGGCACGGTCAGGCCGTGCTTTGCGGCAAACCTGGCGTGCTTTGCGGGGGGATCCTTGCTCACCCCCAGCACGGCCACGCCCGCAGCCTCGAAATCGCCGTGAAGCGCGGAAAAATCCTTGTTCTCGGTGGTGCAGCCGGGTGTGTCGTCCTTCGGGTAGAAGAACACGACCAGCTTGCGGCCGGCAAAGTCCGACGCCTTCACGCTGCCGCCATCGGGCGTCGTCATCGCGATATCGGGAAACGCATCGCCTGTTCCAATTCGTCCGCTCATTCTGAAACCTCCAGTTCGATGCCGAAAACCTGCCGCCATGCGAGGGCGACCTGCCGCCGTGCCGCGAGAACCGCCGAAAGCAGTCCGTTCCAGTCGTTGCAGCCGCATGCGCGCGCGACGATGCACCGGCTCGCCTCTGGCGGATACATGCCATCAGGGGCAACCAGCCGCACCACCACCAGCAGCCGCGTCATCAGGTCATGCGCGGCACGCAGGCCGGATGGCAGCAGGCCCTCTTCCTCAAGCGCCCGCACTGCCTCGCCAAGGTCGGGGGTATGGGCAAGGTGCGCGTGCAGTTGCAGGAAGTGGACCATGAACTCGATGTCCACCAGCCCGCCGCGCGCCAGCTTCACGTCGAGCGGCCCCCTGGGCGGCTTGTGCTCTGCCATGGTGGTGCGCATCTCCAGCACGTCGGCGCGCAGCCTTGCCGGATCGCGCGGTGCATCCTGCACCCGCCTGATGATGGCGCAAAGGCGGCTGCGGTCGGCCTCGGTGCCGAACAGGGGCCGGGCGCGGCACAGCGCCATGTGTTCCCATGTCCAGGCGTCTTCGCACTGGTATCGCTCGAAACTGTCGAGGCTGACCGAAATCGGCCCCTGCGCGCCCGATGGGCGCAGCCGCGTGTCCACCTCGTAGAGCGCACCCGCGGCCGTCGGCACCGAGAGCGCCGCGATGACGCGCTGCGCTAGCCGGTTGTAATAGAGCGTTGCGCCCAGCGGACGGCGTCCATCGGACTCGGCGACATGGTCGCCGCTGAACAGGAATACCAGATCAAGGTCCGAAGCGTGGGTGAGCGCAGCCCCACCCAGCCGCCCAAGGCCAAGGATGGCAAGATCGCTGTCCGGCACCACGCCGTGATTGTGCCGGAACTCCTCGATCGCGGCGCGGCCCAGCACCAGAATGGCGGCTTCGGCTACCCGGCTGAGCGCGGCCGCCACGGCAAGCGGATCATGCTGCCCTTCGATGAGCTGCACCCCCAGGGCAAAGCGCATCTCGCCCACCCGCACGCGCACATTGTCGAGCAGGCGCTGGTAATCGTCGCCCGCCTCGCCGCGTGCCAGTTCTGTCGCGATGTCCTCGACGCTGCCGGGCAGATCGAAGGCGCTGCGATCGATCAGGGTATCCAGCAGGTCGGAGCGGCGCGCCAGCTCGTCGGCCAGAACCGGCGCATGGGCAAGGATGCGCATGACCACCGCCATGAGGCCGGGGCGCGCATCAAGCAGGCGGAACACGTTGATTGCGCTGGGCAGCCCGGCCAGCAACTGTTCCCAGCGCAGCAGCGCGCGTTCGGGATCGGGGGCTTCGGCCAGGGCGCGCAGCAGGTGCGGGCGCATGTGGGCAAAGGCTTCGCGAGCCTCGGCAGAGCGCAGGCAGCGGTATTGCCCGCCGTCCCAGCCATCGACCCGCACAGCGAGCGCATCGGCGTTCTCGAAGCCCAGCGCTTCCAGTTCCGCCGCCAGCGGGGTTGCCTCCACCGTAACCGCGCCGGTTGGGGCGAAAGTTGCGATCAGCGCATCGAACCGGCTGCCGACGGTTTCCGAGATCTCCGCAAGCTCTGCGATCAGCGCCTCGCCGCCCGGCAAGCCGTCAAGCCGTGCCACCGCTTCAATGCCTGCGCGATCCATGGGGAGCGCATGGGTCTGCTGGTCTGCTACCATCTGCAAGCGGTGTTCCAGCGTGCGCAGGCGGTCATAGCATTCGCCCAGGATGCGCGCGTCATCGCCTGCAATGATGCCCGCCGCCGCCAGCGCTTCGAGGCTGGCGCGCGTGCCGCGCAGGCGCAGCGAAGGATTGCGGCCGCCGTGGATCAACTGGTGCGTCTGGGCAAAGAACTCCACCTCGCGGATGCCGCCGCGCCCGCGCTTGAGATCATAGCCGGGGCCGATGGCCTGCCCGGCGGAGTAGTGATCGCGGATCCGCGTGGTCAGGCGCCCGATCTCGGCAATCGCGCCGAAATCAAGGCTGCGCCGCCACACGAAGGGGCGGATCGTATCGAGGAAGGCCTGCCCGGCGGCCACATCGCCCGATGCGGCGCGGGCGCGGATGTAGGCTGCGCGCTCCCACGCCAGCGCGCTCGATTCGTAATGGGTGATCGCCGCATCGAAGGGCAGGGCCAGCGGGCTGACTTCGGATGCAGGGCGCAGCCGCAGGTCGACCCGGAAGACATAGCCCTCGTCGGTCACGGCCGCCATGATTTCCATCAGCGCGCGCGCCACGCGCTGTGCGGCCTCGGCCGGATCATCGCGGTCCCGCCGGGGCAGAAGATCGGGATCGTAAAGCAGGATCGGGTCGATATCGGACGAATAGTTCAGTTCCTGCGCCCCGTGCTTGCCCAGCGCGATGGCGGCAAAGCCCGCGGGCACGGCATCGGGCGTGCGGCGCCGGATGGCGGCGGCAATGGCGGCATCGAGCGAACGGTCCGCAAAATCCGACAGTTCGGAAACGACGCGCGCAAGGGGAAAGGCGCCCGCCAGATCGCCGATGGCCACGACGAGCGCCAGCGCCAGCCGCTCGCGTCGCAGGGCAACTGCGATATCGTCGATGCCGTTTCCCGCTGCACGGGCCTGTCTCAGCGCCTCCTCCACCTCGCCGGATGCCAGCAGCACTTCCAGTTCGGGCAGCCGGTCCAGCGCGCGCGACAGGAACGGCGCGCAAGTGCGGGCGCGGGCAAGGGCGTGGGCGAAGTCGTGCGCTGTTTCGTTCATCGCGCCTTGCGATGCCCGCATTGGCCGCGCGCTTCAAGTCGGCTTGCGGTTCGCATGGGGCTCTGCCAGCTAGGCTACTGGCAGATTGCCCAAAGACAATTTCGGAGTTGTCCCATGTTTCTTCCCAGGATTGGCGGTCTTGCGTCCGCTTCGCTTTTTGCCCTTTCGCTTGCCGCTGCCGTTCCCGGCAGTGCGGCGCTGGCGCTTGGCCCTGCCATCAGCCCGCCGCCCGTCGACGAGGGACTGATGCGCGCGGTCATCAAGACGCTTGCTTCCGACGACCTGGCCGGGCGCGGGCCTGCCAGTGGCGAGGAGCAGGCGACGCTTGAGGAAATCGTGGCGCGGTTCAAGGCGGCGGGCCTTGCGCCGGGCAACAAGGGTTCGTGGTATCAGGACGTTCCGACCGTTACCATGAACGCAAGCGATTTCTCGCCGCTCAGCGTGCGCGGGGCAAAGGGCGCGAGGCTTTCGTTCCTGCACGGCAGAGATTTCGTGGCAGGCAGCTACCGCGTGGTGCCCGAAACCCGCGTGACGGACAGCGAACTCGTATTCGTCGGCTATGGCGTGAATGCGCCGGAGCTGGGCTGGAACGACTATGCCGGGATCGACATGAAGGGAAAGACCGCGGTCATCCTCGTCAACGATCCCGATTATGCCATGGAAACCGAGGATGGCCCCTTCAAGGGCCGCCGCATGACCTATTACGGGCGCTGGACCTACAAGTTCGAGGAAGCGGCGCGGCAGGGGGCGACGGGTGCGATCCTCGTCCATGATACCTTCCCCGCCGCCTATGGCTGGAACGTGGTGGAATCGAGCTGGTCGGGCGATCAGCACTTCGTGGCGACGCCCGATGACGGAGCCGACCAGACCGCATTCAATGGCTGGATTCAGAAAGCTGCGGCGGAAAGCCTGTTCAAGGCGGCGGGCAAGGATCTGGCGGCGATGATGGCGGCGGCGGGGCAGAAGGGCTTCAAGCCGGTGCCGCTGGGGTTGAAGGCCAGCCTCTCGTTCAAGTCGGCGATCACGCGTTCGGTTTCGCGCAACGTCGTGGGCATCCAGCCAGGCACGCAGGCACCGGATGAATATGTCCTCTATTCCGCGCACTGGGACCATCTTGGCCGTTGCAAGCCCGATGCCAGCGGCGATGACATCTGCAACGGCGCGGTTGACAACGCGACCGGCATTGCCGCGCTGGTGGCGCTGGCGGACATGAACCGGAAGGCTGGGCCGGCGCGGCGCAGTTCGGTCTATCTGGCGTGGACGCTGGAAGAATCGGGGCTGCTCGGCTCGGAATACTATGCCCGCAACCCGGTCTTCCCGCTGGAGCGCACAGTGGGCGGGGTCAATATCGATGCGCTCTATCCCGGCGGTCCTGCGCGCGACATCGCCGTGACCGGGGGCGACAAGTCCGAACTTTCCGCCATTCTTGCCCGCGTGGCCGATGAACTCGGTCTTGCCACCGGGCCGGAGGACAGCCCGGAGAAGGGCTATTACTACCGGTCCGACCATTTCAGCCTCGCCAAGCGGGGCGTGCCGATGTTCTACGTGAAGCGCGGCAGCGATCTGGTCGAAGGCGGCAAGGCGGCGGGCCGGGCGCTGGCGGAAGACTATGTGGCCAACCGCTATCACCAGCCAAGCGATGAGTATGCCGATAGCTGGGACATGCGCGGGATTGCGCAGGAAGTGGACCTCTACTACCGGCTCGGCCGCCCGCTGGCCGAAGGAACCGACTGGCCCAACTGGAACGCGGACGACGAGTTCCGCGCGATTCGCGACCAGAGCCGCGCAGGCATGAAACAAGGACCGGAAGCGAGATGACGCCCGATTTCACGATGCCGCCGGAATGGCACCCGCAGGACTGGCTGTGGGTGGGCTTTCCCCATCTGGCGGAAGAATGGTCGGGCGTGATGGCGCAAGCGCAGGAACAGATCGCGGCCTTTGCCAGCGCCGTTGCCGAAAGCGGACAGGAGGTGCGGCTGGTGGTGCGCGATGCGGCCAATGCCGCGCGGGCAAGGGCGCTCGTCTCGTCGAAGGTGATCCTTGAGGAGCGCACTTACGGCGATGTCTGGCTGCGCGATACCGGACCGTTGGTGGTCCGCAGCGGCAACGGCGAACGGCGTGCCCGCCTGTTCGGCTTCAATGGCTGGGGCGGCAAGTATCTCATGCCCGGCGATCAGGAGATTGGCGCGGATTTGGCAGCCTCCGCGGGGCTTGAGGCTTCAAGGGCGGACTGGATTCTGGAGGGCGGCGCGCTGGATGGCGATGGCACGGGCCTCGTGGCGACAACCGAGCAGTGCCTGCTCAACCCCAACCGCAATCCGCGCCTGTCACGCACCGATCTGGAAGCGCGCCTGCTGCGCGATCTGGGGTATGACCGCGTCCTGTGGCTGGGTGACGGGCTGATCAACGACCATACCGACGGGCATGTCGACAACCTGGCCCGGTTCGTGGCGCCGAACCGGCTGGCCCTGCCACGGGCAACCGGGCAGGACGATCCCAATGCCGCCATCTATGCCGATGCAAGGGCGCGCGCATGCGATGCAGGCGTTGATCTGGCCGAAGTCCCCTCGCCGGGACGGATCGAGTGGGACGGCGTGGTGCAGCCCGCCAGCTTCATGAACTTCGTCATCACGACGAAGCTGGTGGTCGTGCCGGTATTCGGATCACCGCATGACCGCGATGGCGTGGCCGCGATTGCAGAGCTTTTTCCCGGCCGCGAAACCGTGGGCGTCATGGCCGATGCGGTGCTGGCGGGGGGCGGCGGCTTTCACTGCGCCAGCCAGCAGATGCCATCGGCCTGAGTCAGGGCCTTTTGCCGTAAGTCTTTCCGTTCCTTGCGGATTTCAGGCTGCGGCAGCGCGGCCAGCGCGCAGCCACTCGCGGGCGCGCCGCTGGGCTTCGGCAATCTCGCGCGCGGTCATTTCGTCGGCCACGTCGGCGCGGCACTGGGCCGCTTCCTCGTGTCCGCCGACAGCGGCAAGGTTGAACCACTTGTGCGCCTCGATCATGTCGCAGGGCACGCCGTGGCTGCCGGTGGAATAGGCCACCCCAAGATCGAACAGCGCGTTGCAATCGCCATTGGCCGCAGCGGCAAGGCAGCTTGCCACCAGAAGATCGGCCGCGTTGCTGCTTTCGGCGGCAATGCAAGGCGCCGCCGTATCGGGCACCAGCTTGATCCAGGCTTTCGTCATGACCCCAAACCCCCTTCAAGGAAAGCCGGTCCCCGAACCTTCCAGGGGCGCTTTCACGAAGGGCAAGGTCAACAATCTTGGTCAATAAATGGTTAATGCCGTCTGGCGGGCTGCAATCCGGACAAGAAAGCGCGGGAAAACCGCTGTGCCGCCCCTCACACTTCAGACCACCTTAATGCACGATAGCCGCCTAATCGCTTGTGCCGGTCACGGGCCAATTCTATAGGCGCGCCAGCGAAGAAGCTTGCACGCCGGAAACGGAAAGGAATGCAGGCCGGGAGGGGCGGATAGCTTGTTATGCGGAGGGCCGAATGGCTGGGGTGCTGAGTGACGAGATTGATGTTCTGGCCAAGGCGCGCCGCGCCATGCCGGGCGATTACGTGCCAACCGAAGACGAACCCTACATGAATGAAGCGCAGCAGGACTATTTCCGCCGCCTGCTGCTTGAATGGAAGAAGTCGATTCTCTCCGCTGCTGCGGGAACGCTTTCGGCGCTTCAGGACGGACCGATTCGCGAACCCGACCTCAACGACCGCGCATCGAGCGAAACCGATTGGGGCATCGAACTGCGCACGCGCGACCGGCAGCGCAAGCTGATCGCCAAGATCGATGCGGCCATGCGCCGGATCGATGAGGGCGAATACGGTTACTGCGAAGTAACCGGCGAGCCGATCGGCCTTGGCCGCCTGATCGCGCGTCCCATCGCGACGATGACGGTCGAGGCACAGCAAGCCCATGAACGCAGGGAAAAAATTTCCCGCGACATGTGAGGCGGGCAGGGTTTCCGGTCGGCGCCTGCCCGGCCGGAAACGCGGTTAACGAAACGGTGCGCAAACCGCCTGTTAACCCTGAATCGTTACGATATGTCCAGAACCGGGTGCAATAACCGGTCCCGCGGGCGCAGGGGTGCCCGCAGGTTTGGGTTATGGACGTTGATGTGGGCGGGACTGGTGAGACCTTTGTTGACCGATAACGACCATCGCCAGCTGGGGCGCGACAGCCTTTTCCTGATGGCCGAGGTGCGCCTGCTGGATTGCGATGCGGAACATCGCATCAAGGTGCGCAATCTTTCGGCCGGCGGCATGATGGCCGAAGGCGCGGTCAAGGTTCAGCGCGGAACCCGGCTTGAGGTCAACCTGCGCAACATCGGCTGGGTCGAAGGGGTCGTCGCCTGGGTGCAGGACAACCGGTTCGGCATCGCCTTCGTCGAGGAAATCGATCCCAAGCTTGCCCGCGCTCCGCTGGGCGAGGGGCCGTCGACGCCCCGTTTCGTCAAGCCGATCATGAGCGTTCCGCTGGGACCGGTCCGCAAGATCTGAGGCATCGCGGCGCGCGGCTTACAGCAAGCGTGGACGTCGGCCTGACCCTCGCCTAGACACAACGGGCCATGTCCCGCTTTCTGCCCGCAGCCCTGCTTTTGCCTCTGCTTCTGACCGCCTGCGGACAGAGCCGCGATGGCGCCCTGGCGGTGGCCGTGATCGGCGAGGCATCGGCCTTCAGGGAAAGCGGAGCGCGTCTTTCGGCCCCGGCGCAGCTCCTGCGGGCGGCCACCCACGAAGGGCTGGTCGGCTTTGACGAGAAGGGGCGCGTCGTGCCTGCTCTGGCCGATCGCTGGATCGTGACCGACAACGGGCGCAGCTACATTTTCCGGCTGCGCGACGGCACCTGGCCCGATGGCACGCGCATCAGTGCCGAGACGGCCGCGGCCCTGCTGCGCAAGGCCATCGCCGCGCTCAAGGGCACGGCGCTCGGCCTTGATCTGGCCGCCATTGACGAAGTGCGGGTCATGGCCAACCGGGTGATCGAGATCGACCTTGCCGCCCCGGTGCCCGATCTCCTCACCTTGCTGGCGCAGCCGGAACTCGGCCTTGCCTATCGCGGCAAGGGCACGGGGCCGATGGCGCTGTCCCGCCCGCGCGATTCGGCTGCATCCTATCTGGAACTGATTGCGCCCGAAGCGCGCGGCCTGCCCAGCCAGCCCGATTTTGCCGCGCGCGCCCGGCCGGTGGAACTGTCGCTGGCGCCGGCGGCCAAAGCCGTGGCCATGTTCGATGCTGGCGATGTCGATGTGCTGCTGGGCGGCAAGGTGGATACGGTGCCGCTGGCCGGACGCATCGGCCTGACGCGCGGGAATGTCGTGCTGGATCCGGTCACGGGGCTGTTCGGGCTGATGGTGACGAGCACGCAGGGTTTTCTGGGGGCTGCGGCCAACCGCGAGGCGCTGGCCATGGCGATCGACCGCGATGCCTTGCTGGCGAGCTTCAACATCGGCGGCTGGCAGCCCACCACACGGATCGTCTCCTCGCAGACGGAGGATGACCTCGGCACCATAGGCGAGCGCTGGCAGGGCATGACCATCGAGGAACGGCAGGCCCAGGCGGCGAGCCGCGTTGCTGCATGGAAGGCGGCTGGCCAGTCCTTGCCAACCTTCAACCTGGCCATGCCCGACGGCGCGGGATCGACCCTCGTGTTCGATGCGGTGCGCCGCGATCTGGCCCGCATCGGCATTGCCGTGCGCCGTGTGCCTGAAAACGACCGTGCCGATCTGCGGCTGGTTGATGCCGCTGCGCGCTATGCCCGCGCCACCTGGTTCCTCAACCAGTTGTCATGCACAGTGCAGAAGGCCGTTTGCAGCCCGGCAGGGGACGAACGCGTGGCCGAGGCACGCAGGGCCACCGATCCGGCGGCGCGCGCTGCCCTCCTGGCCGAGGCTGAGGCCGAGATTACCGCCGCCAATGGCTTCATTCCGCTGGCCCGTCCGCTGCGCTGGTCGATGGTGCGCAGCGGCACAACCGGGTTCGCGCCCAATCCCTGGGGGTGGCATCCCTTGCCGCCGATGGCATGGCTCCCCAGATAGCAGGAATGGACGGAGCAAGGCCCATGCGCCCCCAACCGCTTTCCGCCGGGCTGCCCGGCCTTGGCAGCGATCCTGCCGCGGTGCGCCAGCGTCTGGACATGCTGGAGCGCGTGCTGGAACGCGGTTTCATCATTCCCGGCACAAGGCGCGAAGTGGGCCTTGATGCTCTGGCCGGGCTGGTGCCCGTTCTGGGCGATCTGCTGACCGCGGCGATGGGGGCCTATATCGTGTGGGAGGCGCGCAATCTTGGCCTGCCCAGATGGAAATTGTGGCGCATGGGCGCCAATGTTGTCTTCGATACCGCGCTGGGGGCGGTCCCGCTGGTCGGGGATGCGTTCGACGTGTTCTTCCGTTCCAACAGCCGCAACCTGCGCATTCTGCGCAGGCATCTTGACCGCCACCACCCTCGCCAAAGCCTGGTAGAGGGTTAAACCAAGGCGCGATGAGCTTGACTCATCGCTCCTTGGTCAAGCCCGTGCGGCGCTTGAGCATTTCCAAGGCGCGATGCGTCAGCATCTCAGCGCCTTGGTATTAAGCGTCACTTCGCCAGCGAAGTCCGCAAGCCGGTAAGCCCTGCGCCGGAACCTTCAGAAATCGATCGCGATGCCGTTCTTTTCCCAGTCGCCGAAGCGGGTGGGATCGATGCCGTCGGGATCATCGCCGCGCTCGATCGCCTTGGGTTCGGGCGCGGGTTCGTTGGTCCAGTGCGCGGGCGGGGTGAAGCCTGCCGGACGCTTCGTGGCACGGGTGAAGGGCTTGTCCATGTCCGTGCAAATGGGCCTTCGCGCGATGAACTGCAATTGCATATTGGGGCACAAGCGCCGATAGGCAACCGCCATGCCCCGGCCAACGTTCCGCAAAACGCCCCGCGCAACCTCCGCAGCTGAAGCGCCCGGCGTTCCTGCGCGCCGCGCTGCCCTGCGCCTGCTGGATGCGGTGCTGCGCCGGGGCGATCCGCTCGATCAGGCCGCACCGCCTGTCCTGCGCGCCATCGAACGCGGCGATGACCGCGCGCTGGCGCTTGCCATCGCGCAGGAATCCCTGCGCTGGATGGCCGATCTCGATGCCCTGATCGATGGCGCGACGCGGCAGATCCTGCCTGAGGATGCCAAGGCCCGTTCGGTGCTGCGCATCATGCTGGCACAGGCACTGCGCCTTGGCCTGCCCGGCCATGCCGTTGTCGCCACCGGTCTGCCCTTGCTGAGCGGCGGGCCGCGCCGCCTTGCCCATGGCGTGTTTTCCGCCGTGACGGCGAGCGGCGCCCAGCTGCCCGCCGCCCCCGCGCTTCCGCCCGCTGTCGCGGCGCGCTGGCAAAGCGCATGGCCCGGCCGGACCGAAGCGATTGCCGCAGGTCTGGCCGAACCGCCCCCGCTCGATATCACCTTGCGCGATCCGGCGCAGACCGCGCAGTGGGCAGAGCGTCTTGGCGGGCGTTCGCTTGCTCCCGGCCATGTCCGGCTTGCCCGCGCAGGCGCGGTCGATGCGCTCGACGGTTTTCGCGAAGGCGCGTGGTGGGTGCAGGATCTTGCCGCCAGCGTGCCCGCGCGCCTGCTTGGCGCCGGGCATGGCCGCCGCGCGCTTGATCTGTGCGCGGCGCCCGGCGGCAAGACCCTGCAACTGGCCGCTGCGGGGTGGCGCGTGACCGCGCTCGACAAATCCGCCCGGAGGACCGAGCGCTTGGCACAGAACCTCAGGCGCAGCGGGCTTGATGCCGAAGTCGTCGTGGCCGATGCGCTGCAATGGGTTCCCGATGCGCCTTATGAGGCGATCCTGCTCGATGCCCCATGCAGCGCCACCGGCACCTGCAGGCGCCATCCCGATGTGCTGCACCGCAATCCCGGCCTTGCCGAACTCGTCGCGCTGCAATCCGCGATGCTGGAACGTGCCGCGGGCTGGCTCGCGCCGGGTGGCACTTTGGTCTATGCGGTCTGTTCGCTTGAACCGGAGGAGGGGGAAGCGCAGGCCGAGGCCTTCGGCGGCCTTTCCCCCATGCCCGTGACCGATGCAGAGCTTCCCGCCGGTCTTGTCGCTACGGGCGGGCATTTCCGCTCCGATCCCGGAATGCTGGCAGAGCATGGCGGCATCGACGGCTTCTTCGCTGCCCGCTGGACCAGAAGCTAGCGGGCCTTGCGCAGCACGATATAGACCGCTCCCGCGCCGCCATGGCGGGGCTGGGCCGGGCGGACGGCGGCTATCCTGCCCGCATGGGGGCTGTGGGCCAGCCAGTCGAGCAGCTTGGCCCGGATCGCTCCGCGCCTTGATCCGCGCAGGTCGTGCTCGTCGCTTGGCCGGTGCTTGCCCGCGATCAGCAGCATGACCCGCGCTCCCATTGCCAGGGCCTGGGCAATGCCACCGTTAAGCCGGGCATGGGCGGCATCGAGGCCGAGACCATGCAGATCGATCGTTACATCGGGCGCAATCGCACCGCGCGCCAGCTTGCGCTCCCAGCTTGAATCCAGCCCGTGGCGCTCAAGCGGCCGGGCAGGCGGCGCCGATACGGCGGCGGGTGCCGGCAAGGGCGGCGGAATGCGTCCCCTGATGCGTCTGGTGGCGGTGGCTTCGGGAGCGGGCTTTGCCGCCATCGCCTTGGGAGGGATGGCCTTCTGCCTTGGCGGGTGGAGCGGGGTGATCGTGGCCGCCACGCGCTCCCACAGCGCCGCCTCTTCGGGCGTCAGTCCATACGGGGCCGTCATCGCCGGGTCACGGTGCCGGTGCGGTCAAGCCGGTCGAGCACACCCTTAGGCAGCAGGATCAGGGCGCGTCCGCGAGCCGACATGCCGCCCGCAATGCGCCGCGCTTCGGCGCCCGCGCCCCAGAAACTGTCGAAGCGGTTGGCGCCGGTGATCGCGCCGCCGGTATCCTGCGCCACCCACAGGCCGCTGGCCTCGCGCCGGTCAAGCTGGAGCCACACCGGCGCGCCCAGCGGCACAAAGGCGGGGTCGGCGGCTACGGTCGCACCGCCTGTGACCGGCACGTTCAGCGCGCCTACCGGCCCCGGCCCGGTCAGTTCGCGGAAGAACACGAAGCTGCGGTTCTGCTGCATCAGCGCGCGGCCCTGGGCGGGATTGTCGCGCAGGAATTGCTGGATGCCCTGCATCGAACCGGAATACTGCCCCGGTCCGCTGCCGATCAGCCCGCGTTCGCGCATCACCGATCCGATGCCGGTATAGGCATGGCCGTTCTGCCCCGCAAAGCCCAGACGGATCACGCTGCCATCCGGCCCGCGCAGCCGGCCCGAACCCTGGATCTGGAGGAAGAACACTTCGACTGGATCGGCTGCCCAGCCGATCTCCAGCCCCTTGCCAGCCAGTGCGCCTGCCTCGATCTGGCTGCGGTCCCAGTAGGCGGTGAAGACCCCTGCCTCGTCATAGCGGCCAAGCGGCATCCGTCCGTCGGGCAGCGGCGGGGCATCGCCCGGCCGCGCCCGCACCAGATCGGGCGGCAGGCCATAGATCGGCACGTCATAGCCGGGCTGTCGCGTGCGCACGCCTGCGATCTCCGGTTCGAAATAGCCGGTAACAAAGGCGTTGCCCCCGCCAACCTCGGCGGTTTCGAAATGGGTGGCAAAGAAGCGCTGCGCATCTCCGGCAGGCCATGTGGCGGCGGCGGTGCAGGCGGGCGCCCAGTCTTCAGGGCGGGTCAGCCCGGATGTATCGGTGCGCCGCGTGAGACGCGGGCAAGAGATCAGGAAGGCGCGAAGCGCGCGCGCGGCATTGTCTGCCCCCATGCCCAGCCCTGCGGGAAGCGGCCCGCGCGCAACTCCCGCCAGCGCGGCATTGGGCGCCGTGACCACCGCAGGCGGCGTGACCGGCACCGGTGCCGGACCGCCGGGGATCAGCCTGACGCACCCGCCGACAAGGACCAGCGCGGCCAGAACAGCATGGCGAAGCGGCAAGCGGGCAAGCACGGCAGCTTTCCCGTGATGGTTCAGGCTTCGTCGGTTTCGTCGAGCAGCCAGTCTGGATCGCGCGCGGAAATGTCGCGGCGGAAGGTCCACAGATCGCGGGCCTCGATGGCATCGTCGAGCGAACCGGCAATCACGTTGCCATCGGCATCGCGCGTGACCGAGGCGATATCGGCAAGGAAGCGCACGGTGATGCGTGCCGTCCTGCCTTCGATCGAAGCGGCCACGATGCGGGCTTCCTCGATGCGGATGACGCGGGCATCGATGGTTTCGCCGGCCGCCATGCGGGAATCGATGGCACCGGCAAAGCCTTCGTAAACGTCATCGTCGCAAAGCTGGCGCAACTCGTCCTTGTCGCCGCGCCAGAAGGCTTCGAGGATCATCGCATAGGCGGACTTCGATCCGGCGAGGAACTGTGCGAGATCGAACCGGCGATCAGCCGCGATGATGGCGCGCACCCCTGCTTCGGCGCTGTTGTCGAAGGTCTGGATTTCGGGCTGTCCGGCCTCGCGCGGGCGCGGCGCGGCCTGGCCGCCTTCGGCCGGGCGCTGGGCGATCTGTCCGGGACGGTTCTGCGCCGAAGGATCAGGCTGTTCGATCCGGCGGCGCATCGGCTCCTCGTCGCGCTCAGGGCGGCGGCCCAGAACCGAATAGAGGCGCAGGCCAAGGAAGGCCGCGATCATCGCCAGAATGACAATTTGAACAATCACGCGCTGGGTTCCCGAAACTGACCGCAACGTCCATGAAGGGCGCACGGCGCAAGAGTAACGTGCCTCAAATAGGTACGGATTACAAATGAACAACATGTGCATGGCCCTTTGGGCGGATCACCTGCACGATAAAACGGCCGGACTGTTGCCTTTGCGCTGCAACAGAGGCGTGCGGCGCGGCGCGCGGGAAGGCGCGGGCGCGCAGGCAAAGCGGATTGCCCGCCGGGTGCCATAGTGCTAGTCGCGCGCACCAGCATTCAAACCACACCGAAAGCACGTCTCCCATGGCCGATGAAGGCAATATCATCTCGAATCTTGATCTTGGCGGCCCTGCGCCCAACGGCGAGGACACCTCGCCTGCCATCGGCCTCATCTCGCAGTATGTGAAGGATCTCTCGGTCGAGAATCCGAACGCGCCTGAGAGCTACCAGTGGGCCGAAGCGCCGGAGATGGCGGTGGACTTCAATATCTCGGCGCGGTCGATCCAGCCGGAGATCCACGAGATCGAACTGAAGATCAACGTCACCTCCAGGACCGCGCAGGGCACCGCCTTCATCGTGGAACTGGCCTATTGCGGGCTGATCGGGATGCGCAACGTGCCTGATGAACAGGCCCATCCATTCCTCTTTGCCGAAGGCCCGCGCATCCTCTTCCCCTTCGCGCGCCGCGTGATCGCCGATGCCGTGCGCGATCTGGGCTATCCGCCGCTGATGCTTGAACCGATCGACTTCAACGGTCTCTATCTCCAGCAACTGGCGCAGGCGCAGGCCACCGCAGAGGCGACCCCTGCCGGGCAGGCCTGAACTGCCAGACCGGTCCGGTGGCCCGAAGGATGCGGCGATGAACGCTCTGCCATGAACCTTCTGCCGTGAAGCTTCTCCCGTGAATCTTCTCAGGGCCACCGGCTCGATCGGCGGGCTTACCCTGCTCAGCCGCATTCTGGGGCTGGTGCGCGACAGCCTCTTCGCGCGCTATGTCGGGGCGGCATTCGCCTCCGACGCCTTTCTTGTGGCCTTCCGTCTGCCCAACATGTTCCGCGCGCTGTTTGCGGAAGGGGCTTTCTCGTCGGCGTTCATCCCGATGTTCAATCAGAAGGTTGCCAACCCCGAAGGCCAAGGCCTGCGCGACGGGCTGGACTTTGCCGAAGCCGCGCTGGCGGTGCTGCTGCCGGTCCTGCTGCTGATGACAGTGCTGCTGGAAATCTTCGCATGGCCGGTCACGCTCGTGCTTTCGGGGCGGTTCAACGGTGTCAGCGAGGATCAGTTCGCCTATGCGGTGGAGCTGTCGCGCTGGACGATCCCCTATCTCATGCTCATCAGTCTGGTCTCGCTGCTGGGCGGGATCCTCAATTCGCTCCAGAAGTTCTGGGTCAATGCCGCCGCGCCGATCCTGCTCAACCTCACGCTGATCGTGGCGCTGCTGGGCTTTCATGCCGATGACCCGCTGATTACCGCGCGCAATCAGGCGATCGCGGTATCGGTTTCGGGCGCGCTGCAACTGGCGTGGCTGGCCTGGGCCTGCCGTCGCAACGGGGTGAGCCTGCGCCTGCGCCGTCCCCGGCTTTCGCCCGAAGTGAAGCGGCTGATGAAGCTGATCCTGCCGGCTGCCGCAGGTGCGGGCGCGGTGCAGATCAACCTCGTCATTTCCACCGCGCTGGCCGCCTCGCTGCTCGATCATGGATCAGTCACCTACATCTACATGGCAGACCGCCTGAACCAGTTGCCGCTGGGGCTGATCGGCATCGGCCTTGGCACCGTGCTGCTGCCCACGATTTCGCGCCAGCTTGGCGGCGGCGAGGATGCCGCCGCGATGGACACCCAGAACCGGGGCATGGAGCTTGCCCTGCTGCTCACCCTTCCGGCCACGGTCGCGCTGGTCCTGTGTGGCGAGCCGATTGCCGCAGCCCTGTTCGGCTATGGCAAGTTCGATGCGCTCGATACGCACTACACCGCGCAGGCGCTCGCCGCCTTTTCCATCGGCCTGCCCAGCTACATTCTGGTGAAGGTGCTGACCCCCGGTTTCTACGCCCGGCAGGACACGAAAACCCCGCTGCGCTATGCCTCGGTGGCAGTGGCAGTGAACCTCGTGGGCAATCTCGCGCTGATCGTGCCGCTGAAACACATGGGGCCGCCGCTCGCCACCGCGCTGGCCTCCACGGTCAATGTCTGGCTGCTCTACCGGACGCTGGCCAGGCGCGGGCACTTCGTGGCCGATGCCCGGCTGAAGCGGCGGGTCTGGCGGCTGGCGCTGGCGGCTGCGGCAATGGGCGGCGTGCTCTGGGCCGGGCAGGGGCTGGTCATGCCGTGGGTGCAGGGAACATGGCTCCTGCGGCTTGCGGCCATGGCCGGTCTGGTCAGTGGCGGAGTGCTGGTCTATGGCCTCGCCGCCATGATGACCGGCGCGTTCCGGCCGGCTGATCTGAAGCTTCTCCTGCGGCGTCGCCGCGCAAACTGAAGGCACGTTCAATGCGTATCGTCTCCGGCATCCAGCCCACCGGCAATCTCCACCTCGGCAATTACCTGGGGGCGATCCGCAACTGGGTGCGGATGCAGGACGAATGGACGGCCAAGGGGGCGCAGTGCCTCTATTTCCTTGCCGACCTTCACGCCATTTCGATGCCGCATTCCCCTGCCGAACTCGCCGCCAACACGCGCGAGATGGTGGCCGCGCTGGTTTCCTGCGGGATCGATCCCGACAAGTCGATCCTGTTCAACCAGGCGCAGGTTCCCGCCCATGCCGAACTGCAATGGCTGCTGAACGGCACGGCCCGCATGGGCTGGCTCAACCGCATGACGCAGTGGAAGGACAAGGCGGGCAAGAACCGCGAGGGCGCATCGGTGGCGCTGTTCACTTACCCCGTGCTTCAGGCCGCCGACGTGCTGCTCTATCAGGCCACCCACGTTCCCGTGGGCGAGGACCAGAAGCAGCATCTGGAACTGGCGCGCGACATTGCGCAGAAGTTCAACAACGATTTCTGCGCGGAAGATGCGCCGCTGTTCACGCTGCCCGATCCGATCATTCCGCCCGAAGCCGCCCGCATCATGAGCCTGCGCGACGGCACGGCCAAGATGAGCAAGTCCGATCCTTCCGACATGAGCCGGATCAACCTGACGGATGATGCCGATGCGATCATGCAGAAGGTGAAGAAAGCCAAGACCGATCCCGAACCGCTGCCCGGCACGGTCGAGGGGCTGGCCGGACGGCCGGAGGCAAACAACCTCGTCGGCATCTATGCGGCAATGGCCGGGATTTCCGTGGCTGATGTGCTGGCGCAGTTCGGAGGCAAGGGTTTCGGCCAATTCAAGCCCGCGCTGGGCGAACTGCTGGTGGAAACGCTCTCGCCCATGGCAGCGCGCTACCGCGAACTGCGCGGCGATGGCGAAGCGCTTGATGCGATCCTTGCCAAGGGTGCCTTGAAGGCCCGCGATCTGGCCGCGCCCACGCTGGCACGCACTTATGCGACGCTGGGTCTGGTAAGGGGCTGAAAACGCGATCAATGTTGCACAATGTTACCCCGGCGCAATCTTTGTTGCCGGGGCATTCAACGTGTGTTCAGCACTTCCTGTCCACAAAGACGCCATGCTAAGCACGGGTGCGTCAGATAACCATGACGCAGGCAGAGGATCAGGAGTCGCAGGATGAAGTCGCTTTTGCACAGTCAGCCTTCCAGGCAGCCTGCGGCCGCAGGCACAAGCCGGCGCCGCCTTCTGGGCATGGCCGCCGTGCCCCTGCTGCTGGTGGCGCTCAGCGGGTGTGCCACCCCGTTCAAGGCCGATGTGAAGCGCTTCCAGGCCCAGCTTCCGGCGCCTGCCGGGCAGACCTTTGCCGTGGTTGCCGACAATCCGCGCGATGCGGGCGGGCTTGAGTTTGCGCAATATGCCTCGCTCGTGGGCAAGCAGATGGAAAGGCTTGGCTACCGTCCGGCCAATGCCGAAGTGGCCGATCTCATCGTCAAGTTCGAATATGGCGTCGATGGCGGCCGTGACCGCATTCGCAACACCGGCTTTGCCGATCCCTTCTGGGGCGGCTGGGGTGGCTGGGGCGGATGGGGTCCGGGCTGGGGTCCGGGCTGGGGCCGTGGCTGGGGCCGCGCAGGCTTTTACGGCCGTGGCGGCTGGGGCTGGGGCTGGTATGATCCGTTCTTCTTCGGCGGCGCGGGCTGGGGCGGCGGTGTCGATGTGGTGACGGTCTATACGTCCGGCATCAACCTCAAGATCGATCGGCGCGAGGATGGCCAGCGCCTGTTCGAGGGCAAGGCCGAAGCCGCCTCGCAGTCGAACCGCCTGTCCTATGTCGTGCCCAATCTGGTCGAGGCGATGTTCACGAACTTCCCCGGCAACAACGGCGAAACCGTGCGCATTTCGATCGCGCCCGAAAAGAAGACGATCAAGAAGATCGACTGACCCGCGCACGGTGTTGACCGGGAAAAAAGGGGCTTCGCAGCGATGCGAGGCCCTTTTTCGTCAGCGCTTGCGTTTCCGTCAGCCTTTCAGCGCGGCCAGACCGCCGGTCGATCCGAAGCCGCCTTCGCCGCGTTCGGTATGTTCAAGCGTATCGACCTCTACCCACGTTCCGCGCGTGACCGGCGCGAGGATGAGCTGGGCAACGCGGTCGCCCCGGCGGATCGAGAAGGGTTCGCCGCCGTGGTTGATTATGATGATCTTCAGTTCGCCGCGGTAGTCGCTGTCGATCGTGCCCGGCGTGTTTGGCACCGTGACCCCGTGCTTGAGCGCAAGGCCGGAGCGCGGACGCACCTGAATCTCGTAGCCTTCGGGAATGGCGAGGGCGAGGCCCGTCGCTACGGCATGACGCGCCCCCGGTGCCAGATCGATGTCCTCGGCCGCAACCACGTCCATTCCGGCCGCGCCCTGCGTGGCATAGGCGGGCAGCGGCAGGTCCGCCCCGTGGGGCAGGCGTTTGACGAGCACGGGGACTTCAGGCGCGTGCGTTTTCAGGGATGGCATGGGCGATTCTCTCGATCAGGGCGGCGGCGGCCGCGTCCTTGGGCAGTTCGGGCAGGCTGTCCACCCCTTCTGCGCTCACGATATGCAGGCGGTTTATGTTGCCGCCCATGGCATGGGTGGCAACATCGTTCGCCACGATCCAGTCGGCGCCTTTGCGCACCAGCTTGGCGCGCGCATGATCGAGCACATCGTTGGTTTCGGCAGCAAAGCCGACCACCAGCGCAGGCCGCCGGTCCGATCGGCACAGCGTGGCCAGAATGTCGGGGTTTTCCACCAGTTGCAGCGGGGGGACGGTGCCCGAACCGTCCTTCTTGATCTTCTGTGCCGCTTCACCGGCGCTGCGCCAGTCGGCCACGGCGGCGACCATCACCGCCACATCGGCAGGCAGCGCGGCATCGACCGCAGCGGCCATCTGGCGCGCGGTCTCCACATCGATGCGCGTCACGCCCGGCGGTGTCGGCAGGTTCACCGGGCCGGAAACCAGCGTCACCCTTGCGCCTGCGCGGGCGGCGGCGGCGGCAATGGCAAAGCCCTGCTTTCCGCTGGAACGGTTGGCGATGTAGCGCACCGGGTCGATCGGCTCATGGGTCGGGCCTGCCGTGACCAGCACGTGCCTGCCGGAAAGCGGCCCCGCCTGTCCTTCAAGGCACCGCGCGATTTCGGCCAGGATGGCCGCCGGTTCGGGCAGGCGTCCGGGGCCGAACTCGCCGCAGGCCATCGCGCCGTCATCCGGCGGCATGACCGTGATGCCATCGCCGCGCAGCACCGCGACATTGCGCTGTGTTGCAGGGTGCTGCCACATCCGCACGTTCATGGCTGGCACCGCCAGCACGGGCTTGTCGGTGGCCAGCAGCAGCGTGGTGGCCAGATCATCGGCGATGCCTGCGGCCATGCGCGCCACGAGGTCTGCCGTGGCCGGGCAGACCACCACCAGATCGGCACTGCGCGATAGCTGGATATGCCCCATCTCGACCTCGTTCTTGAGGTCCCACAGCGTTGTATGCACCGGATTTTCGCTGAGTGCGGCCAGCGTCATCGCGGTGACGAAGCGCGATCCGCCCTCGGTCAGCACGCAGGTGACGCTGGCGCCTTCCTTGCGCAGCAGCCGCACCAGTTCGCACGCCTTGTAGGCCGCGATGCCGCCGCCGACGATCAGCAGGATGCGCTTGTTCATCATGCCCGCGCTTGTGCATTGGCGCACCGCCGGGCGCAATCCTTTTGCGCATGGCCGCATTCTGTTGCAGGCTGGGCCGAAAGCAGAAAAGGGGGATGCGGCAAATGCGACTGGTGCTGACTTCGCTGGTGTTTCTGGCGGGATTGTTCGATCTGTTTCTTGCCATCGGCTTTCTGACCGGGCCGGAGCAGACCGCCACGGGGTTCGGCATCGCCGCCACGGGCACGGCGGGCATTTCCACCATCCGCGCGGATTTCACCTCGTTCTTCGGGGTGGCTGCGTTCTGCATGATGTGGGGCGCATGGCGCCGCAATGCCGATCTGCTGCTGGTGCCCGCCGTGCTTTTCGGCATTTCGTTTGTTGGCAGGGCGATCGATCTGGCGTTGACGGGCAGCTATCCGGGCTGGGCCTTTCCCATGGCGGTCGAGGCGGGGCACGTGGCGCTGATGCTGGCCGCCTGGCGCCTTCTGCCGCACCACCGGCTTCAGGAAATCGCCGCCTGATCCCGCGCGAGGCCCCGGCCGAGCAGATCGGCCGCAACCTCGGCGATTTCCTCGACCGGGCGTGAGGTGTCCCACACGCCGAAACGCAGACCGAGGAACACGTTCATGCCCATGATCGCCCAGGCGCGCACATCCTGCGCGCCATCGCGCAGCGCACCTGCCGCTGCGCCTTCGGCAAGGCGCGCGGCAATGCGGGTGGCCGTGCCTTCATAGTGTGCGCGGTAGCTGACCGGGTCGGCAAACTCGGCCTCGTCGATGATCCGGTAGATTTCCTTGTGTTCGCGGGCAAAGCGCAGGAACCCTGCGAGCGCTTCGCGTTCGCGCGTGAGACCGGTCGATCCCTCGCTCACGGCGGCCGCAGCAGTGGTTGCCACGCGGGCCGACATGTCGCGCACCAGCGCGGTGAAGATCGCGTCCTTCGAATCGAAATAGGTATAGAAACTGCCGAGCGCGGTTCCCGCGCGGCGTGTGATGCCGCTGATTGACGCTTCGTGAAAGCCCCGCTCGCCAAACTCGGCCGCAGCGGCATCGAGCAGCTTGCGCAGGGTTTCCCGGCCCCGCGCAGTGCGCGGCACTTTGCCGGGACTGGCGGCGCTTACCTGCGCCATGGCTGATGGTCCACGCGGCTTCTCCCCCGGCCTGATGCATCCATCCGCGCGCCCGGCGGTGATGCTGTTGCCAATCCGCCACGATTCGTAGCGGGCAAATCGGATTATCACAACGAGAAGTTGAAAGGTGGTTCAACTTTCAATATCAGGATGGGCGCGGACGCACGAAGTCCGCGAGAGGGAGCCTGTTTGTGATGACCCGACTTTCTGCCCGCGCCGTTCTGGCCGCTTCCGCCGCGCTGATGGCGCTGCCCGCCATGCCTGCCCTTGCGCAGGAAGCACCCGCCGACGAAACCGCAGCGACGAGCGATTCGGGCGAGATTCTCGTCATTGCCCGCCGCCGCGAAGAACGCCTGCTCGACGTGCCGATCGCTGTTTCGGCGATCAGCACCGAATCGCTGGAAAAGGTGGGCGGCCGCGATCTGTCCGCCGTTCAGGGCGCGATTCCCAACGTCAACATCGTGCAGGGCCGCGGTTCGGCCAGCAGCGCGAACTTCTATATCCGCGGCATCGGCCAGCCCGATGCGCTGGCAACCTTCGATCCGGCGGTCGGCGTCTATGTCGATGGCGTCTATCTCAGCCGCATTCAGGGCGCGCTGCTGAACCTGTTCGATGTCGAGCGCGTCGAAGTGCTGCGCGGCCCGCAAGGCACGCTTTATGGCAAGAATACCATCGGCGGCGCGGTCAACGTCGTTTCCAGGAAGCCCGATCTTTCGACCCTGCGCGGCGAAGCGGCCTTTACCTATGGCCAATACGATGAAGTGACGGCCAAGGGCTATGTCTCGGCGCCGCTGATTCAAGACAAGCTCGCGCTTTCGGTTGCGGGTGTCTATGATGACCGCGACGGCATCGTCACCGATCCGCGCACGGGCCGCCGCTACAACGATCGCAACAACCTCGCTGGACGCGCCACCCTGCGTGCAAAGCCTTCCGATACGGTGGAGGTGCTGATTTCGGGCGATTACACCCGCCAGCGCAACGCCGCGACGCTGGGCTATCTCACCGCGCCGCTGATCCGGACGGACTTTGCACTGGGCGGCGTGGTGCTGGCACCGGCCAATCCCTACGGCCCCTACGACTTCCGCGCATCGACCAGCCTTGCTCCCGATCAGGGGCAGAAGCTCGATCACTGGGGTCTTTCGGGCACGGTCAACATCGACCTGACCGACAGCCTGCAACTCACCTCGATCACTGCCTATCGCAAGCTCAAGACCGACTTCTTCGTCGATATCGACGCGACCCAGTTCGAGATCGGCGACGTGTTCGTGGGCACGCGCCAGAACCAGTTCAGCCAGGAGCTCCAGCTCAAGTATAGCGGCGACAAGCTGAACGGCGTGTTCGGCCTCTACTACCTGCACGAGAACGTCGGCTCGCATCAGGAAGCCTATGCCGATGATCTGTTCGCCTTCTTCGGCGGCCCGATCACGTTCCTGCGCACCATCGACGACGAGCAGGTGACGAAGAGCTATGCCGCCTTCGGCCAGCTGACCTACGATTTCACCGAAAAGTTCGCGATCACGGCGGGCCTGCGCTACACGCACGAGAAGAAGACCTACGACCGCTGCACCACCACGGCATCGACGCTGGGCGCGCTGAACGGTCTGGCCTATTGCTTCCCGCAGAACCTGCCCGCGCCCTTCACCGGGATCAACACGGTCAGCTATGATGCGTGGACGCCCATGGTCACGCTGTCCTACAAGCCGACCACCGACACGCTCGTCTATGCCTCGGCCAGCCGGGGCTTCAAGGCGGGCGGGTTCAACGGGCGCGTCAATTCCAATGGCGATATTTCGGTCACGCTGAACGGTGTGACCACGGTGGTCCCCAATTTCGATCCCGAAACCGTCTGGACCTATGAAGCGGGCGCCAAGGGCAGCTTCCTTGGGGGGCGGGTGCTGATCTCGGCGGCGGCGTTCTACTCCGATTACAACAACTTCCAGGCGCGTGTCGGCAATGGCACGAACGTGGGCCTTGGCGGCAGCTTCCCCGTGCTCAACGCGGGCAAGCTGCGCATTCAGGGGCTGGAGTTCGATCTTTCGGTCCGCCCGGTCAAGGCGCTCACGCTGTTCACCTCGGTCGGTTATCTCGATGCCGACTACAAGCGCTTCGATGATCCGCGCCGCCTGCCGCCGCTGGGCGGGGCCGCGTTCAGCTGCAACCCCACCGGCACGGCCATCACCTGCCGCCCGGCTTTCGCGCCGCCGCTCACCCTGCGCGCGGGCGGCGAATACCGCGTGGCGCTGGGCGATGCCTCGCTTACGCTGGGCGGCGATGCCCGCTTTGTCGACAAGCACTTCCTCTCGGTCGACAACCGCCCCGGCCTGACCGAGGACGGCTATCTCATCGGCAACCTCTATGCGCAGGTCGATTTCGACAAGTTCTACCTGCGCGGCACCGTGCGCAACGTGGGCAACACGCTCTACAAGACCGACGGTCAGGAGTTCAGCTCGGTCGGCAACATCCAGACCGTCTATTACGGCGATCCGCGCACCTGGAACGTGACGGTGGGCGTGCGCTTCTGATCCATGCCTGAACCACGGCAGGGCAGGCGGTCCTCCTCTCCCTCCCACCCGCCTGCCTGAACGGAAGCCCCGGTCCGCAAGGATCGGGGCTTTTCGCTGTCCGGAAGGAAGGGGATGGAGCGTGGCGGCCGCGCGGCCGGTTCACGCCCCGTGGTAATCCTTGTACCAGCGCACGAAGCTGGGCACGCCCGCGTCGATGCTGGTCGTGGGCCGATAGCCCAGATCGCGGGCAATCGCGTCGATATCGGCGAAGGACTGGCGCACGTCGCCCGGCTGCATGGGCAGCATTTCCATCTGCGCCTTGCGCCCCAGTTCATCCTCAAGAATGCCGATCACCTTCATCAGGTGTTCGGACTTGTGGTTGCCGATGTTGTAGAGCCGGTGCGGCTTCTCGCTGCCGCCCGCCTTCACCGTGCCATCATCGGCCGGGGGATTGTCGAGACAGGCGATCACGCCCGAAACGATGTCGTCGATATAGGTGAAATCGCGATACATGTCGCCGTGGTTGAACACCTTGATCGGCTCTCCGGCCAGAATTGCCCTGGTGAACAGCCACATCATCATGTCGGGCCGCCCCCAGGGACCATAGACGGTGAAGAACCTGAGGCCCGTCAGCGGCAGGCGATAGAGATGCGCGTAAGTCTCGCTCATCAGCTCGTCCGCCTTCTTGGTGGCGGCATAGAGCGAAAGCGGATGATCGACCCGGTCCTCCACCGAGAACGGCAGCTTGGTGTTCCCGCCATAGACCGACGAGGACGAGGCATAGACCATGTGCTCGGCCCCGCGATGGCGCGCCACTTCCAGAAGGTTCAGGTGGCCGACAAGGTTCGACTGCACATAGGCATGGGGGTTTTCGATCGAATAGCGAACGCCCGCCTGCGCGCCCAGATGGACAATGCGTTCGAACGCCTTGCCTTCCAGCGCCGCCGTGAGTGCCGGATAATCGGCAAAGTCGGTGCGGCAGAAGGTGAAGCGTGCGCCGCCCTGTTCCACCAGCCGGGCAAGGCGCGCTTCCTTGAGCGCCGGGTCGTAGTAATCGTTGACCACGTCGACGCCGATCACCTCGTCGCCGCGCGCCAGCAGACGTGTGATGAGCGAATAGCCGATGAATCCGGCCGCACCGGTGACGAGGACGCGCATGGTAGTTCCTGAGTGCTAGGGGCGTGATGCCTTGGGCCTAGGCGCTGGCGATCAAAGTTTCCAGTCAGCCTTTTCACCAAGCACGCCCTTGAGATCGGCCAGCGTGCCGCCCGGTGCCACGAGGGCTGCGATGCGCTCGGCGCCGGCTTCGAGGTAATGCCGGTGGGGCACGGCCAGGAACACCAGATCGAAGGTCTGGGCGAAGGCATCGCCCGCAAGTTCCAGCCCGTATTCGTGGCGCGCTTCGGCCGGATCGGCATGGGGATCGTGCACCGTCACCGCATGGCCCAGAGCCTTAAGCTCCGCGATCACGTCGGCCACCTTGGAATTGCGCAGGTCGGGCACGTTTTCCTTGAAGGTCAGTCCCAGCACCAGCACTGACCCGGCCTTGCCGCCGCGCTGTGCGTGAAGCTGGCGGGCCACCCACTGCGCCATGCCGTCGTTCACGCCGCGTCCGGCCAGAATGACCTGCGGATCGTGCCCCAGCGCCTCGGCGCGGGCGGAAAGGTAATAGGGGTCAACCCCGATGCAATGCCCGCCGACAAGGCCGGGGGTGAAGGGCAGGAAGTTCCATTTCGTGCCTGCTGCCGCCAGCACGTCCCAGACGGACAGGTCCATCTTCGAGAAGATCTGGGTGATCTCGTTCATGAAGGCGATGTTGATGTCGCGCTGCGCGTTCTCGATCACCTTGGCCGCTTCTGCCGCCTTGATCGAGGCAGCGCGGAATACGCCTCCTGTGGTGATCGCGCCATAAAGATCGGCCACGCGGTCGAGCACGTCAGGCGTCTGGCCGGAGACCACCTTGGTGATGCGCTCGATGGTATGTTCGCGATCACCCGGATTGATGCGTTCGGGGCTGTAGCCAAGGAAGAAATCGGTGCCGCACTTCAGGCCCGAAACCTCCTCCAGCAGCGGCCCGCAGATCTCCTCGGTCACGCCCGGATAGACCGTGCTTTCATAGACGACGACGGGACTGCGCCCTTCGGCCACGGCATCGGGCAGCATCCGCCCCACGGTGCGCGAGGCTGCTTCCACCAGCCTGAGGTCCGGGCGGTTGGCCGCATCGATCGGGGTGGGCACGGTCACGATGTAGAAGTCGCTCGGCGGGCAGACGGCGGCATCGCAGGTGAGGCCGAGGCTCGACTGGGCAAGCCTTTCGGCGTCGATCTCGCGCGTGCGGTCGTGCCCGTCGGCCAGTTCGGCGATACGCTGCGCATCGATGTCGAACCCGGTCACGAAGAACCGCTTTGCCAGCGCGACCGCCAGCGGCAGGCCGACATAGCCAAGGCCCAGCACGGTCACGCGGGTGGTGGCCGAAACCAGCGGATCAATGCCATGCAGGGCGGCAGGAGCAAGCGGCGGGAACTGGACGGTCACGGGGCAACGGGCCTTTCATGGTTGACGCAGCGAGGCGTCCGATCCCGGCCTTGCTTAATTGGCGGCTCTTATTTCACGGTTAACACTCCGCGATTATTGAACGCGCCATGACGACAAAGACCATCCTTGCGGTGTTCGGCACCCGGCCCGAAGCGATCAAGATGTTCCCCGTGGTTCATGCCCTTCAAGGCGATCCGCGCTGCCGCGTTGTCACCTGCGTTTCGGCGCAGCACCGCGCGATGCTCGATCAGGTGCTCGAAATCGCCGGCATCGTGCCCGATTTCGATCTGGACCTGATGAAGCCCGACCAGACGCTCGACGGCCTGACTGCCGCCCTGCTGACCGGACTGGGCAAGGTGATGGACGAAGTGCGCCCCGACTGGGTGGTGGTGCAGGGCGATACGGCCACCGCCATGGCAGGCGCGCTGGCGGCCTATTACCGCAAGCTGCCGGTGGCGCATGTCGAAGCGGGCCTGCGCAGCCACAACATCTATCACCCCTGGCCGGAAGAGGTGAACCGCAAGATCATCGGCGCGATTGCAAGGCTCCACTTCGCACCGACCGATGTTTCCGCCGCCGCCCTGCTGGCCGAGAATGTCGATCCCGCCACGGTGCATGTCACGGGCAACACCGTGATCGATGCGCTGCACTGGGTCACGGCGCGGATCGCGGCGGAACCCGCGCTTGCAGCGGGCCTTGCCGAAATCGAGGCGCGCTTTTCCGGCAAGCGGATCATCGGTGTGACCAGCCACCGCCGCGAGAACTTTGGCGGAGGGCTTGAGAACATCGCCGAAGCCGTGCGCCGGATCGCTGCGCGCGACGATGTGGCCGTGGTCTTTCCCGTCCATCCCAATCCCAATGTGCGCAAGGTGATGGATGCGGCGCTTTCCGGCCTTGCCAATGTGGCCATGATCGAACCGCTCGATTATCCGCACTTCGCGCGCCTCCTTTCGATTGCCGAAATCATGCTGACCGATTCGGGCGGGGTGCAGGAAGAGGCGCCCGCGCTGGGCAAGCCGGTGCTGGTCATGCGCGAGACGACCGAGCGGCCCGAAGGCGTGAGCGCGGGCACGGCAAGGCTTGTCGGCACCGATGTGGACCGCATCGTTTCCGAAATCTTCACCCTGCTCGACGATAAGGCTGCCTATTCGGCCATGGCGCGCGCGCACAACCCGTTCGGGGATGGGCAATCATCGCGCCGTATCGTGGAGTTGCTGGCGAATGATGGGTGATGTGAAGCCGGACGTCTGTGTTGTCGGCCTCGGCTATATCGGACTTCCAACTGCTGCCATCATCGCCCGCGCGGGCTGCAAGGTGCTTGGCCTCGATGTTTCGCAGGACGTGGTCGATACGATCAACCGCGGCGAAATCCACATCGAGGAAGTCGATCTTGATGGTCTGGTGCACGGCGTCGTCCAGCGCGGACTGCTGCGCGCCTCTACCCAGATCGAGCC
The DNA here is from genome assembly GCA_046294595.1 of Novosphingobium sp. Lineage (GTDB taxonomy): Bacteria > Pseudomonadota > Alphaproteobacteria > Sphingomonadales > Sphingomonadaceae > Novosphingobium. The sequence goes on from JBKBKD010000015.1 coordinate 61,256, forward strand.
GGCCGATGTCTTCGTTATTGCGGTGCCCACCCCGTTCGAGAAGGACGGGCACCACACACCCGACATTTCCTATGTTCTGGCCGCGGCAACGCAGGTCACCGCCGTGCTCAAGGCGGGCGATACGGTGATCCTTGAATCCACCTCGCCGGTGGGAACGACCGAACAGATGCGGGATCTGATGGCGGGCCTGCGCCCCGACCTCAAGTTTCCCGGCACCACGCGCGAAACGCCTGATGTGGCGATCGCCTATTGCCCCGAACGTGTGTTGCCGGGCCGCATCCTAGAGGAACTGACCAACAACGACCGCTCCATCGGCGGCATCACGCCGCGCTGCGCCCGCAAGGCGCTGGCCTTCTACAAGCGCTTCGTGCGCGGCACCTGCGTGACCACCGATGCCCGCAGCGCGGAAATGACCAAGCTGGTCGAGAACGCCTATCGCGATGTGAACATCGCCTTTGCCAACGAACTGTCGATCGTGGCGGACCGGATGGGCCTTGACGTGTGGGAAGTGATCCGGCTGGCCAACCGCCATCCGCGCGTGAACATCCTGCAACCCGGCCCCGGCGTTGGCGGGCACTGCATTGCGGTGGACCCGTGGTTCATCGTGGCAGGCGCGCCGGACGAAACGCCGCTGATCCGCACGGCCCGCAATGTCAACGATGGCAAGATGCACCACGTGGTCAAGAAGGCCGCGGAACTGGTTGCGGCGCATCCGCATGAGAAGGTTGCCTGCCTGGGCCTCGCCTTCAAGGCCAATATCGACGATTTCCGCGAAAGCCCGGCGCGCTATGTCGCGGCCAGCCTTGCACGCCAGTTCGGCAGCCGCATCCACGTGGTCGAGCCATATGCGGCCCGGCTCCCGCGCGAGTTCGAGGGCACGGGCGCGGTGCGGATCGACCTCGATACCGCGCTGGAGGATTGCGGCGTGCTGATCGTTCTGGTCGATCACGATGTGTTCAAGGTGGTGCCGCTGGCCGAACGCCAGGGCAAGGTGGTTTACGACACGCGCGGCATCTGGCCCGATCAGCCTGCCGCGCCGAACCTGATCGAAGGGCTGCGGCTGGCGGGCTGATCTATCCGCGCCGGAACGGCGTGCGCCGATCAAGGATCATCTGGTCCTGCGCCACGCCGGCACGCTCGCGCTCCAGAAAATCGGCCACGGCGCGGCGAAAGCCCGGATCGACGATGTGGTGTGCCGAAAGCGTCTGCACCGGTTCATAGCCGCGCGCCAGCTTGTGCCCGCCCTGTGCGCCTGCCTCCACGCGCGCAAGGCCGAGCGCGATGGCGGCATCGATCGCCTGATAATAGCACAGCTCGAAATGCAGGAAGGGCTTGTCCACCAGCGCCCCCCAGTAGCGGCCATAGAGCGCATCCCTGCCGATGAAGTTGAGCGCCCCCGCCACCGGCTGATCGTCGATGAAGGCCATGACCAGCAGAACCTTGTCGGCCATGCGTTCCCCAATGAGGTCGAAGGCGGCGCGGGTCAGGTAGGGGCGGCCCCACTTGCGCATGCCTGTGTCCTGATAGAACAGCCAGAAGGCATCCCAGTGTTCGGGGCGGATGGCGTCGCCGGTAAGCTGGCGGATTTCCACGCCTTCAGCCGCGTGGGCGCGCTCCTTGCGCAGGTTCTTGCGCTTGTCCGAACTGAGCCGGGCAAGGAAATCGGCAAAGCTGCCATAGCCCCGGTTTTCCCAGTGGAACTGGATATCGGCGCGCACCAGCCATCCGGCAGCCTCGAACAGAGGTATCTGTGCCGGATCGATGAATGTTGCATGGGCCGATGACAGGCCGTTGCTTTCGCAAAGCTGCTCTGCCGCGCGCAGCAGCGGCGCGGCCAGATCGGGCCTTGCTCCCAGCAGCAGGCGCGGGCCGGTGGCAGGGGTGAAGGGCACGGCGATCTGGAGCTTGGGATAGTAGCTGCCGCCCGCCCGGTGCCATGCGTCCGCCCAGGAATGGTCGAACACATATTCGCCCTGGCTGTGGCTCTTGAGATAGGCGGGCAGTGCGGCGGCGGGCCTGCCGTCCTCGTCCTCGATGACGACGGGCAGCGGCGACCAGCCCGAACGTGCGCCGACGGAGCCGGAATCTTCCAGCAATTTCAGGAACGCGTGGGATACGAAGGGGTTGCCATCGCCCGCCAGCCGGTCCCAGTCGTCGGCGGCGATTTCCGAGACGGCCTTGTGAATGCGCGCGGTGTGAGTCACGCCGCCGTCATGCCTCCACGCCTGCACCTTCGGCAATAGGTCCATCGGCACAGTCGGCCGCCCTTGCCCGGTGTTCGGCGGAGCGCACCGTCCATGTCAGCACCGGCAGGCCGCGCCTGCGCTGGGCGGCGGCAAACTTGCTGGGCAGATCGCGCACGTCCCATGCCAGGAACTGCGGGCGGGCATCCCAGAAGGCCAGGCGCTGGCGGATGCGCGCGGGCAGGGTGCGATCGCCGTTCTCGGTGACGACCAGCCCGCGGACCACGCGCGGCGAATGGCGCGCAAACCAGCGGCTGACGCGCGGATCGAAGCTCATCACCGCCACCGGGCCGCGATAGCCTTCCAGAGCGCGGCGCACGGCAAGGCACAAGGGGGCGGGGCGCACGTCGCGCCGTGATTTCAGCTCGATCAGCACCGGCACGCGCCCTGCCACCTGTTCCAGAAAAGCGCCAAGGGTGGGAATGCACTCGTCGCTGCCATGCAGGGCGATGCGCGCCAGATCGGCCGCGCGGCGTTCGATCACCGGGCCGTGCCCGGCGGTCAGCCGGTCAAGCTCCCAGTCGTGGAAGACCACGGCCTGCCCGTCGGCAGTGCGCTGAACGTCGCATTCGATGCCAAGCCCGCGTTCGATGGCAAGGGCGAAGGCCGATGGCGCGTTTTCCGGCACGGTCCGCCCCTGAAACGCGCCGTGCAGGCCCCTGTGGGCATATGTCACCCCGCGCAGCCAGCCCACCCGCGCCGGTGGCGGCGCGGGCACCAGCAACCGGTCAAGCAGGGCGAACGGCAAGAATGGCATCCACTTCAACCGCCGCGCCCAGCGGCAGGACGGGCACCCCCACCGCGCTGCGGGCGTGCTTTCCGGCATCGCCGAATGCGGCAACCATCAGTTCGGATGCGCCATTGGCCACCTTGGGCTGATCGGTGAAGCTGGCCGCGGAGTTGATGAATGCGCCCAGCTTCACCACGCGTTGCACGCGGTCAAACCCGCCAAGCGCGGCCTTGACCTGCGCCAGGATCATCAGGGCGCAGGCCTGCGCCGCAGCAGTGCCCTGCTCAAGGCCGACATCCTCGCCCAGGCGGCCCGTCACCAGCTTGCCATCGATGAACGGCAATTGCCCCGAAACGTGCAGCAGCCCGCCTGCCTCCACTGTCGGCACATAGGCTGCCACGGGCGCTGCGGCCTGCGGCAGTTCAAGGCCAAGGGTGGCCAGTCTGGCTTCAACGCTGTCGGTCACGCATCTTCTCCATGAAGCTGTTCGATAATCCACGGCAGGGCCGCTTCCCACTGGTCGATCCGGGCATGGGCATGGCCTGCCTGATGCGCGCAATCGATGTGCGGGGCCAGCAGCGGTTCGCCGCACAGGTGCAGGCGCAGCACTTCCGGCGTCAGTTGCGAAACCGAATCATGGTGCTGCGGCAGATCATCGATGAACAGCGCGCGGTTGGGGCGGTATTCGTCGAGGATCGCCTTCAGCGCCGGCCCTTTCGGCCCCTGATTGGTAAAGACGCGCGCCCTGATGCCCACATCGGCAAGCTGGCGCGCGCGCGTTTCGCGGCGGTGATCGTTGAGGTTGGTGAGGATCACCACGTCGGCATTTTCGCTCAGGGCGTTGATGCCTGCCACGGCGCCTGCGATTGCCTGCTGGCGGTGCATCTCGGTATCGAAGAAGCGGTTGAGCAGGTTCCAGATTTCCTCCGGCGGCACCAGATCGCCGCTGTCGATGTAGCGCAGGGCCCTCGAAAAGTCGGCGCTGTCCATCCTGAACGAGACGCCTTCCTTTTCCCCCAGCCAGTCGCGAAACGGGGCGACCATGTGCAGCAGCACCTCGTCGCAGTCGCTGACGATCAAGGGGCGGGTCATGACAGTTCCTTCCGGGCGGCGATGATGGTTTCGGGCGACATGTCGAGCGCGAAGGCCGCGTTGACAAGGTCTGCCTCGTGATTGGCGAGAAAATCGATGACTGCGCCCAGCACGGCCGGATCCCCAAGGCCCTGACGCAGGCTGTCCGGGGTCAGCCCGGTAAGGCCGAGGAACCGCGCGGCGCGTTCGGTGTCTGCAAGGATCCAGCCCAGCGCCCGAAGCGCGATGGCGCCGGCATCAGAGCGGGCATCGGGGGCAGGTTGTCGGTCACGGATGATTGTCAGGGCCTTTCGCGGGCAATAAGGGTCGGTGCGGGTGCAGATTGGGAACGGTTTTTCAGTGACAAAAAGAATCCTTGTTGTCGAGGACAACGACCTCAACCGCAAACTGTTCTGCGATCTGCTGCGGGCCAAGGGGTTTGCCGTCGAACCCGTTGCCGATGGCCGCGAAGCCATCGAGAAGACGCGCATCTTCATGCCCCATCTGGTCGTGATGGATATCCAGTTGCCCAATGTTTCGGGAATGGACCTGATCGCCGCGATCAAGGCTGATGCCGAACTGAAGGCCATTCCCGTGCTGGCTGTCACGGCCTATGCCGGGAAGGGCGACGAGGAAGCGATCCGCGAGGCGGGAGCTGAAGGCTATCTGGCCAAGCCGGTCTCGATCGGCCCGTTCATGGCCGCAGTCACCGCGCTGCTTCAGGAATAGCGCAGCGCATATTCCGCCACGAAAGTGATGGCGGTCAGGCACAGGCCGAACATGAAGCTGCGATAGGCATAGGACAGGAAGCGGTATTTCTTGCGCTGGAGAACCTGCCCGTTCTGGTAGATGTCGTGCAGCATGGCGCGGAAGATCGCGTCGTCGGTGCGCAGGTCGGCCAGCACGGCTTCGGTCCATTCCTCTTCGTCCATGTGGGTGAAGAAGCCGAAGAACAGCTTGTTCGACTTGCCGTCGTTCAGCCTGGCAGCGCCCGGTCTGCTTACCGATGGCAGGACAGTGAACACCGCGCACATGGCCGAAACGAAGGCAAAGACCGCCAGCACGCCAAGCGACCATGGCAGATGGCCGCTTCTGGCCTGGCCTACCGCGATGGTGAACACCACGAAAGTGGCGCCCATGAGGATCGAGGCCTTGGAATCCGCCATCTGGCTGAGCGACAGGTTGATCTGCTGGACCGTGCGCACAAGGTGGATGGCCTGGTTCGAGTAGCTTGCGCCGGAAGGCGGCACAGGCGCGGCATCGGCCTGCCGGGGTCCGCCTGTTTCGCGCCGGTCCTGATCTTCTGCCACGCATCCCCCGCTTGCCATTTGCGGTGCCAGCCGCGCAAAAGGGGATGGCACAGGGGCGGCGCGCTTGACAAGCGGCGTCAAAGGCCGCTTTTCCGCCGCAATCGTCTGGCAGGGGCACGCCCACTGCAAACTGGAGAACAAGACCGATGGATCGCGCCGCAACCGCCGAGAAAATCGCCGAACTGATCGCCCCCTTCAACAAGAAGGGCATCACGATCACCGAGGCGAGCACTTTTGCCGGCGATCTGGAATGGGACAGCCTGACGGTGATGGATTTCGTGGCCGCGATCGAGGACGAGTTCGACATCATCATCAGCATGAACCAGCAGGCCGAGATCGAGACTTACGGTCAGCTGATCGACGCGGTGACAAGGCTTCAGGGCTGACGGGCGGCAGGGACAGGACCATGGCGGATCTTTTCAGCAAGTTCGACCCGCTGATCGAACAGCGCCGCGCGCTGCTGGCGGGCGGGGTGGAAGACCCTTTCAATCTGGTGATGGAGCGCGTCATCAGCCCTACCGTTGCGGTGTGCAACGGGCGCGAGACCATCCTGCTCGGCACCTACAATTACATGGGCATGACCTTCGATCCCGACGTGATCGCGGCAGGCAAGCAGGCGCTTGACGATTACGGTTCGGGCACGACCGGAAGCCGCGTGCTGAACGGCACCTATGCCGGGCACCGGGCCTGCGAGGAAGCGCTCAAGGAGTTCTATGGAATGGACCACGCGATGGTCTTTTCCACGGGCTATCAGGCCAACCTCGGCATCATCAGCACGATGGCGGGCAAGGGCGATTACATCGTGCTCGACATCGACAGCCACGCCTCGATCTGGGACGGCTGCAAGATGGGCGATGCCGAAGTCGTGCCCTTCAAGCACAACGACATCGAGGCGATGGAAAAGCGCCTCAGGCGCATTCCCGAAGGCGCGGGCAAGCTGGTGGTGCTGGAAGGCGTCTATTCGATGCTGGGCGATATCGCCCCGCTCAAGGAGATGATCCGCATCGCCAAGGACAACGGCGCGATGGTGCTGGTGGACGAGGCGCACTCGATGGGTTTCATCGGTCCCAACGGGCGCGGCGTGGCCGAGGATCAGGGCGTGCTCGATCAGGTCGATTTCGTCATCGGCACCTTTTCCAAGTCGGTCGGCACGGTAGGCGGCTTCTGCGTTTCGAACCACCCCAAGTTCGAAATCCTGCGGCTGGTGTGCCGCCCCTATGTGTTCACCGCTTCGCTGCCGCCCAGTGTGGTGCACACGGCGGCCACTTCGATCCGCAAGCTGATGCACGCCGGGAACAAGCGCGCCCACCTGTGGGAAAACTCGCGCACGCTGCACAAGGGGCTGCGCGATCGCGGCTTCCGGCTTGGCACGCAGGAACCGCAGAGCGCGATCATCGCGGTCATCATGCCCGATCTGGAACGCGGCGCGATGATGTGGGAGGCCCTGCTCAAGGAAGGGCTTTACGTGAACCTTGCACGCCCGCCCGCAACGCCTGCGGGGATGACCCTGCTGCGCTGCTCGCTCTGCGCCGAGCACACCGCCGATCAGGTGGAAACCATCCTCGGCATGTTCGAGCGCGCCGGAAAGGCCGTGGGGATCATCTGATGCTGCGGCGGGCATGGCTGATCGCGCTGGCACTGGCAGCGGAACCGGCGCTGGCCCAGAACCGTGCGGGCGGGGCGGCGGCTGCGGTTTCGCCGCCGGGCGAAGGCATGATCGACAAGCCCTGCCCTGCCGATCAGCGGGGCTGGACTTTCGCCCATCCCTATGTCCGCCAGTATGACTGGGCGTGGCTGTGCCGCTATGCCGAGGCGGACAAGCAGGTGGCGCAGGCGCCGCGCGTGGTCTTCATCGGCGATTCGATCACCGAGAACTGGGTGGCGCTTGCCCCGTCGCTGTTCGTCAGCGGGGCGGTGGGGCGCGGGATCAGCGGGCAGACCAGCCCGCAGGCGCTGGTGCGCTTCTATCAGGATGTCGTGCGCCTGCGCCCCAGGGTGGTGCACATCATGATCGGCACCAATGACATTGCCGGCAACACCGGCCCGAACAGCCCGGAAATGTATGCCAACCATGTGGCGGCCATGGTCGATCTGGCGCGGGCCAACGGCATTGCCGTGGTGCTGGGCAGCATTCTTCCGGCAGCGAAGTTTCCCTGGCGGCCTCAGCTTTCGCCCGCGCGGCAGGTCGTGGCGCTCAACGCCTGGCTCAGGGATTTCGCCAAGGCGCGCGGCGCGGTCTATGCCGATTACCATTCCGCGCTGGTCAACGCCGAAGGCGGCATGAACCCTGATCTTGCGCCCGATGGCATCCATCCCAATGCGCGGGGCTATGCCGTGATGGAGCCGATCGCCAAGGCCGCGATTGCCGAGGCGGAGAAGCTGGCGTCTGACAGGCAGGCCGCGGCCCGGCGCCGATAGCGCGGCGGCAGCCTAGCGGAAGTCCGCCAGCGAAAACCCTCGCGCGAAGGCGATGGACAGGCTTTGCGCATCAAGCCTTTGCAGTATGGGCAGGCGGCCAAGCCGCCGGACGCCCCCCATCGCGCAGATCGTGGCCTCGCTGTCTTCCACTGCATCGCCCACGAAGGCCACGCCGTGGACGGGCACGCCGCGGGCGCGCAGTGCCTCGATCGTCAGCAGCGAATGGTTGATCGTGCCAAGCGCGGTGCGCGCCACGATGATGACCGGCAGACCCCAGCGCGCGAAGACATCGGCGTAAGTCACATGCCGCGTGACAGGGACCAGCGCGCCGCCCGCCCCTTCGACGACAAGCGGGCGCTGCGCAGGCAGGGCAAGGCGGGCAAGATCGATCTCCACCCCGTCAATCTCCGCGGCGCGGTGGGGAGAGCAGGGGGTGCCGAGCCGATAGGCTTCGGGCAGGACATGGTCTTCGGGCACATTGGCGAGACGGGCCACGTGATCGCGGTCTGCCCCGTCATCAAGCCCTGCCTGCACCGGTTTCCAGTAATGTGCCTGCAATGCGCCGGTCAGCGCGGCAGAGAAGATCGTCTTGCCCACGCCCGTATCGGTGCCGGTCACGGTGAAGGCGGTCATCCCAGGGCATTCTCCAGCGCGGCGCGCAAGGCATCGACATCATTGCGCCCGGTGTTGAGGGTCAGCGAGATGCGCAGGCGGCTGGTGCCCTGCGGCACGGTGGGCGGGCGAATGCCGCGCACGTCGAACCCGGCCGCTTGCAGCGCGCTGGCCACGGCCATGGTGCGCGCGTCCTCGTGCAGGATCAGCGGCAGGATCTGCGATCCGGTGGGCACGACGCCCAGCGGCGAAAGCGCGGCTTCGGCATGGCGGACCAGCGCATGGAGGCGCTCTCGCCGCTCCGGCTCGTCGGCCAGCATCCGCAGCGCCTCGCGCACGGCAGCGGCGACGAGCGGCGAAGGCGCGGTGGAGAAGATGAACGGACGCCCCCGGTTGACCAGAAAATCGCGCACGATGCGCGGGGCCAGCACAAGCGCGCCTTCACAGCCCAGCGCCTTGCCGCAGGTGCGCAGCACGATGGTGTCAGGCCGCCCGTCGAGGCCCGCTGCAAGGCCCCGACCATCGGGCCCGAAAACGCCCGTGGCATGGGCTTCGTCGATCAGCATGATCGCGTCATGCCGCTCGGCAAGGCTGGCCATGGCGGCCACGTCGGCCATGTCGCCGTCCATCGAATAGAGCGTTTCGAAGGCCAGCCAGATGCGGCCGCGGTTGCCCCTTGCACGCCATTGGCGGGCGGCATCATCGAAGCCTTGCGGATCGTTGTGCGCCGCCGGAACCGATGCGGCACGGCTTAGCCGCAGCCCTTCGTGCATCGAGGCGTGGACGAGTTCGTCATGGATGATGAGATCGCCGCGCTGGGGCAGAGTCGAAAGCAGCGCCACGTTGGCGGCATAGCCTGCCGAAAAGAACAGGGCGGATTCCGCGCCGAAGAAGTGCGCAGCTTCCGCTTCGAGCCGCTCATGCTCAGGATCGTTGCCGCGCAGCAGGCGCGATCCGCCCGAACCTAGCGGCACCCCGCGCGCGATGGCATCCCGCACCGCCGCCGCAAGACGCGGGCTGGAGGACATGGCGAGATAATCGTTCGAGGAGAAATCCGCGCCGCGCCGGGGGGCAAGGCTGCGCAGCCGCGCCTTTTCGCCCAGCGATGCGAGGTCGGCGGTATGGGCCGACCACAGGCTGCCGGTGCGGGTGAGGCTTCCTGCCATCAGGCGGCGCAGCCGCCCGAACAGCCCCCGACGGCCTTGCGCGCTCTCATCGGTTCTTCACCCTCCATGGGCTTCAGGCCGAGGCGGGCGAACATGGCCGCGTCGGCATCGTCGCCGGCGTTGGCTGCGGTCAGCAGCTTGTCGCCGGTGAAGATCGAGTTGGCCCCCGCCATGAAGCACAGCGCCTGCGTCGCTTCCGACATCGATTCGCGCCCGGCCGACAGGCGCACCATCGACAGGGGCATGGTGATGCGCGCCGCGGCCACGGTGCGGACGAACTCGATATCGTCGATCTTCGCCAGCGGCGTATCGGCCAGCATGTTGCCCAGAACCGTGCCCTTGATCGGCACGAGCGCGTTCACGGGCACGCTTTCGGGGTGCTGTTCGAGCGTTGCTAGGGCATGGATGAAGCCGACCCGGTCGGCGCGGGTCTCGCCCATGCCGACAATCCCGCCCGAACAGACGTTGATCCCGGCATTGCGCACGTTCTCCAGCGTTTGCAGCCGGTCGGCAAAGGTGCGGGTGGTGATGACTTCGCCATAGCGTTCGGGCGAGGTGTCGATGTTGTGGTTGTAGTAATCAAGCCCGGCTTCGGCGAGCTGGGCGGCCTGACCGGGGGTGAGCATGCCCAGCGTCATGCAGGTTTCGAGGCCCATTTCGCGCACGCCCTTTATCATGGCGATGATCGCGGGCATGTCGCGGTCCTTGGGGTTGCGCCATGCGGCCCCCATGCAGAAGCGTTTCGATCCGGCGTCCCTTGCCTGCGCGGCGCTTTGCAGCACCTTCTGCACTTCCATCAGCTTGGTGGCCTCGACCCCGCTGTCGGCCTTGACCGATTGCGAGCAATAGCCGCAGTCTTCGGGGCAGCCGCCGGTCTTGATCGAAAGCAGGGTGCAAAGCTGCACTTCGCCGGCGCGGTGGTGGGCGCGGTGCACCTCGGCGGCACGGAACACCAGTTCGGTGAACGGCAGATCGAACAGGGCGGCGATTTCCTCGCGCGTCCAGTCGGTGCGCGGCCCCGAATGGCCCGTGACATCGCCCGCGGCAGGGGCGGGGTTGGCGGTTCGCTCGACGACTGCGGTTTCGGGCACGTTTGCGTCCTTCCAGTGTATGGCCTTGCGCCGCCCCTTAGAGCGATTCCGTTGCCGAAGGAAACCTCCGGTTTTGCCGAAACTGCCCTGCGGTGCGCGCGACGAAGTGCCGGGCGCAGTGTGTGACCGCGCCGCAGCAGGCGCTTTACACCGGAATGGAGGGAGACGCGCGGCAGAAAACCTTGGGTCTGCACGGGGTGCAACTTTTGCCGGGTTGCAGCCTTGCCGGGCGATGCACCGGTCCGCACCGCGCGTGTCAGGACGGCCCGACTGCCGGCGCGGACCGGCTCTCACGATGGGCCGAGGCCGAAGGCTGCGCGCTCCAGATCGATGTAAACCTTGCAGATCTTTGCCATGGTGATGATGTACATCGCCGATGGCGGCAGGTTCATGTAATCGTTGTTCTTGTACATGAAGGTAATGTTCTCGGCCAGGGTATCGGCCCCGGTCTTGAGTTCGAGCAGGCACTTGGTGCGCCCGCGCTTGACCATGGCTTCGGCCAAAGTGTCGTCGGCATAGATGAAGTTCTGGCTGTCATTCATGCCCTGGGCATAGGCGGCGCGGGCTTCGGGCTTCATAGAAAGCCACTGCTTGCGATCGTTGACATAGCCTGCGGCCATCGCCGCCGAGGATGCCGCCATTGCAAGGGCGATGGCGGCGGCTTTCAGCGAGCCGCCGATCCACCGGAAGCGGAAGGATGCGCTGCGGCGCAGCTGGGGGGTGAGGCGGCGCGATGCGGTGCTCATATGCGGTTCCTGACATTGGCCGGGCATGAAGGCCCGGAATGGACATGCTGCCTGTTCAACCTAAGCCCGATGCGATCGGTCCGAAGCGGTCAAAGCCTCCGCTTTGGCCGAAGTTGCAGGCCGTGGCAGCCAAGGTGTGCCTGCCGAGGCAGAGAATGCAGCGGACAGATGCGGTTTTGAAGGCAGAGCCCTATCCAATAAAACTCCGGAACCGATCAATCACCATCCATTGCCGATGGTCCTTCAATTGACTTGCGCACTCACTCTGCCACCTTATCGAATGTTATAGGGAATGAGGGGTTCCACTTTCGATGAATATTCATCCAATGCAGATCATTGAGTAATCAGGATCTGTGATTTTCGTCATGAAAATGAGCGTCAATCATCATAGGATGGATTGAGAAGGGTCGGGAAGTATTTCCTGATCTCCATGAAAATCAAGCCGTTTATCGGTCATTAAGCCGATACTTTCATCGTGATTTCACGAAACCCTTTTCTGTGCGCAAAATCCAGGAGGATTACATGGCGAATATGAGGTCGAAACTGTTGCGGAGCACCACGCTGCCCATCGCGGTCGTGCTGGCTGCTCCGGCAATGGCGCAAACCGTCACGATCGGTGGTGACGATGTGCTCGTGGATGATGGGGTTGGAGGCTACACCGCAAACAACGGCGGCACGCTGAATACGAACGGCGGTTCGATCAACACCAACGGTGGCGGTGTCTCCACCAACGGCGGTGCAGTGAACACGGGTGGCGGGTCGCTGACCGTCGGCGGAACCACCAACCTGAACGGCACAACCAACCTGAACGGCACCACGAACACCAACGGCATTACCAACACCGGAAACATCACCACCACCACGCTGACTGGCAACGTTACCGGCAATCTCACGGGTAATGTTACCGGCAACGTGACCGGCAACCTCACCGGCAATGTGACCGGCGATGTCACCGGCAACCTGACGGGCAATGTCACGGGCGACGTGACCGGGAACCTGACGGGTGATGTGACCGGCAACGTGACCGGGGACGTGACGGGCAACCTCACGGGCAACGTGACCGGCGATGTGACCGGCAACCTGACAGGCAATGTCACGGGCGACGTGACAGGGAACCTGACGGGTGACGTGACCGGCAACCTCACCGGCAACGTGACCGGCAACCTGACGGGCAATGTCACGGGCGACGTGACAGGGAACCTGACGGGTGATGTGACCGGCAACGTGACCGGGGACGTGACGGGCAACCTCACCGGCAACGTGACCGGCGATGTCACCGGCAACCTGACGGGCAATGTCACGGGCGATGTGACCGGGAACCTGACGGGTGACGTGACCGGCAACGTGACCGGGAACGTGACGGGCAACCTCACGGGCAACGTGACCGGCGATGTGACCGGCAACCTGACGGGCAATGTCACGGGCGATGTGACCGGGAACCTGACGGGTGATGTGACCGGCAACCTCACCGGCAACGTGACCGGCGGCACCGTCACGGCCAGCACGCTTGATGTTTCTGGCGCCACCACCACGGCTGGCATCACCAATACCGGCAACATCCAGACCGGTTCGGTTTCCGGCACGGGCGGCACGCTCACGCTCGATTCCGACAATGCGGCTGGCGGCAGCTATGTGTCGATCACCGATACCGACATTACCCTGCACGGCGGCACGGCCTCGACGACCGTCCTCATCAACGACAGCGGCGTGACGATCACCGACACGACCAACGGCACGACCTTCGTGCTGGATGACAGCGGCAACGGCACCTTCACCGGCACGGTTACGGCGGCCGGCATCGTGTCGAGCGGCGATCTCGACATGGGCGGCAACGACATCAACAATGTCGGCACGATCAACGCAGGCACCGGCAACATCACCACGGTGAATGCGACCGCAGTGAACTCCACCACGGTGAACAACAGTGGCGCGGTGAACACCGCAACGCTGGCAACCACGGGCAATGCTTCGGTCGGCGGTGCGCTGGCGGTGACGGGTGCCACCACCACCAACGGCATCACCAATACTGGTTCCATCACCACGGATTCGCTGACCTCGACCACGTCGAGCACCGGTGCAACCACGACCACCACGCTGACCTCGTCGGGTCTCGCCTCGCTCAACGGCGGCGTCGAAACCAATGGTGCGAACATCTCGACCAGCGGCGGCAATATCGCGACGGCGGCAGGTTCGATCTCGACCACCACGGGCGCGATCAGCACGCAGCAGGGCAACATCAGCTCGCAATCCGGTGACATCACCACCTTCTCCGGCGATGTCGGCACCACCACCGGCACCGTCTATGGTGCAAGCGGCAACTTCGGCACGGTGAACGCCAGCACCGGCAGCATCACCACGGTGAACTCCACCACGGTGAACGCGCAGAACGTGAACGCATCGGGCGCGATTTCCGGCAATGCGATCACGGCCGGGGCCGGCGGCCTCACCTCGAACGGAGCCACCACACTGAACGGCACGGCGACGCTGAACGGGGCAACCACGGTCAACAACACCCTGAACGTGACGGGTGCGACGACCACGGCGGGCATCAGCAACACCGGCAACATCACCAACACGGGCAACCTGACCAATGGCGGCAATGCCTCCATCGGCGGAAACCTTGCGGTGACGGGCACGACGACCACCAATGGTATCACCAATACCGGCGCGATCAGCACCACCACGCTGACTTCGGGCACCTCGAACACCGGTGCCACCACCACCACCACGCTGACCGCCAATGGCGCCGCCACGCTGAACGGTGCAACCACGGTCAACAACACCCTGAACGTCACGGGTGCCACGACCGCGGCAGGCATCACCAACACCGGCGACATCACCAATTCCGGTGCAGTCAACACGGCAACGCTGGCAACCACGGGCAATGCCTCGATCGGCGGTGCACTGGCGGTGACGGGTGCCACCACCACCAACGGCCTGACCAACACCGGCAACCTCAGCAACTCCGGCACGTTCACCAATGGCGGCAATGCCACCATCGGCGGCACGCTGGCAGTGACGGGCGCCACCACCACCAATGGCCTGACCAACACGGGCGCGCTGACCACCGGCACGCTTTCGACCACGGGCAATGCCTCGGTCGGCGGCAACTTCACCGTTGCGGGCGATATCTCGACCAGCTCCGGCACGATCACGGGCGCCACGCTCGTCTCGACCGGTGCGACCAGCGTCGGCACCAACCTTACCGTTGGCGGCACGGCTTCGGTTGCGGGCAATGCTTCGGTCGGCGGCAACTTCACCGTCACGGGCAACTATGTCAGCACGGCCGGCAACATCACCACCGGTTCGGGCCAGATTGCCGCAGGCGCGGTGACGATCAATGCCGGAAATGGCGGCAAGATCGCGGGGCTTTCCAACGCCACGCTTTCGGCCACCTCGACCGAGGCCGTCACCGGGCAGCAGCTCTTTGCCACCAACAGCGCGCTGACCACGCTTCAGGGCCGCGTCAGCACGCTGGAAACCACCTTTGGCCAGCTCGTGGTGAACAACCGCAAGGCCTTCCAGGGTGTGGCCATGGGCTTCGCCGCGACGGCAGCCCCGCTGAACCTCGCCAACGGCGAATCGGGTCTTGCGGGCGGCGTCGGCACGTTCGAGGGCGAATGGGCTGCCGCTATCCGCGCGCAGGCCGTCACCTCAAGCGGGTTCGGCATCGGCGCGAATGTCGGCTTCTCGAAGGATGCCTTCGGTGCGGGCGTGGGTGCCAGCATCAAGTTCTGATCCTTCCGCAAGCGAAGCAGGAAACTGGAGCGGGCCCGGCAACGGGTCCGCTCTTTGCTTTGCCCCGGATATTCTTTCGCTCCCGGCACGGCGCGCACAACGTCCCTTGCCCCCGATTGGTGCCGCAGCGGATATGCTGTGTTGCGCCGGGCAGGTTTGCGCGCCTGCGGGCCGGGCTGTTAGGCTAGCCCCTGTTCTGACGGGAGTGAAACACCCTATTGTATGTGTTGCATACAATAGGGTGCAGGGGTAATCTGCTGCCATGGAGAGGTTGAAGGAAATCATCGCGGCCCATGCCGGGCGGGAAGGGCCATTGTTGCCCATCCTGCATGATGTGCAGGCGGCATACGGGCATGTGAGCGAAGAGGCGGTGCGCCTGATTGCGGCGGCGCTGAATCTCAGCCGTGCCGAAGTGCACGGGGTCGTCAGCTTCTATCATGATTTCCGCGGCGAGCGGGATGATCGCGCGGTGCTGAAGCTGTGCCGCGCGGAAGCCTGCCAGGCGCGTGGGGTCGAGGCGCTGGCGCAGGGGCTTGCCGGGAACCGCCGCGTGAAGGTCGAGACGGTCTATTGCCTTGGCCTGTGTTCGGTGGGGCCGAACGCCATGGCCGGCGGGACGGTTCACGCGCGGCTCGATGCGGCGAAGCTGGCGGCGCTGGTAGAGACGCTGGCGGTGGAGGCGGCGGCATGACGCTGGTGCGGATCAGCGACGATGCGCTGGCGCTGGCCTGCGGGGCAGACGCGGTTGCGGCGGCCTTTGCCGCAGCGGGCTGCACGGTGGAGCGCGTGTCATCGTGGGGGATGCACTGGCTGGAGCCGCTGGCCGAGATCGACGGAGAGGGTTTCGGCCCGCTGGAGCCGGACGACGTGGCGGCGGTGCTGGAGGGGACTTCATCCAGGGCCATCGGGCGGATCGGGGACCACCCGTTCATTGCCCGCCAGCAGCGCTTCATCTTTGCCCGCGCGGGCAAGACGCGGCCCCTGAGCCTTGAGGACTATGCCGCGCATGGCGGCTGGCAGGGACTGGCCAGGGCGCGCGAGATCGGGCCGGAGGCGACGATCGGCGAGGTGACGGCGTCGGGCCTGCGGGGCCGGGGCGGCGCGGGTTTTCCGGCCGGCAT
>JBKBKD010000016.1:0-72929 GCA_046294595.1 Novosphingobium sp.
GCGACATCGCCGTGACCGGCGACATCGAGGTGATGAACAAGGATCTGGTGATCTGCAACCTTGATGAAGGCGCGACCTTCAACATGGAACTGACCGTCGATACCGGCAAGGGCTATGTCCCGGCAGTGTCGAACCGTCCGGTCGATGCGCCGATCGGTCTGATCCCGGTGGACTCGCTCTACTCGCCGGTGCGGCAGGTGTCCTACAAGGTCGAAAACGCGCGCATCGGGCAGGAGCTTGACTACGACAAGCTGAGCCTTACGGTCGAGACGGACGGCACGGTGACGCCGGAAGATGCGGTGGCCTATGCCGCGCGCATCCTTCAGGACCAGCTCGCGCTGTTCGTGCACTTCGACGATCAGGTGCCGGTCGGCCACGTGCCTTCGGTGGCGGGCATCGCCGCCCACGCGCCGGAAGAAAGCGACGCCAACCAGCTCAACCGCTACCTCCTCAAGAAGGTGGACGAGCTGGAACTGTCGGTGCGTTCGGCCAACTGCCTCAAGAACGACAACATCATCTACATCGGCGATCTGGTCCAGAAGACCGAGGCCGAGATGCTGCGCACGCCGAACTTCGGCCGCAAGTCGCTCAACGAGATCAAGGAAGTCCTGTCGTCGATGGGCCTGCGCCTTGGCATGGACATCCCCGGATGGCCGCCTGAGAACATCGAGGAAATGGCCAAGAAGCTCGAACAGGAGCTGCTGGGCTGATGAATTGCGGGGCGCTTCCTCAAGCGGGGCGCCCTGTTTCAGCGGGGTTTTGGTCAGCCCCTGAACTGACCTGGATCGGGGTACCTTGCACGGCCCCCCTACGAACGGAAGGAAAGACACATGCGTCACAAGCTGGGCCAGCGCAAGCTGGGTCGCACCTCGTCGCACCGCATCGCGATGCTGCGCAACATGGCTGCCGCGCTCATCAAGCACGAGCAGATCACCACCACGCTGCCCAAGGCACGCGAACTGCGGCCCTACGTCGAAAAGCTCATCACCCTGGGCAAGAAGGGCGGCCTTTCGAACCGCCGTCTCGCCCATGCGCGCCTGCTTGACGAAACGCAGGAGCAGAAGCTGTTTTCGGTGCTTGCAGAGCGTTATGCCGACCGTAATGGCGGCTACACCCGCATCATCAAGGCCGGATACCGCGCTTCCGACGCAGCGCCGATTGCCGTGATCGAACTGGTTGACCGCGACACTTCGGCCAAGGGACAGGATTCCGGCCCGGTGATGACCGCGGACGAGGACGAATACGAAGCCGCCTGAGGCTTCGCAGGTCACGCGAAAAAAACAGGGCGGGCGGGGCGCACCATGCGCTCCGCCCGTTTTCTGTTTGCGACGTAGCTGTTTGCGCGCCGGATGAAGGCATCGCCATTTTCAATGCGTTGCTTGCATTGGGGCGCGGTGCCTCTAGTTTCAGCAGCAACCGAAAAGAGTCGCATGAAAGCCTTCCATGACACTGCCACGCCCGTTCCTTGCAGCAAGCGCTGCGATTGCATTTGCCGCATCCGCCATGGCTGCTGATCCCGTGATGACCTATCCGCCGACCGAGCGGGGCGATATGGTGGAAACCCTGTTCGGCGAGACCGTGGCCGACCCCTATCGCTGGCTGGAGGCCGATGTCCGCGTGGACGCGAAGGTTGCCGCATGGGTCGAAGCACAGAGCGCGTTCACCGATGCCTATCTCAAGGCGCTGCCGGAACGCGCTGGGTTCGAGCGCAAGCTCAAGGGGCTGTTCGATTATGCCCGTTACGGCGTTCCGCGCGAGGAAGGCGGGCGCATCTTCCATACCTACAATTCGGGCCTGATGGATCAGGCGCAGCTCATGGTGCGCGACGACGCATCACCCGCCGGGCGGGTGCTGCTTGATCCCAATGGCTGGGCCAGCGACGGGGCAACCGCGCTTGATGCGTGGGAACCTGCGCCCGACGGGGCCACGGTTGCCTATACCGTGCAGGATGGCGGCTCTGACTGGCGCACGATGAAGTTCGTGCGCGTGGCGGACGGTGAAGTGCTGGCCGACGAACTGAAATGGGTGAAGTTCAGCGCGATTGCCTGGGTCGGCAGCGAAGGCGTGCTCTATTCGCGGTTCGAGGCGCCGAAGGAAGGCGAGGCATTCCAGGCGCTGAACTACAACCAGACGGTGTGGTATCACCGGCTGGGCACGCCGCAGAGCGAGGACCGCCCCGTCCTTGCAACGCCAGACAAGCCGAAGTGGGGGCACATCGCCCAGGTGACGAGCGATGCCCGCTGGATGGTGGTGACGAGCCATGAAGGCACCGATCCGCTTTCCGCCGTAGCCGTGGCTCCCATTGGCCGGGGCGACTGGACGCCGCGCTGGATCGTGCCCGACATGACCGCGCAGTGGGACTTCTTCGATGGCGTTGGCGATACGCTGTGGTTTGTCAGCAGCAAGGATGCGCCGCTCAAGAAGGTGGTCAGGGTCGACATGTCCGGCACCGAGCCGGTGTTCACGACCGTTGTCGAGCAAGGCGATGCCAACCTTGAGGCGGCCGGGATCATCGGCGGGCGGCTGTTCCTCCACTATCTGCGCGACGTGAAGGCGCAGGTGAGGCTGCACGATCTGGACGGGCGCTTCGTCAAGGAACTGGAACTGCCGGGCGTGGGTTCGCTCACCGGGGTGAGCGGCAAGCCGCAGGACCGGACAGGCTATTTCGGCTTCACCAGCTTCACCACGCCGGGAACGGTCTATCGCTTTGATCCGGAAAGCGGAAAGGCGACGGTCTGGCAGAAGATCGCGCTCAACTTCGCGCCCGATGATTACCGGGTGGAGCAGGTGTTCTATCCTTCGAAGGATGGCACGAGGATCCCGATGTTCGTTGTGCGGCGCAAGGATGCGAAGGGGCCGGTGCCGACGATCCTCTATGGCTATGGCGGCTTCAACATTGCCCTGCCGCCCGCCTACTCGCCGGCGCGGATGGCATGGCTGGAGAGCGGCGGGGCCTATGCCATCGCCAACCTGCGCGGCGGCGGCGAATATGGCGATGCCTGGCACGATGCGGGGCGCCGCGCGCGCAAGCAGAACGTGTTCGACGATTTCATCGCCGCGGGCGAATGGCTGATCGGCAACGGCGTGACACCGCGCGACGGACTGGCGGTGGAAGGCGGATCGAACGGCGGGCTGCTGGTGGGGGCGGTGGTGAACCAGCGGCCCGACCTGTTTGCCGCAGCCCATCCGGCAGTGGGCGTGATGGATATGCTGCGCTTCGACCGGTTCACCGCCGGGCGTTACTGGGTGGATGATTACGGCCGCCCCGATGTGGAGGCCGACTGGAAGGTGCTGCGCGCCTATTCACCCTATCACAACATTGCCGCAGGCAGGCCCTATCCGGCGGTTCTGGTAACGACCGCCGATACCGACGACCGCGTGGTGCCGGGCCACAGCTTCAAGTATGCCGCCGCGTTGCAGGCCGCAGGGCTGGGACCGAAGCCGCAGCTTATCCGCATCGAGACGCGCGCCGGGCATGGTTCGGGCAAGCCCGTTTCCAAGCTGATCGAGGAATCGGCGGACGTCTTCGCCTTTCTGGCGCACTGGACGGGGTTGCAGCAAGAAGATTGACCTTCAAGCCACTTCCCCCGGCATCGGGCAACCTGCTAGGGATGTGGCAACGATGGTTTGGGAGATGATCCGGAAGCGGTCCTTGCACCGGGTGCGAGGCTGGCGCGCTGGCCTGTCGGCTGCGGTGCTGGCGTGTGTGCTGGCGGTTGCTCAAAGCCCGGCCGTGGCCAATGACGGTGAGGCGGCGGCTGCGGCTGCCGCTGCCGCCGCGCTGCCTGACTTCGGCCGCTCTGCCGGCGCGGCCGTGCGCGCTTCGGGCGGCACGGACAGGCTGCTGCTGCCGCGCGATGCCTATCCCCGGACGAGGCGTGAGCCCGTGGCGGACCTGATGTTCGGTCAGCGGGTGGCCGACCCTTATCGCTGGCTTGAGGCCGACCCGCGCAGCGATGCCGACGTGGCGGCATGGGTCGGGCAGCAGAACGGGGTTGCTGCGGCCTATCTGGGCGGTCTGCCCGCGCGCGAACACTTTGCCGCGCGGATCAGGGCGCTGTTCGATTTCGAGCGCTATGGTCTGCCGCGCAAGGCAGGCAGCCACTATTTCTACACCCGCAACACCGGCCTTCAGAACCAGTCGGCGCTGTGGGTGCGCAAGGGCGTGGACGGCAGGCAGCGTCTGCTGATCGATCCCAATGGCTGGAGCGCGGACGGATCGCTTGCTCTGGCGCAGTGGGAGCCTTCGCCAAGCGGGCGCTATGTTGCCTTTGCCGAACAGGAGGCAGGGAGCGACTGGCGCACGCTGCGTGTGGTGGATGTGGCCAGTGGCCGCGTGCTGGGTGCGCCGGTGCGGTGGGCCAACGATACCGAAATCGCCTGGGTGGGCGATGAAGGCTTCCTCTACTCGCGCTTCCCCGAACCCAAGGCAGGCGATGATCCGCGCAGCCCGCGCTTCAACAAGGCGGTGTGGTTCCACCGCGTGGGAACGGCGCAGGACGAGGATCAACTGGTCCACGCCACGCCCGATCATCCCGAATGGGGCCACAAGGCGCAGGTGACGAGCGATGGCCGCTGGGCCGTGATCGTGAGCGAGGTGAGCACCGACAAGCGTAATGCGGTGCATGTCGTGCAACTGGAAGGCCGCCGTGCCGGACAGTGGAATGTCCAGCCGCTTGTGCCCGATATTGCCGATCACTGGCGCCTGATCGCGGGACTGGGCAACCGGCTGTGGTTCCTGACCGATCGCGGCGCAGCGATGTATCATCTGGTCAGCATCGATCTGGCGCGCCCGGCCCAGGGCTGGCAGGTGGTGATCGGCGAGCGCGGCAACAGGCTGGAAGGCGCGCGCATGATCGGCGACCGGTTCCTCCTGTCCTACCTGAAGGACGGTCAAAGCGTGGCCGTGATGACCGACCGCAAGGGCCGACCGGGCAAGGCGATCACGGTCAACGGCATCGGCACGGCCAGCGGCTTTGGCGGCAGGCCCGGCGATTTCGAGACGTTCTATCAATATACCAGCTTCAACCGGCCGCCCGCGATCTATCGCATGGACTTGCGCACGGGCGCGATTGCACCTTTCGCCGTGCCGAAGATGGCGTTCAATCCCGATGACTATGAAGTGGAGCAACGCCAGTTTCCATCGCGCGATGGCACGATGGTGCCGCTCTACCTTGTGCGCAAGCGGGTGCTGGCCAGGGCAGGAAAGCCGTTGCCGACGCTGCTCTACGGCTATGGCGGATTCGATATCTCGCTGACCCCCGGATATTCGCCGGTGCGGATGGCATGGCTGGAGGCAGGCGGGGCCTTTGCGCTTGCCAGCATTCGCGGCGGGGGCGAGTTCGGGCGCGAATGGCACGAGGCCGGGCGCCGGCTCAACAAGCAGAACAGCTTTGACGATTTCATCGCGGCGGGCGAATACCTGATCCGCGAAGGCATTGCCGCAAAGGACGGGCTGGCGGTCCAGGGCTCGTCCAACGGCGGGCTGCTGGTGGGCGCGGTGGTGAACCAGCGGCCAGATCTGTTTGCCGCCGCCAATCCCGACGTGGGCGTGATGGACATGCTGCGCTTCGACCGGTTCACCTCTGGCCGGTTCTGGGTGGACGACTACGGCCGCCCCGACCGGGAAGAGGACTGGCGTGTGCTGCGTTCCTATTCGCCCTATCACAACGTGGCCGCCACGGGCGACTATCCGGCCATTCTGGTGACGACCGGCGAGAACGACGACCGCGTGGTCCCCGCGCACAGCTTCAAGTATGCGGCCGCGCTTCAGGCCGCCAGCATCGGCGATCGGCCCCATCTGCTGCGGGTGGAACCGCGCGCGGGGCATGGCGCGGGCAAGCCGGTGGAGAAGGTCATTGGCGCGGGCGCCGATGTCCTTGCCTTTCTGTCGCACTGGACCGGGCTGGATCGCGGCCTCTAGCTGTTCATAAAAAGACGCTGAAACATGAACGCTGGCTGTCGTGACAGTTCAGCGATGCCTCACCGCGACTCCGGCATGTTCTGGTTCGTGGCAGGAATGATCCTGCCGTCAGGATGAAGGAGCGGACCAATGAAGACTTTCCCGATGGCTCTGGCCGCCGCTGCCGCCGCTGCCGCCGCTGCCGCCGCTGCCGTGGCCACGCCCGCGATGGCATTGCCGCAGACCGCAGCCAGCGCGGGGGTGAACGTCGCGCTGAACGGCGGTTCATGGTGGAACGACGGGCGTGGCTGGAACGGACCGCGCGGCTGGGACAGCCCGCGCGGCGGGCGCGACCATCCACGGCTAGCGGTGGAGCAGTGCGTGCGCGCGGCCGAACGTGATGCGCAGCGCGCAGGCTTTCGCCGCGCCAATGTGACCGACATCCGCAATGTGCGCGATACGCGCTGGGGCTATGAGGTGCGCGGGCGCATCGAGGTCAATACCGGCTGGCGCGGGGATGACCGCTTTGGCTGGGGCTGGAACGACAACCGGCGAGGCTTCGACAGCGGCAACTTCCGCTGCCAGATCGAACGCGGGCGCATCACCCGGCTGAACTACAGCGGGATCCGCGGGCTGTGAGGCCACGCGCGGCGGTTCAGGTCTGCGACAGCCTGAACCGCCCATGTCCCTGCATGTGGACGGAAGGGACCGTATCATGGCCATGAAGGCAGGCAGGTTTGTGCTGGCACTCGGTGCGGCGGCGATGGTCTTGGTGCCGCTGGCGGCCGAGGCAAGGCCGGATCGGGGCTGGGGCGGCGGTTGGAACGGGCGCGGGTGGCACCGTGACCGCGGCGGCATCGACGGCGGCGACGTGCTGCTTGGCCTGCTGCTGATCGGCGGGATTGCGGCCATTGCCGCTTCGGCCGACAATGCCAACCGGGACCGCAGACGCGAACGCGACGGCGATGATGGCTATCGCTACCGCGACGAGGTTCCTTCGCGCAGTGACCCGCGTGCCGGCGGCTGGCAGCCGCAAGCCCGCGACGATGCCGCGCGCCCGGCTTTGCGCGACATCGATGACGCGGTGGACCGCTGCGTGGCCGAGGCATCCGCCAAGGGCGAAGTGGCCGACATCTACAGCGCGGCGCGCAGTGCCGACGGTTTCCGGGTTTCAGGGGCGCTGGCCAATGGCGACGGCTTCTCGTGCGATGTAAGCGCCCAGGGCGGCGTCCTGCTCGACATTCGCCGACGCTGATGCGCAGGCAGCGGGGGCAGGTTTATTCCTGTGGTCCCTTGCGGCGCAGGCGCGGCGTGATTATCGGCTAACGGGAAGGTTCTAATGAGGATTCCCGGCGCATGACCACTTTCGATGATCGCGAAAAGGCTTTCGAGGCCAAGTTTGCCCGCGACGAGGAAATGCTGTTCCGCATCAACGCGCGCCGCAACCGGTTGCTGGGGCAGTGGGCCGCCGAACGCATGGGGCTGGATGCGGCCGAAACCGAAGCCTATGCCAAGTCGGTCGTTCAGGCCGATTTCGAGGAATCGGGCGACGAGGACGTGATCCGCAAGCTGCTGGGCGACCTGATTTCGGCGGGAATCGAGACGGACGAGGCCGAAATCCGCGCGGCGATGGAAGCCAGGCTGGTGGAGGCGCGCCGCCAGCTCATGGGCGAAGCCTGATGGCCATGCCTGCCTCGGAGATCGAGGCCCTGATCCGCGCGGCGCTGCCCGATGCCGAAATCGAGATTACCGATCTGGCCGGTGACGGCGATCATTACGCCGCGCGCGTGGTGTCTGCCGCCTTTGCCGGTCTGCCCCGCGTGAAGCAGCACAAGCTGGTCTATGAGGCACTGGGCGGGCGCATGGGCGGACAGCTTCATGCCTTGCAACTGACCACCGCCGTTCCCAATTGAGAACGCGAAAGGATACCTGATCCCCATGTCGACCGAGCAGCGCATTTCCGAAATCGTCAACGGCAACGATGTCGTCCTGTTCATGAAGGGCACGCCGCTGTTTCCGCAGTGCGGCTTTTCGAGCAAGGCGGTGGCCATCCTTGAACATCTGGGCGTGGAATATGCGACGGTGGACGTGCTTCAGGACATGGAGATCCGTCAGGGCATCAAGGCCTATTCGGACTGGCCGACCATCCCGCAGCTTTACGTGAAGGGCGAATTCGTGGGCGGTTCGGACATTATGATGGAAATGTTCGAAGCGGGCGAATTGCAGCAGATGATGGCGGACGCGGACGTGAAGACGGCCTGACACAGGGCTGGCCCGGCACGCCTGAACCAGGGCGGCGCAATTGTGCCGCCCGGCAAGCCGAACCGGCAATCCCGTGCCATCAGGCCACGAACGCCGGGATCACGGCGCGGACGCAAAGGGCGTTCGCGCCGTTTCGCTTTTTGTGCCGTTTCGTCTTTGTGGTGGCGCGATGCTGCACGCAGGCTGTCCGGGGGGAAGGCCGGGAGAGGCGGAGCCAAGGGAGACCGGGGGGACTGGCTCCGCCTCGAGAAGAAGCTACTCTTCGGGACGCAACAATCTATGCAGGCATCGTGCCAGAATCGTGAAACGGCCGTTTTCCGCCGTTCATTCAATATCACTGCGGGGTGAAGGCGGCCGGGTTGTAAAGCGATCCGACATATCTTGCAGGCTTGGCAAGCCTGCGGCGGCAGGACATGATGAGCGGGATGGAAACGCACGATCTAGAGCTGGAAAACCTGCTGGAAAAGACCACTCCGGCCGCCACAATTGTCATCTATCGCCGCGATCCGGCGGGTGGTCCGGCGCAGATCCTGATGGTGGAACGCAATGCCAGCCTGAAGTTTGCGGGCGGGGCGACGGTGTTTCCCGGCGGCAAGGTCGATGCAGAGGACTTCGCGCTGGCGGCGAGGCTTCCCGGTGCTGGGCAAGTGGAGCAGGACGATCTGGCCGCTCGCATCGCCGCCGTGCGCGAGACGCTGGAGGAGACGGGGCTGGTCGTGGGCATCGCGGGCCGCGTTGACGGCGTGATCGCCGCCGAAGCGCGGGCCATGCTGATCGAGTCCGGGCATCTGGCGCCCGTGCTTGAAAGGTTCGGCTGGCAGATCGTGCCGGAAAGGCTGACGCTGTTTGCCCGGTGGTGGCCAAGGCACCGGACTGAAAGAATTTTCGACACGCGGTTCTATCTGGCCGATCTTGGGACGGGCGCGGTCGATATCGCGGTGGATGCGACCGAGAACCGCCACATGTTCTGGGCCAGTGCCGAGGAGGCGCTGAGGCTGGCGGAGGACGGGCGGATCAAGGTGATCTTTCCGACCCGGCGCAACCTTGAGCGACTGGCCCAGTTCGCCACGTTCGAACAGGCCCGCGCCCATGCCATCCAAACACCCGTGCAGACGATCAGCCCCTATCTGGAAAAGCGCGACGGGCAGCACTGGCTGATGATCCCCGATGGCCTTGGCTATCCGGTGCGGGGGGAACTGCTGGATCTGGCGCAGCGCGGCTGACAGCGGCGTTCACCATACGGCGGGGCAGTGTTTTCCCCTAGGCGGTTGGTATCGGGCGTTTACCGGCCTTCGGGCAATAGCGGCACATCGCCGTTGCCGGGGCTGTTCGTGTGGTGCCTGTCCAGAATACCGCCGCCAAGGATGCAGGGCAGACGCATGACGAAGTGCGGCTGGCCCGGTCCGGCGATCCATCGATCCGATCTCCGGTTCATGCAATGCATGAAGCGCTTGCGCGCCTCGACGAATCGCAGGGCATGGCAAAACGCGCTGAGAGCGCCGATTCGCATGAGGCCAGATGGCCCGGATGGGCAAGGCTGGCCGTTCCGGTGGCCTTGTCTGCAGTGCTTTGGGCGGCAATTTATCTTTTTGTTTCGCAGCTTATCACCAGCGTTATGTAACGTAACCAATTGTTGATGACCTGCGCGCTAGCCAAGGCTCATGCGTAGCCCACTCGACAGACTGACTCCCGGTCAGATCACCCGCATCGCCCGCGTCGTTGCCGTGCTGACGGCGGTGGCTCTTGCCATGGCCTATGTCGCCAATGTGCTGGAACCTGTCTCTTCCGGAATCGGTTCGTTTCTTCTGGGCTGTGCGCTGCTGCTGGCGGCACCGCGCCAGCGCGCGACAGAGCTGCTGGGCGCCCTGACGGTGTGGCACTGCTTTGCCGAGTTTCTCTCGACGCTCCAGAGCGGGCAGTTTGCCTTCTGGCGGCTGGCAGTGTCCGTGGCGACGCTTGGCGGGGCCATGGCGGTTATCCGCATCCAGCACCTGCGCTTGCTGACGCGCGAGAGCCCCGATCACGCGCTGGGCGATCTCGACCGGCGCACCGTGGGCGGGATCGGCGTGCTGCCGCGCACCGATGCGCAGCTGGCCGAACTGCGCAGGGAAAACACCGGCAAGGCGTAAGCGCCACGCCCCTCCCGCTCTTGCCAGAGGTGGGGGCAGGCGGATAGCACCGGCGCATGATCGCCCAAGTCGAACCCTTTCACGCCATTGCCGTAAGCCGTCTTGCCCATGACATGGAGGCGGCGGGGCGCAGCGTCATTCACATGGAGTTCGGCCAGCCTTCGACCGGTGCGCCCGCAAAGGCCATTGCCGTGGCGCACGGCGTGCTGGACGCCGAG
Source organism: Novosphingobium sp. (assembly GCA_046294595.1). Lineage (GTDB taxonomy): Bacteria > Pseudomonadota > Alphaproteobacteria > Sphingomonadales > Sphingomonadaceae > Novosphingobium. The sequence continues at coordinate 10,512 of JBKBKD010000016.1, forward strand.
GCAATGGGCTATTGGGAGAGCGTGCCGCTGAAAGCGCGCATCGCCCGCAGCTATGCCGAGAACTACGGCGTGAAGGTCGATGCAGAGCAGGTGATCCTGACCTGCGGGGCGTCTCCTGCGTTCGTCATGGGCCTGTCGTGCCTCTTCCGGCCCGGTGCTCGGATCGCCCTGGCGCGGCCGGGCTATGTTGCCTACCGCAACACCCTGCGCGCGATGTATCTGGAACCGGTTGAAATGGACTGCGGCCCGCAGGAACGGTTTCAGGTGACGGCGGCAGCGCTCGATGCGCTTCATCCCGCGCCTGAGGGGCTGATCCTTGCCAGCCCCGCCAATCCGACCGGCACGATCATCGAGCCTGAAGAACTGGCCGCCATCGCCGAAGTGTGCCGCCGCAAGGCGATCAGGGTGATTTCGGACGAGATCTACCACGGCCTGACCTATGGCAAGGTGGCCGCTTCGATGCTGGAGCACCTGCCGGATGCGGTGATCGTCAATTCCTTTTCCAAGTATTTCAGCATGGCGGGCTGGCGGCTGGGCTGGCTGGTGGTGCCGCCGGACCTGATCGATGCGGCAAGGGCGCGGATGGGCAGCCTGTTCCTGACCCCGCCGGTGCTGGCCCAGAAGGCCGGGCTGGTCGCCTTCGACTGCCGCGACGAGCTTGACGGGCATGTCGGGACTTATGCCCGCAACCGGGCCATCCTGCTGGAGGCCCTGCCGCGGATGGGGCTGGGCCGAATCGCGCCGCCCGATGGCGCGTTCTACATCTATGCCGATGCCAGCGAATTCACCGACGACAGCCTTTCTCTGTGCGAGGAACTGCTGCGCGATACCGGCGTGGCGACCGCGCCGGGCGTGGATTTCGACCCGGTCAACGGCAGGCGCTTCATCCGGTTCAGCTTTGCCGTCTCGACACCGCTGGTGGAAGAGGCGGTAGAGCGCATGGCACCGTGGTTTGCCGCGCGCCGCGCGAGGGTGGCGGCCGCGGTGCGGGCCTGATCTGGGCAGGCCCCTAGAGCGTCAGGCCGCCATCGACGACGAGGGTGTGGCCCGTGACATAGGACGCGAGCGGCGAGGCAAGGAAGATCGCCGCGCCGGCCATGTCGGCAGGGGTGCCCATGCGCCGCTGGGGAATCGCTGCAAGCGCACCTTCAAGGCGCTGCGGATTGGCGGTTGTCACCTTCGTCAGCTTGGTATCGACGAGGCCGGGGGCTAGGCCGTTGACGCGAATGCCGTCGGCGGCGAACGCCTGCCCCAGCGTTTTCGTGAGGCTGACTGCGCCTGCTTTCGAGGCGGCATAGGCCGGATTGCCGATGTTGGCCCGGAAGCCCGAAACCGAACTGACGATCACGATCGCCCCCCGGCTTCCGGAAAGCTGCGCGCGGAACTTCATGCAGCAGTGCATCACGCTGTCGAGGTTGACCGCCATGACCTTGTCCCAGCCTGCCTGTGCGAACTCGCCGCGCCGGTAGAGCACGGTCCCCTGCGACAGGATCAGCACGTCGAGCCTGGGGAAAGGGGCGGCCGCCGCCGTGATCGCTTCCGGGCTTGCGACATCGACGCAGGTATAGCCGAGGCCGGAAAGGTCCGAACCTTCGGCCGCATCATAATCGCGTGCCGAGGCGCGGGTTCCCCAGACGTGAACCGCAGCACCGCGCTTGCGAAAGCCCTGCGCTATGCCATTGCCGATACCGCTTGACCCGCCGACGACCAGCACGGTCTTTCCGGTGAAATCGGTGTCGTCGATCATCGCCAATCCTTCAATCCTGCCCGCCGGACGCGACCGCATGAAACCTGCCGATGACGCCCGGTCGGGCAGGCAAGTGCCTGATTGCGCCGTTTCTCCGGCGGCGTGTCAAGCCGGGGCTGGACAGGCGCCAACCTTGACGGCATTGTGCGTTTAATCGATTAATTGATCTTGACGGATCACGTCGCCCTATTGTCAGATCGTGTCATGAGCACAGCAGAGACCGGCCTTGCCCACGCCAGCGCCACGCGCCAGTTCGCCCAGTTCGCCGAAGTGGCGGGGCTTGATCTGAGGCGGCTCTGTCCGGGCGAACTCCATGCGTTCGTCGAACAGGCGCGCACGGCCGAATGGCTGCCTGCCCATGTGCAGGTCGATCTGCTCCAGACCGTCGCGATCGAGGCGGGCAGGCCCGATCTGGGGGTGGCGTTCGCGATGTGGTGCAACATCCGCGGGTTCGGTCCGGTGAGCCTGCTATGGGATCACTGTTCGACCCTTGACGAGGCGACCCGGCTGACCCGGCGCTACATGCATCTGGAAAGCGCGGCCATGCGATCCAGCACCGACATTACCGGCCATGAGGCGGCATTGCGCCATGTGCTCATGGTGCCTGCGCGCCTTGGCGGGTCGCAATACCTTCAGGGCACGCTTGCCTTGCAGTTGCGGATCGCGCGCATGATGCTGGGAGACGAGTGGTTGCCCATCCGGCTTGAACTGGATCATCCCGCACCGCCGAGCCATCGCTATCACCAGACCGTGTTCCGCTGTCCGATCGTGTTCGAATCGGATCGCTGCGCACTCGTATTTCGCAAATCGGACCTGCACCGGCCGTCGCTGCGCGCCAACCCCGCCATGCGGCAGTATCTGGAACGGCAACTGGCCCAGGCTGGCAGCCAGTGGCCGGGCGATCTGGTGCAGCAGGTGCGCTATTTCGTTGCCAGCAACCTGACCGAGCGCAAGGCAAACCTTGCGCATGTGGCCAGTCTTTCCGGACTTTCGCCCCAGAGCCTGCAACGCCGCCTTGCCGAACGCGGGACGAGCTTTGCGCTGATCCTTGAACAGGTGCGCAAGCAGACCGCCGATGAATACTTCCGCTCGGCACGCCGCCCGAACCTCACCGAACTTTCGCACCGGCTGGGCTATACCGATGCCAGTGCCGCCAGCCGCTTCCTGCGCCAGCACATGGCGACGGGGGCAAGGGCGCTGCTGGCGCAGGTGCGTTCGGCCAAGGCCATGCCGGAGCGGCGGCTCTACGGCTGACGCCCGCCGGACCGGCCGCATCCATCCATCCATCACCCCGGAGGAACCGCCATGCCGCCAATTGCCGATGACACGCCGGTGCTGGTCGGCGCAGGCCAGTTTGTCGAAAGGATCGATGCGCCGGGCTATCAGGGGCTTTCCTTTGCCGAGCTGTCCGCGCGGGCGGCTGCGGCGGCGCTGGCCGATACCGGGGCGGGGGCGGCCGTAGCGCGGCGAGTGAAGGCGGTGGGAGCGATCCGCACCTTCGAGGAATCGGGGGCGATGCAGGTGCCCTTCGGGCGGGCCAGCCATATGCCGCTGGCAGTGTCCCGGCGGCTGGGCCTTGCGCCGAAGGTGGCCATTCTTGAGAAAGTTGGCGGACAATCGCCGCTGGCGCTCATGGCCGATCTGGGCGAGCGCATTGCCGCGGGCGAGGTGGACGCGGCGCTCATGTTCGGGAGCGAGGCGATCTCGACCGTGCGCCACCTTGCGGGAAGCGGCGAGAGCCGCGACTGGGCCGAGACGGATGATCCCGCCGGGGCCGGGGTTGAATGGATCGACAAGGGGCCGGGCTTTGAAGGGACACTTTCCGCCGCGAGCATGGCCCATGGCATCCGCGCGCCGGTGACGGCCTATGCCCTGTGCGAGAATGCGCGCCGCGCGCGGCTGGGCCTTACGCGCGAGGCTTATGCGCTGGAGATGGGCAGGCTGTTCGCGCCCTTCACCCATGTGGCTGCGGCCAATCCCTTCAGCGCTTCGGCCACGAGGCCCATGGATGCCGCCGAGATTGCCACCCCCGGCGCGCGCAACCGCATGATTGCAGACCCCTATCCGTTGAAGCTGGTATCGCGCGATCAGGTGAACCAGGCGGCGGCACTGGTGCTGATGTCGGCCAAGGCCGCGCGCGAGGCAGGCGTGCCGCACGAGCGCTGGGTCTATCTGCATGGCGCGGCGCTGGTGAACGAACGCGAACTGCTGGAGCGGCCGGACATCGGCGCCTATCCAGCCGCGAACGAGGCCATCGCGCAGGCCTTTGCCATGGCGGGCAGGAGCGCCGACGACATGGCCGCCTTCGATTTCTATTCCTGCTTTCCCGTTCCGGTGTTTGCCGCCGCCATCGACGGGCTGGGCCTTCGCCCCGACGATCCGCGCGGCCTGACGGTGACGGGGGGGCTGCCCTATTTCGGCGGCGCGGGAAACAATTATTCGATGCACGCCTTTGCCACGATGATCGAACGCCTGCGCAGCGCGCCCGGCAGTTTCGGCATGGTCGGGCTGAATGGGGGATTCCAGTCGAAATATGGCGCTGCGGTGCTTTCGACCGCAGCCTGCCCATGGCCGGGGTGCGATACGCAGGAGGCGCAGGCGCGGCATGATGCCGCAGCGCCTGCCGCCATGGCGGACCTGCCTGCCGGGCGAGGGACCATCGGCACATACACCGTCACTTATGCGAAGGGGGAGCCGGACGCCGCCATCGTGATCGGCACGTTGGACACGGGCGGCAGGTTCATTGCCGCAACGCGCGATGAAGATACGCTTGCGGCCATGCTGCGCGATGACCCGCTGGGCCGGGGCGTGAACGTGACGCCGGGCGAGAAGCGCAACGGCTTTGCGCTGGTCTGAGGGAGCGGGGCATGGAACCAGCGCCGGCAATGCTTGAGGGGATCCGCGTGGTCGATCTGACGACCGTGGTCTTCGGCCCCTATGCCACGCAGATCCTCGCCGATCTTGGGGCGGATGTCGTGAAGGTGGAGGCGCCGGGCGCGGGTGATGCGTTTCGCTGGTCGGGCAAGGCGGCCGTGACGCCGGGCATGGCACCGGCGTGGATGGCGCTCAACCGGGGCAAGAAGTCGATCGCGCTTGATCTCAAGGCCGAGGAAGACCGCGCGGTGATGCTCGACCTTCTGGCAGGGGCGGACGTGTTCGTGGTGAACGTGCGGGGCAGGGCGCTCGAACGGATCGGGCTGGACCATGCCAGCGTGCGCGCGATCAACCCGTCGATAATCTATGTCCACTGCGTCGGCTTCGGACAGGATGGCCCCTATGCCGATCTTCAGGCCTATGATGACGTGATCCAGGCCGCAACCGGCACCGCCACGCTGCTGCCGCGTGTGGATGGCAATGCGCGGCCGCGCTATCTGCCCTCGCTCATCGCCGACAAGGTGGCGGGGCTTCACGCTGCCTATGCCGCGCTGGCCGCGATCATCCACCGCCAGCGCACGGGCGAGGGGCAGCGCGTGGAAGTGCCCATGTTCGAGGTGTTTTCCAGCTTCATGCTGCTCGAACATCTTGGCGGGCTGACATTCGACCCGCCCAATGGCCCCGCCGGATACCATCGGCAGATCGATCCTGATCGCCAGCCCTTTCCGACGGCCGATGGCCATATCAGCATCGTCCTCTATGATGATGCGTCGTGGGAGCGGCTCTTTGCCGTGCTGGAGCAGCCCGATTTCCTTCAGGCCGGGCATCTGGCGACGCCGAAGCTGCGCTTGCAGAACATGGCGGAGATGTATCGCGCCGTGGCGCGGTTCAGCCCGGCATTCACCACGCAGGAACTGCTGCGCCGGTGCCACGCGGCGCAGATCCCGGCGCAGGCCGTGCGTGATCTGGATGACGTGATGCACGATCCCCACCTTGCCGCGACGGGCTTCTTCCGCCGCCGGGTCCATCCCTCTGAAGGGGCCTATTTCGAGCAGGCGGCACCGGTGCGGTTCGGTGCGCGGCCTTCGGCAAAGGGCAACCCGCCGCCGCGGCATGGCGAGCATGGCGAGACGTTGCGCGCGCAGGGATGGGCAGCTTTCGACGAGTAGAGCCTGCGCTGCGGCACGGGCATGATCTGGTTATTCGATTCTGTCGCTCGATCCGATGGGCCGCATCGGCGGTTCTGGAACGGGTTCGGCAGGGGCGGGAGGGACATAGCCGTTCTGCACTGGCGCAGGCGCGGCATCGCCCGTTTCGGCAGACCAGACATCGCCTGAAGGATCATCCTGTGCAGGATTGCCGGCCGATTGCTCCGCACCTGCCTTGCCCAGTTCGGCAACCGCGCTGCCGTCTTCCAGCAGGAAGGCGGCCAGCAGCAGGGTCATGAAGGCAAAGACGAGGGCGGTCTTGAGGTTCATGCGGTCATCCGTGGGGCGCTTCGGCGCAGCAGGACTGATAAAGTTGCATCAGCAGAGCCTGCGGGGCAGGTTCTGCGTGTTGGTGATGTTCTGGTTGGTGCGTTCACGCACGTTGAAGGCTGCTTCGTATCGCAGGTTGGTGATCCGCGGGTTGAAGTCGGGAAAGATGATCGGGCGGTAGCGGTAGTTTACCTCCACGAACATGACGGCCGTTCCGGGCGCGGCGGTGATGCGGTTGGCAGGCGGGCCCATGCCGTCCTTGAGCGTGCCATTGGTTCTTCCCGTGCCTTCGACGCCATAAGCCGATCCTCCGGGCAGGGAGCCGAAGCAGCGCTGCCAGTTGATCATCTGGCCATTGTTCGAGCCGGTCTGCTCGTTGGGTTGCAGCGAGGACAGGATCACGCGGCCGTTGGCCGGAAAGTTGAAGGGCCTGCCGATGAGTTCGGCACCAGCGAAGACTTCGTAGATGTTCTGTTCGTCGATCCCGGAGCGCACACGCCCGGCGTTGTCGGCCACGGTCATGGCGATCTGGTTGATGCGCATGTGTGTGACCACGAGGTTCGTCAGTTCAAGCCCGCTCAGCAGCACGAACACGATCGTGGGGATGGCAATGGCGAACTCGATCATGGCCACGCCTGCCGTGCAGGAGGCCAGTGAACGCATGGCAAGCCGCAGTTTCTCGATCATGCGCACCTCAGATACATGCCGTGGGAGGCACCCTCTGGCGGGTGTAGGGCTGGTTGCGGATCGCCGTCTCGCCGCGGATCGCATAGTTGGGGCTGGCGCTGATGAACTGGTGAATGGGGAACAGCCGGGGCATCCGCACCGTCACTTCATAGAACACCACGTCATCGCCGCTGCCCACCCCTTCGCGCCCGGCATTGGTATCGAATACGCGGTTCTCGTTCAGATCGATGAAGCAGTCGCCAGGATCGTATCGACCGTTGCCGTTGTAATCGGTGACAAGCTTTTCGCTGCGTCCCACTCCGGCGAAGTCGAAGTAGTTCCGGATGCGAACCTCGTAGGTGGCGCTGCGGGCCACGATGTCGGAACGGCGCTTGATGGCGCATGCGACCTGCGCGACCACGGTCGTCCCGGTGCAGTTCAGTTCGGGTGCTTCGAGCGATGCGGTGCGCGCCACATCATTGAGCGCACCCTGCACGACCGAATGCAGATAGGCCTGATAGCCAAGATCGAACGCCCCCAGGAGGGCGATCATGAGCGGCGTGGCGACGAGCGCGAACTCCGTTGCGGCCGCGCCCGTGCGATCGAATCTAAGGCCGAAGGCTGTGCGCCTGACTGTGCGCTTTACGAGGCTGAGAAGGGACATGGCCATGGTCCTATTTCACCAGCCGCAAGGCGCCGATCTGGTTGCCGATCTCGCGGAACTTCGCAATCAGCGATGCGCTGCTGGAGGAAACCGATGCCTGCGCCGAATTGCTGGCGCAGCCGCTTACGTCGGCGTTGATCGTGGTGTCGAAGCCGATCACCCAGACCGAGACGTTCATGTTCTTCGTGGCGTTGCAGATCATGCGCAGCCGCTGCTGGTGGCGCGCCAGCTGGTTCGATGTCGAACAGCTCGTCGATCCGGTCACGCGCATGTCGTTCTGCTCGACCCCGTAGGCGGTCAGGACGTTGCAGTAGGCGGTCTGCTCGCCGTCGGTCATGAAGATGATGTGCCGGTTGCAGGGCATTCCGTTGTATTCGGTGCAGCCATCGCCGAACACGCCGCCGGTGGAGATGAACCGTGCGCCCCAGATCATCCCGATGTCGAGATAGGTGCCGCCGATCGGCTGGAGCGAATTGACGTAGTTCTCCATGTCGGTGCGCGACCATGTGGTGAGCCGTCGCGCTTCGGTGGGGCAGGCCCAGAAACCGGTGCTGTAGGCGTTGTTGAGGATCCAGCCGCTGGTGGTATTGCGCGTGGTATTGGTGGTGGAAGTCGTGCCCTGGGTGCGGGTATAGACCACCTCAGGCAGCATCGGGCGCCAGCGGGTGGCGGCACTGTCGGGGATGCGGTTGATGTCGAGGTCGAAGGCGTCGGCAGGAATTGTCAGACTGGTGCCGCCATTGATCGACGAGGTGGTGTTGCGCTCCTCGATGCAGCCGTTCCAGGTGGCCGTTCTGGTGCCGACTCCGCTGTTGACGAGGGGCAGCTGTTGCAGGTTGTAGGTGCCGCCCGGATTGGCAACGGTGCCATTGGCATCGGTGGCGATCACCATCGTGCCCCCCGGCTGCTTGAACAGCGAGGTATCGTATGCTTCCTGCCGGTAGGTCCAGCTCGTGAAATCGCGGCGGGTCTGGTAGGTCGTTGTTGTGATGGTCCGCCACCGGCGGCAGCTGCGATTGGTGCCCGATGTGACCGGTGCGCCAGTCCAGCCCCAGTTCTGTGCGGCGACATAGGACGTGCTGGTCGATGTGCCGCCATAGGTCGTCTGCGTGGTGGCGGTGGGGGCAGGGCCGCCGCCGTTCACCGCGGCTGCCTGCACCCAGCTCTGGCATTGCGAGGTTGACCGGGTTGCCGTGGGGTGCGGCGTGTCCTGGCCGGCAGTGGTGTTGCCGTTCCAGTATTCCCAGCCGGAAGTGGATGTGGGCGGGTTGGCAGGATAGACCAGTGTATTGAAGTTCGCCACGCGCGAGGGATAGGTTGTGCTGTCGGTAATGTAGGACGGATTGACGTTGTAGAGCAGCCTCCCGACATTCACCGTGCTGGAATAGGGCACGATCCCGTAGCGAAGGCGAAGGCCCTGCGCCTGCAACTGGGTCTGTACCGGAGCTAGTTCATCATAGAGCGCCATGACCGCATCGCGCAAAGCCTCGATCTTTGGACGCCCATCAACCGAATCTGCCATCGAGCCTGTCACGTCGAGAACCAGCACGACGTCGGTGTTCACGAAGTTCAGCGATGCGTCGCAGCTGACCCGAAGCGGGATGGAGTCGTAGCCGAAGATGCTCATCAGCGTCGTCGGGATACGGGTGGCGGCCGTCATGCGGATCACGCCCGTGGTGGGGCGCGTGACTGTAGGAGTGAAGGGTGTGGTGCTGAAGCTGCCCTGTGGGAAGTTGAAGGAGAAGAAGCGCAGCGCCGTCTGCTGCACTTCGGTGGTGAGATCATCGTTGCGCATGATGCGGCGTGCCGCGAGCGAGCCGGCATCGCAGGCGCTTTGCAGGCGCGTTTTGGCGGAATAGGCGCGGCTGAGGTCCACGGCGCTGCCGATCATCGCCGTGAGCGGAATCATGGCAACAGCCGTGATCACCAGGACGTTGCCCGATGTTGCTTGCCACAAGCGGCTGAAAAACTGACGTAACCTGTTCATGCAGCCCGAACCTCGACCGATCCCGCGCATGGTTGCGGGAATCGCTCCATTGGGCCTTTTCCCAGCAAGTGGTTAAGGTTGTCTTGTCGATTGCACGTATGACCGGTTGCATGGCTGCATCGGGACTTGGCCGGGCGCGGCAATGGGCGACCAATGGGCGGATCATGAGGGGGCGCCTGATGCGCGCAATGCCGCAGACCGGACTTCCCGCCGTTGTGCAGCGCGGACAGCAAATGGGGGCCAGCATTGCTGCCGGCCCCCACTCTACGTCCATTCCGGCCTGTCCGCGTCGCGGCCGCTCCGGTTTCAGAAAGATGGAACGCCTATCGACATGCCATCTGCTCCGTTCACCTTCGCCGGTAGAGCGTCCTGTCATCGCCATGTTCAGCAGGATGCCTTCCGGGGCGCGAAGCCCCTGAGCCGCGATCACTGCGTTGCTTTCGCATCGACAGGTGCCGCTATCCCGCCTTGAAGCGACGGACCCTGGCAGTCGACATGCTCCTGCCACGCTCCGCCTTTCGCGACAGCTTTGGATCATGCCTTGCGGCAAATCCGTTCCAAGCCATCATCGGGCGTTACCCCATCACTGGGGCGCCTTCGCTTCGCTACCCTTGCCTTGAGGCGACTTGCGCCGCCCTGGTCAACAGCCGCAAAGCTGGGGCGGAATGCCTTTAGCCTTTCCATCCAGATCTCGCTGTGCCGGGTGCAGGCCGAAGCCCTTTCCGCACATCACACTCCTTCAGGGCTGGCTTTCCAGCGTTCCTGTTCCGACCATGATGGCAACAGTTTCGCGCAGCCGCAGATCAGCTTGGCGCCATCTGCAGGTTGGTTACGCTGCCGACCATCCATGTTCGCATCAGTAGCATAATGACCTTGTTTTTCCGGTGCTTAGACCGAAATCCCTGAGGTGTTTCATGCTTCTGACACATGGAGGCTGCGCCTCATTGCCGAGTCGCGCAAGCGAAAAGTGCGGGAGTTATCCACAGCCCCCGCACCTTCCGGTGGATAGTATTTTGCAGCGCGAAATGCGGACTGCCAACCCTCTGGAATCAGGGGCGTGTCCGCATCCGCAGGTGCTCAGCGCCCCCGTTGCGCCAGCAGGCGCAGACGCAGCGCGTTCAGCTTGATGAAGCCGGCCGCGTCCTTCTGGTCATAGGCGCCGGCATCGTCCTCGAACGTGACATGCCGTTCCGAATAGAGGCTGTCGGGCGACTTGCGGCCCACCACCCACGCGCTGCCCTTGTAGAGTTTGAGCCGCACGGTGCCGTTGACGCGTGCCTGCGAATGATCGATCGCGGCCTGAAGCATCTCGCGTTCGGGGCTGAACCAGAAGCCGTTGTAGATCAGTTCGGCATAGCGGGGCATCAGCTCGTCCTTGAGGTGTGCCGCGCCGCGATCCAGCGTGATGCTTTCGATGCCGCGGTGGGCGCGCGCATAGATTTCGCCGCCGGGCGTTTCATACATGCCGCGGCTCTTCATGCCCACGAAGCGGTTCTCGACCAGATCGAGCCGACCGATGCCATGCTTGCGGCCAAGTTCATTGAGCGCGGCGAGCAGCGTGGCGGGCGACATGGCCTCGCCGTTGAGCGCCACGCCATCGCCCTTGTCGAAGTCTATGGTGATGTATTCGGGCTGGTCGGGCGCGTCTTCGGGATTGACCGTGCGCGAATAGACATAGTCCGGGGTTTCTTCCCACGGGTCTTCCAGCACCTTGCCTTCGGACGAGGTGTGCAGAAGGTTGGCATCGGTGGAGAAGGGGCTTTCGCCGCGCTTGTCCTTGGGCACCGGGATCTGGTGGGCTTCGGCCCAGGCGATCAGCGCGGTGCGGCTGGTGAGATCCCATTCGCGCCAGGGTGCGATCACCTTGATGCCGGGTTCAAGCGCATAGGCGCCCAGTTCGAAGCGGACCTGATCGTTGCCCTTGCCGGTTGCGCCGTGCGCCACCGCATCGGCGCCGGTTTCGCGGGCAATCTCGATCAGCCGCTTGGAGATGAGCGGCCGTGCGATCGAGGTGCCCAGCAGGTAATCGCCTTCGTAGCGGGCATTGGCGCGCATCATCGGGAAGACGAAATCGCGCACGAACTCTTCGCGCAGATCGTCGATGTAGATGTTCTCGTCAGGCACGCCCATGAGCCTGGCCTTGGCCCGCGCAGGCTCAAGCTCTTCGCCCTGGCCGAGATCGGCGGTGAAGGTCACGACCTCGCAATTGTAGGTGACTTGCAGCCACTTGAGGATGACGGAGGTGTCGAGACCGCCGGAGTAGGCGAGAACGACCTTCTTGATATCGGACATGAGCGGAGCGACTCCCCTGAGCAAAAGGTGCCTGAAATGCGCGCCGCGCGCCTAACAGGCGGGACCGGGAACCGCAACCTTTTGCCGAAACGCGCCCTTGCGGCCGCGCTCAGCCATGCAGATAGACCGCACGCTCATGGCTGAAGCAGCGGAAGCCGAACACGCCGTGATAGCTGCCCATGCCGCTGGTGTTGACGCCGCCGAAGGGCAGGTTGTTTTCGAGATAGTGCGAGAACACGCCGTTGACCGTCACCCCGCCCGAAGACGTGCGGGCGAGCACCTTCTCGATGTTGGCCTCATCGCGGCTGTAGATGTAGAGCGCCAGCGGCTTGTCGCGCGCGGCGATGTAGCCGATCGCCTGATCGAGCGTGTCATAGGTCATGACCGGGATGACCGGCGCGAAGATCTCGTCCTGCAGGATGGTCATCTGCGGGGTGACATCGGTGAGCATCGTGGGGTGGATGGTGAGGTCATCGGCCTCGAAGGTGCCGCCCACGGCAACGGTGGCGCCCTTGGCCACGGCATCGTCGAACATGGCCCTGACCCGGTCGAAATTTGCCCGGTTCACGATCTGGGCGATGCTGTCCTTCCTGATCTGCCCGGCCTCGTCATAGAGGTTCTTCTGCACGTTGGCCCGGAAGCCTTCGACGAGAGCAGCCTTGCGGTCTTCCTTGACGAAGACATAGTCGGGGCTGATGCACGCCTGACCGCCGTTGAACTGCTTGGCCGCGGCAAGCTGGGCGGCCACCTGATCGATGTCGGCGCTGTCATCGACGATGACCGGCGACTTGCCGCCCAGTTCGAGCGTGACGCTGGTGAGGTGCCGTGCGGCGGCCGCCATGACGATCCGGCCCACGCGCGGCGACCCGGTGAAGAAGATGTGATTGAAGGGCAGGTCGAGCAGGGCCGTCGCCACCGAAACATCGCCTTCGAACAGGGCGACATCGCGTTCGTCGAAGGCTTCGCGGATGATGCTGGCAGCCACACGCGCCGTTGCCGGGCACAGGTCGGTCAGCTTGACGATGCAGGTATTACCCGCTGCAATTGCCGCGGCGACTGGGCCGAGCGCGAGGCCCAGCGGGAAGTTCCACGGGCCGAGAATGAGGCACACGCCGCGCGCTTCATGGACGATCCGCGCCCGGTCGGCGGGGTTGAGCGAGGGGGCGACTTCCACTGGCTGCATCCACGCATCGAGATTGTCGATATTGCGCTGGATGTTGGCGATGACGTTCATGACCTCGGTCACGCGGATTTCCGCGACGGGCTTGCGCGTATCTTCGAGGACCGCGGCCACGATGGCATCGGCGTGCGTTTCGACCGCAGCCTTGAGGCGCGCCAGCTTGTCCTTGCGCTCGGCAGCCGATGAAGCCTTGGCTTCCCATTGATGGGACTGCTGAAGCGCGAAGACGCGGGCAATGTCGGTTGCAAGATCGGCGGCGGTGGGCATGGATGTGGTCATGGCAATTCCTGCTGGCATGGCGCAACGGTCATGTGGCCCGCGGGCATCGCCGACAGGCCGTTACAGGAACTGGCGTGGCCACGTTTGCCGTGGCGGATCAAGCGCTACTCGGCGGCCGATTTCATCAGGTGCCACTCCGGCGCCTGATCCAGCCCGGCAAGACGCTCCCACTCGTGCTGGATGTATTCGCGCGTCATGGGCAGGGCGCTGCGGCGCTTGACGCTCTGGATATGGAAGTTGACCATGCCGCCGTGGCGGAAGCTCTGTTCCGCGCCTGCCAGATAGAACTGCCACATTCGGAACAGGCGTTCATCGTAAAGGGCGATGATCTCTTCGCGGTGCAGGCAGGTGCGGCGATACCATTCGGCGAGGGTATAGGCGTAGTGATAGCGCAGAACCTCGATGTCGCCGATCTCCCAGCCGGTGCGTTCGAGCGCCGAGACCAGTTCGCTCATCGCCGGGATATAGCCTCCGGGGAAGATGTATTTGCGGGTCCACTTGTCGGTCGTGCCCGGCGGGCCGGTGCGCCCGATGGTGTGGGTGAGCATGATGCCGTCGGGATCGAGCAGGTCGCCGGTTTTCGCGAAATACTCGCCGAAGTTGGGCGCGCCGACGTGTTCGATCATGCCGACGCTGGTGATGCGGTCGAACTGGCCGGTGACATCGCGGTAATCGATTAGCTGGAACTTCACCTTGTCGGCAACGCCTGCGGCTTCGGCACGCTCCTGCGCGAAGCGGACCTGATCGGGTGCGAGGCTCACGCCCAGCACCTCGCAGCCGAAATGGCGGTTGAGAAAGAGCGCCAGCCCGCCCCAGCCGCAGCCGATATCGAGCACGCGCATCCCTTCTGCCCGGCCCGGCTCCAGCCGCAGCTTGGCCGCGATGAGCGCCTTCTTGTCGACCTGGGCGCGTTCCAGCGTGTTCGCAGGATCGGTGAAGTAGGCCATCGTGTATTGACGGTCGGTATCGAGGAACAGTTCGTAGAACTCGCGCGTCAGATCATAGTGGTGCACCACGTTCTTTGCGGCCTGCGCGCGTTCGTTGATCTGGTCGATCCGTGAGACGACCTTGCCCAGCAGGGTGCGCAGCGGCCCCTTGCGATCGATGCCGCCCCCGGAATTGGCATTGCCCATGACCAGCAGGATCATGTCGCGGATGTCGTGTGGCGGTTCCACCACCAGACGACCATCCATGTAGGCTTCGCCGGCACCGACGCGGGGATCCCTGGCCACGTGCATGGCGGCCCCCTTGTCGGTGAAACGGATGGTGACGGGCGAGGCGGCCGGATCGCCATAGGCGTATTCCTTGCCGTCATGGTCAATCACCACCAGCCGACCCTTGTGGATCAACCGCTTCAACATCTGATCAAGCAGCCACATACTCACAGACTATGCCAAAAGGGTTCAATCGCAAGGGTTTTTGCCAGCCTGCCACGGTCTGGTGCGATCAGCGGCAGCGTGCGCCGCTGCGCTCCAGCTCGCGGCCCAGCAGCGCGCCGCCTGCCGCGCCAAGGACGGTGCCCATGGTGCGATCGCCCCGCGAATCGATGGCCCTGCCGATAAGCGCGCCACCTGCGGCACCGATGATGAGACCGGTGGTCCCGTTGTTGCGGCGGCAGTAGTAGCGGCCGTCACGCCCGCGCCAGACGCGATCGTTGCGGGAGATGCGGCGCGGTTCGATATAGCGGCCGCGGCTGTCATAGATCCGGTCATGCTTGACCTTGTGGTAACCATGCGCGGGCGCCCACCCCGGCGGGCTGGCAAGCACTGGCGCCGCAGGGACCGCCAGTGCGGCCATCACGATGGAAAGAAAGGTCTTTTTCATGGATTTCTCCTGAATGCTGTCCGTCGGGAGGGACGGTTGTGGGTGACAACGCCAAGGCTTGCCGGGCGATCCCCAACGCGGGATGAACGGTTCGTTGTGCTGTGCAAAGTGCGCCGAAGTGATGCTCCTGCGCGGCAAAATGATGAAGTGGCGCCGGAATTTGCGCCTCGCATGCACAATCCGTTTTCCTACATGTGCCAATTTGGTTATCTGCGTTCGTCGATTGTTCCAGAAACGCTGCAACGGAGACATCGATGACCAATCCTGAAGTGACCTTTCCCTCGCGCATCGCCCCGGTCACGGCGCTAGCCTATGCGAAGCCGGACGGTTCGGCCGAAGTCGTCTCGCTGGAAAAGCCGCTGCCGGTCAGTGGCGGAACCATGGCCTTTGCCCTTCCGGGAGGCGCGGCGCAGACAGTGAGCGAGGCATCCCCCCTGCCGGTGCGGACCGCGCCGCTGCCTGCCGGAAACGCGCATATCGGCAATGTCTTCCTCGACGACGTGAGCGACGGCCTGACCGTGGCGGGCAGCGTGACGAGTGCGGATGTGGTGGTTTCGGCACCGCTCACAGGATTTGCCGGGGGCACGTTCCAGGTGGTTTCGGGCGGCAATTCCTGCACGGTGAACTACGAGCATTCGAACGACGGGATCAACTGGATCGCCATTCCGGTCATCGCCACGAATGGCGCCACCAGTTCGCCTTCGATCACCACGACGACGGTGGGCCTCTATGCCTTTTCATCCAATGCGGGATTCATCCGGGCGCGGGTTTCAAGCTATGGCAGCGGCACGGTGGCGATCGTGCTGGTGCTCAAGCGCAGGCCGCTGAACGTGACGAGCACCTCGCTTGCCGGCAGCGGTGCATCGATCGGCAACGTGGTTGTGACCGGCACGGTCAACACCAGCCTGGGCTATACCGACAGCACCACCGCGCTTGCCGCATCGGCGAGCTTCACCGGCACCGGCAGGGTCGGCAATTCGACCCCGTTCTGCTTTTTCATTGCCACGGCTTTTGCCGATGTGGCGGGAACGCTGTTCATCGAGCATTCGCTTGACGGGGGAACGACATACCACCCGATCCAGCGGACGGATGTGCCAGCCGGAGAGGGGCGGCAGCTTACGGCCCGCATGACCGGAACCTACGGCACCAACACGCTTTACCGGGTGCGCTACGTGAACGGCCCGGCCGCGCAGGGCACCTTCCGCCTTTCGAGCGCGTTTTCGGCCCGCTGACGCGCCTTCTCGCGGCGATGCTTCAGTAGTTCCACTGGACCTGCGCGCGGACCACGTCGCCCCTGGCGCGTCCGGTCCGCCGCTCGTCCGCCTCGTTGCGCTTGATGCCGGAATAGCTGAGCGTGATCTCAAGCTCCTTCATCGGCAGCCACTCCACGCCGGCTTCATATTCGTCGGTTTCAAGCCGCGGGGCATTGGTGGCGGCCTTGAAGCCGCCGCGATACTTCTGCCAGCGCGCGAAGGGAATGATCTGGCCGACCGGCGAGTGCGGCACGCGATACATGGCCATGACATATCCGCCCGTGGCGCGCTGCGAGCGGATGGTGCCAAGCGCGGGATCCCACTGCGGCGCGGTGCCGAAGGTCCATTCGGCCTGAACGCCGAAGGGGGCGGGGTAGATCATCCCGTGGAAGTTCACGTGGTTGTCGGCATAGGACACGGCGGAGACGCCGCCGGAGCGCACTTCGGGCCGGAACTGGTTGCGCATGGCCGTGACGCCGAACTCGGCCACCTGGCCGGGAAGGCCGATGCCATCGAGGCGGAACGGCACGGTTGCCATGCCGACCGTCATCAGCCCGCCGTTGCGTTCGATGCGGTTGATTCCCTGGCCGTTGTAGGCCGCCAGCGCAAAGGCGCCGTAGTTTCCGAAAAGCTTCTGCCCGTCTGCGGCAAGTTCGTCCCAGATCTTCTGGATTCTCGGCGGCGTGTAATAGAGCACGACGCCAAGATCGCGTTCGCCCGGCACCGGGGCATTGATCGCATCGGTGCGGTCAAGCGGAACGCGGTTGGACGAGCTTTGCAGGTTTTCCCAGCCGTAGGGCACCTTCGACTGGCCGAAGCGCACCTTCAGCGTCTTTGCCTTGTCGAGATAGACATCGGCATAGGCATCGCGCATCTGGAAGAAGTGCTGGCGCGGTTCGCTGACCGACTGGTTATTCACTGCGGCCGCCATATCGCCCTGCATGTAGAGCGAGACGCGGTCCGAAATGTCGCCCTGCACGACGAGGCGCGCACGGCGCAGGCTGAAATTGCCGTTCTCGTTGATGCCGCTGTCCTGCACAGAACGCAGCCGCGAGATGCCCGCAGGCGCGGACTTGGGACCGCTGATGATCTCGTTCATGCGCATCTGGGTGTAACCCCGGATCATGAGCTTTTCATGCCACGCCCTTTTCTTCTTGGCCGGAGCCTCGGCCGCCGCCAGTTGCACGGGTTGGGCCTGCGCGGCGGGCGGTGCGACGGGAGTGCTGGCAGAAAGACCTGCCTGAAGCGTTTCGGACGGCGGGGCGCTGGTGTTGGCGGGCGCGGCCGCCGAAGCTGGCGCACTGGCCATGCGCGCGTTGCCCTGCATGGCCTGAAGCGCATGCACCATGGCCTTCAGTTCATCGACCTGGCGCTGAAGGTCGGCGATCCTTGCGGCCTGATCGTCAGGCGCGGCCTGCGCCTGTGCCACGCTGGCGGCGCTGATGAAAACGCATGCCGCAAGTCCTGCCCTGAAAGCCCTGCCGTTCATTTCCGCGAGAATCTCCGTGTCGGGTCCGGATCGACCCGGAGCGGCCGCTAGAGCGAGAAAATGACGGATATGTGACAGCAAATTGACGCTTTCTGGCGCCGTCCAAGGGGTGATGATGATTTAACATGTTGAGATTAAGACAGAAATTATAAGTTACAATTCAGTGATAAACGTCAAAAAAATGTAGTCCTAATGAAAAATCTGACGCACGCGCGCGGTGCCTCCTGCACCAGCGCCCCGCGTGACTCGCGGCCTTGCACCTGCTAACGGCGCGCGCATGACCGACCTTTCGCTGATCCGTAACTTTTCGATCATTGCCCATATCGACCACGGCAAGTCCACGCTGGCGGATCGCCTGATCCAGTACACCGGCGGGCTTTCCGAGCGTGAAATGTCCGAGCAGGTGCTCGACAACATGGACATCGAGAAAGAGCGCGGCATCACCATCAAGGCCCAGACCGTGCGCCTTGATTACAGGGCGAAGGACGGCAAGACCTATCAGCTCAACCTGATGGACACGCCGGGGCACGTCGACTTCGCCTATGAAGTCAGCCGCAGCCTTGCCGCCTGCGAGGGGGCGCTGCTGGTTGTCGATGCCGCGCAGGGCGTGGAAGCGCAGACGCTGGCCAACGTCTATCAGTCGATCGAGCACGATCACGAGATTGTGCCGGTCATCAACAAGATCGATCTGCCCGCTGCCGAACCCGAAAAGGTCAAGGCCGAGATCGAGGACGTGATCGGGCTGGATGCCAGCAACGCGGTGCTGACCAGCGCCAAGTCCGGCATCGGCATCGAGGAAGTGCTCGATGCCGTGGTCGAGCGCATTCCGCCGCCGAAGGGCGATCGCACCGCGCCGCTCAAGGCCATGCTGGTGGATTCCTGGTATGACCCCTATCTGGGCGTGGTCATCCTTGTGCGCGTGATCGACGGGGTGATCCGCAAGGGCTTGCAGGTCAAGTTCATGGCCGGGGGGACCGAGCACCTGATCGACCGGGTGGGCTGCATGCGTCCCAAGATCGAGACGCTGGACGAACTCGGCCCCGGCGAGATCGGCTTCATCACCGCGCAGATCAAGGAAGTGGCGCAGGCCCGCGTGGGCGACACCATCACCACGGTGAAACAGGGGGCGAGCGAACCGCTGCCGGGGTTCAAGGAAGTGCAGCCGGTGGTGTTCTGCGGCATCTTTCCGGTGGATGCGGCCGAGTTCGAGAAGCTGCGCGAGAGCATTGCCAAGCTGCGGCTCAACGATGCCTCGTTCAGCTATGAAATGGAATCGAGCGCGGCGCTGGGCTTCGGGTTCCGCTGCGGATTCCTGGGGCTGCTGCACCTTGAGATCATTCAGGAGCGGTTGAGCCGCGAATATGATCTCGACCTGATTACCACTGCGCCATCAGTGGTTTACCGCATCCAGTTGCGTGCCAGCAAGAACGATGACGCGCGCGAGATCCTGCTGCACAATCCGGCCGACTATCCCGATCCCAGCCGTATCGAGCAGATCGACGAGCCGTGGATCAAGGGCACGATCTATACGCCCGACGAATACCTCGGTTCGGTGCTGAAGCTGTGTCAGGACCGGCGCGGCATCCAGACGGGCCTGACCTATGTGGGCGGGCGCGCGCAGGTGACATACGAACTGCCGCTCAATGAAGTGGTGTTCGATTTCTACGATCGCCTGAAGTCGATCAGCCGCGGCTATGCTTCGTTCGATTACGAGCAGATAGGGCTGCGCGAAGGCGATCTGGTGAAGATGAGCATTCTCGTCAACAACGAGCCGGTCGATGCGCTTTCGATGATCGTGCACCGCAGTGCAGCCGAGGCGCGCGGGCGGCACATGTGCGAGCGCCTGAAGGATCTCATCCCGCGCCACCTGTTCAAGATTCCGATTCAGGCGGCCATCGGCGGCAAGGTGGTGGCGCGCGAAACCATCAGCGCGATGCGCAAGGATGTGACCGCCAAGTGCTATGGCGGCGACATAACCCGCAAGAAGAAGCTTCTGGAAAAGCAGAAGAAGGGCAAGGCCCGGATGCGCGAATACGGCAACGTCTCCATTCCGCAGGAAGCCTTCATCGCGGCGCTGCGGATGGGTGAAGAGTAGGCCCTGCTTCAGATCCGGGAAGCAGAAGGCCCGTCGGATACTGTCCGGCGGGCCTTCGCTTATCTGGGCCTTCGCATATCAGCGGGCGCTTTGCGGGCCCTTGCGGTGCGGCTTGCCCTGCGGGCGTTGGCCTGCCGGGTGCGGGCGGCGAGGGCCACGCGGGCCATCGGGGCGCGGGCCGTCGCCACGCTGGAACTTGCGCGGGCTGTCGTTCGCGCTGCGGCGATTGTCGCGCGCCTGTTCGCGCGGGCCTTCGGGTGCAGGTTCGATGTGGATGCCGTTCTCGTCCTCGCCCCTGGGATCGGCAGTGCGGCGCACGGCATCGGCAAAACGATCCGCAATCGCGCGGGGAACCTGAAACCAGGTTTCGTTGGGGGCGATGCGGATCGCGCCGATTTCCTGGCGCGACACATGGCCGCGGCGGCACAGCGTGGGCAGGATCCAGCGCGGATCGGCGTTCTGACGGCGGCCGACATCCATGCGGAACCAGACGACATCATCGAAGCCGGGGCGATGGGCGGCCTGCCTGCGGCCATCGTCGGAACCGGAAAGCAGTTCTTCCGGCTGGGGCAGGGCGGCGCGATGGGCACGGACCAGCGCTGCTGCCAGTTCTTCGGCGCTGCGCTGTTCAAGCAGGGTGCGGGCGATGTCGAGGTCTGCCTCGTCCGGTTCTACTGGCGCCAGGATCGTGGCCAGCAGCCGCTCGCGATCCTGCGCGCGGATCGCCTCAGGGGTGGGCACTTCGGCCCATTCGGCATTGATCTTCGCGCCGCGCAGCATCATTTCCACCCGGCGGCGGCGCGGGAAGGGCACGATCAGCACGGCGGTGCCCTTCTTGCCCGCGCGGCCCGTCCGGCCCGACCGGTGTTGCAGCGTTTCGGCATCGCGCGGGATCTCCACGTGAATGACAAGGCTGAGCGAAGGCAGATCGATCCCGCGCGCGGCCACATCGGTTGCAACGCACACGCGGGCGCGGCGGTCACGCAGGGCTTGCAGGGCGTTGTTGCGTTCCGACTGGCTGTGTTCGCCCGAAAGCGCAACGGCAGTGAACCCGCGCTCGACCAGCGTGGCATGGAGACGGCGCACGTTGTCGCGCGTGGCGCAGAACAGCATCGCGGTTTCGGCTTCGTGGAAGCGCAGCAGGTTGACGACGGCCGCTTCGATTTCGGCCGGGGCGACGGCGACCGCGCGATAGGCAATGTCGCCATGGCCGCGCGCTTCGCCGACGGTCGAGATGCGCAGGGCATCGCGCTGATAGCGCCGGGCCAGCGCCTCGATCGGCTTGGGCATCGTGGCCGAGAACAGCAGGGTGCGGCGGCTTTCCGGCGTCGCGTCGAGCAGTTCCTCAAGGTCTTCGCGAAAGCCCATGTCGAGCATTTCGTCGGCCTCGTCGAGAACCACGCAGGCCAGCGCCGAAAGATCCAGTGCGCCGCGTTCAAGGTGATCGCGCAGGCGGCCCGGCGTGCCGACGACGATATGCGCGCCGCCCTGAAGCGCGCGCCTCTCGCGCGAAGGGTCCATGCCGCCAACGCAAGTGGCAATGCGCGCATGGGTGGGGGCATAGAGCCATGCCAGTTCCCGGCTGACCTGAAGCGCGAGTTCGCGCGTGGGCGCCACGACCAGCGCAAGCGGTGCGACCGCGAAGGGCAGGGCGCTTTCATCGCCGATCAGTTCGCCCGCCATGGCAAGGCCGAAAGCCACGGTCTTTCCCGATCCGGTCTGGGCTGAAACCACCAGATCGCGGCCCCGCGCTTCGGGCTGCGTCACCGCATCCTGGACCGGGGTGAGGGCCGTGTAGCCATGATCTTCGAGCGCCTGCGCAAGCGGGCGCGGAAGGTGTGCAAAAGTCATCGTCAAAAATCGCCATTCCTGCCGCAGGAGCGGCATTCGCAAATGTGTTGGGCCAGTATTGGCTGGGTGGCCGGGTCGCTTCCCGGCACGAATCGCCTCAGCCCGTTCCCACACAGTGCACGGCGATACCTGTGCCGCGGCCCCTACACGGGTTTTGTGCGTTTGGCTTCAATTTCTTTTGCCATCTCTTTTGCCATCTCCTTTGCCATGCCTGTCGCCCTCGCGCTGCGCGCAGATATGGCCGTCATGCCCACCCATGCAACCGAATGCGGATGGCGCTTTCCCCTGCGGACGGTTGACGCATCGCGCTTTTGCCGACAGGCAGCGCGGCATGATCGATCCCCGCCACTTCCGCAATGTTCTGGGCACCTGGCCAACGGGTGTATGCGTGATTACATCGGTTGATGCCGAAGGGCAGCGCCACGGGCTCGTGGTTGGCTCGTTCACCTCGATTTCGCTCGATCCGCCGCTGGTCGGCTTCTTTCCGGACAAGCGTTCGTCGACCTGGCCGAAGATCGCGCAAGCCGGGCGGTTCTGCGTGAACGTGCTGGGCGCCGACCAGCTTTCGCTGTGCCAGCGCTTTGCCGCCCGCAGCGACGACAAGTTTGCCGATCTGGCGCACGGCACCACGCCTTCAGGCCAGCCTTTGCTTGATGATGCGATTGCCTGGATCGATTGCCGGGTGGAGCGGGTGGAGGACATCGGCGACCACCTTCTGGTCGTCGGCGCGGTCGATTCGCTCGATCGCCGGGAGGAAGGCAACCCGCTGCTGTTCTTCCGCGGGAAATACCACGATCTGGCGCGCCTTTCCGGGGACTGAAGCCTTACAGGAGCGTGAAAGAACGCACCCAGCGGACTTTTCCTTCCGGATGGGAGCGAAAGTTCGGCCGATTTTGACATCCGTCAACGTCTGCCCGGAGCGCGCAGGCTATTCCTGCTTTCGACAGAGCGGTTGGTCACTTTCCACCGACCCGCCAACCTCTCTGGCGATTTCTCCCCAACTTGGGCGGCCCGATTGTTCGCGCCGCCCGATTTTTTTGACAAGTATATCAGGATCAAGCGATCCTTTTCGCCAATTGCTGCAAAACGTGTCTCATGATACGCCAAGGCGCATGTCAACCTGCGAAACCTGTGTGGTCCGTAACCGTGCGATCTGCGCCGGCCTTGAACGCGAAGAACTGGCACTGCTCAATGCCATTGGCCGACGCCGCAACGTTACGGCAGGGGAATCGCTGATCTGGGAAGACGACGATTCCCTGCTGGTGGCCAATGTCATCGAAGGTGTCCTGAAGCTGACGACCAGCACCGAAGACGGGCGCGAACAGATCGTCGGCGTTGCCTATCCGGCGGATTTCATCGGCAGACCTTTCGGACAGACCAGCCGCGCCAGCGTTGTGGCGCTGACCGATGCGCGGGTCTGCGTGTTCTCGCGCAACGATTTCGACCGGTTCGCCCGCGAGCATCCGGAGCTTGAGCACAAGCTGCTGGAACGCACTCTGGCCGAACTGGACCGGACCCGCTCCTGGATGATGCTGCTTGGCCGCAAGAACGCTGCGGAAAAGATCGCCACGTTCCTGCTGGAAATGTCCGAGCGGCTGGCCGAGACCGGATGCATGCCGTCGCTTGGCCCGGCAAGCAGGTTTGCCCTGCCGTTTTCGCGCCAGCAGGTGGCCGATGTGCTTGGCCTGACCATCGAGACCGTGAGCCGCCAGTTCACGCGGCTGAAGAACGAGGGCGTGATCGACCTGCCATCGCGCCGCGAGGTGGAAATCCTCGATCGTCCGGCCTTGCAGACGCTGGCTGGCTGACTGGCGCGCAGAGAGCGCCGCAGCATTGGCCTGGCAAAACTAAATTACGGATAGATACGCGCCCCGGTGCATTGACCGCGTGACACGGAACACGCGGAAGGAATGCAGCCATGCATGAATCACATAACCCTGAGGCCGATGCGCAAGGGCTTGTCCGGCTGCGTGCGACGTTGGGGCTGGTGCTGGCAGGCGCGGCGTTGTCGGCATTCCTTTCGGCAACCGGCCATTCCGGGTGGTTCGAACTGCGCCCTGCCAGCATGGGCGCGGCTGCCATGGCCGAGGCGGCCGGACATCCCGCCGCAGCCGATCGCGGCTGAGGGGTGGGCCAGACTTCATGCCGAAAGATCTGGCGCGGGAAGATGCCTGAAAAGGGAGCGGGCAGGAACGCGGCGAGGTGATCCCAGAACCTCGCACGTTCCTGCCCGCTGTCCCCTTTCGTCGCGCCGCGCGTGGGGGCTGGCGCAACGACCGGGGAATGGGGTCAGGAGGCCGGTGCGGCCTCAGAACCGGTAGGACAGTCCGGCGCTCAGCACCCAGGGATCGAGCGAGTGCTTGGTGGCCAGCACTTCGGCATTGCCGGCGTAGAAGCGGGCCGTGGTATCCATGAAATACTTCTTGCCATCGAGGCTGATGCCCAGACCCTTGTCGTTCACCGGAATGTCGATCCCGGCCTGAAGGGCAAGGCCGACCTCGTTCGACATCTTCACCCTTGTGACGCCCAGCGGGGTTACGCTGGCACCGGGCTTTTCACCGAAAATCAGGAACATCGAGGGACCGGCGCCGACATAGGGCTTGATCCCGCCGGCCATCGGCAGGTGATACTTGAGCGTGAGCGTGGCGGGCAGGATCAGCACGTGATCGACGATCCGGTTGGCCGCAGCGAGCGTGCCCGTGCCGCTGACGCGGTGCTGGGTAAAGCAGCAGATCGTTTCGGCCGAGACATTGGGCGAGAAGAAGTATTCGACCGCAAGGGTCGGCACCACATTGTCGTTCGCCCTGGTGTTGGCGCCGACGGTAAGGTTGAGCGGATCGTTCTTCACTTCGACGATCTTGCCGTCCGGAAGCACGCCGGTGCCAAGCACCTTGACTTGCAGCTTGCCCTCGGACGAACCGGCCAGAGCCTGCGTCGGCGACAGCATTGCGGCAGCAGCGGCGATGGCAGGGATAGCGGCAGTCATCAGCTTCTTCATTGATCTTGTCCTGCACCACGGCTGGCCAACCCCTCGTTGGCCGAACGTCTCTCCGTGGCTCGCCCAGCCTGATGCACCGCAGCGAATCAGCCGACATTGACGAAGCGCAAAAATGGAAACGTGCAGTCTAAGACCAAAGTCGTAGCAACGGGTTGGGCGGATTTGACACGGGTCAATGTTCACCCCGGCATTACGGTGCAGCGCGAAAGGCACATCACTCATGGAAGGGAAGGCTCCATGGAACTGGCAGTATCGCGCGCGGGCCTGTGGCTCGTGGCGCTGTTCGTCGCCGTCGCCGCCTGCGCCGCAGCCGTCGACACCGGTTTTGCAATTCATATGGGGCTGGTCGCGCTTGCCTGCGTGATCGGCCTTGTCGTCACGCTGCGCGGCGTCGACCTGTCCGGGGCGATCCTCGCACCCGATCCGGGCCGCTATGATGACGACGTGATCCGCTGGGGCGTGATCGCGACGATCTTCTGGGGCATCGCCGGGTTTCTCGCAGGGCTTTACATCGCCTTGCAGCTTGCGCTGCCGGTGCTGAACCTGAACCTTGAATGGACCTCGTTCAGCCGCCTGCGCCCGCTGCATACCTCTGCGGTCATCTTCGCTTTCGGGGGCAACGCGCTGATTGCCACGTCGTTCTACGTCGTGCAGCGCACTTGCCGGGCGAGGCTGGCCTTCCCCGGCCTCGCCCGTTTCGTGTTCTGGGGATACCAGCTCTTCATCGTCCTGGCCGCGACCGGCTATCTGCTCGGCATCACCCAGGGCAAGGAATATGCCGAACCGGAATGGTATGTCGACCTGTGGCTGACCGTGGTCTGGGTTGCCTATCTTGCGGTGTTCGTCGGCACGATCGTGAAGCGCACCGAGCCGCACATCTACGTGGCCAACTGGTTCTACCTCTCGTTCATCGTGACCGTGGCGATGCTTCACATCGTCAACAACCTGAACTGGCCGGTCAGCTTCGTCGGCAGCCGCAGCTATCCGATCTTTGCAGGCGTGCAGGGCGCGCTGGTGCAGTGGTGGTATGGCCACAACGCCGTGGGCTTCTTCCTGACCGCCGGGTTCCTGGCGATGATGTATTACTTCGTGCCCAAGCAGGCGGAGCGTCCGGTCTTTTCCTACCGCCTGTCGATCATCCACTTCTGGGCGCTGATCTTCCTCTACATCTGGGCCGGTCCGCACCATCTGCACTACACCGCGCTGCCCGACTGGGCGCAGACGCTGGGAATGGTCTTCTCGATCATGCTGTGGATGCCGAGCTGGGGCGGCATGATCAACGGGCTGATGACGCTCAACGGCGCTTGGGACAAGGTGCGCACCGACCCGATCATCCGCATGATGGTGATGGCGCTGGCCTTCTACGGCATGAGCACCTTCGAAGGCCCGATGATGTCGATCAAGTCGGTCAACAGCCTGTCGCACTATACCGACTGGACCATCGGCCACGTGCATTCCGGCGCGCTCGGCTGGAACGGGATGATCACCTTCTCGGCGATCTACTATCTGGTGCCGCGCCTGTGGAACCGCCAGCGCCTCTATTCGCTGCGCATGGTCAACTGGCACTTCTGGCTCGCGACCATCGGCATCGTCTTCTACGCGGCCTCGATGTGGGTGGCCGGCATCACGCAGGGGCTGATGTGGCGCGAATATGGCGCAGACGGATACCTGGTGAACAGCTTCGTCGAAACCGTTGTCGCGCTCAGGCCCATGTTCTTCCTGCGTGCGCTGGGCGGGCTGCTGTTCCTGGCAGGCGCGCTGGTCATGGTCGTCAACGTGTGGCGCACCATCCTTGGCCACAGCCGCGATGAAGCGCCGATGCGCGATGCCGCCTTCGATCCCGAAAAGGACCGTCCCGTCGTCAACGCCGCGCCCGCTGCGGCCTGATCCGGCGAACACGGAGAAAATCCCATGACCACCATCGTGGAAAAGCACAAGAAACTGGAGCGCAACATCACGCTGCTCGGCATTGCGGCCTTTGCCGCCGTGACCGTGGGCGGCATCGTGGAAATCGCCCCGCTGTTCTGGATCGACAACACGATCGAGAAAGTGGAGGGGATGCGCCCCTATACCCCCCTCGAACAGGCCGGACGCGACATCTACGTGCGCGAGGGCTGCTATGTCTGCCACAGCCAGATGATCCGTCCCTTCCGGGACGAGGTGGAGCGCTATGGCCATTACAGCCTTGCTGCCGAATCGATGTATGACCACCCCTTCCAGTGGGGTTCGAAGCGGACCGGGCCGGATCTGGCGCGTGTGGGCAACCGCTATTCGGATGAATGGCATGTCCAGCACCTGAAGGACCCGCGCGCGGTGGTGCCGGAATCGATCATGCCGGGCTATGCCCACCTTGCCGAGAAGGATCTCGACATGGGCGACATGACCGCCACCTTGCGCACGCTGTACCAGATCGGCGTTCCCTATTCGCAGGAGGATATCGCCAAGGCCAACGACGACCTGAAGACGCAGGCCGATCCGGACGCCGATGCCACCGATCTCAAGAAGCGCTACCCCAAGGCGCAGGCGCGCGACTTTGACGGCAATCCCAGGCGGCTGACCGAGATGGACGCGCTGGTGGCCTATCTCCAGATGCTGGGCACGCTGGTGGACGTGAATGCGCCCGCCGCGCAGGAAGCCCTTGCCAAGGAGAAGGGCCGGTGAGCGCGCACTCCACCTATGACATGCTGCGGCATCTTGCCGATAGCTGGGGCTTGCTGATGATGACGGTGATCTTCGTGGGGCTGAGCGCATGGCCGTTCCGCCCCGGCGCCAGGGCACTGAACCAAGAGGCCGCCAATTCGATCTTCAAGGACGAGAACGATGGCTAAATCCCGGATTGATGACGCCACCGGCGTCGAGACTGTCGGCCACGAATGGGACGGCATCGAGGAGCTGAACAACCCGCTGCCGCGCTGGTGGCTGTGGACCTTCTATGCCTGCATCGTCTTTTCGATCGGCTATTGCGTGGCCTATCCGGCCTGGCCGCTGATCGACAAGGCCACCGCGGGCACGCTGGGCTGGTCGAGCCGTGGGCAGCTTGACGGCGAGATGAAGGCGGAGGCGGTGCGCAAGGCAGGGCTGCTGGCAGAGCTGGACGGGGCATCGCTTGAACAGATCGCCACCGATCCGCGCCTGCGCCGTGCAGCGATTGACGGCGGACGCGCCGCGTTCAAGGTCAACTGCATCCAGTGCCATGGCAACGGTGCGGCCGGAAGCCCCGGCTATCCCAACCTCAACGACGATGACTGGCTGTGGGGCGGCGATGTGGCCACCATCCACCAGACGCTGGTCCACGGCATCCGCCAGCCCGGCGACGACGCCACGCGCATGAGCCAGATGCCGGCCTTCGGGCGTGACGGCATCCTGAACGCGGCGCAGGTGCAGGACGTGGTCAGCCATGTGCGCGTGCTGGCTGGCGAGGAAAAGCCCAGTGCATCCTCGCAGCGCGGTGCGCAGGTCTATGCCGACAATTGCGCCGTCTGCCACGGCGCAGCGGGCGAGGGCAGCCGTATGGTGGGCGCGCCGCGCCTCAACGATGCGATCTGGCTTTATGGCGGTGATCGCAAGGCGCTGACCCAGACCGTCACCAATGCGCGCTATGGCGTCATGCCATCGTGGGGCAACCGGCTCGATCCGGTCACGGTCAAGATGCTGGCAGCTTACGTCCATTCGCTGGGCGGCGGCGAGGAAACGCCGGCACCGCAGGCCGCACCGGCAGAGGCCGCCGCCGGTCCGGCTGCCGCCACCAGGTAAAATCCCAGCCAAGGACACACGGTCATGACTGCGCACGATCCCAAAATGAGCGCGGACCATTCCAACGAGATCGGCCTTTACGCCAAGCGCAAGTCGGTCTTTCCCAAGGCCGTTGATGGCGCGTTCCGGCGCTTCAAATGGCTCGTCATGGCCGTGTGCCTTGTCATCTACTGGGTGACGCCGTGGATCCGGTGGGATCGCGGCCCCTATGCGCCCGATCAGGCGGTGCTGATCGATCTGGCCAACCGCCGCTTCTTCATGTTCGACATCGAGATCTGGCCGCACGAGTTCTACTTCGTGGCGGGCCTGCTCATCATGGCGGGGATCGGCCTGTTCCTTGTCACCTCGGCGGTGGGGCGCGCGTGGTGCGGCTATGCCTGTCCGCAGACGGTCTGGACCGACCTGTTCCAGCATGTCGACCGGCTGGTGGACGGGGATCGCAACGCCCAGCTCCGCTTGCAGAAGGCGCCGTGGAATGCGGAAAAGATCGGCAAGCGCGCCCTGAAGTGGACCATCTATCTGGCTATCAGCTTTGCCACGGGCGGTGCCTGGATCTTCTACTTCGCCGATGCGCCGACGCTTCAGCACGAGTTCTGGACGGGCCATGCCGCGCCCGTGGCCTATGCCACCACCTTCGTGCTGACGATGACCACGTTCATCTTCGGCGGCTTCATGCGCGAGCAGGTGTGCATCTACATGTGCCCCTGGCCGCGCATCCAGACCGCGATGCTCGATGAGCGCAGCCTCATTGTCACCTACAAGGACTGGCGCGGTGAACCGCGCGGCTCGCTCAAGGCGGCGCAGAAGGCCGCCACACCGCTGGGTGACTGCATCGACTGCATGCAGTGCGTGGCGGTCTGCCCCACGGGCATCGACATCCGCGAAGGGCCGCAGATCGGCTGCATCACCTGCGCGCTGTGCATCGATGCCTGCGACAAGGCCATGGCCGACGTGGGCCGCCCGCGCGGGCTGATCGATTACTGCACGCTGGAGGATGCCGAGAAGGAAAAGCGCGGCGAAGCGCCGACGCCGCTGCTCAAGACCATCTTCCGCCCCCGCACGCTGGTTTACTTCGGCATCTGGAGCGCCATCGGCCTTGCCCTGCTGTTCATGCTTGGCCAGCGCGCGCGGCTCGATCTGTCGGTCGCCAAGGACCGGAACCCGGAATACGTCATGCTTTCGGACGGGGCCATCCGCAATGCCTACACGCTCAAGCTGCGCAACATGGAAGCGCGCCCGCGCACCTTCACCGTGGCGCTTGAGGGGCTGGACGGCGGCGCGATATTCACCGACGAGATGGAGGCCGCATCGGCCCGCAAGGCGCTGAGCATCGAGGTTCCCGCCGATACGACCAGGCCGGTCCGCGTCTATGCCATCCGCCCGCGCGGGTCTGCGCCCGCCCAGTTTGCCTTTGTGATGACCGCCAACGACGATGAGGGCGGAACCGACCGGGCGCAAACCACCTTCACCACTGCACAAGGAAACGGCCAATGACCGGGATGCGCCATAATCAGGGCAGGCGCGCACCGCGTCCGTTCACCGGCAGGAAGATGGCGGCCATCCTCGTCGGCTTCTTTGCGGTGGTGGTCGGGGTGAACGTGGCGATGGCCCGGCTTGCCAGTTCCACTTTCGGCGGCGTGGTTGTCGAGAACTCCTATGTTGCCAGCCAGCACTTCAACGAACTGCTGGCCGAGGCGAGGGCCGATGCGGCGCTGGGCTGGACCGGCACGGTTGCCCGCGACGGGCAAGGGCGGGCAGCGCTGACCCTTGCCGACAGTTCCGGCAAGCCGATCGGCGCCGCGCGGGTTGCGGCCATTGCCGAACACCCCCTTGGCCAGCGCCCGCTTGCGCAGCTCGTGCTGCACGAAACCGCGCCGGGCACTTATGCCGCGCCGCTTGAGGCCGGGCGCTGGCGCCTGCGCATCACGGTCGAGGCCGACGGGCAGGTGTGGCGCACCATCGGAGAAGTGCAGTGAGCGCGCCGGCCAAGGCTCTTGCCGCGCCCGCCGATGCGATCACCACCGTGCTGGCGGTGCCGGGGATGCATTGCGCAGGCTGCATGGGCAAGGTCGAACGCGCGCTCTCAGCGGTTGATGGCGTGACGCGCGCGCGCACGAACCTGACGGCGCGCACGGTCGAGGTGGTCCACGCGCCGCTGGTCGAGACACCGGTTCTGGTGGCCGCGCTTGCCGCCACGGGCTTTGAAGCGCAGCCCCGGCAGGTTGAGGCCGAGCCGGTTTCGGCGGTCAGGCCGCTGCTCGCTCCGCTCGCCGTTGCGGCCTTTGCCTGCATGAATGTCATGCTGATGTCGGTCAGCGTGTGGTCGGGTGCGGACGGCACCACGCGGTCGCTGTTCCACTGGGTTTCGGCGCTGATCGGGGTGCCGGCCATTGCCTATGCCGGGCGCCCGTTCTTCTCCTCGGCGTGGAAGGTCTTGCGCCGCGGCAGGACCAACATGGACGTGCCGATCTCGATCGGGGTGGTTATCGCCACGGGCCTTTCGTTCTACGAGACACTGACGCAGGGGCATGACGCCTGGTTCGACGGTGTGCTTATGCTCCTGATGTTCCTGCTTGCGGGGCGGGTGCTCGATGCGATGATGCGAGACCGGGCGCGTTCCGGCGTCGATGCGCTTCTGCGGCAGGCTGCCACCGGAACGATGGTGGTCGAAGCCAACGGCGCGACGCGCTGGGTGGATGCGAGGGATCTTGCCCCCGGAATGCTGATGCGCGTGGCGGCTGGCGAGCGGCTTGCCGCCGATGGCGAGGTGCTGCGCGGCACGACCCGGTTCGACCAGTCGCTGCTGACGGGCGAGAGCGCACCGGTGCGTGCCGCACCCGGAACGCTGGTCCATGCCGGAACGCTCAATGTCGATGCGCCGGTGGATGTGCGCGTCATCGCCTGCGGGCAGGACACGGCCCTTTCCGAAATCGCCCGGCTGATGGAGGCGGCAGGCCAGTCACGCTCGAAGTATGTGCGCATCGCCGATCGCGCGGCGCGGCTCTATGCGCCCGCGGTCCACACGCTTGCCGCGCTGACCTTTGCCGGGTGGATGATTGCGGGTGCCGGATGGTATCAGTCGCTGGTCATCGCCATTGCGGTGCTCATCATCACTTGCCCCTGCGCGCTTGGGCTGGCCGTGCCGGTGGCGCAGGTCGTGGCGGCAGGCGCGCTGATGAAGCGCGGGGTGCTGGTCAAGGATGGCTCCGCGCTGGAGCGGATGGCCGATGTAGATCGCCTCCTGCTCGACAAGACGGGCACGCTCACGCTGGGGCGGCCCGTGCCCGATGAGGTGTCGCTTGGCGCGCTTTCCGGGTCGGAAGCCTCGGTTGCGCTGGCGCTAGCCAGCCACAGCCGCCATCCGCTCTCGCTGAGCCTCGTTCAGGCGCTGGCCAGCCGGGGCGTGCGCGCCGCCGTGCTTGAGGACGTGCAGGAAGAGGCCGGGCAGGGCGTGACGGCGCGCTGGAACGGTCTTGCGGTTGCGCTTGGCCGCCCGGCTTCGGCGCAGGGCATGGCAACCGCGCTGCGGATCGAAGGCGATCCGGTGCGGGTCATTCCCTTTGCCGATCGTCTGCGCCCCGATGCGGACGAGGCGCTGGCGAGGTTGCGCAGGCTTGGCGTGGAAGCATCGATCCTTTCGGGCGATTCCGTCCCGGCGGTGGGCGCTGTTGCCCGCGCCACGGGGCTGACCGCGCAGGCTGCGGCATCGCCGACCGAAAAGCACAAGGCGATCCAGCGTCTTCAGGCAGCGGGCCGCCGCGTGATGATGGCAGGCGATGGGCTGAATGACGGGCCCGCCCTTGCCTCGGCCAATGCCTCGATCGCGCCCGGAACGGCCAGCGATGTCGGGCGGCAGGCGGCCGACATGGTGTTCACCGGCGAATCGCTTCTTGCCATTCCGCGCGCCATTGCCGTTTCGCGCGCGACGATGCGAGTGGTCCGCCAGAACTTTGCGCTGGCCATCGGCTACAACGTGCTGGCGGTGCCGCTGGCGATCCTTGGCCATGTGACGCCGCTGGTTGCGGCCGTGGCCATGTCGACCAGTTCGCTGATCGTCGTGGCCAATTCTCTGCGGCTGGCGGGAAGCGGGAAATGAACGGCGTTGCCTTCATGCTGCCGATCGCGCTGGGCATGGGCCTGCTGGGCCTTGCTGCGTTCTTCTGGTCGCTCAGGGGCGGCCAATACGGCGATCTGGATGGCGCGGCCGCGCGCATCCTGATCGACGAGGACGAGGCAGGCGACGGGCGCGGCGCGCCTGAAGCCGCAAGCGGAACCCGGACGTGACCGGCGCCTTTCGCATCCTTGCGCCGCTGGCCGTGCTCCAGATGATCGCCCCGGCTCCTGCGGCGGCGGCAGGGCGCACGATCATGCTGGCCGCCTGCGGGGGCAATGGTGCCAGCATCCCCGTTCGCCTGCCGGCACGCGATGACCCCGGCCAGAACCTGCCGTGCTGCAAGGTTTGTCATATCTCAATGCGCAAGCGTTCTGCCGCCGATAGCTGTTGCGCAAACGGCGAGGAAGGCGAGGACGATGGCCATGGCGGGTGAGGTGATGACGAAGCCTGAAGTCATTGGCGGGTGGACCTACTGGCCGGAACTTCTGGCCCGCCCTGTCCCGCGCTATACCAGCTATCCGACGGCGGCCGAGTTTGTCGAGGAAAGCTTCGAGGAACGCCAGTCCGGCGCCCTGCGCGCGCTGCGCGGCACGGTCTCGCTCTATCTGCATATCCCCTATTGCCGCGAGATCTGCTGGTATTGCGGCTGCAACACCGGCGCAGCGAACAAGACCCACCGGCTGGCCGCCTATCTGGAAGCGCTGCATCACGAGATCGAGCTGGTTGCCCGTCACCTCGATCCATCGGTGAAGGTTTCGCGCATCGCCTTTGGCGGGGGCAGCCCCAATGCCATCAGCCCGACAGATTTCGTGCGGATCGTCGATTGCCTGACGCTCTACTTCCGGCTTGAGAACCCTGTCCTTTCGGTCGAGCTGGATCCGCGCACGCTGGCGCCGGACTGGCTGATGGCCATTCGCGGCATCGGTGTCATCAAGGCCAGCCTTGGCGTGCAGACGCTCGACCCGCAGATCCAGACCGCGATTGGCCGCATCCAGCCGCGCGAGATGATCGAGCGTGCAACCGAAGGATTGCGCAGGGCCGGGGTCCATTCGATCAACTTCGATCTCATGTATGGCCTGCCGTTCCAGACCGACGCGATTCTGGCCGAAACGCTGGATCAGTCGATCGCCATGGGCGCGGATCGCTTCGCGCTGTTCGGCTATGCCCATGTTCCGCACATGATCCCGCGCCAGCAGCGGATCGATGCCAGCCAGTTGCCCGATCAGCGCGCCCGCTTCCGCATGGCGGCCGAAGGCCATGCCCGGCTGGTCGATGCAGGCTACCGGCCGGTCGGCTTCGATCACTTCGCGCTGCCCGGCGATGATCTGGCGCTGGCGGCCCGCAATGGCACCCTTCGCCGCAACTTTCAGGGTTTTACCGAAGATCAGTCACCCGCGCTGATCGGCCTTGGCGCGTCCTCGATCAGCGAGTTTCCCGACCTGTTCGTGCAGACCGAGAAGAACGCCGGGCGTTACCGGATGCTGATCGGCGCGGACAGGCTTGCAGGCCGCAAGGGGGTGGTGCGTTCTCCCGAAGATCGGCGGCGCGGCACGATCATCACCGATCTGCTGTGCAAGGGCAGCGCGGTGATCGATGCCGATCTGCTGGCCGCAACGCGCCCGCGGCTGGAGCCGTTCATCGCGCGCGATCTGGCCCGGATCGAAGGCGCAACGCTGAGCCTTCTTCCCGGAAACGAGCCTTACGCCCGTTCCATCGCATCGGTGTTCGATGCCTACCGGACCGAGGCGCGGCAGTTCAGTTCGGCAGTCTGACCGACGTGCCATGACCTGCATCCTGCGCCAAGAATAGCTATGCATCCGCCTGCGGCGTCTGCACATTGTGCGCGCCAAGGGGTAAGCCGCTCACCTTGTTGCAATGCGAGGGAGCCCGCGATGAAGCCGATCGAAACCATCATGCGGACCGCGCCGGTCATTCCGGTGCTGGTCGTGGACGATGCCGATCATGCGCTGCCCATCGCCCGCGCGCTGGTGAAAGGCGGTCTGCGCGTCCTTGAGGTGACACTGCGCACCCCTGCGGCGCTTGACGTGATCCATGCCATGAAGGCGGTGGAAGGGGCCATCGTGGGTGCGGGCACGGTCATCAATCCCGATGACCTGAAGGCCGCGATCGATGCCGGGGCCGAGTTCATCGTCTCGCCGGGGCTGACCGACAATCTGGGCAAGGCCGCCGTCGCATCGGGCATTCCGTTCCTGCCGGGCGTGGCATCGGCGGGTGATATCATGCGCGGCCTCGATCTTGGGCTGACGCACTTCAAGTTCTTTCCTGCCTCCACATCGGGTGGTTTGCCTGCATTAAAGGCGTTGGCCGCGCCGTTCCAACAGTGCAAGTTCTGCCCCACTGGCGGAATCAGCGCTGCCACCGCGCCGGAATGGCTGGGCTTCGAGCCTGTGCTCTGCGTTGGCGGAAGCTGGGTTGTGGGCAAGGGGACGCCCGATGAGGCAGCGATAGAGGCTGCCGCGCGCGAAGCCGCAGCGCTGGGGCGCTGACGCGGGGCACCGGAACACGTGCGGGAAAGACGGGGCAGATGAAGACGGTCGCAAAGCTCAAGGCCAGGTTGCAGAAACTTCATGAGCGGACGGCCGAAACGCCGCTGTTCAACCCGGTATTCCAGCTCAGCCACGATCTTTCGCGCCAGATCGAGGCGGGTGATCTCTCGCTCGACGATGTGGAAGCGCTGGTCAGCGAACTGGAGTGCGAGGCGCTGCAAAGCCGCGCCGCCCGCCTGCGGCGCCTGGTGGCACCTACGGACAGTGCCGAGAACCTGTCGCGCATTGCCGCGCTCAATCCCGAAGAGGCGGGATTTTCCGAGTTCTGCGCACGCTGGGAAAAGCCGCTGCTCCATGCCGTGTTCACCGCGCATCCCACTTTCCTGCTTTCGGCGGCGCAATCCGATGCCGTTGCCACCGCCGCGCTGAGCGATGATCCCCAGGGCGCAACCGTCTGCGTCCTGCCTGCGGATGGGGCGAAGATCACGCTGGGCTTCGAGCATGACGAAGTCTGCGCCGCGATCGGACGCGCGGCTGCCGCGCGTGACCGGATCAATGCCGCGCTGCTGGCCCATGCGCGCCAGCGCTGGCCGGGACGCTGGCTTGATTTCCGACCGCTGCCGTTCCGCTTCGCCACGTGGGTCGGCTACGACATGGACGGCCGCACCGACATCGGGTGGACCACTTCGGTCGCGTTCCGTCTGCGCGAAAAGGCCCGGCGCCTTGCAGGCTATGCCGCCGCGCTGCGGGCGATCGACGAGGGCCACGCGCTGCTGGCAACGCTCGATGCCGCGCAGGCCCATTCGGAGGAGATGGCCGGGCTGTTCTCCGCCCCGCTGGATACGCCCGAAGCGCTGGCGGCGGCCGCCAACCGGCTGAGCGCGGACGATCCGGGCAAGCTGCTCAGCCTTGCCCCGCTGATCGCCGCGCTGGAAGCCGAAGCGGCGCAGGCGGGCGATGACACGGCCGTGCGCCTTGCCACGCTGGCGGCGGCGATGCGCGCGGATGGCCTTGGCCTTGGCTGGATCCATTTCCGCGTCAACGCATCGCAGCTTCACAACGCGCTGCGCCGCAGGATCGATCCGGATGGCACGCTTGATCTTGGCAGCAAGAGCGCGCTTTCGCGCCTGCGCGAACTGCTGGCCGAAGTGAAGCCGCTGCGCGTGAACTTTGCCGCACTGGCGATCGAGACCAGCACCGCCATGCGCCAGTTCCTCGTCATGGCCAAGATCTTGCAGCACATCGATGCCGATGCGCCGATCCGGATGCTGATTGCCGAATGCGAGCAGCCGCAGACCGTGCTGGCCGCGCTCTATTTTGCCCGGCTGTTCGGGATCGAGGGCAAGGTCGATGTCTCGCCCCTGTTCGAGACCGAGGCCGCGCTGGAGCATGGCGGGCGCTTCCTTGAGGCGCTGCTCTCGGAGGAAGCCTATCGCAGCTATGCGCGGCTGCGCGGGCGGGTTTCGATCCAGACCGGCTTTTCCGATGCGGGGCGCTTCAT
Organism: Novosphingobium sp.; assembly: GCA_046294595.1. Classification (GTDB taxonomy): domain Bacteria; phylum Pseudomonadota; class Alphaproteobacteria; order Sphingomonadales; family Sphingomonadaceae; genus Novosphingobium. The sequence continues at coordinate 47,064 of JBKBKD010000016.1, forward strand.
GGGACAGATTCCGGCGGCGCTGGCCATCGAGCGTTTGCAGGGCCGCCTTGCCGAAGCGATGAAGGCCAACGGGCTGACCGATGTGGCCGCCCTGATCTTCAACACGCATGGCGAATCCATGGGGCGCGGCGCGCACCCTTCGGGCTTTGCCGACCGGCTGACATGGCCGCTTTCCGGCTGGGCGCGCCGCCGCTTTGCGCGCAATGGCATCACGATCGAGCCGGAGGCGAGCTTTCAGGGCGGGGATGGCTACCTGTTCTTCCGCAACGATGATCTCGCGCTTGCCACGCTGACCCGCATTGCCGAGCAGGAGGCGCAGGAGCCGGATCTTTCGTTCAAGGATCCGTTCTACGACCGCACCGATCTCAGCCTCGATTTCTACCGCTCCATCCGCCGGGTGCAGCGCCAGCACCTGGAAAGCGCGACCTATTCCCGCGCCCTGACCGCGTTCGGGCTGGGGCTGCTCAAGGGCACGGGCAGCCGGGTCTCGCGCCGCCAGTCCGATATTGGCGCGGACCGCACCATGAGCCTGCGCCAGATCCGCGCAATCCCGCACAACGCCATCCTTCAGCAGATCGGCTATCCGGTGAACGTGATTGCCGGTGCGGGCACGGCGGCGGGCGAGGAGATGGAATCGGTTGCCGAACTGCTTGGCCGATCCACCCGCGGCAACCAGCTTGTGCGGCTGCTGCGCGCGGCGAACGGCCTTGCCTCGATCAAGACGGTCGCCGCGCATGGCGAACTGTTCAATTCCGCCTACTGGGCGAGCCGCCCCTATCGCGGCACCGAAACCGCGCTGGAATCGGCCTGTCTGGCGCTTGCCGAGTATCTTACCAAGGATGACCGGGCAGGGGTGTTCCGCCGTCTGACCTCGCGCCTGCGGGTGGACTGGATGAAGCTGCACCGCCTGCTGTCGCTGGTGCCGGGCCAGAAGGCCGGGCGCGATCCCGCACAGGATGCGGACCGGCGCAATATCGGCCTGCTGCAATCGGTGCGGCTGGCGCTGCTCATGCACATGTTCATCCGCGCCGTGCAGGTGCCGCCCTTTGCCCGGTCGAACGATGTCAGCCGCGAGGACGTGCTGGAAATGGTCCTGTCGCTGCGTGTTGAGGATGCGCTTGCGCAGCTTCGCCGGGCCTATCCGGTGATCGAGCCGGAGATCGGGGATTTTCCGGTGAATGAGGAAACCGACTATCCCGATCATCGCGGCGAGGACTATGGCGCGATCCGTGCGCGGTTCATCGATCCGATCGAGCGCGCCCACGCCCTGAACATCCGCATTGCGGTGGCCATCGCCAACTACTTCGGCGCACACGGCTAGACGATTCCTGGTCCGCGCTGCGCCGCGCCGGGTTCAGAGCAGCGGCGCGAGCAGCCAGACCACGCCGACGAGCAGGAACACGCCCGCCACGTCCAGCGCGATGCCCGCCTTCACCATGGCGCGCATCGAACAGTGCCCCGTGGCCCAGGCAAGCGCATTGGGTCCGGTGCCTGCGGGCAGCATGAAGCCCCATGTGGCGGCGAAGGCTGCGGGCAGGGCAAGGAGGACCGGGTCTGCGCCCAGCGCACCGACAAGCGCCGCCACCACCGGCATGATCCCGCTGGCCGCCGCGATATTGCTGGCGAACTCGGTTACAAGGATCACGAACGCCACCAGCACCAGCGCGACCACGGGCAGGGGCACGTCCTTGAGCGGCAGGAGCATGGTGCCCATCCACTCGGTCAGGCCGCTGCTGGTCATGCCCATGGCCATTGCCAGCCCGCCGCCGAACATCAGCACCACGTCCCACGGGGCGCGGTTGGCTTCGGGCCAGGTCAGCATGCGCCTGCCGGTCCCGTCGGGCAGGATGAACAGGACCAGCCCGGCGATGGCCGCCACGGTGCCATCGGTGAAGCCGCCTTCGGGGAACGCCTTCTCGATCAGCGGCTGAAACACCCATGCGAGAAAGGCGAGCGCGACCACGGGCACGAGCCGCTTTTCCGGTGCGCTCCACTGCGCTGCGCTGTGGATGGCGGCGCGGGCCGCGGCGGGGTCGAAACTGTCGGCATCAAGCCGCTGCACGCGCGCCACGATGAAGGCGGCGGTCGGCACCGCGATCATTGCGATGGGCACGCCATAGATGGCCCATTGCAGAAAGGTGACGCGCACGCCCAGCGCGCTGTCGATCAGGCCCGCGGCAATCGCGTTGGTGGGCGTGCCGATCAGCGTTGCCAGTCCGCCGATGGACGCGGCAAAGGCGATCCCGATGGGCAGGGCGCCGGCCATCCCGCCCGTTTCGCCTTCGCGCACGCCGCCTGCGCGCAGCATGGCGACCGCCATGGGCATCATGATGAGCGCGGTCGAGGTGTTCGAGATGAGACAGGAAAGCGTGGCCGTGGCCGCCATGACGCCCAGCAGCAACTGGCGCCGCCCATGCCCGGCCAGCCCCATGATGAACAGCGCCAGCCGCCGGTGCAGGCCCGTGCGCTCGATCGCGAGCGCCAGAAACGCCCCGCCGATGAACAGGAACATGATTGGCGAATAGTAGGCTGCGGCGGTCTTGTTGGCATCGGCCACGCCGGTCAGCGGCAGGACAAGGAAGGGCAGCATGGCCGTGGCCGACAGCGGCAGTGCTTCGGTCATCCACCAGGCGGCCATCCACACGACAAGACCCGCCGCGCTCCACGCGGTGTCGGGCATTCCGGCGGGCGGGGCAAGAAGCTGCGTTGCCGCAAAGCCCAGCGGCCCTGCCATCAGCCCGATTCTGCGCGCGTCCAAAGCCAAGCCTCTTTGCTCCCCTCTGCCGGGCACTGGCCTAGCAGAGGGGTTTGCGCGCTGGCAAATGCGCAGGGATGGTTTTCAGAAGACCGGTTCGTAGCCCGGCGGCAGTTCGTTGCCCGGCTTCCTGCCATCGGTGGGCTGGTGAATGCCGCATTCGGTCTTGTCCCAGCCTTTCCACCGTCCCGAACGGGGGTCTTCGCCGGGCGCGACCTTGCTGGTGCAGGGCGCGCAGCCGATGGAAGGATAACCCTGAGCCACAAGCGGATGCGGGGGCAGGCCATGCTGCGCGAAATAGGCTTCAAGTGCGGCCTTGTCCCACGAGGCCAGCGGATTGATCTTCAGCCGTCCTTGCGCGTCGGAATGGTCTATCTCGAAGCGGGGCAGGCCCGCGCGGGTCTTCGACTGGAAACCCTTGCGCCCGGTCAGCGAGGCATCATAGTGCAGCAGCGCCCTTGCCAGCGGCTCGACCTTGCGGATCTCGCAGCAGCCGTCCGGATCCCATGACCAGCGCAGGCCGTTCCCGTCCTTCGTGGCGATCACGTCCGGATCGGGTTCGATGATCTGGAGATTGGTCATCCCCAGAAATCCGATCAGCTCGTCACGATAGGCGAGCGTTTCGGCAAAATGCTTGCCGGTTTCAAGGAACAGCACCGGCACCGAAGGATCGATCTCGGCAACAAGGTGAAGCAGGACAGCACTTTCCGCGCCAAAGCTCGAAACGATCGCAAGATCGCCCGCCAGCCCGTCGCGGATCACAGAACGCAGCATGTCCTGCGTGTCGGTGCCCCGGAACAGGTGGTTGAGGCGGATCGCGTCGGTTTCGGTAAAGCGCGGGCGTGCGTCGATCAGGTCGATCTTGCGGGCCTGGGTGCGGGCGTCTCTGGTGCTGTCCATGCTCTCAGTCCTTGTCCCGCAGTTCAGGCGGGGTGACGCTTCGCCCAGATCGCGGGGCGACCGTCGACCGTCTTCTGATAGACCTCAGGCCATGTCGCGAAGGCCCTTGCGGCGGCTTCGGCACTGATCGGCTGCTCAGGCGCGAAGCTGTCGAACCCGCAGCGGCGCATGTGCGAAAGCTGGTCCACCAGCACATCGCCCACCGCGCGCAGTTCGCCGGTGTAGCCATGTTCGCGCAGGATGCGCGCCGCCGAATAGCCGCGCCCGTCGGTATAGGCGGGAAAGTTCACCTCGACGAGTGCGATCCGGTCAAGATGGGGCAGAAGCGCGCGGGCATCGTCGCCCGGCTCGATGCGCACGGCAGTGGCATTCGACTGATCGGCGAAGGCATCGACCGTGACGGCCGGATCGCCAACCGGTTCATCGTCGCGGAAACGCAGGGTCTGCTCAACCATGGGCGGTCTCCTTGGCGTAGATCGCTTCCTTGAACGGGGCCATGCCGATGCGGCGGAAGGTATCGACGAAGCGTTCCCCTTGCGCGCGATGGGCGAGATAGACTTCGGTGGCCTTTTCCACCGCATCGACGATGCCGTCCTCGTTGAAGCCGGGACCGGTGATCTGGCCAAGCGAGGTATCCGCGCCCTCGCAGCCGCCCAGCAGGAGCTGGTAGTTTTCCACGCCCTTGCGATCGACACCGAGAATGCCGATGTGGCCCGCGTGATGATGCCCGCAGGCATTGATGCAGCCAGAGATCTTGAGCTTGAGTTCGCCCAGTTCGCGCTGGCGGCCGAGATCGGCGAAGCGTTCGGAAATCTTCTGCGCCACCGGGATCGACCGGGCATTGGCGAGGCTGCAATAGTCAAGACCAGGGCAGGCAATGATGTCGCCGATCAGGCCGAGGTTGGCATTGGCAAGGCCCGCTTCGTCGAGCTTCTGCCACACGGTGTAGAGATCGGCCTTGCGCACGTGGGGCAGGACGATGTTCTGGGCATGGGTGACGCGCAGTTCGTCGAAGGAATAGTCCTTTGCCAGATCGGCCATGAGGCGGATCTGGTCCGATGTGGCATCGCCCGGAATGCCGCCGACGGGCTTGAGACTGATGTTGACGATGGCATAGCCCGGCTGCTTGTGGGCATGGATGTTCTGATCCACCCACAGGGCGAAATCGGGATCGGAAAGGTCCAGTTCGTCCGGCGCAGCAGGATCGAACGCGGGATCGGCGAAGAAGCCCTTGATCCGTTCGAGTTCCGCCGGCGGCGGCTCAAGGCCCAGCGTCAGGATATGCGCGAACTCCTCCTCCACCTGACGGCGGTATTCGTCGGCGCCGATTTCGTGGACGAGGATCTTGATGCGCGCCTTGTACTTGTTGTCGCGGCGGCCATAGCGGTTATAGACGCGCAGGCACGCTTCCAGATAGGAAATCATCTGGAGCGGAGGCACGAAATCGCCGATCACCGGTGCGATCATCGGCGTGCGGCCCATGCCGCCGCCGACGTAGAACCGGCAACCGATTTCGCCCGCATCGTTCTTGACGAGCTGAATGCCGATATCGTGCAGCTTCATGGCCGCGCGGTCGGTTTCGCTGCCGATGATGGCGATCTTGAACTTGCGCGGGAGATAGTCGAACTCCGGATGGAAGGTCGACCACTGGCGCAGCAGTTCGGCATAGGGGCGAGGATCGACCAGTTCGTCCGCCGCCGCACCCGCGAACTGGTCGGCAGTGGTGTTGCGGATGCAGTTGCCGCTGGTCTGGATGGCGTGCATTTCGACAGAGGCCAGATCGGCCAGCAGGTCGGGCGCTTCTTCCAGCTTGATCCAGTTATACTGGATGTTCTGCCGCGTGGTGAAATGGCCATAGCCGCGGTCATACCTGTCCGCGATATCACCCAGCATCCGCATCTGACGGCTGCTCAGCGTGCCATAGGGAATGGCCACGCGCAGCATGTAGGCGTGAAGCTGGAGGTAGAGGCCGTTCTTCAGCCGCAGCGGCTTGAACTGGTCTTCGGTGATGTCGCCGGCAAGGCGCCGCTGCACCTGATCGCGAAACTCCGCCACGCGGGCATCGACCATGGCCTGGTCATACTGGTCATACTGGTACATGTCAGATCACCCAGGTGCCGGCATCGGGATCGGCAGGCTTGAGGGAAAGGTCGAGCCGCACCGTGGGGCCAAGCGCCCGGATGCGGTCCTTGATATGGGCTGGCCGCACGCCTTCTTCGGTGCGGGTGGCATCGATCACGTGGGTATCGGTCACGATCTGCTTGGCGTTCTCGCGGGCGATGATCGCTTCGGCATGTTCACCCGCTTCAACCGCATCGTTGACATGGCGCGACCAGCCATCGCCGGTCCACCACAGCACGTCGCCGGTGCGAAGATCGTTGCCGGTGATGATCTTGATTTCCCCGGTCTTCATCGGACCGCCTCCAGAACCTTGTTCAATTCCATCATGTCTCCCCGGCCCGCCACTTCACCGATCACGATGAGGGCAGGGCTTCCGACCTTGTTGCCGGCCACAACGGCACCCAGCGCCGCAAGCTGGCCGCGCAGCACGCGCATCTGCGGGCGCGAGGCGTTTTCGATCACGGCCACCGGCATTTCGGGTGAAAGCCCGTCTGCCATGAGCTTTTCGGCAATGGCTTCGGCGGTTGCGATGCCCATGTAGATCACCAGCGTGCGGCCAATGCCGGCAAGGCCCGCCCAGTTCTGATCGCTGAGGCCCTTGCACTGGCCCGCGACGAACGAGACGATGCTGGCATTCTCGCGGTGGGTGAGGGGGATCATGGCCGATGCGGCCGCGCCCATCGCGGCGCTGATGCCCGGCACCACTTCGACCGGCACTCCGGCGGCAAGGCAATCCTCGGCCTCTTCTCCGCCCCGTCCGAACACGAAAGGATCACCACCCTTAAGCCGCAGGACATCGTTTCCGGCAAGGGCTTCGCGCACCAGCAGGGCGTTGATTTCCTCCTGCCGCATGGTGTGACGCGAGCGCTGCTTGGCGACCGAGATCATGCGGCAGCCCTGCGGGGCCATGGCAAGGATTGCGGGATCGACAAGGCCGTCATGCACCAGCACGCGCGCATTCATCACCAGCCGCGCGGCACGCAAGGTGAGAAGATCAGGGTCGCCCGGCCCGGCACCCACCAGATAGACGGTGCCGATTCTCGATGGAGAGTTGCTCATGCGGGCCACATGGGCGCAGCGCGCGCCAGCCGCCAGCGAGAATGCTTTGCCCCCGGACTAGATCAGCTTTAGCGATCCTGTTCGGGCGGGATGGCCGCTTCCTTCGCGCCTGTGCCTGCCGCAATGCTGCTCGTGAGCAGGCGCAGGCCCTCGCTGTCGCGCAGGTGCAGATCCTGCTGCGGAAACGGGATGGAGATGCCGTTCTCCTTGAACAGCCGCCACACGCGCTTGAGCACTTCGGAGCGGATGTTGGCCACCCCTTCTTCGGGATCGTCGATCCACAGGAACACGGTGAGATCGACGCTGCTTGCGCCAAAGCCGCTCAGCAGCACGCTGGGCGGGCGGTGTTCAAGCACGCGCGGCGTTGCCCTGGCGGCTTCGAGCAGGAGTTCCTGCACGCGGTCGAGGTCGCTGTCATAGGACACGCCGACCGGCACCGAGATTCCCACCTCGCGCGAGGAATAGGACCAGTTCTCGACCTGGCTGGTCATCAGGATCTCGTTCGGGATCAGATATTCGCGGTTGTCGCGCGTGGTGACCGATACCGCGCGAATGCCGATCTTCTTGACCTCGCCGAACGTGTTGCCCTTGCCATCGTTCACCGCAATCACGTCACCCGGCTTTATCGAGCGGTCCATGAGCAGGATGATCCCGGCGATCAGGTTGCCGAAGGTTTTCTGGAGGCCGAAACCGATGGCCAGACCGAATGCGCCGGAAAAGACGGTCAGCGCCGTGAGGCTGATGCCGAGCACGTCGATGCCCACCAGCACCGCCACAACCCAGATTGCCAGCGAGACCAGCTTTTCGCCAAGGAGCTGCTGGGCGCCGTCGAGACTTTCGATCCGGCGGAAGGCCCGGCGCGCGAGCCTGCTGCCCAGCCGCGCGAAGAGGACGACAAGCGCCATCACGATCAGGATGCGCAAGGCTCCCCAGACCGAGATGTGATAGCTGCCGATGGTAAAGCCGATGTCGTCGAGCAGGCGGACCGTTTCGGCCACCTGCGCCCTTAAGGTGTTCACGCGTTCGCTCCGTGCGCCGACCACGCGGCAAGGCCGCGTTCCAGATCGGCAATGAGGTCGGCCGTATCTTCCAGCCCGATGGAAAGTCTAACGCCGAACCGGTCATCGGGTTCCATGCCGTCCAGCGGCCAGGCGCTGGCCGTGCGGATCGAGGCAGGATCGACCGGCGTTGCCAGACTTTCGAACCCGCCCCACGAGTAGCCGATGCCGAAGAGGCCAAGCGCATCGATCAGGGCATCACGGGCCGCGCCGGTTCCGCCCTTGAGGACGAAGCTGAACAGGCCGCAGCCGCCGGTGAAATCGCGCTGCCACAACTCATGACCGGGCGAGCCGGGAAGCATGGGGCACAGCACCCGCGCCACTTCGGGCCGCGCTGCCAGCCAGCGGGCGATTTCAAGGGCCGCGGCGGTCTCGCGCTCCAGCCGCAGCTTCATCGTGCGCAGGCCCCGCAGCATCAAGGCGGCATCGTCGGGCGAGACGACAATGCCCAGCCCCTGCGCGCGCAGCCGCAATCTGCGATACCATTCCGGCCCCGCACTGGCGCTGCCCATCATGCAGTCGGAGTGGCCGGACACATGCTTGGTCAGGCTCATCACCGTGATGTCGACGCCGTGGGCAAGGGCCGGAAAACCGAGCGGCGAGGCCCAGGTGTTGTCGATGACGCTCACGATCCCGCGCGCGCGCGCTGCCGAAGCCAGTGCGGGCACGTCCTGGACTTCCATGGTCAGGCTGCCGGGGCTTTCGAGCAGGACGCAGCGTGTCCGTTCGCAGCAGGCGGCCTCGAATGCGGCGGGATCGCAAGGATCGAACCAGCGGGTTTCGATGCCGAAATCCTTCAGCAGTCCGCGCCCCATGACCCGGCTTGGTTCATAGGCATTGTCGGTCATCAGCAGGACGTCGCCGGGCCGCAGCACGGCAAGCAGCACGCCCGCAATGGCGGCAACGCCTGATGGGTAGAGCACGGTGCCTGCCGCGCCCGGTTCAAGCTGCGTCAGCGCCTCGGCCAGCGCCCACTGCGTCGGCCCGCCGCGCCGCCCGTAGTAGAACCGGCCATCCTCGTTGGCTGGCGTGCTGCGCAGCGCCGCCATATCCGGGTAGAGATGGGTGGAGGCGCGCCACACGGGCGGGTTGACCACGGCTGCGGGATGATCGGCCGTGCCGGTCCATTCATCGCGCCGCCCGGCCATCACGGCGCGCGTGCCGGGGCCGTGCGGTTCATCGTCTTGCGTCATGCTCATGTCCTGCCGGATAGCAGCAACCTTGCGCGCCATAAAGCGGAGCGCCCATCCGCCGCGCTGGCGGGACCGCAGGCTCCGGATTGCCGGGAACGGCGCGCCTCAGGCAGGTCCGGTGGCCTTGGGTGTTGCCGGGTCGAGGCCCCATTCGCTCCACGATCCGTCATAGAGCGACACGTCGTTCTTGCCGATGAGGTGGGCGGCAAAGATCAGGACATTTGCGGTCATCCCCGATCCGCACGAGGTGATGAGCGGCCGGGCAAGATCGACCCCGGCCGCTTCGAACAGCGCCCGGATCGCATCGGGCGATTTCCAGGTGCCGTCGGGATTGAACAGGGTGGAGTAGGGCAGGTTGCGCGCGCCGGGAATGTGCCCGCTGGCCAGCGCCGGGTTCGTTTCCGGAACCTCGCCGGTGAAGCGGCCCGCACCGCGGGCATCGACAAGCTGTTCGGCGTTGGTTTCAAGGTTGGCCAGAACATCGGCCTTGGTCCGCACGTGGGTTTCATCGGACCAGACGGTGAAGTGCCGCTGGCGGAGCGTTTCCACCCCCTGCGCGCAGCGCCGGCCCTCGGCTTTCCACTTGGCAATGCCGCCATCGAGCAGGGCCACGTTCTGCGCGCCGAACTTGTTGAGCATGAACCACGCGCGCGTTGCCGTCTTTACCGGGCTGTCGTCATAGATGACGACGCGGCTGCCATCGCCAAGGCCCAGCGACTGCATCCTGCTGGCAAACTTTTCGGCCGGGGGCAGGGTGTTGGGAACCGGTGATGCCGTATCCACCAGTTCCGACAGGTCCATGAACACCGCGCCGGGAATATGGCATGCTTCGTATTCCAGCCGTGCGACGCGTCCATGCTCTGGCAGAAATGCCGTTGCGTCGACGATGCGCAGATCGCTCGCGCCCATTTCGTCCGCGAGCCACTGGGTTGAAACCAGCGAGTCCATAGATTTCCCGTGCTCCTGCCTGCCTGTTTCCCGGCGGGGCAAGCCCGCCCGGTTTGCGCTGCGACCCATCTGGCGTGGGTTGTGCAGGTGCGAGATTAAACGGGCCGCTAACCGGCGTCGACCTCAAAAATCGGCCATCGGGCCGGAAAGTTTGGCGCCACGCCTTGACGACACCCCCCGGTGGCCCAAAAGGCAGGGGCGAAGGCCCTTGCTCCGGGCCGGCGAGGGGTGCAAAGGGCGGTCCGGGTGCGGGCGGCGCATGATCGCCACCGTCCGGCATGGGATGTGATGATGACTGCTTCTCCGCGTTTCCTTGGGCAGACGACGAGCCTTCCGGCTTCCCCCGAAGAGGCCGTGCTCGACTATGTGCCCAACCCTCGGCCCGGCACGGCCTATGTGATCCGCTTTGCCGCGCCTGAGTTCACCTCGCTCTGCCCGGTGACGGGCCAGCCCGATTTCGCGCACCTGGTGATCGATTATGTGCCGGGCGAGACGATCGTGGAATCAAAGGCGCTCAAGCTGTTCCTTGGCAGCTTTCGCAACCACGCTGGGTTTCACGAGGACGTGACTGTCGGCATCGGCCAGCGCCTGTTCAGTGAAATGCAGCCGCGCTGGCTGCGCATCGGCGGCTACTGGTATCCGCGCGGCGGCATTCCCATCGACGTGTTCTGGCAGAGCGGCCCGCCGCCGGCCGAAGTCTGGCTTCCCGATCAGGGCGTGGCACCTTACCGCGGCCGCGGCTAAGCCGCGAGAGTGGCCCGGCACCCGGCAGCGATCGGGTGTCAGCGATCCTTGCCGCTCTTCAAGGCCCACCGCCCCTTGCGCAGGCGGCGGATCGGCTTGCCGCAGCCCTTGCAGCGCGAGGAATAGTACAGCGCTTCGCGCACCACCGAACTACGCACTGGCTGGTGCAGTCCAAACAGGCATTTCAACGAAAACATACCCCGATCCAGACCCCCGTCAGATTCCCTCCAATCTGGCGAGAACTATCCGATCCGGATCGAGGCAGAAAGTTACAAATGACGTAACCAGGCGCTCATTGCTGAAAAAGGCGCAGCTTAGCGCAGCGCCAGCGTCTCGTTCCGGTCGATCCCCGACATCGCAAGCCGCGCGGCGCGGCGCGAATCGAGCCAGCGCCCATCGGCAAGCTGGACATCGTAGCGTTCATCGCTGGCAAGCGCCTTGCGGTAGTGACGCGCCGCCACATCCTTGCGCCCGATCATCTTGTAGGCCGTTCCGAGATTGATGAGCGCGAGCGGATCATCCGCCTTGATCAGGTCGCCGCTTTCGATCCGGCTGATGGCGGCAAGCGGACGGCCCGCCATGATCTCGCTGAAGCCCACTTCGCCGCTCGGCAGTGCCGGGGCAGGCACGGTGAGTGGCGGGGTGATCATGACGGCAGACTGGCTCATAAGCGCGGCTGCGAGGAGGAAGGTGTTGGGCATGATGGCTCTCCGGTCTCGAATTGCTGTTGTTGAGGAAGAGGATGCCCTGATTCTCGCTCAATGCAATGAAACTGCAACATTGTCATAAAAGTGTAACTCAAAAGCCCGCAGTTTGACGGCGTCATCGTCATAATCGTCAATCCACAGTCATATGATATGACACAAATCTGTCAGGAAACCGCAAACAGGCTGTCACTTTGCGCGCCTAGACGGCCCATGCGTGACGGTCGGAATCGCTCCGGCCGGGTTTCATGGGGGATTTCTAGTGAAGACGAACCTCGGCCTGTTCCTCGTTGGTTGCAGCGTGCTGGCGCTGGCCGGCTGCGGCCCCACCGACATTGCCTCGCCCGGCACCGGCGGCAATGTGACGATCAACAACACCACCAACAATCCGGCACCCACGCCGACGCCCACGCCGACGCCGACGTCGTCGCTGGTGACGCCCGCTGCTGGCTGCCCGACGATTGCCGATCCGCAGGGCCTGACCGATTCGGGCACGATCACCGGCCCCGAAGGCACCTGGCGCGTCTGCACCCTGCCGAACCAGATCAACGTCTCTTCGCGTCTGGTGAAGCTGCCGGGCCTGCTCTACCGCCTCAACGGCCGCACCGACGTGGGTGTTGACCGTGGCTTCAGCTCGACGGGAACCAACGTTACCCTGACGATCGATCCGGGCGTCGTGCTGTTTGCTGCAACCGGGACGACCTGGCTTGCGGTCAACCGCGGCAACGCGATCGATGCCGTGGGCACCGCCACGCAGCCGATCATCTTCACCAGCCGGGACAACGTGCTGGGTCTGAACAACGAGTTCTCGAACCAGCAGTGGGGCGGCGTCGTGCTGCTTGGGCGTGCGCCGATCACCGACTGCGGTTTCGGTTCGGTGGCCAGCGAAGGCGTGCCCAACACCTGCGAACGCCAGACCGAAGGCGCGACCGATCCTGCGCGTTACGGCGGCAACAATCCGGCCGACAGCAGCGGCCGCATGAAGTATGTCCAGATCCGCTACTCCGGCTTCGTGCTCAGCGCGAACAGCGAACTTCAGGCGCTGACGACGTCGGGCACGGGTTCGGGCACCCAGCTTGACTACATCATGGCTTACAACAGCTCTGACGATGGCGTCGAGTTCTTTGGCGGGGTTGTGAACCTCAAGCACCTCGTGGTTGTCGGCGCGGATGACGACAGCCTCGACATGGACACGGGCATTCAGGCGAACCTCCAGTATGTGCTTCTGATCCAGCGTTCGGGCCTTGGTGACTCGCTGATGGAACTGGACAGCAACAACAACGAAGCACAGCTTCCGCGTCAGCGTTCGCGGATCTCGAACTTCACCGCGATCCAGCCTGCTACGAGCAGCAACAACGAATCGAACAACCAGGCCGCCATGCTCTTCCGCGGCAATGCCGACGTGGAGCTTTACAACGGCATCGTCGTGGCGCCTCAGAACGAGTGCATCCGCATGAACGGTTCGGGCGGGGCGAACGCGGCTACCCTGCTGGCCCGCTCGGTGGTGATGACCTGCGGCCCGACGAAGTATATCGGCACCGGCACCTACACCGCCGCGCAGGTGGCAACCTTCTTCGGCGCTGGTTCGAACAACAACCGCGACGATTTCACCTCGACGCTGACGGGCGGCTTCATCAACGGTGCCAACGAAACCGCTGTGACGGCCTTCAACGTTACCGGCCTTTCCTCGTTCTTCGACAACGTGACGTGGATCGGTGCGGTGCGCAACGCCAGCGACAACTGGTATGCCGGCTGGACCTGCAACAGCGACGCGGCGAACTTCGGTTCGACCAGCGGCCGCTGCACGGCGATCCCGACGACCTGATCGGCTGCCTTTCGGGAAAGCGGGGGGTGGCTGGCAACGGCTGCCCCCCTTTTCTCGCTACTGACCAAAAGAACATTCCTCAGGCCGGAATACGATTCCTCAGGATGTTCCCCAGGGGGGACGAAGGACATGACAATGCTGCGGCTTGCCACGACGCTGCTGCTTTCGACGGCGCTGATCGCGCCTGCCATCTCACACGCTCAGGAGGCCGCACCGGCGCCTGACGCGGCCGAACAGCCAAAGCCCCAGGAAGAGGCGCCGGAAGTCTCGATTCCCGGCGGCCAGATCGTTGTGACCGGCCAGCGTGACCGCAACATCCAGCGGGCTGCACCGCAAGTCGTCTCGGTGCTGGGCACTGCCGAAATCGCGCGGACGGGCGAAGGCAACATCGCTGGCGCGCTGGGGCGCGTCACCGGCCTCAGCGTGGTCGGCAACGGCTATGTCTATGTGCGCGGTCTGGGCGATCGCTACAGCCTTGCCCTGCTCAACGGCTCTCCGCTGCCCAGCCCCGAACCGCTCAAGCGCGTGGTCCCGCTCGATCTGTTCCCGTCGAGCATCATTGCCTCCTCGCTGGTCCAGAAGTCCTACTCGGTGAACTATCCGGGCGAGTTCGGCGGCGGCGTCATCAACCTCACAACCAAGGCGGTTCCGAAGGAGTCCTTCGTGACTTTCGGCGCAGGCGGCGCGTGGGATACCGAGACGACCAACCAGCTTGGCTATACCTATTACGGCTCCAGCACCGACTGGACCGGCTTCGACAATGGCCAGCGCGATCTGACCGGGCGGCTTCGCGCCTTCTTTGCCAGCGGCGAGCGGCTCAGCTCCGGCAATATCGACAACATCGCGCTGGCGCAGGGCATCGTCAACACGCGCAACGGGCTGACGCAGCGCATTCCCAACATGCCTGCCAACGGTTCGGCCTCGCTTTCGGCCGGAACCTCGTTCGATCTGGGCGGGGCGACGCTTGGCGTCATCGCGACCGCCGGATACAGCAACAAGTGGATCACGCGCGACATCACCAGCCAGACCTCGTTCGAGGCTGACCTTTCGATCCTCCAGTCCGATTTCCATCGCGTCGTGACCGACAACCGGATCGTGGCCAACGGCATGTTGGGTGTCGGTCTGGAGTGGGGCCGCAACCGCGTCCGCTGGACCAATCTCTACATTCGCGACACCCTCAAGCACACGCGCGTCAGCCTCGGCCAGCGCAACCAGACCACGGCTGACTGGCAGCAGCAGGAAACTGCCTGGTATGAGCGCCAGCTCATCGATACGCAGATGGTGGCCGAACTGAAGCTGACCGACAAGCTCAGCGTCGATCTGCGCGGCGGCTACGCCAATTCGCAGCGCGAGGCACCCTATGAACTGGGCTTCGAGTATGTGCGCACGAATGTGGCTGCCGATCCGCTCGGCAACCTGTTCGTGAACAATCTCGATGGCAACTCCGGCCGCGCCAACGTCAGCTTCTCGGATCTCAATGAAGATCTGTGGTCGGGCGGCATCGACATTGCCTACAAGATCATGCCCAGCCTGACGGCGACGGTCGGCTATGCCTATGCCGACTTCAACCGCGTCAGTTCGCGCCGCGACTTCCAGTTCCGTGCGGTCAACCTGCCGCAGGGGGTGAACACGCTGCGGCCGGATTACCTGCTGAGCGAAGCTGTCATCAAGGCGTTCAACATCCGCCTGATCGACGTGAACGAAGGCTTCCCGGCCTTCCTTGCCACGCTGAAGAACCACGCAGCCTATGCCAAGATCGATGCGCAGATCACCGATGACCTGCAACTCGATACCGGTGTGCGCTTCGAGAAGGGCAACATGGCCGTCTCGCCGCTGCAAGTGTTCAACGACATTCCGGCAGGCGCAAGCCAGACCCGGATCAACAAGGATTACTGGCTGCCGGCCGCGACGCTGACCTGGCAGATGCGCGATGACATGCAGATGCGCTTCAACGCATCGAAGACCATCGGGCGGCCGCAGTTCCGCGAGCTGATTTTCCAGTTCTATTTCGATCCCGACACCAACCGCGTGTTCCGCGGCAACCCGGACCTTCAGGACAGCACGCTGACCAATGCGGAAGCGCGCTATGAATGGTATTTTGCCCGCGATCAGCGCTTCTCGCTGTCAGGGTTCTACAAGCGCCTGAAGAGCCCCGTCGAATCCTTCGTGACGACCGAGTCCGACGAAGTCATCACCAGCTTCGCCAATGCGCCGCGCGCCGATCTCTATGGTGCGGAAGTCGAACTGCAGAAGTATTTCGATCTTTCGGGCTGGGGCGGCATGTGGGAATCGCGGCGGCTCGTCTCGATCCTCAACTACACCTACACGAAGTCGAAACTGCGGGTGAAGGAAGGCGATACGACGTCCTACTTCCAGGCCGCATCGACCCGTGCGCTCGACTATTTCCGCGATGGCGTTCCGCTCACGGGCCAGTCAGAGCATATTGCCAACCTGCAACTGGGTTTCGAGGACACCGACAAGCTTTCGCAGCAGACGCTTCTGTTCAGCTATGCAAGCAAGCGCGTCTTCAGCCGCGGTCTGCTCAACACCGGCCAGCCAGACATCTACCAGGATCCGGGTCTGCGGATCGACTTCGTCGCGCGGCAGGGTTTCAACCTGTTCAAGAAGGAAGTCGAGCTGAAGTTCGAAGCGCGCAATCTTACCGGACGCCGCAATATCGAGTTCCAGCAGCTTGGCGCCAACCGCGTCGAGGTGAACTCCTACGATGTCGGCCGCACCTTTGCGCTCTCGGCATCGGTTACTTTCTGACCGTTTCTGACTTTCCACCCCTATGGAGGCGGCTCTTCACCGGAGCCGCCTCTTTTTTTGGGGACACAACGCCACGAAAAACCCCGCCGGGTGCGAACCGGCGGGGATGGCATCTTCGCAGTGAAGCAGGGGCGCCTCAGGGGCGGTCGAGCACGTATCCCAGCGAGCGGACCGTGCGCAGCGGCGATCCTGCGCCGACATCGCGCAAGGCGCGGCGCAGGCGGCTGACCCAGGCATCGACGGTGCGCTCGTCGATCGGCTGTTCGTTCTTGCCCAGCGCCACGATGAGCTGCTGGCGGCTGAAGACATGGCCGGGCTGCTCCATCAGATAGCGCAGCAGGCGCAGCTCGTTGGGCATCAGCATCAGCGGCTTTTCGCGCCAGCGAGCCTGCAATGCCGAGAGATCAAGCGTGAGATCGCCCAGCTTGAGGATGCGGGCGGGCGCTTCGTGTTCGGGCAACTGGATGGAAAGGACGCGATCCAGCAGGGCGCTGCGATCAACCGGGCCGAGGATGTAATCGTCGGCCCCGGCGCGCAAGGCCCGGCGCTTGGCTTCGGGATCGTCATCCTCAAGGATCATCGTGATGTGGGCATCATGGCCCAGACTGTCGACGGCGCGCAGCCTGCGGCATAGTTCCAGCCCCGACATGTCGGGCAGAACCCAGTCGATGAAGGCCCATGGCCGCCCTTCCATCAGCGGCAGGGGGGCATCCGATTTCCAGCGATGAAAGACCACGCGAAGGTCCGAATGCTGGAAGGTCTCGCGCCCTCCCGAAAGGTCATCCGTCAAGAGAATGTCGATACGCCGCATGTGCAGAAAGCCCCTGTCCTTGAAGGCTTTCTGTCGCGGCTATATGACGAGGAAATGACGATGTTACAGCGTGATCGCGCCCTTTCGGTCATGCCGGCGCAGGGAGCGAAGGCAGAGGGTCAGACCGGCAGGCCGACATAGTTTTCGGCAATGCTCGTCTGCGCAGCCTTGCTGGTGGAAATGTAATCGAGTTCGGCTACCTGCATTGCCCGTTCGAACGGTCCGTCATCGGGAAAGCGGTGCATGAGCTTGGTCAGCGACCACGAAAAGCGTTCCGACTTCCACACGCGGGCAAGAGCCTTGGCAGAGTAGGCTGCCATGGCATCGTTGTCGGCGCGGGTGAAATAGCCGACCAGGGCTTCTGCGGCATAGTGGACATCGCTGGCGGCGAGATTGAGGCCCTTGGCACCGGTGGGCGGAACGATGTGTGCGGCATCGCCGCACAGCAGCAGGCTGCCGTGACGCATGGGCTCGAACACGTAGGAGCGCAGCGGCGCGATGGATTTTTCGATCGAGGGGCCGCGCGTCATGTTGGCGGCGGCTTCGGGGCCAAGGCGTATGGCCAGTTCGTCCCAGATGCGTTCGTCGGGCCAGTCCTCAAGCCTTTCCGTCAGCGGCACGTCGACATAGTAGCGGCTGCGGGTGTGGCTGCGCATGGAGGCCAGCGCAAAGCCGCGTTCGTGGTTGGCATAGATCAGTTCATGGTTGCAGGGCGGAACATCGGCCAGGATGCCAAGCCAGCCGAAGGGATAGACGCGCTCGTATTCGCGGACCGCGCCTTGCGGGATTGCCTTGCGGCTGGGGCCATGAAACCCGTCGCAGCCGACGATGAAGCGGGCATCTAGGCGGCGCTCGGCACCATCGTGCAGGAACGTGACCCATGGCGCATCGCTTTCGATGGCGTGAAGCGCTACGTCCGCCGCGCCATAGATTACCTCAAGCCCGCGCGATGGCGCGGCATCCATCAGATCCTTGGTGATCTCGGTCTGGCCATAGACGACCACGGTCTTGCCGGTCAGGTTCGCCACATCGATGCGGATCAGGCGTTCGCCGTCGGCCAGATTGAAGCCTTCTTCGACAAGGCCCTCGGCCTTCAGCCGCGCATCGAGACCGAGCCGTTCCATCAGGCCCACGGTGATCTGTTCCAGAACGCCCGCGCGGATGCGGCCGAGGACGTAATCGGGCGTCTGGCGTTCCAGCACGACGCAATCGATCCCCTCCGCCTTGAGCAGATGACCTAGCAGCAGGCCGGCAGGGCCTGCGCCGATGATGGCAACCTGGGTTTTCATGGCACTGGCTCCCACGCGCCGGCACTGGGATGCCGGAAGCACTGCGCCGCAAATTGACAAGGGTGCAGGAATTGCGGAATGCAGCGGCGGGACAAACTTCTGGCACTTTCAGGACATGGCGCGATCGATTCCCAGCTATGCGCTCTATGGCGAAGGCGCGGCCAGAGCGCCGGGAGGCTTTGCGCATATCGAAACTATTGCCGAGCGCAGCGCGCTGCATGACTGGGAAATCGGGGTGCATCGGCACGATCACTTCGTGCAGGTCCTGCTGGTAGAGCAGGGACATGCCGCGGTCCTGCTCGATGGCGTCGCGTGCGACATTGAAGGGCCGGGGCGGGTCATCGTTCCGGCAGGGGCCGTGCATGGTTTCCGGTTCCGGCAGGGAACAGGGGGATTTGTCCTCACCTTGTCGACAGACTTTTCCACAAGGGCATCGGGCGGGGCGGACCCGCTGATCGCCGTGCTTGCGCGGGGCGGGGTGGAGGCGCTTTCGCCCGATACGGCGCGCCGGGCCTTCTGGCTTGCGCGCGAGATGCTGGGGCTTCAGCTGGAGTGGCAGGATCACGATCCCCTGTTCATGGCGCTGGCCGAAGCGCTGATCCGGTCCGTTGCGGCGGGGGCTTCGTCTGCCGATGATGCGCGGTCCGACCGGCGGCTGGAACGCTTCCGCCAGCTGGTGGAAGTCCACTATCGCCAGCACCGCGATCTTGATTTCTATGCAGGCGCGCTGGGCATGACCCGCCGCACGCTTTCGCGCATGACGGCGGCCAGACTCGGAACCAGCCCGATGGACGTGATCCATCGCCGTCTGGCGCTGGAGGCGCAGCGCCTGCTGCGCTTCACCAATGCGACCGCCGCGCAGGTGGCGGCCGAACTCGGCTTCGAGGATCCCAGCTATTTCTCGCGCTTCTACCAGCGGATGACGGGCCGCCGCCCCTCACGAGAGAAAATGTCCGCAAGCTGAAACGGCTTGTCTCGCCGTGTTCTTCCGCTATGAAATCTTCACGGATATGAATTGCGGAGAGGTTTGCAGAATGGTGAAGATCAAGACCACCCATGTCGGAAGCCTCCCGCGCGGAGATGAGCTTACCCCGCTGCTGCTGGCGCGCGACAAGGGCGAGCCGTATGACGCCGCCGCGTTCGACCGTCTGGTCTCGGCCGCGGTCGACGAGGCCGTGCGCCATCAGGTCGAGGCCGGGGTTTCGGTCGTTTCGGACGGCGAACTTGGCAAGGTGGGCTACTCCACCTACATGATCGAGCGGCTTTCGGGCTTTGGCGGGCACATTGATCGCAAGCCCGCGGCTGACCTTGCCGAAGTGCCGAACCTTGCAAAGAAGCTGTCGGCCATCATGGGCAGTCAGGAGTTCGTGCGCGCATCGTGCATCGGCCCGGTGCGCAAGGTCACGCTTCAGCCGCTGCATGACGACATCCGCCGCTTCAAGGCCGCGCTGGACAAGCACGCCGCGCCCGATACCGAGGCGTTCATGAATGCGGCCTCGCCGGGCCTCATCACCGCATTCCAGGTGAACCGGCACTACCCCAGTCACGAAGCCTATCTTGCCGATCTGGCCGATGCCATGCGCGAGGAATACGAGACGATCGTGGCCGAGGGCTTCTACCTCCAGCTTGATTGCCCCGATCTCGCCATGAGCCGCCACACCGGCTATCAGGATCTGTCGGAAGAAGAGTTCCTCAAGGTGGCCGAAGCGAATGTCGAGGCGCTGAACGCGGCTACCGCCAATATCCCGCCGGAACGGATGCGGATGCACATCTGCTGGGGCAACTACGAAGGTCCGCACGATCACGACATTCCGCTGGAAAGGGTCATCGACATCGTGCTCAAGGCACGGCCTGCGACGCTCCTGTTCGAAGCTGCCAATCCGCGCCACGAACACGAATGGAAGGTGTGGAAGGACGCCAGGCTGCCTGATCACAAGATCCTTGCGCCGGGGCTGATCGATACCTGCTCGAACTATATCGAGCACCCCGAACTGATCGCGCAGCGTATCGAACGCTTTGCCGCCATCGTCGGGCCGGAACGGGTCGTGGCGAGCACGGACTGCGGGTTCGGCACCTTTGCGGGCTATGGCAAGCTTGATCCGATCGTGACCTGGCGCAAGCTGAGGTCGCTTCGCGAAGGCGCGGACATTGCCGCGAGCCGCCTGTGACTGCGGACGAGCGGCGCGCCGCCGAGGCCGATTGCGCGCGGCTGGTTGCGCTTTATGCCAATCTCAACGACGAGGCGCGCTGGGATGAGGTGGCGGCGCTCTATGCCGAAGATGGCGTGATGTATCGTCCGACCGCACCCGATGCCGGGATTGCCGGGCGCGAGGCGATCCTTGCGGCCTTCAAGGCGCGGCCGCCACGCAAGACGCGCCATGTCTGCTCCAACGTGGTCATCGATGTCGAAAGCGAAACGACAGCGCGCGGCACGAGCGCCATGCTGCTGTTCACCGGCGAGGGCGCGCCGCTGGTTGGCTCGTTCCATGACCGGTTCGTGCTCACCGACGATGGCTGGCGGTTTGCCGAGCGGCGGGGCAGCCTGACCTTCTGATGGTCGGCGCCGCGTCCAACCCGGTCAAGTCCGCGATGCGGACACTCGATGTGATCGAGTATGTCGTGGCGCGCCGGCAGGGCGTGGTGGCACAGGAGATTGCCTGCGCGCTCGCCATCCCGGTCAGCAGCCTGTCCTACCTCCTCGCGACGCTGACCGAGCGGGAATACCTGTTGCGGGAAGGGCGGCGCTATCTGCCCGGACCGGGCCTGCAACGGTTGCGGGCGCCGGAGGCCGCGCTGACGCTGGAAGACCGGGTGGCGCCGCTGGTGCGGGCCTTGCGCGCCGAACTCAACGAAACATCCTCGTTCATGGTCCGGCGCGGCTGGGAAGTAGAGGCGCTGATAACCGAGGCCAGCGATCAGGCGCTGCGCTATGCCGTCGATCCCGGAACGCGGCGGCCGCTTCATGCGCTTGCCGCGGGCAAGATCATGCTGGCATCCCTGCCCGACGAGGAACTCGCGCGCTATTTCGCAGGCACGACAAGGGCCATGCTCACCCCGCATACCCGCGTTTCCGAGGACGATCTGCGGGCCGATCTTGCGCAGGTCCGGCAGACCGGCATCTGCCTTGCGCGGGAAGAGGCAACGCCGGGGATTTGCGGCATGGCAGTGGCCGCGGTCATCGACGGGCAGATCGCGGGAGCCTTCAGCGTTGCGGTTCCGGCGGTACGCTTTACCGCCGAGCTTGAGGCGAAGGTCGCCCAGCTCCTGCGCCGCAGCGCAGGGGCGCTGGCACACTGAACTGCGGCGGCCTGCCTGCGGTCTTGCTCCTGACGCTGCGCGATTTCAGCCTTGAGCGCCGGTATTGCGCTTCGACAGGCCGCTCATGTCCGGCTGGCGCCTGAACAGGTCAGGCTCGCCCTCGCGCTGCTCCAGCCCGAACAGGGGAAACAGACCGGGATGGCGGCCAAGCCCGTCGTAGAGATCGCTGCACCGCTCGATCCAGTCGCGCAGGGGATCGTCGGCGGCAAGAACCGGTATCGTGGCAATCGACGAGATGAAGAGGAATGCGCCGATCACCCGGTAGTCGGTGTAGTCCGGGCTGGCCCCGCCCAGCCAGCGATGTTCGCGCAGGGCACTGCGCAGCGGCTCCAGCCGGGCCGATATGCCGGGCAGACGCTCCTCGCGGCCCGCCTGAAGCACTTCAAGCGGCGCGCCGAACTTCTCTTCGCGGCTGCGCGTGATGTAGTCCTGATCCTGCGGCAGCGACAGGTCGCGGTAATCCTTGATGAAACTTTTCATCCAGTGCCAGATCGCCGCATCCCACAGCCATTGTTCGATGACCTTGGTCGATGCCGCAACGCCTTCGTGCGCCATCAGCATGGGGCGATCAGGATACTTCGCATCAAGATACTCGGCGATGTTCCAGCTATCGAGCACCCATTCGCCGTCATCGACGATGGCAGGCAGGCGTTGGCTGCGTCCGCCAGTCCGGTCGAGAATGCCGGTGAAGCCGCCCGGCACCAGATCGATGTCGAAGCCCTTGTGCCTGAGCGCATACTTCGTCGCCCAGACAAACGGGCTGAGCGTCGCGCCAGTGGCGATATTGAGGTCATAGAGCGTGATGACATTGCCTTCAGCCACGGCGACTCCTCCCGGATGATGAACGCGATCGGGCACCAAGGAACGCCGGGCCAGTCGGGATTGGCCCGGCGTTCCCGCTTCCGGCCATGCAGGCCGTCAAGCGCGATGCCGTTTATTTGCGAGTGCGCCAGCCTTCGGCATAGTTGTCGCGCGCCACTTCCGAATAGGGGACGGCCGCAACGGTCGCCTTGATTTCGGTCTGCACGTGCGGTTCGACCGTGGGCTTCGAGGTGCCGCCGTTCGGCTCGCCCCACAGCAGGCTGACCTGCGTGCCCGGCTCCACGTAGCCTGCATCCATCATCGCCAGCGTCAGGAACTTGCCCTCGTTCGCGGTGTAGCCGATCCAGGTGGAAAGGCCGACCATCCTGCCATCGGCAAGCACCTGATCGAAGGGATGCATGGCATAGACGGCGCTGGGATATTCCATGAACTTGGCGCGATCGCCCTTGGACAGGGCCGAGGACTGGACGCGCATCACGTCTTCGTTATCGAGCGCGAGCGTGACCTTGGTGCGGTGCTTGCCTTCCGCGGCCATGCGTTCGAGCGCGGCGCGGCCGATGAACTCGTGGTCGAACTTGACGAAGGGGCCGTAGCCCAGATCCCACGGGGTCGTGTAATAGCCTTCGATCGTTTCCGGTACATAGCTGCCGCCGACCGAGCACTTTGCCTCATAGGAATTGGCGGTAAGCCATTCGCGATAGGGCTTGAGCGCCTCGCCGGTGTAGATCGCGGGGAAGGGCGAGGGGATCCAGCCCGATTCCAGCGTGTTCGACGAATAGGCGCGGCCACCCACGAGCGCCATCTGGAACTCCTTGCCCGCTTCCACCAAAGCGGCGTGCACGGCGCCGTAGTCTTCCCACGGACCCATCAGCTCGAAGCCGGGCTGGCCTGCCATGCCATGGCGCAGCGCGCGCACTTCCTTGCCGGCAATGGTCATGCGGCACATGTGGAAGAACTTCAGATCGGGCGCGGTCTTGCCCGTGGCCTTCTCGATGATCTTCATCGCGTTCGGCCCCTGGATCTGGAAGCGGTAGGAGTTGCGTTTGCCATCGGTGCGCATGGCCCAGCGCTCGTCACGTTCGACCGTCACGTTCCAGTTGCCGCTGGCGGCGTGGTATTCCACCCATTCGATGGTGGGCGCGCGCCCGACGAGGTTGAAATGATTCTCGTCGAGATAGAACAGGATCACGTCGCCGATCACGTAGCCATCGGGGGTGACGGGCACGAACTGCTTGGCGCGATCGGGCTGGAAGTTTCTGAACGAGTTGATGCCGAGGTATTCCAGCATCTTGAAGGCATCAGGGCCTTTCACGGCCAGATCGACCATGTGATAGGACTGGTTGTAGAGCACGGCCGAATGCGCCCATGCCCACTGCTCGCTGCGCCAGTTGGAATATTCGGAAGGCACGCCCGGATAGACGTTCGGGCCAACCTGCTGGTTGCGGACGAAGGTTACGAGATCACCGGCATTCCGGATGACCTGCTCAAGGCTCTGGGACATGGTTACGTGCTCTCCCGATGGAATTTCGCGGATGGGAAGAGCCTATGCCCTAATTTCGCATGACTGAAAAGTTCGGAATGTTGAACTGTGCAAAAAAATCGTATGTAAGGCATACGAAATCTGCGGGGTGAAGCGCTACCGACCCCCGTGCGCGGATTCCTGCTGCACCGGGATCGTCGGTTCCAACGCAAAAGGGCCGACCCTTGCGGGCCGGCCCCTGTGCGCCAGCGGCTGAAAGGCCGGTCAGCCTTCGACGTGTTCGGCCAGAACGGTCAGACCCTTGGCACTCACTTCAGCGAAGCCGCCCTGGACCTTGATCTCTTCCGGCGCAGCGCCGGCAGCCCTGTAAACCTTGATGGCCCCGTCCTTGACCGTCGACATGAAGGGCGCATGGCCCTCAAGCACCCCGAATTCGCCGTCGGTGCCGGGGACGACGACCATGTGGACTTCCTCCGAGCGGACGAGGCGGGCCGGGGTGACGAGTTCGAAATGGAGAGACATCTCTTGCCTTTCGGTGTCCCCGGCCTGCGCCGGGGAACGAGGTCAATCAGGCTTCGGCAGCCAGCTTCTTGGCCTTCTCGACCGCCTCGTCGATGCCGCCCACCATGTAGAACGCGGCTTCGGGGAGGTGGTCATACTCGCCGTCCACAACGGCCTTGAACGAACGTACGGTGTCTTCGACCTGCACGAACTTGCCGGGGATGCCGGTGAACACTTCGGCCACGTGGAACGGCTGGCTGAGGAAACGCTGGATCTTGCGCGCGCGGGCGACGGTGAGCTTGTCCTCTTCGGAAAGCTCGTCCATGCCCAGGATCGCAATGATGTCCTGAAGCGACTTATACTTCTGGAGCGTTTCCTGAACGCGGCGGGCGGTCTGGTAGTGCTCTTCACCGACGACGGCGGGCGTCAGCACGCGCGAGGTCGAGTCGAGGGGGTCGACCGCCGGATAGATGCCGAGTTCCGAGATGGCGCGGTTCAGCGTGGTCGTCGCGTCGAGGTGGGCGAACGAGGTTGCCGGGGCCGGGTCGGTAAGGTCGTCGGCGGGAACGTAGATCGCCTGCACCGAGGTGATCGAGCCCTTGGTGGTGGAGGTGATGCGCTCCTGCAGCGCGCCCATGTCGGTGGCGAGCGTCGGCTGATAGCCCACGGCCGAAGGAATGCGGCCGAGCAGCGCCGACACTTCCGAACCCGCCTGCGTGAAGCGGAAGATGTTGTCGACGAAGAAGAGAACGTCCTGGCCTTCCTGATCGCGGAAGTATTCGGCCATCGTCAGACCGGACAGCGCCACGCGGGCACGCGCGCCCGGCGGTTCGTTCATCTGGCCGAACACCAGTGCCACCTTCGAGCCTTCCGGCGTCGGGTTGCCGTCCGCGTCCTTGGCGATGACGCCCGCATCGAGAAACTCGTGGTAGAGGTCGTTGCCCTCGCGGGTGCGCTCACCCACGCCTGCGAAGACCGACACCCCGCCGTGGCCCTTGGCGATGTTGTTGATCAGTTCCTGAATGAGCACGGTCTTGCCCACGCCCGCGCCGCCGAACAGGCCGATCTTGCCGCCCTTTGCATAAGGAGCGAGCAGGTCGATCACCTTGATGCCGGTGACGAGGATCGAGGCTTCGGTCGACTGGTCGATGAACTCCGGCGCCTTGGCGTGGATCGGAGCGGTCTGCTCTGCGCCGACTGGGCCGCGCTCGTCGATGGGATCGCCCACGACGTTCATGATGCGGCCAAGCGTCTTGGGGCCGACCGGCACCGAGATCTGCGCGCCGGTGTTCGTCACGGGCTGGCCGCGGGTCAGACCGTCGGTCGAGTCCATCGCGATGGTGCGGACGGTGTTCTCGCCAAGGTGCTGGGCAACTTCGAGAACGAGGCGGTTGCCGTTGTTGTCGGTTTCAAGCGCCGAAAGGATCGCGGGGAGTTCGCCGTCGAAGGTCACGTCGACGACGGCGCCGATGACCTGGCTGATCTTGCCGGTAGAGGAGAGCACGGTGGCCATGGTTGTTTCCTTGCCTTCTATCTCAGTCGTCAGAGCGCTTCGGCGCCAGCGATGAT